>DXOL01000025.1:0-39421 GCA_019412825.1 Bacteroides thetaiotaomicron | reverse complement strand
GGTTCTATTTTTTTTCTTGTACTACTTGTATTGTTTATCAATATTTCAAAGAACTAACGTGACTTCTGTCGCGCTGCTTTCTTAGCGAAAGCGGATGCAAAGATAAGGACTTTTTCAGATAACTTCCAAACTTTTTCGAAGTTTTTTTGTTTTTATTTTCTGAAGCCTTAAATTTTAGCAGAATGTCAATTGTTAGGCTGTCCCTCTCTTGGAAAGCGGGTGCAAAAGTACGAGGTTTTGCTATACAATCCAAATATATCTGACTATTTTCTACCACTTTTTTGAAACTTTTTCGTAACTCTCTGATTGATAATGATATTGTAGAGCATATTTTTTCCACTGCAATTGTAAAGGCTATTTTCTCTATACATTATATATATTCGCGCGTGCGTGAAGGAGGGGGTGAATAGATAAAAATCGCGATTACAAAATTAATCTCAATGATGTAGTTCCGAAATGTGATTTCCACAGCTACATCATTTTCCCTGTTTTTATTTCGTTCTTCAAGAAGTCATAAACATAGCGGGGACTTTGAAAATAGAGTCCCGTTCTGGTGTCCTGCAACTTGGCGTATGTATCTGACGTATACAGTGTACGCAACGCAGTTTTCATATCCAGTTCGAAATCCTCCATCAACAACAAGACGAGGTCCTTGGACATACATTCTATCAAATAATCTGCATCCCTCATATTTTCTTTAATAGACTAATTGCACGTTCTGTTCCAAAATAATATTGAATAGTTATTCCCTTCATATACTTCAGCCGTTCAATAAATGTAGGCAAATCAATTTCTTCATCCATGTATTTACGTATTTGCAGGCCTACACGATCATTTGCTATCGGACCTATCACTACATCATAATTGTGAACGCTTACAGATGAAGGATTGTTTCGGTTAGCAAAAATAAAGTCTGCCCATTCCTTATCGTATTCTTTAAAGATTTTCACTTTCAAAGAAGTATCTTCCAAATTCCTTTCAGCAAATTCAAAAGCGTTAACTACCGAAATCCCTTCTATCTGTGCTGCTTTATAATCAGCCATCGCAACTGCTTGTTCTTTGTCCGCTGAAAGATAGAAACCTTTTCCAAAATCCTTATTCGGCTTAGACTTTTGAAGATCAATCTTCTCAATATCCACCGTTGTCCCGTGGTAAAGTATCATTGAATAGCTCCTCCAAAGCGCTGGCAGTAAGCTGTAATGTCAGATACCACATCCTTAAAACTCTGTGTATGGGCAATACCATAATGCTTGTCAATAAAATCAATAGCCTTATACCTTTCCAAATAACGATATGCTTGACTAGGGGCAAGTGAGTGTGCCTTTGCAAACTCATTTACCAAGGCTATGATATATTCTACTTTATCTTTTACACTAAAATCCATATAAGTCACTATTTATAATTTGCATACTCACACATTATTCACAAAGATAATCATTATTTCCATTTCCAGTATGCCCAAAAAGACTTTTTGTATCGCAACTATGTACTTCGCTGCAACCAAACTACCCCAACATTACAAACAAGAATACAATACTCCGGTTAGTCGACAGCAAATTTCTCCCGATAATATTTCTTTGGTGTACCGTATTTCCATGCTTCGGGGCCGAATCCCCCATCTATCGACGGACGCAAGGGGTGCGTAAAATCAATGAATTTGCCCATTAAGTGATGAGAATAAAAGACAGGCAGATTATTAATACAGACACCATTTTCAGTGATATCACTTTTGTATCCCAAATTTTCGGCGGCATCCAGGTGGGCAGGATGAGGAGGTCTTCTGACACCTAAAACGTTATAATAAAAGCCTTCGAGGCTGTGCATCCATTCGTGCAGCCATATTTCGTGGGCATAGCTATCGGGGTTTTGATATTCGGGGGTGCTGAATGATTCCCGATATACGATGGCGCAATAACCTGCGTAATTCGTTTCTTCAAAGAAGTCGAAACAGCCCAGTCCCCACAGTATGTTTTCGCCCATGCCGATTAATGAATAATAGGTTTGCACGCAATCGTATTGCCCTATCTCCGTAAACTCTTTTGCGTCTTCTTTCACATCAGCAGGCGATAACCAATAGCTATCGTTCAGCGATGAGAGAGTGCTGACAGGACGGGACGAAACTTTCACGGTGGTGTTCACCTTTACTGTTCCGTTACTCAGTTTTGTTACCAGTGCAGGAAAATATTCGAGATATGATTTTGTTGCAGCTGTAATATCCTCATCACTCATTGTATAGCTATACCCTAATTCGGGTATCGAGCCTGTTGGCTTTATAATCAGAAGCAGATCAAATTCGACAGGTGAAGGCACTTCGGTCTGTGCATGGCAGGTGAAAATAGAAAATAGTAATACAATAAGAACGCAGTTTTTTTTCATAATGAAAGTATTAGAGAGTGTGAATAATATACAAACCTACAGAAAAAAACGACCATTTACAAATGTATAGAATAAAAAAGATAATAAAGGGAATGGAAGAATCTACTTAAGTTTTATTATTCTGGACTACTTTTAATGTATTTTTCCTTGAGTCGATATATACCAATAGTTATAAAATAAATCAAAATGTTGGATGATGGCAATATCGAATTATGTTGAATGAATTGAATGGAAGAAAGATGCTATTATCATATTAGCTAACAGGCAAAGTTTTATAAATGTAGTTGAAAAATGCGACAAAACAAAAGTCCTGCCACCTTTCTTACCAAGAAAGATGGCGGAACCTGATTATCATTTGAATTACTGAATTTTATGGATGGAGTAAATCTTTTGTTATTTCTTTAAAATAGGAATTCCAACTACTGCTACTGTATGTCGCAATCGCAGCCTCCGGCACAAATAGTGTACTTATTGATTTTAGAGAAGGATCAAAAGCAGCCGTATCAAGCGTAGGTGGAATAGCACCCAAACAATAGACTTGGCTCATTTTCGTACAGTAAGTGAATGCATTATTTTTAATAGATGTCAATGAAGCCGGAAAGACTACTCCAAATAACGTAGAACATTCTAAAAAAGAAAATTCTCCGATTGTTTCTACTACATTCGGAAAGTAGAATGTAGTTAAACCACTACATCCGGAATATGTATTATTAAGTATATTTTTCACTTGGGTACCTCGCATATCAATAAGCCTCAGGTTCTTGCAATTCGTGAATACACCCCCTCCTAAAGTTTGTAATGCATTAGGCAATTTTGCTTGATCCAATAAGACAGATTCATCAGGGAAAAACTCTGATTTTAGTGAAGTGCAATAAGCAAAAACTCTCTCTTGTATTTCCGTGATATTATGATGCAATGTTACATACTGCAAATTTGCACATTCATCAAATAGATTGTTCCTGAGCACCGTTACTCCTGCTGGAATAGTAATGCTCTTCAATGAACGGCATCTTAAAAATGCAGCTTCCCCTATTTGAGTAATACCATTATGCCATGTGACGCGCTCCAAATTTTTACATTCCTGAAAAGCATAGTCAGGAATATCAGTAACAGTTGCAGGTATATTAATAGATACGACTCCACAACGAGAAAAGGTTGCGACATATAATTTCTTCAAACCTTCATGCAAGGTGATAGTGCTTAAGTTCGCACAGTCTTCAAAACCCCAACCTTCATACTGTGATGTAGAAGCTTCTGTATTTTTCCCTAAATCTGTTACACTGCCGGGAATATCTATCGATGTCAGTGAAATACAATTATTGAAGGCTTGTCTACGAATCTCTTTCAATCCGTCGTGTAATTTCACTTCCACCAAACTGCGGCATTGTTCGAATGCCCATTCACCTATGATTTCTACATTTTCAGTATCAAGACTTGTCAATGCTCTGCAATTAGTGAAAGCTGCATAACCGATAGTTTTCATAGATAAAGGCAATCGAATTTCTTTCAATGAAGTGTTTGGTGCATCGCCACTGAAACGTAATGCACGATCCGGCAGCTCAGTCAAATCAGTCATCGAAATATCCAGCACTTCAAGCGCGGTTAATGATTCTCTGATATATTTAAAATCTTCTACCGTAATAGAGCCCTTTACTGCCAGTTTTTTCACAGATGCATCCAATCCTTTGATACTCAGATCACCTCCGGTACATATCACTATCTCACCATCAAAATATTTCACTTCTCTCGAAACGGATACAGTACCATCATTAGCATCCGTCACTATTACCGTTAATAGAGCTGTATCCGACAGTTTTACATTTGCCGGAGGAGTAACGGTTACTTTTGCACTTCCCGGAATATATGTTCCATCCGTACCGGTGAAGATCGGTTCCATTACCGCTACTTTCCATGTACTTTCCGCAGCACGACTTTTAACAACCCAGTCTGCTTCATTTCCACTCACGATAGTAGCAACAATAGATTTATAATCCGCTTCTTCCATAGTAGAAGCAAAGGCAATATCTATAGAATTTGCCGAAGGTGAAGCATAAAATAACTCGTTGCCACCAATCCCCACAGCAAGATTGCCGACTGCCATTGGAAGTGTAAATTCCGTTCCATCCGCCAAAGTGAATGTCACTTGACCGTCCTCCACCTTTATACCGTTTTTCTTGAAAACAGAATCACCCTGTTCACCTTTCGGACCTTTATCTCCGTCTTCTCCAGCAGTACCGGTATCTCCTTTTTCACCGGTAGCAGGCACCTTACTATTATTACTATCCAGCAACCATTCATCGTCTACCTTCCAGTACAGTTTGCCTTCAAAAGTATCTACACTAATAACAGGTGTATGGCCGGGGATGCCATCTTTACCTGAATCACCATCATCACCCGGTTTACCATCGTTTCCATTTTCCCCATCTCTACCGGTAGTACGTATTTTATTGTTTTCGGCATCGGTCAGCCATACAGGACTGGCGTCCCCTAGCTTCACAGTCCAATAATATATTCCATTGGTATCTTTCTTTGCACCGATAAGAGGGATAATACCGTCAGTACCGTTTTTTCCATCAGCACCATTCTTACCATCCTTACCGTGATAGATGGTGATCGGATTACTCTTCGTGAAGGTGATGGTGTAACCCACTTCTTCAGATCCTTCTACCATAGGAGTAACTCCGGTCACATAGTCGTTCTGCTCCAATGCAGAAACCAACCCCTGTAAGGCACTGATTTGTGTGTTGGCAGTGGTACACCATGCTTCCAGCTTTTCCACTCTTGATTTAAGGTCATTCACATCATTGCGCAAAGCAGTGTCGTCATAGTCATCTCCACAACTGAAAAGTGTTGTTGCCAGGATGAGTGACATTCCTAAATGTTTTAATTTTCCCATATTCTCTAATTATTAATTAATAATACAAATCGCTATCGGATTCTTTAAGAAAAAAGAAGTACTATAAATGCAATGACTATTGTAAATCCGAAGTTATACAATCATTTCTCGTTCATGCTTAAAATAGGTAAGTATGGTTCCGGGACTAAGATACTCACGACCAGGTGCCCGCGTCCGACTGCGAAACCGGTAGCGGGCGTGTATCACAAGACAGGTCAGCCGATAATTGAGATATTTATGGTAACGGCGTTGAAGATAGTCGAACAGACGGCAGATGCGCATAAAGAAACCAAAGACTTCATTGTTAGGAATCGTACGACGTTTATGATTACCTTTTTCAGCCTCTTCCAGTTCGTGAAGGGCATAGGCAAGCTGATCAATATCATCTCTAGTATTTTGCATAGTACGGTTAAGACGTTCCTGTCTGATTTCCTGCTTGGAAAGCTGCTCCTTTTTGTGCTCAAGACGCTCTTTTATGAATTTAATTTTTTGCTTCATTATGCTAAGTTGTCCGTTTGTATGAGATGAAAATTACTTCGTAAGTAACGGAGAATTATTTTATGGCAAAGCAAAGCGTTGTTTTATCATAATTCTGATTATCAGTAGTTTATTTTAGTCAAAAAGACAAATAGCAGTGCATTCCGCTTTATTCATTTCAAAGTGGGAGGAAAAAGTAGTATGTGTTTTCATAACTCTTGTAACTAGTATGTCATACTTATTCTTGCTTTTTGCTTTGTATCGAAACTTTTTTTAATGATCTAATGAAAATAACTTTGTAAATAACATATTTTTTATTAAAAATCTCATATCTTTGTAGCATTGAAAATTCTCCGTTACTTACGAAGTAACAGTCTCTTGAAGTCTATTCCACACTCTCTTTTCTCCTGAGATTATGTAATTATTAACGACCATATTTGCCTAGCTAAGTTCCTCCCCTTCAAAACTCTTGAGATATGTCCGTGTGACTTCAAGTGAAGAATGTCCCAGTCCTTCGGAAATCACTTCTTCAGGAACCTGACAATATTTGGCAAGTGTAGCCCAAGTGTGGCGTGCCGTGTAGGAACTGACTTTTATCTCTCCCATTCCCAACAGTACGGGTAGTCTCGAAAGGTTGAAGTTCAACTTACGCAAACAATGGCGATAATCATCAAAAGCTTCTCTATAGGAAGAAGTTGGAGTAAGGATATCCAACAGATAGGGCGACGATTCTTCCCGACTCCTATAGCGTTCGATAAGCTGACACGCCTGCGGCATAAGATTGACACAAAGTTCCGTACCCGTCTTTTGGCGTCGGCATATCAGCAGGTCCCCTTTTAAATCTACCTTGCGCAAGTGAGCGAGGTCTACAAAAGGCATTCCTTGCAGCAACAGCATCAATCGCATTGTATCCTGCGCCCGGTACATCTCCGAAGGGAGTTTATGACTGGAGAATCTGTCGGAGGAAAACTTGCCGTCAACAACATTATCCAGCAATCGGCTCATCTGTCCGGCAGTTAATGCCAATTTACGTTCAGAAGATACCCCTGTCTTGAGATTGGCAAACAGTCGGTATTCACCTACCACAATACCACGGTCTGCAGCACGATTATAGATAGCACGCAGCGCACGGATGTAAGTAGAAGTTGTGTTATAACTCTTCTGCCCTTTCTCCAGATAGCGCTGAAATCTACACAAGTTTCTTCGGGTCAGTCCGCCCCAAAATATTTTACCGCCACCTGCAGAAGCGGTGAATGCCTGTAAGGCATAGTGATAGATATAGGCCGTTGCAAAACGATTCTCCTGCCGCAACTCGCCAATAATCTCGTAAACAAAGTCGGTAAAGCTATGCTGTTTCATATAGTCCTTTCTTTTTAAGTTCATAATTGAGATTCTTTTTCGCATAAACTATATAAAATAAACTACCCGGCACAATGTTCAACCTACTATTTTAACGAAATAAAAAGGAATGTACTCTCCTCGCCCTTATTACCAATGTGTAACTTCACGGTTTTTCCACATCCGCAAACGATTTTTACCTTTGCAGCGTTTTAATGAAAAGACACTTTATAATGAAAAAACCAAATTTCAACCGGCTACCCTTTCATGGCAGCTACTCTCTCTACACAGCAGTGGGAATCGGAAAATTCCATTGTCGGTATCACAATCAGAATATACCACATCACCATGACACACAAGAATGGCTATGTAGATATAGGACATAATAAGGTTCTTTTATTGACATTACCTTCTCCAAAAAGAGAAAACTGATATAATGTATTTTAATACATTCTTAATTTATAATATATATTATATGGTCCAAAGGGTGGTCGAAACGTTTTTTAACATACCCTATAATCCACTATATATGAGAGCTTTGGAGGGCCCCGGAGGGTGGTCCAAAGGATGGTCGAGAAAAAGACGTACAAATCCCCCTGTTGAAGGGACCATAAACAACGAACAAGAAGATGATAACATCAACGGAAGACTTACTAAAAAAAGGGTATATTCTATTCCCCAAAGTGCTCTTCGAGGAGCAAATGAAAGTAACCAAAGGAGCCACGGGAGACTTTGACGCATTTATACTGGTACTGACACACGTCAACTACAGCACCACTAGCTGCCGGATGAACGACTGCACGTTTGAGTGCCACCGCGGAGAATCCGTGCTGTCCATCGCCCACTGGGCGGAAATATTCGGATGGCAGAGGAGCCGCACCCGATACTTCTTCAACAAGATGTGCGACAACGGCATCATCGAAAAGCTGCCCAACCCGCACACCACCCACATACGCGTACCGGGATACGACCAGCTGGTAGGGCGGGACAAACGGGAAGCCGCCTGCAACGAAGCCGGAGGGGTCACCTTCGGAGCCTTCTGGAAGAAGTATCACGAAGTGACACAAAGACAAAGGATCAACATCGGACGTGCCCGCCGCGAATGGAAAAAGCTCTCCGCGCACGAACGGAATACAGCACTGGCAAAGATAGACGAGTACTACGACAACCTGAAAGACATAAAGTACTGCAAACAGGCCGCCAGCTATCTGGCGGACAAGACCTTTCTGGACGAATACGATTATTAATCACGAACCCATTACGAATACTAAAAAAAGAAGAATCATGAACGAATATGTAAACCCGCACGATACCGACCTGGAAGAGGCGGTAATCGGAGCCTGCCTCATCGAAAGCAAAGCGATCACACTGGTAGACGACAAATTGTGCCCGGAAGTGTTTTACGAAGAAAAAAACCGCGAAATCTATGCCGCTATCCAGAGTATGTACCGTGCCGGACGCAGCATCGACGTCATCACAGTGAAGGAAGAGCTTGCCCAGCGGGGCAGACTTGATGCGGTAGGAGGTCCGTACACATTGATGCGCATCAGCTCGCGGGTAGCCTCAAGCGCGCACCTGGAATATCATGCCGAAATACTGAAACAGAAGTATATCCGACGGGAAATGATACTAGGGTGCAACAAACTGCTCGCGCTCGCCTGCGACGAGTCCACAGACATCACCGACACACTAGTGGATGCACACAGCCTGCTGGACCGGCTGGAAAACGAATACGGCACCACCGACCATCTGAGGTCAATGGAGCAACTGATGGAGGATACCGTAGGACAAGTGGAAACCCGTGTGGCATCCAACCGGGATGGAGTGACGGGCATACCCACCGGTTTTACCGACCTCAACCGGATGACTGCCGGATGGCAACCGGGAGACGAGGTGATCATAGCCGCCCGACCCTCGGTAGGAAAAACAGCATTCGCCCTGCATCTGGCACGTACCGCCGCTACTGCCGGACATCAGGTATTGGTGTACAGCCTCGAAATGCAGGGAGAACGGCTCGGCGACCGCTGGCTGCTGGCAGCCTGCCCGGAGGTCAACGCCGAACATCTGCGTACCGGACAACTCAACCCTACCGAGCTGCGCCTTGTGCACGAAACCTCCGCCGAACTGGCGAAACTGCCGATATACATCGACGACAACGCCTCGGTAAGCATGGACTACATCCGCTCCTCCGCCAAGCTACAGCAAAGCAAGGGGCAGTGTGCCCTCGTCATCATCGACTACCTGCAACTCTGCGACATGAAGACCGAACAGCATAACCGAAACCGCGAACAGGAAGTGGCACAAGCAAGCCGAAAGGCGAAGATGCTCGCCAAAGAACTGAACGTACCCGTACTCCTGCTCAGCCAGCTCAACCGTGACTGTGAAGGTCGCCCGGACGGCCGCCCCGCACTGAGCGACCTGCGCGAAAGCGGCGCCATCGAACAGGATGCGGACATGGTGCTGCTCCTGCACCGCCCCGCCCTCAGCGGACGTGCCACGGACCGGAAAAGCTCATATCCCACCGAAGGGCTGGGCATAGCCATCGTAGCCAAACACCGGAACGGGGAGACGGGAGAAGTGTACTTCAGCCACAACAAGAGTCTCACACGTATGGGGGACTATGCGCCGGGAGATTTATGGATGACGAGGAATGCGAAGTAAAATCCACGCCATCGTCCTGAGAAGAGATAAAAAAATCTACCGTATGATTGGGATGAATCAAGCGGTAGATTACAGAGGAACGACCGTATATTTTCAATCAATCGGGCGGTCGGTTCAACTCAACGGAGCGGTCGGTCCCGGCTAGTGGAGCGGTCGGTTTTCCATAATGTGTTCCGACTGAACGAAATAGCCGTCCGGCTCACCCATATAGCGCACAATAAGGCGCACTTCGCGCGCACTGAACATCTTGAGTTTCGGATGAAAATCGCCTCCTTCCTCCAATGCCTCCATCAAGGGAAGACAATTGCGCATCCAACGGCGTAGCTTCGCTACCGAAACGGGATTACTTAACTTCGGAAAATACATCTTTGCCAGTTCTACTTTATCATAACAACGAATACTGAATCTTATCTCTTCCATTTTTTCTTTTTCTTTCATTGATTAATGCTATAAAGGTACACAATTCCTCACATATAAGCAAGCCATCAAGTAAAGAATATTCATCATAATTCAATGCCGTTTACTAACATTCATGACATCTTCCGGGCGTGGTATCTTTGCAATGTAATCGATTACAGGTAATAAGTATTAAGTAATAAGTTAAAGATTATGGCACAGAAGTATGTAGTGGTGGAGCGGAAAAATCCGTTGAAGCCGCAGAATCCGACTAAGTTTTATGCAATGGCCCGTAGCAATCGAAGAGTGGATACGGAAGAAGTAATCAAGCGTATTGCGGAGAGGTCTTCGTATTCTATCGGTGAGTTGAAAGGGTGTATCACGGAGTTTCTGCTGGAGATCAAGAATCAGCTGGAGTTGGGAAACATCGTATTGATGGGAGATCTCGGGAGTTTCCGGGTGACTATCGCTACCGGGAATGCGACGGATACGGCAAAGGAGTTCAAGGCGGCTACCTGTATCAGGATTTCACGTGTACGGTTCAGTCCCGGAGAGATGCTAAGGGATATGTGTAAGGCGATGAAGTATTCGCTCTACAAAGCGGATGCTGAGGAAGGAAACGGGGAGAATCCGAAACCGGACGAGAAACCCGGAGGGGGCAGCACCGGCGGAGACGACGACGAGGCACCGGACCCGACAGTTTAATAAATGGAAAGTTGAAAATTGAAAGTTGAAATTTTAGTGTATTAATAAATTATTATTAGAGATTGAGTTATGAAAAAACAACTTTGGAGAAATATTTTGCAGTTTATTGTGACGATTGCGACTTCTATCATTTCGGCTTTGGGGGTAACGTCTTGTATGGGGTCTATATAGGAGGCGGGGTAAATGAAAGAACTAAAAGAACTGTCCGCAGAGGAAGAATATATTCCTCGCAGCATTCAGTATATCGTGGTGCATTGCAGCGCTACACGCGCTAATATCCCTTTTACGGAGAAACAGTTGTTGCAATGCCATTTGCAACGTGGGTTCAAGAAAATAGGATATCACTTTTATGTCACACGGGATGGAATGCTATACCATACACGGCCGATGAAAGAGGCAGGTGTTCATACGTTAGGTTTCAATCTGCATAGTTTGGCGGTTTGCTATGAAGCCGGGCTGGACGAAGATGGTAAGCCGGCGGATACACGGACGACGCAACAAAAAGAAACGCTGCTGCGGATATTGGGAGAACTGAAACAGTTGTTTCCACAGGCGAAGATCGTAGGGCATTATCAGTTGAGTACGGATGTCAGAAACAGGTGTCCGGGGTTTGATCCAAGGAAGGAGTATGGACGGTTGTAGGGGGTAAAAAAAGAAAGTGTGTCGCCCAAAGCGAGGGCACTTCTACTCCTCTTATTCTAAAAAATGACAGCATAAATCCAACATTGGTTGGAATTATGCTGTTTTTTGTATCTTGGGTTCATAAAAAACTTCTTATGTTTAAGTATTACAAAATAATAGAAAAAGCAGCATTAAATAGATTAATGGTGTAGCTATAGAAATTTATTCAATTCCTCCACAAGCCTGTAAACAGTAGTAGAAGACTCTTGTTGTGCCGGGTTATTCCCATCAAATTGTTTCATGATAGTTTTGGCATGATTAATGGCTCGTTCTTGTTTAGGGAATAAAGCATTAAACATTTTAGAGCTTACACCCGATTTCTTTGTATAAGCAAATCCGAGCAAAGTGGTCAACATTTTTTCATATTTGGAACGATGTAAAGCTCCCTGATATAAATTAAAGTGAAGTAAGAACCAAAATTCAAAAGCCTGATTGCTATAAGCCACTTCAAAACTATTTTGGCGCGCTAATGAAATGGCGGAGTTAAAGTCATTTTCAGGGAAATCATCTTTGTCAAAAACCACCCAATTCTGATTATATGTCCTTCCTTTTTGCCTTTCCTGTTCTTTTATATTGATAGCTTTCTGTACTAATGCTAATGTTCCCATGCCTTGACCGATAGCTTTCACATTGGCAGAAGTCAAGCGGAAGGCATTAAAATAGTCCGGTTCAGTATTAACCCCTTCGCAAATAATCAGAAATGTTTGTTTCACTTCACGCACACCACTGATACGGGTTATCTTTCTTTCGATACGCGGATTCATATTTTTCCTTTTTGTAGCCGCCATAGTTTATTTTTCGTGCGTATTAAACAAACGGGTTAAATCTCCGACAATTGGAATAGCTCCGTACTTTCCGGATAAGTAATCTTTTTCAAACGAAGCATCATTACGTACTTTATACTCTGCTAATGAATAAAGTTCGGTTGCCCCATAACGGTCTTTTTGTGTGAACCAAATCTGATCCCGTCGGAATATATTAGCACTCAACAAATTAGTGTCGTGAGTAGTAAAAATTAATTGAGCATTTTTCGGATTTGTTTCTTTTGAATTAAACAAGGCAATAATTCTACACGTAAGAAGTGGATGCATTTTAGAATCAAATTCATCTATAATCAAACGCTTTCCATTATCCAAAGCATCAATAATAGGATACGCTAAAGAAAAATACTTGATTGTACCTTCCGATTCATTTTTTCTGAATGGGAAAGTAACAGCTTTGACTTCATTACCTTCATCATCGTACTGTGTATGCGTACTGACAATAGTATTATCAATTTTTTCAATATTCTCAATACCTAAATCAGCATAGCGGGAAAACTCTACAATTCTCTGTTTCATTCTGATGTCATCCAATTGGATGGTGGCGGTATTCCATATCTTCTCATCATTAGAACCAGAAGTAATAGTGGTATCGTTCAACCATTTCATGATCTCCACTGCTGTCGGATCATTAAATTGTGCCGCAACAGAAAGTAACAATGCGTTTGCTCTCACCATTCGTTTACCTGCAAGCTCTTTACCAACGACAAACTTGGTATGAATATCGAAGCTATCTTTTTCCCGGTAGAATAGTTCCACCTCCTTAGCTCTCTTTTTATTAGCTTTTTGATAGAGCCATTCTGAATGTACCAAAGAATTATCAGCTTCAAATCCATAACGATATTGATTATCTTCATCACAGAATATGGCTTCAAAATAACTTGGTTCGCCCGCAGTAAGCGAATTTAACCGGAAACTTTCTATATTAACACGTTCCCCTGCCTGAATGTCTTTCGACGAATTTATCACATACCACTTAAAGAATTCAAAAGCCTTAATGAAATTGGATTTACCGGACGCATTGGCACCGTAAATAACTGCACTCTTCATCAACGATAATCCGGCAGTCCCTACACTAAAGATTATATCTTCAGCCGGAACCTGTACTTCTTTCAAAGCCGATGCCGCTAATGACAATGTAGATTGTTCTTTGAAAGATAAAAAATTTCCAATTGTAAATTGAATAATCATATTTTAATTGCTTTATTCGAGGTTTTATCACAAATATAGCTTTTATTTTTCAGAAAATAATATCTATCAGGTAAATTATGTTATTTTATGCCTAACAACATATATTCCTACTTTTTATTCTGACTTTATTCTTACCATCCGGTTCCATCCCATCCGGCAGCAGTGTACCATGACAAAGTGCGATAGAAAGTATTCATGGTAGAATTACTTTCGCCAGTAGGTATATACGTAGAAAGTCCCTCCGAACCTTCCATAGTAAACATTCTACGAATGATACCGGAATAGTTTTTGAGAGTTGTTTTCCTATATGTAACGACATTATCAAAAGCCGTTCGCCAAGATTGATAATCAGTGTTTTCTTTTCCACCAGTTAAGGATTGCACTAATCCCTCCAAATCATAATTCGCATTCTCACTGCTGAAATCATATCGTTGTATTTCACTTCTATTTATTTCACCTCTGTCTTGAATATATTTAGGGAGAATTTTTTTCGTTGCTCTAGCCAACTCTTCTAAAGCCTCACTCTTTATCACAGAAGTAGCAACTCCTCCTGTCCAATTCTCATTACTAACAGGCCTAAACCCTGTATAACTTTTTTCATAATAATTAAAATAGGCACTAGCTATATTTACAGCCAAATCTGTTTCAGTAAACAGTTCTGGTACCACTTCTTTGTAAGGTGCACCCGGTCCCGGAATCTCCGTAGGAGAACCAATAAAATATTCAGCACAGTCACGAAGTTCATAAGCGACTTCCACAGATTGCATATTACATGAATCAAATAATATGAATTTTAACGGTTTGGGGAAAGCAGAGAACAACGCATCACGAAAATCCGGAATATTCATCTTAGTCTTTTGATAATAACCAATAGAACGAGAATTGGCGTTATTATCTGCTGGCACCCATGAAGAGCTATGAGACAAAAATACAAACCCATAACTATCTGCTGGGAAATAACTAACTGTTTGGGAAATAACACTAGTCATCACTTCCTTATCCAGCGGATTTTGTTCATCATAAGTAAAAAGAGTATCGGCCACTACTTTGCCATTCTTCTGTTTTAATGAAATAAGATGAGGAACGTCATTTACCATCTCACTATAAACAACCAAATTACACTTGGAATAATCAACCTCTTCCATACCCGCCTTCATATCGCTAAAGTTGATCTTAAAAAGGCTGGATAATTCATTATTAGAATCCCCTGCATCCCCCACGATATAGACCAATACTGTACGTCCTACCTGCTCACGTGGTTCGGGTCCTTCAGGACCTTCGTTTTCATTATTCTCACAAGCTGCAAACAACGCAGCCAAACCCATGAGAAGGGATAATATTTTAATCTTTTTCATTAGATTTCCAATTAGTTACGGCCACAAAGATAAAAAAATAAGAGATGCAAACCTGCATCTCTTATCATATTAACAATTAATCTTTTACTCTTCCGGTTTTATAAAGTGGAATTTATCAGTATCAATCCGTGTTACTGTGGTATTCCTGTTCCTTTTATATTTACTCAGAATCTTCGTTGCTTCTTTCTCCAGCTTTTTTCTGTTTTCTGAGAAATAGATCATACAGGTACTATTCTGCTGCAGTCCGTTATCTTCCACATAATTCTTCAGCTGATAGCTATACAGATCACGATGAGTCAGAAAACCTTCCTTGCTAACCTTTGCGCTATCCAATATTTGAATATCCGTAAAATACACGACTGTATCCGTAAAGGAAGCGGCAATTCCGAAGGCATAAACTGTTTTTGAGTGGTCTTTCTTTAAAGAGAAAGCCGAGCACATTGTCAACACAAGTGCCATTGCAAATAGTATTTTTACGTATTTCATATCATAAATTTTTAATTGTGGCAAAGGTAACAAAAAAGAGGAAATATCATCTATTTATCATTAAGATTTAGTATTTCTATTCATATATCCATAGCAACACGGGCTTCTTCTCGGCTTTCAACAGCGCATCGACCTTCCGCATCACGTCATCACAGATCACAGGACATCCCTGGCTGATCCCCAATGGAAGATGCATGGGGTATATCTCCAAAGTCGGTACCGGAGTATACGAATGGAGCACAATGTAACGCTTGAAAGCATTGCTGTTGGTCGATTCCAATCCATGCAGTTTATAATGTACATTAATCCCCCATTTACTATACGAACGGATTCCTACCTTATACTTCCCCAAAGAAGAGCAATAGCTGCCTTCCACATTACTATATACCGGTTTCTTCGGCGTGCTCTCCTTGCCATATCCATGAGCACACAGACTTGAATATTTGATGGAATCGCCTTTGAAATCCCAGACAAAGAAACGTTTCTTGCCGGAAGGAATGCTGAAGTCTACCAGAAAGCAATAATTCGTATTAAATCCTTTCTCTACGCAATAGGTTTTCGCCGCAAGGGCCTTTTCCCGCAAGGGTCGTTCGGCTTTGGCTACGACGCCAATGCCCAGACCAACAAGCGTGAATAATATCAGAGCAGACTTCTTCATAAAATGGTGCATAGTGTAGTATTGACGAATAACGGCTAAATAAAAAGTCGCATAAGTACATTCTTCAGATGATTACTCCAAGAAGTGTAGCTTATGCGACCCCTAATTCTTTTTTTTTCAGAAACTGATATTCCTCACTTATCCCAAGTAGGATTTGAGCAATTTACTACGATTACTTTGTCTTAGTCTTCTAATTGCTTTTTCTTTAATCTGACGAACGCGCTCACGTGTGAGGCCAAACTTATCGCCGATTTCTTCCAATGTCATTTCTTGCTGTCCGATACCGAAAAACATCTGTATGATTTCTTTTTCTCTATCGGTTAACGTAGAAAGAGCTCTATCAATTTCCCTCGCAAGAGACTCATTAACCAGAGAGCGGTCCGCCATAGGCGAATCGTCGTTTACCAACACATCCAGCAGGCTGTTGTCTTCTCCTTCCACGAAAGGCGCATCCACCGAAATATGACGGCCGGATACCTTCAGCGTATCAGAGATCTTGTCAACCGGAATTTCCAGTTCATCTGCCAACTCTTCGGGAGACGGACGCCGCTCGTTTTCCTGTTCGAACTTTGAGAAGGCTTTGCTGATCTTATTCAGCGAACCTACCTGATTCAACGGGAGACGGACAATACGCGACTGCTCTGCCAATGCTTGCAGAATAGACTGGCGAATCCACCATACAGCGTAGCTGATAAACTTGAATCCACGTGTTTCATCAAACTTTTCGGCGGCCTTGATCAGTCCTAAATTGCCTTCATTAATCAAGTCAGGCAAACTCAAACCCTGGTTCTGGTACTGCTTGGCCACAGATACGACGAAACGAAGATTGGCACGTGTCAATTTTTCCAATGCTACACGGTCACCCTTACGAATGCGCTGAGCGAGTTCCACTTCTTCCTCGACTGTAATCAGGTCCTCACGGCCGATTTCCTGCAAATACTTGTCAAGAGAAGCGCTCTCTCTGTTAGTGATACTTTTGGTAATCTTTAGTTGTCTCATTCTTTAAAAACAGATTTGGAGTGCAAAGTTACGACAAATAATTTGTTAACATACATATTTAGGCAACTTTTTCACTATATTTTCAACTAATAAAACAAAAAAGAATGCCGACAAGTTGTGTGACGGCATCCTTTTTCTATTTCATTAGCTTATCCTACAATCTTCTTACCTTAATTTATAACTTATTCCTGAGTCAGGTCTACTGCAAAGTATCCGCGCTTGCCGGACGGGAATACGCCGGTCAGGAACAATACCTGATTCGGAGACTTAACAGCGGCTTTCATCACTTCTTCCAGATCGCTTACCTTGCGCATCGGCTGGTCGTTAGCTTTCAGGATGATGAAACCTTTGCGAACTCCTGCATCTGACATCTTACCGGAAGAAACGCCTGTCACTTGCAGACCATAGCCGAGGTTCAGCTGTTTCTTCAAGTCATCCGGCAGTTCTTTGAATGCAGCACCCAGAATTTCCATGCCTGCTTCCTTCACGATTTTGGTAGTGCCCTGTTCGTTCTTCAGCGTCACTTCGACTGACTTTTCTTTCTTGTCACGAACCAGTTTCACAGTTACCTTATCGCCCGGACGGTGTTTAGCCAATGCTTCCTGCAGGTCGGCAAAGTTATGTACTTTCTTGTTATCCACACCGACAATGACGTCGTCTACCTTGATATCAGCACCGGCAGCCGAACCGTTATCAACGATTTCACGTACCCATACGCCGTCTACCACGCCAAATTCTTTCGCTTTATCACGCAGTGTAGTACCGGACTTATCGATAGGACTCTGGTCTTCCATGATGCTGCTGCCCAAAGAAGCTCCCTTGATGCCAAGGAGCGCACGCTGTACCGTTCCGTATTGTTTCAGGTCGGCAACTACCTTAGTCATGATGCTGGTAGGAATAGCGAAGCCGTATCCTGCGTATGCTCCCGTAGGTGAAGACAACACGGAGTTGATACCTACCAGTTCGCCTTTCGCATTCACCAGCGCACCACCACTATTCCCCTGGTTGATAGCGGCATCTGTCTGGATGAAAGATTCAATACCACCATTATAGACTCCCAAGGTACGGGCTTTGGCACTTACGATACCTGCTGTCACTGTAGAGTTCAGATTGAAAGGGTTTCCTACAGCGAGCACCCACTCTCCTACTTTCAGCGTTTCGGAATCTCCGACCGGAATAGTAGGCAGATCATCTTCCGACTCAATCTTGATCAGAGCAAGGTCTGTGCTCGGGTCAGTACCGATCACACGTCCTCTGAACTCACGATTGTCATTCAGTTTCACACTGATCTCATCAGCACCTTCAATTACGTGATTGTTGGTCACGATATATCCGTCTTTAGAAATGATGACTCCGGAACCAAAACCAACACGAGGCTGGGATTGCACCTGACGCTGCTGTCCACGCCCGTCTCCAAAGAAGAAATCAAAAATATCCGGCGCTTGCTGAACGGTTCTTGTTTTAGCTTCCTGAGTAGACTTTATATGTACGACAGCATGAAGCGAATTCTCCGCAGCTTGTGTCAAGTCAACCGGTTGAGCGTTTACCGCGTCAAAAGCAGCCAATTTGACATTGGGATTCTGCTGGAACATCTCATTAAAAGATGTCTCCTTGGCAGCATCATTGGATTGCAACAATTTGTAAGTTGTCAATCCTGCAACTCCTGAGCTAAGAAGAATAATAGCTCCTACTCCCAGAATGTTCTTTGTTGTCTGTTTCATGATTTATAATTCTTTAAAATGTTAATATTCGACATTGTTTTAACTTTTACGACGTTAAAATAATAACAAATATCGTTCACTTATTCTACTTGTCACTCTTTTTTGTCCTCTTTTAACAGAGAATATTTGAGGCTTAACAGCGCTTAACGACAGCAACTGACAAATTTACATTCGTTGTATGTCAGATGGCTTTAACAGTCTGACATTCATTCAGTAAGATCAGATTTTCATGACACCGATTCCGGGTAAGTCATTCAAGGTGATTTTCCCCTTCACCACTTCTACCCCTTTGAAGCGGTCGTTGGAGATAAGCAGGTTACCATCGAGGTCGGCAAAATCGACCGCCGGAGAAAATTGCGATGCGGCAGATATCGCACACGAAGTCTCCGTCATACAGCCCACCATCACGCGCATTCCCAAAGCGTGTGCCAGCGTCACCATCTTCCATGCTTCACGCATACCGGTACATTTCATCAGTTTGATATTGATTCCCGTAAATGCGCCTTTCAAAGCGGCCACATCCTTTAAACGCTGTAACGACTCATCGGCAAACACCGGCAGAGGGCTTTGCTGCGTCACCCAGGCTATGTCATCCAGTTGCTCCTTCGGCATGGGCTGCTCTATCATCACAATCCCCTTCTCTTTCAGCCAATGGATCATATCGAGCGCGTATTGGCGGTCTTTCCATCCTTGGTTGGCATCTATGGCAATCGGAAGGTCTGTCACCGAACGGATCGTCTCTATCATTTCCTTATCGTTGTCTCTTCCCAGCTTTACCTTTAATATATTAAACCGGTCTGCACACTCTTTTGTTTTGGCACGAACCACATCGGGCGTATCGATACCGATCGTAAAGGTGGTGGAAGGGGTCTTTTCCTTATTCAATCCCCATATCTTATGCCACGGAGCTCCCAGCAGCTTTCCCACCAAATCATGAAGGGCAATATCTACCGCTGCCTTTGCCGCCGTGTCTTTCGGAGACAGACTGTCAACGTATGACAAAATGTCCTCTAACTGAAAAGGATCACTGAATTGCTCCAGATTTACTTTTTTAAGGAAGTTCATCACCGACTCCACCGTCTCCCCAAGATAAGGGGGCATTGACGCCTCTCCATATCCGGTCACTCCCTCATACTCGATTTCTACCTGCACATCGGGTGTGGTGGTGCGCGAATAAGTGGCTACCGTAAAGACGTGCCTCAACTTTAACTCATAAGGAAAAAAAGTCATTTTCATCTTTCCTCCCATACCCTGTTTGTTTATATGAATGGTGGAAGCTACAGATTCTCCCGCCAATGCCTGACTGACAGCTATTCCGGAGCCTAAAGTTGCAAAGGCGGCCGTTTTCAGGAAATCTCTTCTATTTGGCATTTGTTGAATGGATAATTGATAATGGATAATGATTAGTCATATAGATAATAGGGGTTATGGTCGGTGGTATTCATACCTTTCTCCTTATTTATATAAGACAGGAAGCGGGTGGCAAAAAGCAGACGGCCGGTGTTGAACTCGTCGTAGTACTCGTCTTCGGGATCAAAGCTGCTGATATGTACGTCTCCCAAGGCATGGATGAAGCGTTTGTTGCCCAGGTAGATGCCGACGTGCGAAATGCCTTCTTTACGGTCGGCTGTGGCTTTGCGACCGAAAAAGACGAGATCTCCGCGTTGCACGTTGGAGAAATCAGGGGCTATTTCAATGCGTTCGCCTACATAAGCCTGTTGTGACGCATCTCTCGGGATGATTATATCGTGCATAAAAAGCACCGTCCGGACCAGACCGCTGCAATCGACTCCTTTCGAAGAAGTTCCCGCCCACAGATAGGGGATTCCGATCATTGTATAGGCGGTTTGAATAATGCTTTCGACATCCTGTTTCAATGAAGCTCTCCACTTCGTTTCGGGTTGTGAAATATGTTTGGATATATATGCCTGGCGACCGTCGGGATAAGACACTTTGTAAAAGCGCCCTTTGCTCCCCTCCCACTTCAGACGGTTGCCGGCAACGACATCCGATACGGTCTGAGAGTCATCATCCGGTTTTTCGTACGTAAATCCGTAGTGGGAAGTCACCACGATCTTCTCAGCACGGTTCCATTCATCGTATTGCTCTTTCGACATCGGAGTAATCACCATCCGGTGTACCCATCCCGTATAGTCATCCGGAGTCTGAATCTCATACCAGCCGGTATATTGCAATACCTTGACCGGCATTCCAAGCAGCGCCTGCGTACTCATCCCGGACGTAAACTTACCTTCATCGCGCATATTACAAACAGAAATGTGTACTACCCCATAAGCCGAATCAGCAGGCATGGGGCGTATTTCCTGAGCTTTCAGACTAACTACCGCTACTACCAGCAAGCAATAGAAAAAAAGGATATTTTTCTTCATTGAATCATGATTTAATGATAGCAAAGGTAGAAATTATTTCTATTTGTGACACTTTCTTTGGCTAAAACAAAATAAATGACGTACTTTTGCAGTCTAAAGCAGTTGGCCGGTCTGTCGCGTGCGCATTTCGCGCAGGAGGAAAGTCCGGGCAACACAGAGCATCCTACTTCCTAACAGAAAGCTGTCCGCGAGGGTAGAGTAACGTAGAAGAAAATAACCGCCGCTCCTTTCGGGGAGAGGTAAGGGTGAGAAGGTAGGGTAAGAGCCCACCAGTCGCATGGCGACATGCGGGCTGTACGTCTTAGGAGTTGTAAGGTCATGTAAACCGGCGTTATGAGAGTTGCTCGCTCCATGTCGGAGGGTAGACCGCTAAAGTGTCGTGGTGACACGCCACTCAGATAAATGACAGGCACCTTATATCTATAAGGTACAGAACTCGGCTTACAGGCTAACTGCTTTTTTTCTTTTTTAAACTGCTTTTTTTAATTCTGAGCCATGAAGAAGAAAATCACCGATATATGGAAATTCATCACGTATGACATCTGGCGCATCACGGAAGATGAAGTGACTAGAACGAAATTCTCGCTCTACAATATTATTAAGACCATCTATCTCTGCATCAACCGATTTACTAAAGACCGGATGGCAAACAAGGCCTCAGCACTGACGTACAGCACACTGCTTGCCATTGTGCCTATACTCGCCATCCTGTTCGCCGTAGCCCGCGGATTCGGATTTGATAATTTGATGGAGCATCAGTTTCGGAGCGGCTTCGGGGGAAATACAGAAACGACGGAAGCCATTCTTTCTTTCGTCAACTCCTACCTTTCGCAAACCAAAGGCGGTATTTTCATCGGAGTAGGTCTGGTGATGTTGTTATGGACCGTGATCAATCTGGTGAGTAACATCGAAATCACTTTCAACCGCATTTGGGAAGTAAAGAAAGCGCGTTCCATGTACCGGAAGATTACGGACTATTTCTCCATGTTCCTGCTCATGCCGATTCTGATTGTGGTATCGGGCGGTCTTTCTCTGTTTGTGAGTACCGTTCTGAAGCAGATGGACGATTTCGTTTTACTGGCTCCCGTCATGAAGTTCATGATCCGCCTTATCCCATTTGTTTTGACTTGGCTGATGTTTACAGGGCTGTATATCTTCATGCCCAACACGAAAGTAAAATTCAAGCACGCTCTGATTGCAGGTATCCTCGCAGGTTCCGCTTATCAGGCTTTCCAGTTCCTGTATATCAACAGCCAGTTATGGGTATCGAAATACAATGCTATCTACGGTAGCTTCGCCGCTCTCCCCTTGTTTCTGCTCTGGTTGCAAATCTCATGGACCATCTGTCTGTTCGGAGCTGAATTGACGTATGCCGGACAAAATATCCGCAGCTTTAGCTTCGATCAGGATACCCGCAACATCAGCAGACGTTATCGGGACTTTATCTCTATCCTGATCATGTCGCTTATCGCCAAACGTTTCGAAAAGAATGAACCGCCTTATACAGCAGCAGAGATATCGGAAGAGCATCAAATCCCCATCCGGCTGACTAATCAGGTACTCTATCAATTACAAGAAATAGACCTGATCCATGAAGTAGTGTCCGACCAAAAGAGTGAAGATATCGGTTACCAACCCTCCATGGATATTAACCAGCTGAATGTAGCCATCTTGCTCGACCGACTGGATACTTATGGGTCCGAAAACTTCAAGATCGACAAGGATGAGGAGTTTAATGACGAATGGAAAGTACTGACTGAATCCAGAGAAGAATACTATAAGAAGGCAAGTAAAGTGCTACTGAAAGACCTATAGAAATTCCCATAAACGTCTTTGTTTTTTACCAATTCTCAATTTCGAGAATCACATTCAGGCAAATATCTCATAATCAAGAGATTAAAGACTTCTACTTTTTCCTTTAAAAGAAACAGGTCGTTGGTTTTAAAGGAAAGCCTCGTTGTACTAAATCCCGCATAGGTAATAGCTAAAGTTAGCTTTACTTATACGGGATTCCTTTTTTTTGCTGATTTTAGTGGTGATATTTCCAATGTTCAACTATTAAACATTATCCACTATGGCAAATTTTATTCAGCGTGCCAGTGACTCCATCTCGGGGTTTATGCAAAGTTACGAAAAATTCTCCAAACAGCTTCAAGTCGAACAGTATTCTCCCCGTAGTATCAAAAGCTACGGTCATAAGTTGGCTGCCATCAGCTTTCACTTTAAGAAACTTCCCGAGCATTTAAGTGAAGACGATTGCCGTGATTATTTCAGCATGTTGCTCTCCCGTAGTCCTTCTCCCGGTTTGAGCTATTTCAAACACACAGTTTACAGTCTTCGCTGTTATCGCAAGACGATGCATCTTTGTGAACTTCATTTTTCCCTTCCTCGTATCCGTAGTACGAAGAAACTTCCTGTTGTTCTTTCCCAGTCAGAAGTAAGCAGCCTTTTGCGTCACTGCATCAGTGTCCGCAGTCAAGCCTTACTGGCTCTGATTTATTCCTGCGGTCTGCGTTTGCGTGAACTCATCCATATGCGGATTTGTGATATTGACAGTCAGCGCATGCAGGTTTTCATCCGTCAGGGCAAAGGCGGCAAAGACAGGTATGTTCCTCTCTCTACCCACCTGTTGCTTCTTCTCAGGAAGTATTTCATCCAACACAGGCCTGAGGTATATCTTTTCAACAATCGTTCCGGGGGACAAATAGAAGATTCCGAGATCCGTTATCTTTTTAAACAAGCTGTTCATTCCTCCCGCATCCTTAAACCCTGCACGCTTCATACCCTGCGGCACAGTTATGCCACACACTTATTGGAGATGGGTGAAAATATTCTTCGTATTCGTGACCTTCTGGGACATGCCGACATAAAAACAACCCTGATTTACCTTCACCTTGTCAATCTGCCTGCGGGTGGCTACGCCTTCAGTCCGCTGGACCGTCTTGAGGATGTAGGAAGTAACAAGACCCGACCATGAGGACAGCGTTTGAAGTCGGGCGGATTATCTCCCGTTTCAAATCTTCCTTTATCAGCCGGTATCATCCCTGCGTCAGGGTTCTCCAGGTTCTCTCTCGCCTGGAACAGTGCCGCACCTCCTCTTTGGGAGGGCATGTGGATGCTTGTCCCGAGTGTGGGGGCATGCGTGTAAGCTACAACAGTTGCCGTGACCGGCATTGTCCCAAATGTCAGGGAGCCGAGCGCGAGGTATGGATACAAGCGCGCAAAGAGGATATGTTGCCCGTGAAATATTTCCATGTGGTTTTTACCTTGCCTGCCGCCTTACATCCGCTGGCGTTGGGTAATATGAAATCCACCTATTCCTGCCTGTTTGCAGCAGCCTGGAAAACGCTCTCCGCTTTTGCCGCCCATAAAGGTGCCCAGGCGGGAATGGTGGCGATCCTGCATACCTGGGGGAGTAACCTGCATTATCACCCGCACCTGCACTGTGTCGTGCCTGAAGGAGGCATAGATGACAAGGGGGAATGGAGGAAGCTTTCAGGCGCGAATAAGGACAGTCCTTTTCTGTTTCCGGTCAAGGCCATGAGCAGGGTGTTCAGGGCCAAGTTCATGCAAGAGTGGAGCAAACACGTGAAAGTACCGCAGCCAACAAGAAAGAAGCAGTTTGAAAAAGAATGGGTGGTATACAGCAAAGTACCGTTTAAGGGGGTGGAAAGAGTCATTGAATACCTGGGGCGTTACTCACACAGGACAGCCATAAGCAATGCCAGAATAAAGGAAGTTACGGATACATCCGTCATGTTTGACTATAAGGACTACAGGGAGGGAGGAAAACATAAGATGATGACACTCACGGGAGAGGAGTTCATGCACAGGTTCAGCCAGCATATATTACCCCCTGGATTTGTACGTATCAGGCATTATGGTTTTCTGGCGGCATGTAACAGAAGAAAGCTGAGAAGCATACAGATACGCATGAAGGTAACACCGGCACCGCTTAAAAGGAAACGGACCAGGTGGAAGGAACTCTGCCAGGAAAAATGGATGGAATATAACTTATGTAAGCACTGCGGGAGGGCGCAGATGATTACAATTGAAGTGTTTGGACCAGCCAGGTCGCCACCTGAAGGATGGAAAACAAAACCATTGAACGGTACTTTTTGAACATGAAAATATGATCTCAGGAATAAGGTAACCCTGGGAGAGACACACTGTGTGTATACCTTACGAAAAACACTGTAAAAACATCTCTATAGAAAGAAAAAGAAGAAAAAAAATAGAAAAAAGAACACTCAAAGGGGAAAAGAAACGCATACTAAGGAAGAAACGAAAAAGGGAAGAATCACAAAAAAGAAAAAACGAATAGAATACCCATAACAAGAATAGAGAACGTACAACAAAGGCTCCATATGCCCTAAGGGGCAAACGAAGCCCTATTTCGTTGGTTTTAAAGGAACGACCTCTTCCTTTTAAACCAACGAGGCTTTTTACTGTATATCTACTCCGGAAAGTCCAAGGAGTAATCTTTTTTCAATTAGTATTGATTATAAGAAATGACCTTTTCTTTCGGCTTCCTCATCTTCTTTCGTTTCTCTTTCACCGGATACCCGATTGCAATATCCAGCAATAAACGTTTGGAAGCAGGAATACCTGTCAATTGCTTGATCTCTTTTTCATCAAACCAGCCCAAGATGCAGGAACCCAGTCCTTCATTCTCTGCAGCCAATGTGATATGAGCAGCAGCGATTCCAATATCAATCAGCGGGAAATGCTTGCCTTTTACTTTTCCTCCAAGCAAGGATGTAATATTGGCAGACTCTTCTACAACCAAAATATGTACAGGGGCATCTTTGGCAAACTTATTCATGCCTAGTCCGGCTGCCGCCTTCCCCACTTTTGAAGCCAGCTCATGATCTGTCACGACCACAAACTTCCATGGTTGCGCATTGCAGGCAGAAGGAGCCAGACGGGCGGCTTCCATAATGCGCTCCAGCTTCTCCGCTTCTACCGGACGCTCTTTATCATACGCCCGGTCACTCTGACGAGACAGTACCAATTGCAGAAAATCCATCAGACTTCTATTTTTAGTTATCTATACTGAATCATCCGGCTGATATACTTACCGATGATATCAAATTCGATATTCACTACGCTACCGATTTCAAATGTATGAAAGTTGGTATATTCGTAAGTATAAGGTATGATAGCTACCTGGAAAGTATCATCCGTCGGATTGCATACCGTCAGACTGACACCATTAACAGTCACCGAACCCTTGTCTACCGTGATATAGCCACGTTTCGCCATTTCCTTATCAAATGCATATTTAAATGTAAAATACCAGCTTCCTTCCGCATCCTTGATTTCCACACAAGTAGCCGTCTGATCTACGTGTCCCTGCACGATATGTCCGTCCAGTCGGCCATTCATCATCATGCTGCGCTCTACATTCACCTTATCGCCCACTTTCAGCAAACCAAGATTCGAACGGTCCAGCGTTTCTTTCATGGCAGTTACCGTATACGTATCATCAGTCAGACTTACTACCGTCAGGCATACTCCGTTGTGAGAAATACTCTGATCGATTTTCAGTTCATTTACAAACGAACACTTAAATGTAAAGTGTATATTCTCCTGGTCTTTCACCAGTGCTACCAAAGTAGCGTACTCTTCTACGATTCCAGAAAACATAATATGAATTTTAAATTTTGAATTCAACTGAAGAAATACCTCTTCAATACGTCGTCAAAGATACGAATAAGGAAGGAAGTTGGAAAACTTTCTGTTTTTTTTCATATCTTGCAAAGGTTAACTTGTGAATAAATTCCGCCTGTTCGTTCATTTAATTTTTTAAAGAGGAAAAATAAACGGAGTTTTGTGATAGGTTTTACTAAATAAGAAGAAAATATGAAAATCAAAACATCACAAATCAACATCCGGAAGATAGGACTTATTGTTCCTGTTCTCGCTTATTTCCTTATTTATGGAATATTCTCTATGGTATCGGTGTTAACCATGAGAATTTATTCCCATCAGTCATTTGCTTCTATAGCATACACCATTCCTTATATCAACATGATTTCATTAATATGTGCATATCTTTGCTGCCATTTATACACAAAGAAGAAAAGGTGGGGATATTTAGGTTTCATATTCTCTTTCATTCTGGTCAATGTCTTTTATTATCTGAAAAGTGACAAAGATTATGGATCTATGTTATGGGCGGACAGCTATTTCTTGTATTCATCCGTAACAGGTATCCTATTATATATACTCTACGATTGGTTCCAAAAGAAGCAGAAACAAAAAGAACTAAAAAGACAAAACCTTCAAAGTGAACTGAAACTGCTAAAAAACCAATTGAATCCGCACTTTCTATTCAACACTCTGAATAATATTGATAGCCTGATTTGTTCCTATCCGGAGAAAGCTTCAAAATCACTGGTACAGATGTCGGAAATGATGCGATATATGATCTATGAGACCAATACTCCCGAAGTTGATCTCGCACAGGAGCTAAAATATATCCACAATTACCTTGACCTGCAACAATTACAATATGATAATCCGAATTTAGTATCATATACGCTGGAAGGATCACCAGATAACATTCGTGTCGCCCCTATGCTGTTCATCGCGTTCATTGAAAATGCCTTCAAGCATTGTACGGATAAGAAAGCTCCTGAAGCTATCCGCCTGTTTTTTCAGATTCAGAAATCTGAGATACACTTTGAAATATTCAATATGTTCGATCCGGCAAAGCAGATCAACAAAGATTCCTCTAGCGGTATCGGGTTGAATATTATAAGACGACGACTGGATATCTTGTATCGGCGCAGATATGATTTGCAAATCAATCAGAAAAATGGTTACTTTGATGTTTCATTAACGATTAAGCTCACATGATTCATTGTATTATAGTAGAAGACGCGCCGCTAGCCGTAGACAAACTAAAGAACTTTATCAGCAAAGTGCCTTTACTGGATTTGGTAGGCACTTTTGATAATGGCCTGGATGCTTTCGACTTCCTGCAGTCCAATACGATAGACTTACTGTTCCTTGATATACAGATGGAACAGTTCACCGGTATTCAGTTGCTGAAAGCTCTCCATACGCGCCCGCATATCATCATCACATCTGCTTATGGAGAGTATGCCGTAGAAGGATTCGAATATGACGTCACCGACTATCTACTGAAGCCTTACTCCTTTGAACGCTTTCTAAAAGCAGTGAACAAGGTGCAGACGGAAATGGCATCCAATCCCCCAGCCCAGCCACTTCCCAAAGATTATATTTTTCTTAAAACAGAATACCGGATGGTACGCATCAACCTATGCGATATCTTATATATAGAAGGAAAAGGAGCCTATCTTCATGTGATCACCGACACTACAAGAATCATGACTTTACTCAGTTTCAAAGAGATTGAGTCGCTATTACCTGCCAAGCAATTTATACGTATTCACAAGTCATATCTGATAGCTATTAATAAAATAGATAACATAGAACGTAATGTTGTAAAAATCGGAAATATGCGCATACCTATAGGGAAAAGTTATATGAAAGACTTTTATCAACGATTACAATAATCGGTTCTTAAACTCGTTCTTCAAATTGGTTCTTTCAAGGCAGAAAAGCAATAGATGTGAAGAAGAATACCCCTCTCAAACACCGTATAACACAGCTTCGTGACCTTCAGTATAGAGCAAAAAAAATGGGGCTTTTCACAAAGCTCCATTTTTCAGTTTTCAATAGGTATTAGTTTTTTTTAAGGTAAAAAGATTGTTTTCAGGATAACGGTGCAAATATAGTCGCTTTTACTGATACTCTCCAAATTATAAAACATGTCATATAACATCTTTTTGAAATTTCTTTGGATTTATTATCATTTGACGCAAAACCGCCCATAACTTGTCCGTTATAAGGGACAAATATAGGATTATTTTCTAAGTAGCCCTAATTTTTGTTTAAAAACATGCAAAAAATTACGATTTCGGGTAGTTTTCGTCCACTTTTCCGCTATGTTTTAAGACTTTCGCATCAATAAAGAAGACTATTTCTTCGGCTATATTAGTAATATGGTCGCCCGAACGCTCCAGTTTGCGGAACACGCCAACCAAGTCAACACAAGTATGCGCCGTCTCCGGATGTTCGCGGATGTAATCTGCCAGGATGCCTGTGGCTTCCGCATTGATATCATCCAGCAGGTTATCTTTGCCGAATACCGCCGTTGCCATTTCAATGTTCTCTTCGTTCAAGGCACGTTTTGCCAGTTCCAGCATGGACAATACCTCTGCCTGCATCTCTCCCAAACACAGACGAGTCAGCAAATCGGCGTCCAGCACCGGTTCTTTACAGCGAATAACGAAACGGGCTATCCCTTCTGCAAAGTCCCCCAGACGTTCCAGATTTGTATTGATTTTCAGCATTGCCAGCACAAATCGGAGATCAATCGCCACCGGATTGTACAATGCAATGATATCCTCTATATCACTGTCGATCTTCAGTTCAAAGGCATTCACCCGACGCTCGCGAACCATTACCTGTTGTGCCAGTTCCTTGTCAAGTGTCATGACTGCTTCCCCTGCACGGTCAAGCTGATTGTACACCAATGTCCACATTTCATCCACTTCTTTCTTCAATAGAATGAGTTCCGATTCTATAAACTTTACCATAGTCTATTTATATATAAATGATTAATATTCTCGTTTTTCACAAACACTCCGGTGGCGCTTAGCCGAAACGTCCTGTGATATAATTCTGGGTAGCCTCTTTCTCAGGGTTGGTGAATATCCTTTTCGTATCACCATACTCTACCATCTCTCCCAAGTAGAAGAAAGCCGTCTTGTCACTGACACGTGCCGCCTGCTGCATATTGTGAGTTACGATCACGATTGTATAGTCCTTCTTCAGTTCATGAATCAGTTCTTCTACTTTGGCCGTAGAAATAGGATCGAGCGCAGAAGCCGGTTCATCCATCAACAGTACCGAAGGAGATACCGCCATGGCACGGGCAATGCAGAGACGCTGCTGCTGTCCGCCGGATAAAGCATAGGCAGACTCTTTCAGTTTATCTTTCACCTCATCCCAAAGCGCAGCCCCTTTCAGCGTCTCTTCTACCCGCTGGCGGATGAAAGCGTTATCTTTCACTCCATTGACGCGAAGCCCGTAAGCGACATTCTCGAATATGCTTTTCGGGAAAGGGTTAGGGCGCTGGAAAACCATGCCCACATTCTTGCGAAGCTCGTCCACTTCCACCCCTTTGGCATAAATATTATACCCGTCAATCCGGATTTCACCTTCCAGACGGGTAGCGGGAATCAAGTCGTTCATCCGGTTGAAAAGACGAAGGAAAGTCGATTTGCCACATCCCGACGGTCCGATAAAGGCAACTACAGACTTTTCTTCAATCTCCATGCTAATCCCCTTCAAGGCGTGAAAATCACCATACCAGAAGTTTACATCACGCGCATCTATTTTTATTGTATCCATATACTTATCAATTCGTTTTTACTCTTTTCTCGAAATATTTTCTCAATGCATTTGCCAACAGATTAACCAAAAGGATAATCACAATCAGTACCAAAGCCGTACCATAAGCCAACGGCAACTGCGCTTCCATATCCGTTCCGCTGGTCGAAATCACATACAGGTGATACGGCAGCGCCATACACTGGTCCAGAATGCTCGTCGGCAACTGCGGCAGGAAGTAAGCGGCACAGGTAAACAGAATCGGCGCCGTCTCGCCTGAAACACGTCCCAAAGCAAGGATTAATCCCGTAATGATGTTCGGCATCCCCATCGGAAGAATCACATGCCAGATCGTCTGCAATCTGGTAGCTCCCAATGCCCGGCTTCCTTCACGCATACTGTCGGGAATCGCTTTCAACGCCTCTTCCGTAGTACGAATAACCAAAGGTACGCAAAGTAAGCCTAACGTCAAAGAACCCGCCAGAATACTGTCACCGAAGCCCATATAATTGACAAACAGCGCCATACCGAACAGACCGAAAACGATAGAAGGAATACCGCTCAGATTGTTCGTCATCACTCGTATAAAGCGTACCAGCTTCCCTTTCGGAGCATATTCATTCATGTAAATTCCACTCATCACTCCCACCGGGAAAGCGAAAAGCGCACTGCCAACCATCAGATAGAAAGTACCGACAATAGCCGGCCAGATACCTCCGCCGGTCATCCCGTCCGTAGGTGCCGAAGTAATGAACTCCCAACTGATAGCGCCCGCTCCCTTATATATAATGAAACCGAGAATCGCAAACAAAATCAACACTATGCAGAGACTCAACAACCGGAAGATTCCGAAAGCCAGCCTCTGAGAACGATGTTTCGCTTTATTATTACTTCGTATTTCCATATCACTTGCTACGTTTTATTCCTTTAGAAGAGATATACTCCACGCTAAAGTTGATGATTAATGTTATAAAGAACAGTACGACACCCAACAGGAACAACGCTTCGTAGTGCGGTCCTCCTGCCGGAGCTTCTCCCAGTTCCGCCGCAATCGTTGCCGGAATCGTGCGGAGCGGTTCGAGAATCGTTGTCGGTATCACTGCGGCATTACCCGTTACCATCAATACTGCCATCGTCTCTCCGATAGCGCGTCCGATGCCCAGCACCACGCCGGAAGTGATTCCGGAGATCGAATAGGGAATCACGACCTTATATATAGTCTGCCACTGCGAAGCTCCCAGCGCCAGACTTGCTTCCCGCATCGAACGCGGGCAATTGCGCATGGCATCTTCAGTAACCGTTATGATAGTAGGCAGCGCCATGATAGCCAAAATGATACTTCCCGCCAAACCGTTCTCCCCTACCGGCAGATCAAAGAATTTCTGAATCAGCGGAACAATGACGATCAGGCCGAAAAAGCCATAAACCACCGAAGGAATACCACTCAGCAGCTCAATAATCGGTTTCAGCCAGTTACGCACCTTCGGATTGGCGACCTCAGACATATAGATAGATACCGAAAGCCCGAACGGAAGCGCAAAAAGTATAGCGAACAGACTCACCCACAAAGTACCCGCTATCAACGGCAGAAATCCGAATAAGGCGGCAGGAGTAGCTGTAGGGAACCATTCGGCACCCGCAAAGACATCTTTTACCGAAATGGTATTATCCTTGATAAAATGCACCGCATCGGGCTGTACTATAAATTTCTGCGGGACAAAAGCCACGATACCGGGCGTCTTTTCCACCAATTGCGTGATTCTTTCGCCGGCATACTCGTAAGCCGGACCCAGTTCTTCCTCCGTATAATACTCCGTGATGTCTTCCAAACGAAAAACCCGGATAGGGAGATCCTCCCCACCGAGTTCTTTCCAGTTCGTTATCTCCTCGTCGAAAACGTCCTTTATCTGAGCAGGGCTCAGCGTATTTACCTTATTGCCTTTGTTCAGAGCCAACACGTACCCTTCTTCAATCACCTTGCTATTGAACAGCCCAAAAGCCTCCGTAAACAGGAAAAGGACAATCAGTAGGATTGTAATACTTGTTACGAAACCGCTACAAGTCAGAATTCCTTCTATTATTTTCTCAAAAATCTTCTTCATACCTATTGGTTTTCTGATGCAAAGAAAGCAACTCCTTATTAAGGAGGTGTGACTAACGTTTGAAGGAAGTATTTCAATGCTGTTACATTTGTGTTACAAACATTATTTCTCCCTTATCTGAAACAAAAATGTAATATGTGATTGTTTTATTTGCACCAACAATAAAAAGAATAATTATGAAAGTGAGAAGAAATTTATTAATCGCCCTTTCCCTTCTGTCTCTCAGCGCCAACGCACAGCGTATCAAAGGCAGCGACACCGTATTGCCTGTTGCCCAACAAACAGCAGAGCGATTTATGAATCGGCATCCGGATGCGCGGGTCACTGTCACCGGAGGAGGCACCGGGGTCGGCATCTCTGCACTGATGGATAATACGACGGATATTGCCATGGCTTCCCGTCCGATCAAATTCAGCGAAAAGATGAAAACCAAAGAAGCCGGACAAGAGGTGGACGAAGTGATCGTAGCCTACGACGCCCTTGCCGTAGTGGTGCACCCTTCCAATCCGGTGAAACAGCTCACCCGCCAGCAGTTGGAAGACATCTTCCGCGGAAAAATCACCAACTGGAAGCAAGTGGGCGGAGACGACCGCAAAATAGTTGTCTACTCCCGCGAAACTTCTTCGGGTACTTACGAATTCTTCAAGGAGAACGTGCTGAAAAACAAGAACTATATGGCAGGCAGCCTTTCCATGCCCGCCACAGGTGCTATCATCCAGTCCGTCAGCCAGACGAAGGGAGCCATCGGGTACGTCGGGCTGGCATACGTATCTCCCCGCACCAAAACGCTTTCCGTTTCGTATGACGGAAGCCACTACGCCGCGCCGACAGTAGAGAACGCAACGAACAAAACTTATCCCATTGTCCGCCCCCTTTATTACTATTATAATGTGAAGAACAAAGAGCAGGTAGCTCCTCTGATCAACTTCATTCTTTCGCCCGAAGGACAGGAGATTATAAAAAAGAGCGGTTATATTCCAGTAAAATAAAAAAAATGTCCTACTTTTGTAGCCTATAAATAGAGTTAACATTTTAACGTTATGACAGATATTAAAAACGAAGACACAGGCGATAAGAAAAGCCTGAACTTTATTGAACAGGCAGTAGAGAAGGATTTGAAGGAAGGTAAAAATGGTGGAAAAGTGCAGACCCGCTTCCCGCCCGAGCCGAACGGATACCTTCACATCGGTCATGCCAAAGCTATTTGCCTTGATTTCGGCATCGCTGCCAGACATGGCGGCGTATGTAACCTTCGTTTCGACGACACAAACCCGACCAAAGAGGACGTGGAATACGTAGAAGCCATCAAAGAAGATATTCAATGGCTTGGCTACCAATGGGGAAACGAATACTACGCTTCCGACTATTTCCAGCAATTATGGGACTTCGCCATCCGCCTCATCGAGGAAGGAAAAGCATATATCGACGAGCAAACTGCCGAACAGATTGCCCAGCAAAAAGGTACTCCCACGCAAGCAGGTGTGAACAGCCCGTACCGTGACCGACCAATCGAAGAAAGTATGGAACTCTTCAAGAAGATGAACAGCGGTGAAATGGAGGAAGGTGCTATGGTGCTCCGTGCCAAAATCGACATGGCCAATCCTAATATGCACTTCCGCGACCCGATCATCTATCGTGTCGTGAAGCATCCGCACCACCGCACAGGTACTACCTGGAAGGCTTATCCGATGTACGACTTCGCCCACGGACAGAGTGACTTCTTCGAAGGAGTAACCCACTCTCTGTGTACGCTCGAATTTGTGGTACACCGTCCGCTCTACGATCTCTTCATCGACTGGCTGAAAGAAGGTAAGGATCTGAACGACAACCGTCCCCGTCAGACAGAATTCAACAAGCTGAACCTGAGCTACACGCTGATGAGCAAACGCAACCTGCTGACGTTGGTAAAAGAAGGACTGGTGAACGGATGGGACGACCCCCGTATGCCGACCATCTGCGGTTTCCGCCGTCGTGGTTATTCTCCGGAATCTATTCATAAATTTATCGATAAGATCGGTTATACGACTTACGATGCCCTGAACGATATCGCATTGCTGGAAAGCTCCGTACGCGACGATCTGAACAGCCGTGCTACCCGTGTATCCGCCGTTATCAACCCTGTGAAACTCATCATCACCAACTATCCGGAAGGACAAGTGGAGCAACTGGAGGCTATCAACAATCCGGAAGATCCGGAAGCAGGAAGCCACATGATCGAGTTCAGCCGTGAATTATGGATGGAACGCGAAGACTTTATGGAAGACGCGCCCAAGAAATATTTCCGCATGACTCCGGGACAGGAAGTACGCCTCAAAAACGCTTACATCGTGAAATGTACCGGATGCAAGAAGGATGAGAACGGCGTAATCACAGAAGTATATTGTGAATATGACGCGAACACCCGCAGCGGTATGCCGGATGCCAACCGCAAGGTGAAAGGTACGCTCCACTGGGTGAGCTGCAACCACTGCCTGCAAGCAGAAGTACGCCTTTACGACCGTCTGTGGAAAGTAGAAAACCCACGCGACGAACTGGCTGCCATCCGTGAAGCCAAGAACTGCGAAGCTCTGGAAGCAATGAAGGAAATCATCAATCCGGATTCTTTGAAAGTTCTGCCGAATTGCTATATCGAGAAGTTTGCAGCAACCTTGCCTGTGCTCTCATACCTGCAATTCCAGCGCATCGGCTATTTCAATATCGATAAAGAATCGACTCCGGAAAAACTTGTATTCAACCGCACGGTAGGATTAAAGGATACCTGGGGCAAAATCAATAAATAAAAATCAGCCTTCACAGGCTACTTAAACATAAAAAGGCAGTGCCAAAAGCCGAATAAGGAATAAATCTATGATATTATTCAGGCACGGATTACACGGATTGCACGAATTTGAAAAGTTCACGTAACTTACAAACCGCGTCAATCTGTGTAATCCGTGCCTAAACATCTTTTTAGCACTACTTTATTCAAATCAAAATAAATCAGAATGGGGAGAAAAAATTCACCGTCCGCAAATAAAGAACTAAACGAGTTAATCGCTCAATATGAAACGGCAAAAGCGGAAAACCGACAACTCTATCTGGACGGAGACCAACTAGCCGACATTGCTGACCGATACGCTGCCGAACGGAAATTCGACGAAGCGCAAGAGGTCATAACTTACGGCCTCCACCTGCATCCCGACAGCACAGACCTACTGGTAGAACAGGCTTATCTTTATCTTGATACCGGTAAAATACCTCTGGCAAAAAAAGTTGCGGAAAGCATCACAGATGAATATGTCACCGATGTGAAAATGCTGAAAGCGGAACTTCTGCTGAACGAAGGACAACTGGAAGCAGCCCGAAGCACATTGGATACTATAGAAGATACGGATGAACTGGAAACAATCATCAATATCATCTATCTCTATATGGATATGGGATATCCCGAAGCCGCCAAGGAATGGCTGGACAAAGGTACCCCCCGATTCGGCAAAGAAGAAGACTTCATAGCTGTCATGGCGGACTATCTCGCAGGCACCAATGAACTCGAAACCGCATCAACCTATTACAATCAACTGATTGATATGGATCCCTACAATGCCAGTTACTGGGTGGGGCTCGCCAAATGCCGCTTTGCAGCCGAAGACTGCGAAAAAGCAATCGAAGCCTGCGACTTTGCGCTGGCCGCCGACGAAACGTATGGAGAAGCCTACGCTTACCGCGGACATTGCTATTTCTACCTGAACAATTCGGATGCCGCCATCGAGAACTATAAAAAGGCAGTAGAGTACAAAGCTCTTCCTCCCGAAATGGGTTATATGTTCCTGGGGATGGCATATTCCAACAAAGGAGCATGGCAAGAAGCTGATGATTGCTACCAACGTGTCATCGACCGTTTTGTAGCAGACGGAGCCGGTAACTCTCCTCTATTGGTAGATACGTATACCAATAAAGCCGTAGCCGCCTCCCAACTGGGCAAGCATGAGGAAGCGCATCTGTTATGTAAAAAAGCCAAAAAGATCCAGCCGGATGATCCCGGTATCCATCTGACAGAAGGCAAACTCTACATGAAGGAAGGTCAGAAGAAAAAAGCGGTCAAGGCTTTTGACAAAGCTCTGGTGATGGAACCGAGTGCAGAGATGTGGTATTTGGTAGCTTCGGCCTATTCGGACGCAGAGTACTTATATCAAGCCAAACTCTGTTTTGAAGAATCATACCGGATTGATCCCAACTATGCAGACGTCACAGAGAAGCTGAGTATTCTCAGTCTGATGCATAACGAGATAGACGACTTCTTCAAGTACAACAGCGAAAGTGCCCATCCGATCAGCGAGGACATCATTCTGGATCTGCTGTCCAGGCCCAACCAGACGGAGGAAGGCGAACAGATGCTTAAAGAAGTCTGGAAGCGCATGAAGGAAGAGAAAGGAAATAAATAATCATATTAATAAACTTTAGCCCAAAAACACATGGAATCAGTAGCTTTTATCCAGTGGTGTCTCGAACATCTGAATTATTGGACAATCACTTTATTAATGACTATAGAAAGCTCCTTCATCCCTTTCCCATCGGAAGTGATCATCCCGCCGGCAGCATACAAAGCAGCTGTCAATGACGAGCTTAATATTTACTTGGTAGTCTTATTTGCCACCATCGGGGCAGATATCGGTGCATTAATCAACTATTATCTGGCCAAATGGCTGGGACGCCCCATCATTTATAAGTTTGCCAACAGCCGTATCGGTCATATGTGTCTGATCGACGAAGCCAAAGTACAACATGCCGAATCTTATTTCGACAAGCATGGCGCACTTTCCACCTTCATCGGCCGATTGATTCCGGCAGTTCGCCAGCTGATTTCCATACCGGCAGGACTTGCCCGCATGAAAATGCACACCTTCCTGTTGTACACCACTATCGGAGCCGGATTATGGAATACAATCCTCGCCGTAATCGGTTATTACCTGTCAACAGTGCCCGGCATCGAAAGCGAAGAACAACTGATTGCCAAAGTAACTGAATACAGCCACGAAATCGGCTATTGCTTCATCGCAATCGGAATATTCATCGTGGGCTTCCTGGTTTATAAAGGAATGAAGAGAAATAAATAATAAGTAATAGGTAATAAGTATTAAGTATTAAGTATTAAACCGTGCGGATAAGCTGATAACACAGCAGCTTCGGTTAATACCTAATACTTATTACTTAATACTTATTACCTATTACTTATTACTTATTACTTAAAAATTAAACTGCACTCCTACGCCCAGTACTTCTTTGAATTGAAGGCGTGATCCTTTGCTGCCGTCTTTCTGAACTATTTTGATATCATCGTCATAGACCATATTGGTAGTCAGCGTAGTGGAGAACCATTTGTTGATTGCCATATTAATCTGCACTTCCCAGTTCACATCAATATTCTGAGGTTTATGCAAATAGTCAGAGTATAAGTCCAGACGGGAATATACAGTCATGTTCTTTAAGAATTCATATTTCACCTCTCCTTTCAGATTAGCACCGAAGCTTGACAAAAGATGTTTGCCTGGATCGACGCCAAATGCGCCTTCATCAGACAAACGGTCATTTAGAACAAAGGTACCGCGCCAGGAGGCAGGAGACAATACAACCGTGAAGATCTTTCCTGGGTCATACGTGAATCCCAAACCGGTAGTCAGATATGCCGGAGACATAAATTCGGAGATAGCGACATCCTTATTGACTGAATAGTCGTATCCGGGCGAGAATTGCGTCTGAAAAGTGGTAAATGCACTTGCATACCAGTTTTTGGCGATAGAATAACCATAGTTGGTATTCATATATATTTTATCATTGGCCTTTCTCATGCCGTCCTCACCTGTCTTATTCAAGCCATAAGCCAGTTCAAGACGGTTGTTCCATATATGCTTTCCTTTTTTATAGTTAGCTTGATAAGTACCTTGCAAGTCAAAAGCGACGGAGTTATCACCTCCGGCAGACCAGTTGGTCAAACTAACCTGCGTCAGTTTGAGCCCGGCAAAACCTTCCGTTGTCCAAGGAGAAGTTTGTGTACTATCGGCCGTTTGAGCCGACAAGTGTGCAGCGCCCATACCTAGCAGGGCGATGAAGAAAAATCGAATTTTGTCCATGTGGTTAAGGTTTAATGTAAAGTAATAGGTAATAGGTATTAAGTAATAAATAATACTCCGCATAATTAATGCCAATAATGAAATAAGCGACTTCGGCTAATACTTATTACTTAATACCTAATACTTATTACCTATTACTTATTCTTTAACTGCCGCCAATGCCTTCTCATAGTCAGGTTCCTGAGTAATCTCCGGAACAAGTTCCGTATATGCTACCTTGCCGTCTTTGCCGATTACGACTACTGCACGTGCCAGTAAGCCTGCCAACGGTCCGTCTGCCATACGCAGTCCGTAGCTCTCGTCAAAATCAGAGAAACGGAAATCTGACAATGGAATTACGTTTTCGATGCCTTCCGTCGTACAGAAACGTGCGTGGGCAAAAGGAAGGTCTTTGGAGATAGCCAATACTACCGTATCTTTCAGACCTGCTCCCATTTTATTAAATTTGCGTACCGATGTTGCACAGACACTGGTATCCAGACTTGGAAAAATATTTAGAATCACATTTTTGCCGTTCAGGTCTTTCAGGGAGAAAGAAGACAAATCTGTTTTTACTAACTCAAAGTCAGGAGCGACTTTACCTACTTGTATAAATTCACCGATCAGTTTCACCGGTTGTCCTTTGAAATTTG
>DXOL01000024.1:0-31647 GCA_019412825.1 Bacteroides thetaiotaomicron | reverse complement strand
CCTGCAAGTAGAAAATGTTTTTTCATGGTTTTATTTTTAATGTAAATGAGATGCTTATCTTATTTTGGGTGTAAAAGTAACACTTTTGTTTGGTGTATCAAATACACTCTTATATGTTGTGCAACATAAAAGGATAAGAACTTTACTGTTACGTATAAAACTATCGCATACTCCTGCTTTCGGATCGGGATCATTATATTGCATTTTCTCTTTCTATATAGAGCTGAATAGTTTCTGGGGCTTGAAACTAGAGTTTCACCGGCTTGAAACTAAAGTTTCCTCAGTTTGAAACTAAAGTTTCCTCTGCTTGAAACTGGAGTTTCATCCGCTTGAAACCGTTGGTTCCGGCATATGGAAACGAATGGACCTACGCAGGGCCTGTCGGTAAAGTCCGGTAGATATAGCAGCACTGTGACGGCAAAAATTGCCATCACAGTGCTGTCACTGGTTGCCGTCACTGCTTTACTTCTCCATTATAAGTGAGTTATGCTCTGCTTTGTGACGGTGACAGCAAAACACATATTTATTTTTCTATGGAGGGTTATTGGAGTTTCTTTCCCCAATATGTCTTTTGATTACCCTGGGCCGCATACACGATCGTATGTGTCCGCGGACTAGCTTCCCAGTCGACTTCGCGTTGCAGGTAGAGTACTACTCCGGCGCTTGTCGTGATGGTCTGAGTCGCTGCATCAAATGTCCATGTAGCATTCTTCCAACTGCCGGAAGTTATCTTATGCGTACTGAGATCATAAGTCATCGTTTCGGAAGTTCGTTGGGTGCCTGTACTGTTGGTTAATGCCAGATGTTCCCAGTCTCCTGCTATTTCATTTTCCGTGATAGGTGCTTGCGGAACGGCTCCGTAACGTTCGGGCATAACGAGAGGCCAGCCGTTGGCATCCCAGCGTATGCTGCGTATATGTCCCATCATGATAGCGTTGGAGTATTCATTGCCGCCTACGTTCACGGGGAAACGTCCTTGTGAAGTATAGAACCAGTTGCCGGCTCCATCATCGAAGATGCCACAATGGGAAATTCCTACCCAGCCGTAGCTGTTGTTGAACTGGTAAGGAGCAGTCAGTATCGGATATAGTTGCGCACTGCCCATAGCGGAATTTCCGTGTATGTCTACATAAGGGCCATCGATATTTCTGGAACGGCAGACACGTGTGTTGTATTCCACCGACAGTGAACCGTAAGCCAGAAACAGGTAGTAATAACCGTCACGATAAATCACTTCGGGACCTTCGGATGCCTGCCAGCGGCTGGTGCCACGTGTGGCGATTATCTTTCCATAACCCGAATTATCTTCCCCTGTGATGTCCCAGGGATTTCCTAAAGCATTCAGCGGCTTGCCGTCTTCCGGATTTACCTGTAGGGCAGCGATACCGCTGTGCCATGAACCATAGATCAGCCAGTGTTCGCCATTTTCCGTTATTATATAAGTGGGGTCTATCGCATTGATTTTAAAATACCCTTCCCAGTCATTGGTGTTGCTGCGCCCATAATCCGTCATTCCCTTATCGCTGGCAGAGCAGACAACGAATCCTTTGTCTTCCCATATATTACTTGCCGGATCGGAAGTTTCCATCAGTCCGATAAACGCACGTTCGGTCCATGAACCGTCAAAGTTGCCGTTGTTTTCAATCTCCGGTTTCCCGGTTTTGATGTAGTTCGTGATTACGATGGAATAATACATACGGTATTTTCCGTTCGATACCTTGCGTGCAACAGGTGCCCAGTAACCGTAAGACGGATTGTCAATCGGTTCCAGTCCCATCTCCTGACGGTAGGCATTCAGCTTTTCTTTGATCCATGTCGGGGGCGTTTCACTCATGGTTGCTCCCAGGTATTCCCAGTTTACGAGGTCTTTGGAACGCCGTGCGTGGAAGTGTCCGTTTCCGCTGTGCGCGTTGCCGTAAGAAGCGTCTGTCTGATACATATAGTAATATCCGTCATCGGCTTTCATTACCGTAGGGTCGTGTACGTTGGCAAGGTTCCAGTCATAACGGTTGCTCCAGGCTGAGAAACTTGTGTAGTTGTCTACATATGTGGGTGCTTCGTACGCTGCCAGTTCATCGCTCAGTGTCTCGGCGGGAGTCGTGAAAGAAGTTTCCTCCGAGTATCTGGGCTCTTCGTTGTAAAGGGTGACGAAGGCTCTTACGTAATACGTCGTCTGTGGAGTCAGGCCGGTCAGGGTCGTACTGATTTCCGAGCCTCTGACTTCGGAGGTCGTGTCATAAATGTCCGGATGGGATGCCGTGGCGTAGCAGAATCCCCGTTTGACGATATTCACTCCTTCCGTTCCGCTGATATTGGCGGATAAGGTTGCTTTGTTATACCCCACATTCGTATATGCCGGCGTTGTGATGCTTAAAGCTCCTGATGCGGAGTTTTCACCGTCGTCGCTGCACGCTGCCAGAGCGAGCGTGCAACAGAGTAGAAGATAGATGGTCTTTAAGTATTTCATATTTCAGTCTTTCTTTTTAGATCGTTTTGATGTTTATTCGTTAGAAGCGCTTCCGGTGTCCCATCCCGGATTCTGTTTCAGATTGGGTGCCCGTTTCACTTCGTTGGCAGGTATCGGGAAGTAGTAACTCTTGGGATTGACAAACGTGCGTGAATTGACCGTTTCTGCCAGTCCGAAGGTATAGGAGGGAGTGTCTGCGCTGCCGGTCACTTTCACTCCATAAAGATTCAGCAACTGGTTGTAACGGGGCTTTCCGGTTTCTCCCGTAGAGGTTACATTGTCATATAGTTTCCAGCGGCGTACATCGAAGAAACGATGATCTTCGAAAGCCAGTTCGATGCGTCTTTCGTTGCGGATACGTTCGCGAAGTTCACTTTGCGACATATCTGCGTAGGCCGGCATACCGGCACGGGCGCGTACCTCATTAATGTAACTGTATGCCTTGGCAGGACCTTCCGCTTCATTATAGGCTTCGGCAGCATTCAGCAGAATTTCGCCATAACGGAAAATCATCCATGCGTGAGGATAGGTAGCCGGTTCTTTGCAGGAAATGTTATTCACGAACTTTTTCAGATAGTATCCGGTGTAGGTACCTCCCATGGCTGAAGTGTAATCCACTCCTTTGTCCGCATCCGAGTTGTAGCGTACGTCGATGGCACGTCTTTCTTCTTTGTCGGCACGTCCCCACATCATTCCCTGATAGAAGATGGTTTGTGCCAGACGCGGGTCACGGTCTTTGTACGGATTGGCGGCATCATACGTACTGCCGTTCTCATCGATCCGTTTGCCGGTGTTCATTTCGTAAGCATCAATCAGATTCTGTGTCGGGTTGGTACGTCCGTTTCCGGAGAAAGAACCGGTAAAGCCTACCGGCAGGAATACTTTTTCTACCTGATTGGTATTCCATACGGAGCGTGCAAGGATAATTTCATTGTTGTATACCGGATTGGTCGTGAAACATTCGTAATAGTCATTCTCCGGATTTCCCGTATTGTACAGTCGGTAAGGATTACCTTGCTTGTTATTCTGAGTGATGAAATCGGCTGCTGCCTGCGCTGCATTCGCCCAGTATGCGGTGTTGCCGTCCGGATTGTTCAGTTTGGAAGCACGGTAGAGCAGGGCTCTTGCCTTTAAAGCATAAGCGGCGGCTCCATTGACACGTCCCCAGTTGGATGCTTCGTCGCTGTAGCGGAAGGGAAGCTGGTCTTTAATCTGGTCGCATTGGTCGGCTACCCATTCAAGTGCTTCGGCGGCGGGGGTACGGGATATGTTCATTGCCGAAGGATCGGACAAGTCGAAGATAATCGGTTCGCCGGATTCGTCTTCCGCAATGACAGGGGCAGCGCCGAACCAGCAGATTAAGTCGAAATGGAAGATAGCGCGAAGCAGTCTTGCTTCTGCACAGTAACGGTCGTAAAGGCGGTTGTCGTCGCCGTCCTTCACCGTATTTCCTACTACGGATGCCTTGGCGTTCTTCAGAAACATATTACATTTCCGAATCCCGTATAAGTCGGTGTTCCAGAAGCCCAGCAGGGGATGGTCGCCGGCGGTGTATCCGTCGCTGCCGATCTTTGTATAATAATGAAGTCCCCAGCAGGTCACTGCATTATCCGTCATACAGTCGCGTGAAGCACCTGTGAACTGGTCGTCCGACAGTGGCGCCAGTCCGTCCGGCAGATTCGTGTAGATGTTGGCGAGGAACTCGCGTGTCAGGTTCTGGTTATTGAACACTTTCTTCTCAGACAAGGAGGCGTCGTACTCTTTGTCGAGGTAGTCGCTGCACGAACTGCCTGCGAGTGCGAGGATCAGAGTAGCTATATAAGTTGATATTCTTTTCATAATTCTTTGCTGTTTTATTGAATGATTAGAATCCGATATTCACACCGAACGTAAATGAACGTGTCTTGGGATATGCCCAGATATAGTTGGTCGGGTTTTCCGGATCAAAGCCTTTAGGCAGATGGCTCCAGTTGCACAGGTTGTAGCCGCTGAAGTAAATACGGCATTTCGTCATATTGACTTTAGAAATCAATCGTGCAGGAAGCGAGTAGCCGACTTCCACATTACGCAATGACAGGAAGTCTCCATTGACTACCCAGATGGTAGATTCATTGTACGGATAGTTCCGGTCGAGGTCACTGAAGGAAGTAGACAGACGCGGATATTTGGCGTTGATATTGCGCGGGTCTGTCGGATCATCGGTATAATATCCCCATGTATTGGTAATTTCGTGAGTGGAAGTACCTCCCCAGCCGAAGCCATAGTCCATATTCTCACGACAGGGAACGGTGCGGTTCAGATAAGCGGTCAGCACGGCACGTGCGTCGAAGCCTTTCCAGCTGAAACCTAAGCGGATGGTCGGGATTAATTCCGGAATATTCGTGTACCCGGTCGGCACTTTGTCGTAGCTGTCTATTTTACGGTCGCCGTTCGTATCTTGGAATACGGCATTGCCGAGCTTGCATTTACCGGCAGCGTTCCACGGATATTTCTGAGGATTGGCAACGGCATCTTCATAAGACTCCGGAATCAGGTCGGGATTACTGGCCCATTGTTTCCAGATCAGGAGCTGGCTTTGGTCGATCCGGTTGCCGGTTCTTGCCTGATAAGCGTAATCGGGAGTCAGTTCATCCATTTCGGTGATCTTGTTGGTGTTGAAGGTCAGCATACCGTCGATATAGTATTCGAAATCACCGATCCGGTTGCTATGTCCTAAAGTGACTTCAAAACCTTTCGTTTCGGCTTTGCCGTAAGAGTCTTGCGGGGCGTTTACACCGAATAAGCTGGGCACGGTGGAACGGGATACCAGAATATTGGAACGCCATTCCTTAAAGAAGTCCACGGAACCGTAGATTTTCTTGTTCCACAAGTCGAAGTCAACGCCGAAGTTTGCCATATCCGAGATTTCCCATTTGATATTCTTGTTGCCGGCTGTCGATTCATATACACCTTCCGTGTAAGATTGGGAAGTACCGAAATTATATCCGCCTCCTTCGGTGAATGTACCTTGGTACGGGTAGCGGCTGACGCCTGTCACAGCTTGTCCCGCCCGTCCGTAAGAAGCACGGAGTTTCAGGAGATTCACGAACGAGTTCTTCAGCCATGATTCTTCGGAAAGTACCCATCCCACGGAACCGCCGGGGAATGTTCCGAAGCGTTCGCCGTCGGCATAATTATCACTGCCCATGCGGGAGATATTACCGGAAAGGATATACCGGTTGTTATATACATATGTAGCCTGTGCATTGTAAGAGAGGTAGCGGTTGGATGATTCCTGTCCGCGTACTACATTCTGATAAGTACGGATGAAAGCCTGAGCATTGACGGCATGTTTGCCGAAGGTATGTTCGTATGCCAGTCCTCCGTTCATATTGAGATTATAGTAATAGTCACGTGGAGAAGTGGTGGCATTGGGCAATGCTTTGTACGTTCTCATGCGTTGGTATGTATATTCCGACGGGTCGTTGACATCAGCCATATAGTTATAGTAGTAGACATTGACATCGGCTTGCTGCACCTTCTGGAATGTTTCGTAAGAGTCGAAACTAAACGTCATCTTGGCTTTCAGTCCGGGAACGAGGGCATCCAGGTTTCCGGTAGCCGTTACGGTTGTATAGAGGTTACGGCGGCGGTTCTGTTCCACGCCACGTCCGGCGATTTGTGCGGCACCGTTTTTACTGTCGCTGCTGGTCGGCATAAAGAATTCACCGTTCGGGCAGAATACGGGATACACCGGAAGGTTTTCGCCGGCTCCCCAGGTAAAGAGGTTCCATACGTCAATGCCCGGTTGGGAGATATTGTCGATACGTCCGCCCAAGTCCATCGATACATTCAGGAACTTGTTTACATCGATGTCGATGTTCGAACGCAGGTTGTAGCGGTTCAATACTTCCTGTGTGCTGTAGCCTTCGTTCCATTCCGTCCATTTGGTGTCGAACAAACCTTCCTGGCGGAGATAAGAGAAGGAGACATAGTAACGTGCACGTGCATTACCGCCGCTGACAGACAGGTTGGTACGGTATTGCGGAGCTGCATCCCGCAGCATGGTATCGTGCCAGTTCGTATTGAAGTATTTGTATTTGGCCATTCCTTCCAGTTGCTCACCGTTGCAGACACGACGGTAGTATTCCAGGTCTTCATCGGAATATTCGGGACTTAATCCGTCCAGGTATCGTGCCTGATTACGGCTCAGCGCATAGTTGTAAGAATTCTGGCTTTCGGGAATTCCGGCAATAGTCTGGAAGCCGACTTCTTGTGTGAAGTTGATTTTAGTCTTACCGGCTTCTCCGCGTTTGGTCGTTACGAGTACTGCGCCGTTGGCTCCACGCATTCCATAGATAGCGGTGGCGGCGGCATCCTTCAATATCGTAATCGATTCAATAGGGTAGGCATCGAGGAATGAGAGGTCACGTTCCACATTGTCGACGATGATCAACGGACTGCGTGCACTGGCATTCATGGTACGGATGCCACGGATATACATAGACGTTTCACTCCATCCCGGTTCGGATTGCGCCTCATACGTCTCTACACCGGTCACGGTGGAGGTGAACGCATTCTGCAAAACGGTTACCGGATGTTTTTCCAATTCTTCTCCGGTGACGATGGAGGTGGACTCTGTCACAAACTTCTTGGGTTTGCGATTGAAAGGAAGCGGAGTCGTATGAGCATATTCATCCAGGTCGGTATCCATGACAATCTTGAAGTTCTCTTCAAAGTCGGCAATGGCTGTTGTCGGCAGATAACCTACGCTGCTTACATAAAGCTCGTCGGCAGGTTTTACATTCTTCAAAGTGAAGAAACCGTCCTTGTCCGAGAGTGCGATGCGGCTTGCTTCCGCTACGTTGACCACCGCACCTGCGATGGGTTCACCCTCTGCATTTACGATTCGTCCTTTCAGGACTTTAGCATCTTGCGCCCATCCATTGCCCAGCATGAAAACTGCGGCTACGGTGAGCAGGATTCTTTTGAATCCTGTCTGTATGTTATTTAATTTCATCGGTTGCATATTCATTCAGTTAATTGTTCCAACCCGGGTTGTTTTCGATATTCGTTTTCCATACTTCTCCTTCCGGTATCGGGTAGAGATACATTTTCTCTGTAAATACCCGGTTCTGGGCAACTTTACGTGTATAGACAAACTTTCCGTTTTCCTTGGTAATCTCCATTCCGTAAATAGGGCGTGCCAATGCCTTTTCTGCTACATTCCAGCGACGTACGTCCCAGGTGCGATGATCTTCAAAAGCGAGTTCGACGGTACGTTCCTTGCGGATAAAGTTGCGGCGGTCGGCTATGGTCTGAAGATCGCTGCGGTCTGTGAGTTTGGCAGTCATCCCTACACGGTCGCGGAGAGGCTGGATGGCGTTCAGTACGTCCGAGCGTGAACCGCCGGCTTCATTCAAGGCTTCTGCGTAGTTCAATAAGATTTCCGCATAGCGGATGATAATCCAGTTACGGTAGTTGCTGCCGGTATGGTTGTTGTTCAGGATCACTTCCGGAATATACTTGCGGGTATAGTATCCGGTCGGCGTTGCATTCGCATTTCCTTGCGGGTTATCCCGTTGTCCTTTGAGTACATTAATGATGCCATTACCCCAATTTACACCGTTGTAGAGTACGGTAGCCGCCAGACGCGGGTCACGGTTGCTGTATGGATCATTGCTCTTGTATCCGCTGGCGTTGTTGATGGCCGGAGTGGCTGTTCCGTTGTAAACAGGGGCACCGGTTTCATCATAACTGCTGAAAGGAGACTGTCCGTTCGCCATATCGTACATATCCACTAAATTCTGTGACGGACACAAACCTCCGTTACCGCCTTCGCCTACGGGCGTATCGTTATAGATTGCTCCCCATCCTACAACTACATCATTACGCCAGAAGATCGTTTCATTATTTTTCTCGTCATGTGCATTCTTCAGGATGGCGTTGGTATAGCAGGTCTTCGGATCGGTGTCGGTCGTGTAGAGTCCGTAGAGCGTTCCGTAATCCGTCATGAAGCTTTGTGCTGCATCGGCGGCTTGCTGCCAGCTGATACCCGATTCACTTCTGAAACGGTCGCTTGCCATGTAGAGCATGACACGTGAATACAGTGCACGTGCCATTGGCTGGCTGATACGTCCGGGGTTGCCCGATTCGGCAGAAGTGGCTTTATCCATCAATCCTTCTTCGCAATCTTTCAGTTCTTTCAGAATGAAGTCAACTACATATTCTTTCAGGGAAGGACGAGTGGTATAGTTGCTCAGCAAGTCTCCGTCCGGATCGAGTACATCTGTAACCAGGGGGACGGGACCGTAGCGGAGAAACATTTCCCAGTAGAAATAAGCACGGAGGAAATGAGCTTCCGCCTTGTATTGTTTCACATAGGTAGCGTGTGCTTCTTCCGAGTTGTCCGTAGCTTTGGGCACGTTGTCGATATTCTTTAATAGCATATTGCATTTGCGGATACCGCGGTAATAGTGTTCCCATGTATCGGTGAGTTCAGTGGCGGCACCGCTGGCATAATAGTTACCGATGTTGAAACTTGTACGCGTGCCGCCGCTGGCATAGCTGGTTTCGGCTAAGTCGGTAGCTGCATCTATCCATGAGTTGTTGATGCGGCAGGCACCGTGGCGCAGGAAGTTGTAAGTATCGAAATGGAACTCGCGGGTAGTAGTCCATTGGCTGAATACTTCTTCCTCTGTCAGTTCGTTGCTGGGTTGTTTGTCCAGAAATCCACCGAATATATCTTCACAGGAAGTCAGGGCGATTCCGGCGGTTGCCAACCAAAAAGCGGTATATATGATTGTCTTTTTCATGTCTTATATCTGTTAGAATTTAATGTTTACACCAAAGTTCACAGTCTTCATAATCGGGTAACGGTTGGAACCTTCACTTTCCGGATCGCAAAGACCATCCAGTTTATCCCACGTGATGAGATTGTTTGCATTTACATAGACGCGGCATTCGTTCATGGCTACTTTTCTGATCCATCGAGCCGGAAGCGAGTAGCTTAGTTCGATATTCTTCAGACGAAGGAAGTTACCGTTTTTCAGGAAGAACGAGTTTTTACGCTGGTTATGGTCGCCGTAGCTGTCATAATGGAGCAGCGGATAGCTGGCATGGGTAAGGTTGTATGCTTCCGACTGGTTGGGATTCCAGCGGTTCAGATGATGTTCTTTTACCTTACCGCCATTCACGAAAGCGTACATTGCTTCCGCATCATAATATCTGGAAACATGATCTACTCCCTGAAACATGATGCTGAATCCGATGCCTTTGTATTCGCATCCCAGAGACAGGGCATAAGTATTTTCGGGAACATCGCTATAACCGATAAATGTTTCGTCACGGCTGTCGATAAATCCGTCTCCGTTCATATCACGGTATTTCAGGTCGCCTACCTGTACATTGCCGAAAGTAGAAACCGGAAAATCGGGATTGTTCAGGTCGGCTTGGGTCACAAAACCATCGCATACCAGACCGAAGTATTGGTTGATCGGATGACCTTCCTGTTTGCGATAAGCTGTCTTTGTGGCCGGTTCGTCCATGTTCCGGATTTCATTGCGGGCGTGTGAAAAAGTCAGACTTGCATTGTAGGTAAAGTCTTTTCCGATATGATTCGCGTGTTTCAGTTCGATTTCGAAACCCTTGTTGTTGGTTTCTCCCAAATTGCCGGCAGCCATATTGACGCCTACCCATTGCGGACGGGTGAGGTAAGGAGTCAGGATATCGTTTCTCTTTTCATAGAATACGTCGATATTACCGTTCAGCAGTCCGTTCCATAAACCAAATTCCAGTCCCAGATTGTATTTGTGAGCACGTTCCCAAGTCACTGCATAGTTAGGGTACTGGCTTTCATAGATACCGGTATATCCGCTTGTCCCGAAATGATAGTCGTTGGCTACCTGTGTCCACACTGCCTGATACAGGAAACGTTGTTTTACGCCATTCACTTTGTATACATCGTTACCTACTTCACCGTAGGATGCACGGATCTTCAGATTGTTCAGCCAGTCCTCCGTTCCTTTCATGAAAGCTTCGTTGCTGATTCTCCATCCTACGGAGAAAGAAGGGAAGAAACCGAAGCGTCGGCCCCGCATGAAGTTTTCCGAACCGTTATAGCCGAAGTTGACTTCTGCCAGATAACGGTCGTCGTAGCCGTATGTGGCACGCCCTACCAGTCCTTGGTAACGTTCGGCAAGGTCTGCCTGATAACGGTAGTCATTCTGGTTGTACAGTGCCATAGCGGTAATGTCATGTTTGCCGAATTTACGTGCCCAGTTTAACTGGAATTCCATGTAAAGTTTATAAGTAGTAGTCTGGTCATTGCCCAGATAAGCAAGTTCCGTGTCCGTATTGAACTGGGTATAGGCGTCTATCGAATTGTAGTTAGTACGGTCATTCAACTCATAAGTGGCAAAGTCGGCATTAAAAGCACGCCTATAGTAAGCGTCGTAGTCGAAAGATACCATTCCTTTTGCTGCCAGCCCTTTGGTGAGCCAGTCCATCTTATAATCCACAATGAAATTTGTTTCATTGATGGTATTGGTGGAGCGGTAAAAACCGGCTTTGGCGAAACGTGCTACGATATTATTCTGGTATTGTGAGCTGCCGCTGTACAATGTCTTTTGGTCTTCACCTTCACCTACGGTGTAGGATACCGGAAACAACCATCCCGGTGTATGATTCATTTCATAAAATGCCTGACTGTAAGTTCCGTCTCTCGATTCATTCGAGTTCGGGCCTCTGCGTTCTTCGAAACGTGTTCCGAAGTTGACGGAAAGAGTCAGGTCTTTGGTCATCAGGAAGTCGAGGTTGGCACGGAAAGCGAAACGCTTGAAGCTGGAGTTCGACTTGTTTCCGTATTCGTCCTGACTGAATTCCTTGAACAATCCCTGCTGGTTGTAATATTCGGCGGAAGTAAAGTAACGCATACGTTTGGTACCGCCCTGTATATTGACATTGTAGCGTTGTGCCGGTGCACTGTTGCGCAAAACGGTGTCATACCAGTCTACATTCGGGTAGAGGAGGGCATCGATTCCGCTGAGTTGTCCGGCTGAGGCTCTTTTATACATTTCGATGTCGGATGCCGAATATTGAGAAGGCAGTCCGTCGTTAGCCAGCGCTTCTTCCAGCAATACAACCGAATTGTAAGAATCCAGATAAGTATCCTGGCGGGTAGGGGACTGTATTTGCCAGTTGGCGGTCAGGCTGACAGTCGGTTTCTGTTCCTTACCACGCTTCGTTGTAATCAGCATCACACCGTTTGCACCACGTACACCATATACGGCAGTAGCGGAAGCATCTTTCAACGTAGAGATCGATTCGATATCATCCGGAGCAATCTGTGAGAACTCACGCTCTACACCGTCTACCAGAATCAACGGTTGGTTGTCTCCTGCGAAAGAAGCACGGCCACGGATATAAATCTTCATATCGTCAGACCCCGGCGCACCGGAAGTCTGAGAAGTGATTACACCCGAAATCTTACCGGCAATCGCCTGTGAAATATTGGCTGCCGGAGATTTCAACAGTTCTTTGGAAGAAACCTGCGAGATGGCACCTACCACACTCTCTTTCTTCTGCGCACCGTAACCGACTACTACAACTTCATCCAGCACTTCCGTATCTTCCTCCATGGTGATATTCAGTTTCGTCTTGTTGGCTACAGGAATTTCCTGTGTCTTATAACCGATATAACTGATTTGTAACACGGCTTTCGGTCCGACCGTCAGTTTGAAGTTACCGTCAAAGTCGGTAATGGTTCCGTTTGTAGTTCCTTTTTCAAGTATGCTTGCCCCAATGGCGGCTTCGCCTTTGGTATCAACTACCCGTCCGGAGATCTGCTTGTTCTGCGCATACACCCATTGGCTGAATGTGGCGAGGCAGAGTATCAGTATAAAATTCTTCATGTATACTAAACTTTAAGGTTTAATTCTTTTTCTTTTTCATAATAGCCTGTATTTCATCGACTGTCAGTGCTTTGTTGTAGATAGCAATGTCGTCGAACATAAATCCGGGATCAGGGTCACCCCATGTCCATGCCTGATTTCCACCCAATGAGATGTATTTCAAGTCTGCACCGTTGGTGAATATTCCGGAGATGGTATTGCCGTCACCGCTGCCTGACACTGTCCATGAGTTAGCGACTTCTCCGTCAAGGTAGATTTTACAGGTGGTAGTCGTGAGAACGGCTGTGTAAAGATGCCATTCATGATCCTTCAGCCAGTCTTCCTCACAAACGATTCCATCTGCTGCATATTCCGAGCAATAAACGGTGTTGACACCTTTCTCGTTCTGTGCGGCGGTGAAGTCTGTCCATCCGTTACAGTTTATCTGGGCGAGTCCGCGGGATTGCAGGACAAACAACGGCCATAAGTTTTCTGACCCTGCTGACGGCTCATTTCCGTATGCCGTGAATAGAGGAGAATAGCGATAATCGTCCGATGCTCCTGCATTCTTGGCATTCACCCACACGCTGATACTCACTTCCTGAGATTCTACGGAGTGAGAAAGAGCATCCTGAGGTAACATCAGATAATTAGTGCCTTTAGAACCGGCTACATTTTGGAATATCTGTCCGAACCCTCTGTCTTCCACTGAAACTATTTTGCCCGAACCTACGATTTTTGCATCTCCGGCGCCTTCTTCAAAGGTATTGATGTAGACAGGAGTTGGCAGAGCCAATGTCTTGTCTTCCATAATTTGTTTGATCTGTTCCGGAGACAATTCTTTGTTATAGACTGCGAAGTCGTCAAACATGAATCCCGGATCAGGATCGCCCCAGTCGAATGCCTGATTTCCGCCTAGAGTGATGTATTTGTAGTTGGCACCGTAAATGAATGCACCTTCAATTGTATTGTTATCTCCGGTACCTGCCACCTGCCATTCGTTCTTCAGTTCGCCATCCATATATATATTGGCGGAAGTAGCGGTGAGAGTTACTGTATAGTAATGCCATTGATGATCAGCCAACCAGTCAGTGGCGTCATGATATAGAGCATTGGTACCATTTACATTCTGTGCATCATCAAAGTTACACCATCCGGCATTATTCAGTTGTAATGTTCCTCTGACGTACAATGCAAACATAGGCCAGTTGTCCGTATTGGCAGTACCCGCTATGCCCGGTGCCTGTCCGTGAGCACTGAATAATGGTGACCACATATAAGTAGATGAGATTCCGGCATCCTTCGCATTCACCCACATACCGATAGACATTTCCTTCGTTTCGGCAGAATGTGACATTACATCTTCCGGAAGCAACAAGTAATTCTGACGCATTCCTCCGGGGATATTCTTGAAAACAGTTCCGAAGGCGCTATTATCATCCGTAACGAAGCTGCCACCGCCGACAATCTGTAGTCCGGCAGTCGTTTCGAAAGTAGCTTGATAAACAGGATCCGGCACGTATACTCCGCCACCGATATTCGGTCCCTGAGCGTCACTGTCCGAGAAGGTGTTTGTCCAGATTTTCAGATCATCATAATAGGCTTCGGCTGTTTCCGTATCCGAGCCATAGCCTAAATATATATAGGTGGCAGATGACAATAAATCGATCATATTGGAATAATCGAAGTCACCTACGCTCACAGCTCTTGTCTTTCCGGAGCTGATGCTGGCATGGTTGTTGGTGTCGTATTTCTTGGTGCCATCGATATAAATGGCGTATCCTTTCTCTGTGAAAGTCAAGGCAACATAATGCCATGTCCCGTAAGGCATTGCGTTCGTTACACTGACTTCCGGATCATTTACGTCCAGATAGCCTCCTGTGCCGGTATAGCTCAGAAAAGCATTTGCAGTGAAATACAGTTTGTTCGTTCCGTCACTGAAAGAGATCAGTGCACCTGTATGGTCTGTTTTAGTAGATTTTACGAAGAAACTGAATGAGACTCCTGTCTGGATATCTGCACCGATAAGAGGGTTGGGAATGCGGAGATATCCGCCGTTGGCGTGCATAACTCCACTTTCTCTTTCGTCATCCTGTACGATTCCCGGTATCTCCTGATCTGCACTGTATGCAAAACCTTCCCCCGATATGGGTGTTTCGCCTTCGGCGGCAGTAGAGTTGAAATCTTCGTCAAATGTAAATTCAGCTATTAATTTAGCGGAGGTATCCGGCTTTGCCGGAAGTTTTTGATTTCCTGCCGGTGGGTCGGCTTCTCCCCAATCCTGACAAGAACTCATGCTGAGAACGGTAAGAATTGCCATAAGTAGTAACGGCCATTTCCTTGTCTTCATAGATATTGATATTAATGGTTCAACAATAATTCTACTCGTTGTAGTGTCGCAAAAATACAACCGATGAGTATATTAAAGGTGGACAAATGAATTTTCGAGGTGGATAAACGACTATATAAGTGTCTTTTTTACACTTTGAGTATAATTTCGGACGGATGTCTCTTAAAATGAGCTTATTTTAAGACGAAGGGCTGCTATCATTGTTTCATAATAGCAACCCTTATATCAGTTATTCTTCGTTATTTAGCAGTGCGCTTGGTGTCACGTTGAAATGTTTCGTGAAGCATCTTGTAAAATATTTGGGATCATTGAATCCTACTTCGTAGGCAACTTCCGCTATATTCATATTCTTTGTTTCCCGATTCTTCAGAATCAATTCCCGTGCGATGTTCAGTCTGTAATTCCGGATGAACTGTCCGGCGGACTGCCCGATTAAGTTTTGCAGTTTTTTGTTCAGCAGGCTTTTGCTTACCCCGACGGCTTCACAAAAATCGCTGACTTCGAAATACGAGTTCTTGTAGTTCTCTTTGATAACTTCCATTACTTGATTGAGGAACTTCTTATCACCGGATTCTTCTTCCATATTGAGTACGTCCACGTCCATATCAAGCGTGAATTTACGCTGATATCGTTTCCGGTTCTCCAGAATATTCTGAATACGGGTCAATAATAATGTCTCATCAAAAGGTTTCAGCAGATATTCGTCCACTCCCATACGATAGCTTTCCAGTCGGGCTTCTTGTGAGGTTTTGGCAGTCAGCATCAGGAAAGGAATATGCGAAATGGCAAATGTCTCCTTTACCCTTCGGGACAGCTCGATTCCGTCCATGACGGGCATCATCAAATCACTGATAATAAAGTCTATTGGATTACTATTAAGTATATGTAATGCTTCTTCGCCATTGGCAGCTTCCAGTACATGATACTGTTCACGAAGAATAGACCGGATATATCCCCGCATATCAGCATTATCCTCCACAACCAGCATACTTAAAGCCTCTTTCTCTTTTGGAGAGCCGGAATCCTGAACAGGAATTGCGGACGAATCGTTGTGATCAATAATGATTGTCTTTTCGTCTTTCCCTTCTTCCCGTTGCAAGGGGAGGAGAATGCGGAAAGAACATCCTGCATGACGGTTATTGAATGCTTTGATCTCTCCGCCGTGCATTTGTACAATTCGCTTGCAGAGGTATAAACCGATGCCTGTGCCTGCTTGTCCGTATACCGGATATTTCACTTGATTCTGCGACTGGTAGAAGCGGTTGAAAATCCGGTTGAGATCTTCCTCAGGGATGCCCGAACCACTGTCTTTGACGCAAATATACAATGTCTCCTTTTCACCGTCCTTGGCGGAAAGAGCAGATAGGTAGAGAGACACAGTTCCTCCGTTAGGAGTAAACTTGATAGCGTTACTCAACAGATTGGTGACCACCTTACGCATTGCTTCCTCATCGTACAAGATCTCCGGCATCTCCATCCGGTAATAGCGTTTGAGCACAATGTTCCGTTCTTGGGCGAATACCTCAAACGGAGTGATCAGTGAATCGATAAATTTCAGAAAATTTCCCCGAGTCTTCACAATCTCAAGTTTGCCGGACTCTACCTTCCGGAAATCCATCAACTGATTGACAAGAGACAATAGATATTTGGAATTGCGTTCCACGAAGTTCAATTGCTCAATGACTTGCGGATTGTAGCTTAATTTCAACGCACGTTCGATAGGACCGATAATGAGAGTAATCGGAGTGCGGAATTCATGGGTAATATTCGTAAAGAATGAAATCTTGTCAAGCGTCAATTCCTGCACCTTGCGGGACATACGGATCAGTTGCGCCTTCTGCCTCGTGATTTTCTCATTCTGCTGAATCAGCATCTGATTTTGGCGTGACAGTTCATCCGTTTGATTCTCTAACAGATGCTTTTGCTGTTCCAGTTCATGAGTACGCTCTTCTACCGTGCGGTGCAGATATTCTTTCTGCCGTTTCAGATTACGGATGCGCCATTGATAGAATTGCCATACACTGACAGACAACAATACGATGATGAATAGAATAAACCATACGGTCTTATAGAAATAAGGTACAATCGTAATCTTCAGTTCCGTTATGTTTTCTCCCTCGTTCTCACCGTCAGGAGTGTATCTGACCTGCAGAGTATATGAACCGGGAGGTAAATTCGTATAACTGGCAAAACGTCGGTTGCCCGGAACCTGTACCCATTTATCGTCAAAACCGACCAGACGATAACTGTATATGGCTGTATTGTTTGACTCAAAGTTAAGCGCTGCAAATTCGAGTGAGAAAGATTTCTCTTTTTCATGCAGTTTCAGTTCCGTCGTTATGGCAATATCTTCCGACAGGTATTCACTGCCCGGCAATATTTCTTCATTACCTATCCGCAGACGGGTGAAACGTACTTTGGCAGCCGGAAGAGACATCGCCGGACGATTGCTTTCGATTGCAACCAATCCGCCTACACTGCCGAAGTATAGTAAGTCATGAGAAGAACCGCATGAGGCGTTCCAATAAAACTGTGTGTCAATCAGGCCATCCTGTATGGTATAGTTAATGAAACGATTCTCTGCTTGGTGATAACAGGACAGCCCATTATTGGTACTGATCCATAAGTTACCGTTGTTATCTTCCAGTATTCCCCGGACACTGTTGTTCGGTAGTCCTTGCGCTGTACTATAAGAGATAAACTGTTCCTTTCCTTGTTCATTGATTTTTCGCTGATAGATGCCGTATCCGTTACTACCCAGCCATAAAGTTCCGTCCTTACCTTCATAAAAGCAAGTTATTTTCTCAATCAGGCGGGAGGACGGATCGTCCAGTTTATAGTTCAGGTGCCTGTACTGAAATTCTCCTTTTGAAGAACGGGAATGCAAATCGATGATATAAACTCCTTCCAGACAACCGACCCAGAGTTTACCCTCCTTATCGATGATAGAACCGATACAGCCATGAATATTTTCAGCAGCCTTATCCGGTAACGGAGCAGTTATCTCCTTTTTTACCGGATCATAAAAATAGAGTCCTTGATTGGCGCCTATCCATACACCTCTATTAATAGGGTCATAATTCAATGCCCCGATAAAATCAATCGGAAAGCCTCCGCCGGTCTGTGAGGAAACCACTTCCAGTATCTGTCGGGGAGCTTTCAGATCAAGCAGATTGAGACCTCCTCCCCATGTACCTATCCATAAATGGTTGTCGGTATCGGCAGTCAGGGCACTGACGGAATTGTGACTCAGTCCTCCGTGTTCACGCGTATAATGGGTAAAATCTTCGCTGTTCCGTTCTTTTCGGTTCAGTCCGCCTTCCACTGTTCCTACCCATAAGGTTCCGTAGACATCTTCATAGACTGCATTGACCGGATTATAAGATAAACTTGACGGATTTTCCTTGTCGTGCCGGTAGCTCCGTATCGATAGTTGCCGTGGATTTAACAGATTGATACCTCCGGTTTCCGTACCGAACCAGATATGTTCTCCATCAGTCAATATGCAATTAATAAAGTTACTGTTCAGCAGATTGGTGCCGCCATTCGGGAGGTCACAGGCTATGCGCTCAAAATTATCCGTCATCGGGTTATAGATATTAATACCACGGAGCGTTGCGACGATTAATTGTTTGTCGCCGGTGATAGCTAAACTTGTCAGATAATTTTGCGACAGGGAATAGGGATTGCCGGAATCATGCTCATATCGTTTTATTACATTGCCGTTTTTATTATAGCGGAATAATCCGCGGTCACTGGAGATCCATACTTCATTCTCTTTGCTGAGGAAATCCGAAATATAAGTTCCTGCTTCGAACTTCAGGCAGTCAGCTATGGGGGTAGTTACCAGTCTCTTTTGCGGACTTAATGCCACTTTTCGTATTTCACCATTGGTTCCCATCCATATTTTTCCATCCTCGTCAATGTCTTTCAGAGCAATGTCCGGACCATTCAGATAGACAGGACTGAGCGTAGACAGGATTTGTACTTCCCCTTTGTCATTGAATTCGATGCGGTGAAGGGCATTGTCGCAATGAAGCCAGATACAGCCTTGCGTATCTTTCATGATGCGGGTAGCCGGTAGTTCCAGTATCTTTGGAAGTATCCCTTTCGGGTCACGGGGGATAACCGGTTTTAAAGTAGATAAGTCAATAATGTCCGTTCCTCCTTCGGAGACGATCCAAAGGCGTTGGAAGGCGTCCTCACAGACGTTGCGTATAAAGTTACTTTTTAGTTTACACTGGTGATTATTGGGAGTGTAGTTTACAAACTCATAGCCGTCATATCGGGAAAGCCCGCCTCCGGCAGTCGAAATCCACAGAAATCCCCGGCTGTCTTTGTACAGGTCGTCAATAAAATTATGTGGAAGCCCCTCGTTCATGGTCACATACGTAATATTATAGCGGTCGGCAAACCGTTCCTGTGCCCGAACCTGTCCGGTCAGTGAACAGATACTATATATTATAAGGTATATAAGTAGGTGTTTTTTCATATATGTACGTATTAATAAGGGCAAAGTTAGAAGAATCTCTTCAATCACAAAAATGAGAAGAGCTTCTTTTCAGCAGATTATCGGATTGTCCACCAATCGTGTTCGTATGTCCACCTTCCATAGGGGAAACGGGGCGTATTTTTGTAGCATAATTGATGAACGAATACACAGATATTATGAAAAACTTGTTTTTGCCAGTTCTTTTAGTAGCAGGCAGCTTCTTTGCAGGTTGCACTTCTGCCGTGTTTACTCCGACTCCTTCTGCTAATCCTTGGGATGATAATTATTTATCAGTAGCAAAAATGGAAGATTACCGTCAATGGGGAACATACAATGTACACGATCCGTCCTGCCTGAAGCTGGGCGACTATTACTATATGTATTCTACAGATGCGATTTTCGGTGAAAACCGGAAAGAGGCGAGAGAGAAAGGCGTGCCGTTGGGATTTATCCAGATGCGCCGTTCTAAGGATCTGGTACACTGGGAATTTCTGGGATGGGCATTTCCCGAAATACCGGAAGAAGCAGTTCAATGGGTACAGTCTCATGCAGGAGGGCAGGGAGCGACCAATATTTGGGCACCGTATATCATCCCTTATAAAGATAAATACCGCCTCTACTATTGCGTATCCGCATTCGGACGTAAGACATCCTATATCGGACTTGCTGAATCAACTTCTCCCGAAGGGCCGTGGACACAGACAGGCTGTATCGTCAAAACAGATGATTCTACCGCCATGAATGCCATTGATCCGAGCGTCATAGCCGATGAAAATACCGGTGAATGGTGGATGCACTACGGCTCTTTCTTCGGTGGTCTGTATTGCGTCGAACTGAATCCGGAAACCGGATTAGCCTTAAACGAAGGCGATTGGGGTCACCTTGTAGCACGGCGTGCCAACTATCGGAAGGACAATCTCGAAGCACCGGAAATTATCTATCATCCGGAGCTGAAACAATATTATCTTTTCACTTCCTATGATCCGCTGATGACGACCTATAATGTACGTGTCAGCCGTTCGGATACTGCCGAAGGTCCGTTTACAGACTATTTTGGCAAGGCAGTGAAAGATACGACCAACAACTTCCCGATATTGACTGCACCATACCGTTTTGAGAACCATACCGGATGGGCGGGTACAGCGCATTGTGCTGTCTTTTCTGACGGCGAAGGAAATTATTTCATGGCACATCAGGGGCGTCTGTCACCGCAAAATCAGTTAATGGTGTTGCATATACGGCAGTTGTTCTTCACTCCCGAAGGCTGGCCTGTTGCTTCTCCCGAGAGATATGCAGGGACTGCTTCGCGTCAATTCAGTAAAGAAGATCTGGTCGGTGAATGGGAAATCATCCGAGTGCAGGAATCAAGGTATGAACGCCAGCTGGAAGCCGGACAGATCTTATGGGGAGAAGGAGAACTGAAAGAGAAGGAGTGGAATCTGTCCACCCGAATGACTTTGGCAAAGGACGGTACGTGCAAAGGGCAGATAACCGACAACGGATGGAATATAGTTCAAATGAATGGAAAATGGTCCTTTTTGACCGAAAAACATCTATTAATGGTAGATTTGAACTCGGAGAAGATTGAGAATCTGATTATCTTTGCAGGACACGATTGGGAGAATGAAACCGAAACAATTCTCTTTACCGGACTCGATAGCCGGGGACGTTCTGTCTGGGGAAAAAGAATCAAATAACTATATATAATTTTTATTGAAAACCATGAGAAGATACACTGAATTACTGGCTGCATTAGCCTTATCTACCGGCATGGCACTTCATGCACAAACCAATGAAATGGTGATCCAGACTAAAAAGTTGGGTGCTGAAATCCAGCCGACAATGTACGGACTCTTTTTTGAAGACATCAATTACGCTGCTGATGGCGGACTTTATGCCGAACTGGTAAAGAACCGTTCATTCGAATTCCCTCAGCATCTGATGGGATGGAAGACTTATGGAAAGGTGACTTTGCAGGATGACGGTCCTTTTGAACGCAATCCACATTACGTGCGTCTTGATAATCCGGGGCATGCCCACAAGCATACCGGACTGGATAATGAAGGCTTCTTCGGCATCGGAGTTAAGCAAGGTGAAGAATACCGCTTCTCTGTATGGGCACGTCTGCCGCATGGAGGTACAGGCGAAAAGATACGTGTGGAACTTGTAGATACCAAATCTATGGGCGAACATCAGGCTTTTGTCTCTCAGACACTGACCATTGATTCCAAAGACTGGAAGAAATATCAGGTAATCTTGAAATCGGGTGTTACCAATCCTAAAGCAACGCTTCGTATTTTCCTTGCTTCCCAGGGTACGGTTGACTTGGAGCATATTTCCCTTTTCCCTGTCGATACTTGGAAGGGGCATGAGAACGGTCTTCGCAAAGATCTTGCGCAGGCTTTGGCGGATATTCATCCGGGAGTTTTCCGTTTCCCCGGTGGTTGCATCGTTGAAGGTACGGATCTCGAAACCCGTTATGACTGGAAGAAATCCGTGGGCCCGGTAGAAAACCGTCCATTGAACGAAAACCGCTGGCAATATACCTTTACCCATCGTTTCTTTCCGGATTATTATCAAAGCTACGGACTGGGATTCTATGAATATTTCCTTCTTTCTGAAGAAATGGGAGCGGCACCGCTTCCGATCCTGAACTGCGGACTTGCCTGTCAGTATCAGAACAATGAAGAAAAAGCTCACGTAGCAGTTTGCGACCTGGACAGCTATATTCAGGATGCACTCGATCTGATTGAATTTGCTAACGGAGACGTGAACACGACTTGGGGGAAAGTACGTGCCGATATGGGACATCCGGCACCTTTTAATCTGAAATATCTGGGCATCGGTAACGAACAGTGGGGAAAAGAGTATCCCGAACGTCTCGAACCGTTTATCAAGGCTCTTCGCAAGGCGCATCCGGAAATCATGATTGTAGGCAGTTCCGGTCCGAACTCCGAAGGAAAAGAGTTCGATTACCTGTGGCCTGAAATGAAGCGTCTGAAAGCTGATCTGGTAGACGAACACTTCTACCGTCCCGAAAGCTGGTTCCTCAGTCAGGGAGCACGCTATGATAACTATGACCGCAAAGGACCGAAAGTATTTGCCGGCGAATATGCTTGTCACGGAAAAGGAAAGAAATGGAACCACTTCCATGCTGCCTTGCTCGAAGCAGCCTTCATGACCGGATTGGAACGCAATGCCGATATCGTACATATGGCTACTTATGCGCCGCTTTTCGCTCATGTAGAGGGATGGCAGTGGCGTCCGGACATGATCTGGTTTGATAATCTTAACTCGGTGCGTACCGTAAGTTACTATGTACAACAACTATACGCACAGAACAAAGGAACGAATGTACTTCCTCTCACCATGAACAAGAAACCGGTAACGGGAGCGGAAGGACAAAACGGACTTTTTGCCAGTGCAGTCTATGATAAGGATAAGAACGAACTGATTGTCAAAGTAGCTAATACTTCCGATAAGACACAGCCTGTATCCTTGACTTTCGAAGGTCTGAAAAAGCAGGATGTATTGTCCGAAGGACGTTGCATCACTCTTAGCTCACTCGACCAGGACAAAGATAATACGCTTGAACAACCGTTTGCCATCACTCCACAGGAGACACCATTAACGATCAATGGTCATGCGTTAACCACCGAACTCGGACCGAACACGTTTGCAGTTTATAAATTCACGAAGAAATAAAATGAATAGCGTTAAACTAGTTATGATCTCATGCGCATTGGCAGCCTTTTCCGGGCTGTCTGCGCAGAATGACACTACTTTTGTAGCCAATGGCAATCCCATCATAAAGTATAAATATACAGCCGATCCGGGTGCTATGGTGCATGACGGTAAGGTGTACATTTATGCCGGACATGACGAATGTCCTCCTCCCAGAGAACATTACCAGCTGAATGAATGGTGTGTCTTTTCTTCTCCTGATATGAAAACATGGACGGAACATCCTGTTCCTTTGAAAGCCAAAGATTTCAGTTGGGCAAAAGGGGAAGCATGGGCCAGTCAGGTTATAGAACGTGACGGAAAGTTCTATTGGTATGTGACGGTGGAACACGGTTCTATTCACGGAAAATCCATCGGTGTAGCCGTATCTGATTCGCCGGTCGGTCCTTTTGTGGATGCCCGTGGTTCTGCGCTGATCACCAATGATATGACGACCGAATTTACCAAGATCTCTTGGGAAGATATTGACCCGACCGTTTTTATTGATGACGACGGACAGGCATATCTTTATTGGGGGAATACTCAATGCTACTATGTCAAACTGAAAAAGAATATGATCGAGCTGGATGGTCCTATCGTACCGGTTCATCTGCCCCGATATACGGAAGCTCCGTGGATACATAAGCGTGGTGACTGGTATTACCTTTCTTATGCTTCGGAATTTCCGGAAAAGATATGCTATGCCATGAGCCGCAGCATTACCGGACCTTGGGAATACAAAGGCATCCTTAACGAGATAGCCGGCAATTCCAATACCAATCATCAGGCTATTATCGAGTTCAAGGGCGACTGGTATTTCATTTATCATAATGGAAGCATCAATACAGCCGGAGGCAGTTTCCGTCGTTCCGTCTGCATCGACCGTTTGTATTATAACGAGGACGGTACCATGAAACGCATTCAGATGACAACGGAAGGCGTACAATAAACAGAAAATTATAGGGTTAGGTTAGATAATAGGTTTTAGATTTTTGTTAATTGAAAAGTAAGGGCGTCCTTCCATTCTGGAAAGACGCCCTGCTTATTTAATTCTGATGAATAATAACTTATTCTACTCTGCGTGAACCGTCACCGATTACTACATCGTATACTTTCGGGCTTCTGCCGAATTTAGCTTTGAAAGCTTCTTTTGTCTTTTCAACGAAGTTGTCATACAGTTCGTTCTTGACAAGGTTGATAGTACAACCACCGAAGCCGCCACCCATTACGCGTGAACCGGTTACACCGTATTCTTTAGCGCAATCGTTCAGGAAGTCAAGTTCTTCGCAGCTCACTTCGTACAATTTGCTCATACCGTGGTGAGTTTCGTACATCTTCTGACCTACTGTTTCGTAATCGTCTTTTTCCAAAGCGTCGCAAACGTCAAGTACACGTTGGATTTCTTCAATTACGTATTCGGCACGCATATAATCTTCAGCGCTGATGTCAGCTTTCGCTTCTTCCAGCATAGCCATTGTACAGTCACGCAGGAATTCTACGTGCGGATGTTTTTTCTGGATAGCGGCAACAGCAGATTCGCAGCTCTGACGACGCTTGTTGTAAGCAGAAGAAGCCAGTTCATGTTTCACTACTGAATCCATCAAAACCAGACGATAGCCTTCCGGATGGAATGGGAAGTACTGGTATTCCAGTGAACGGCAGTCCAGACGGATCAAGCTGCCAGCTTTACCGAATACAGAAGCGAACTGGTCCATGATACCACAGTTTACACCGCAGTAGTTGTGTTCAGTTGCCTGACCTACTTTAGCCAATTCGAATTTGTCGATTTTACCTTCACCGAACAGTTCGTTCAATGCGAAAGCGTATGTACTTTCCAAAGCAGCAGAAGAAGACATACCTGCACCCAGAGGCACATCGCCGGAGAAAGCGGTATTGAATCCTTTCACGTCTACGCCACGTTTGATCATTTCACGGCATACACCGAAAATGTATCTTGCCCAGCTTGCGCGGGGAGCATCCTCTTCGTTCAGACCAAATTCTACATAATCTTTCAGGTCGATAGAATAAGCTCTAACTTTGTCAGTGCCGTTCGGTTTGATTTCAGCAAGCATACCTTTGTCTACAGCTCCGGGGAATACGAATCCACCGTTGTAGTCAGTATGTTCGCCAATCAGGTTGATACGACCCGGAGAGGCATATATAAATCCTGTAGTTCCATCAAAATGCTTAATGAAGCGACTTCTTACGTGTTCTATATCCATGATAAATCAATTTTATAAGGTGAATAAATTAAATTCAGAGTTTTTATTCTACTGGAATGTCTTTATTAACGTTCTTGCAACCTACCAGACCGTAGTACAGCAAGTATGCCAGAGCAGCGATGATTACCCAATAGCTAGGCATGAAACCTGCGATGTCAGCTACCAGACCTTGGATAACGGGCAGGATACCTCCACCGCATACCAGTACCATAAACAGACCGGAAGCAGCAGCCAGATATTTACCCAGTCCTTCTACAGCAAGGTTGAAGATACCACCCCACATGATAGAAGTACAGAAACCAACTAATACCAAGTACATGGCGTTAATGGGCACTTCTGCAAAACCGAATGACAAACCACCGGTTGCGCTTTGTTGAAGTACAGGCAGATTAACCAATGTTCCTGTAGAAGAGAAGATAGCAAGGAATACTAAAATCAATCCCAAAGCAGATGTAAACGTAAGCATCACTTTACTGGAAACTTTGGCACCGAGTGAAGCACCGGCCAGACGACCGATCAACATCAGGAACCAGTAAGTTCCTACTACGAAACCGGAGATTGTAGAAGCGATACCGGCACCGCCTTTTTCTACAGGGTCAGTAAGGAACAGATTCAGAGTACCCGGTACACCTACTTCAATACCTACATATACAAAGATAGCGATAGCGCCCAGTACAAAGTGACGGAACTTCAAAGCACCTTTCATCAGTGTGCTGATCGGTTCAGTTGTAGCAGCAGTGTTCGGTTCCGGAATGCGTACAAACAGAAGTACGAAGAATGCGAAAGCGAATACAGCCATTGCAGTGTACATTACAGGGAAAATCTGAGAAATAGTAGCTTTCTCGATAGATCCGGCGATTAGGATACCAACGAACATCGGAGTAATGGTAGCCATTACAGAGTTGAAAGAGCCACCCACCTGGATAAGCTGGTTACCTTTGTTACCTTCACCACCCAGTTTGTTCAACATCGGGTTTACTACAGTGTTAAGCAAACACATAGAGAAACCTGCTACGAATGCACCAATCAAATAAACGGCAAAAGCCATTTCCGGGCTTGAATGACCGGACAGGAACTGGATACCTACGCCGACAAAACCGATAGCTACTGCGATAAGTGCTGTTTTCTTATATCCCACACGTTGCAACAAGATACCGCTCGGGATACCCATTACTGCGTAAGCTATAAAGTTACCAAAGTTTCCCAGCATACCCAAAGCATTGGATACGTCGAATTGGTTCTTCAACACAATACCCATAGGAGCTGCGAGGTTAGTAACGAATGAAATCATACCGAAAAGGAAAATCATCGTGATAATGGCAATGATTTTTCCATTCTTTTTTTCTTGTGTCATGGTTCTATTAAAAATGTTAGTTTATAAAATTAGGTTAGTTGTTATTTTTTTCTTTTATTTTTCCACACCGAATTTGTAGATAGTCACCTGCTGGTATTCGTCGCCCGGCAATAAGGTAGCCGAAGGGAAATGAGGTTTGTTCGGAGTATCGGGGAAACATTGTGCCTCGAAGCAGATAGCGCTTCTTGCAGGGAATGTAGCACCGTGGGCACCTTCGAAACCATTCAGCCAGTTACCGGTGTAAAGCTGTACGCCTGCTTCGGTAGTGTATACTTCCATGGTACGACCGCTATTCGGTTCAAAGCAAGTAGCAGCCAGATCCAGTGAACCTGTCTCGATCTTGTTCAGTACATAGCAGTGGTCGTATCCGGCACCGTTAATCAGTTGTTGGAATTTATCGTTGATGCGTTCGCCTACGGTATGCGGAGTGGTGAAGTCCATCGGAGTTCCTTCTACTTTGGCAACTTCTCCGGTTGGGATAGAAACTTCATCGATGGGCGTGTAGAAATTAGCGTTGATAGTAACAATATTGTTTTCGATAGTAGGAGTAGGATTGCTGATACCAGCCAGATTGAAGAAACCGTGATTAGTCAGGTTGACTACAGTAGCTTTGTCAGTTGTGGCACGATATTCGATTACCAGTGCATTTTCTTCTTCTTCCAGGCGATAAACCATTTCAACTTCCAAATTTCCCGGGAAACCTTCTTCGCCATCGGCTGAAACATAATTGAACTGGATTATATTTTCAGCCAGTTGGTCGGCATCCCAGACACGGGCGTGAAAACCGGTGGGTCCTCCGTGCAGGGAGTTAGGTCCGTTGTTGATGGTGAGCTCGTGCTCTTCTCCGTACAATGTGAATTTTCCTTTGGCGATGCGGTTGCCATAGCGTCCGATAGTAGTGCTGAGGAAGGGTTCCGGGCTGTTGACAACGTGGTCTATGCTGTCGTGTCCGAGGACAACGTTTGCATATTTTCCATCTTTATCCGGTACCATGATAGCGAGAATGGCGCATCCGTAATTAGTTACGGCGACTTCCATTCCCTTTTTATTTTTGAGGATAAATAAATCAGTTTCTTTATTATTTATCTCCTTTTGGAAATCTTTCCGGCTGAGCCCTGATAGATTCCCTTCCGTTGGGAATGTGTTATTCATGTCTGGTATTCTTAAAATTTTCTTGCAAATAAAGGTAAATTCTTTGTTACTCACAAATTATTCCGGCTAAATATGGTGGGTAGTTTAGGAAAGTTTAGCGTTCTCACTTAGGTTTCTGTATTTTTCATCCTTCTTTTCTTTTAAAGTGAACATTTTTTCGTATGTTTGTTCCCGGATTATAATAATCCGGGAGAATTTAATCTAAGTTTATTAACAAGAAAAACAAAAATGTATCCATTAAAATTCGAACCTATTCTGAAGCAGACGCTTTGGGGGGGCGACAAAATTATTCCGTTCAAGCATTTGAATTCAGACTTGAAAGGAGTAGGAGAAAGCTGGGAGATTTCCGGCGTAGAGGACAATGAATCTGTTGTGGCTAATGGCCCGGACAAAGGTTTAACCCTGGCTGATATGGTGAAGAAGTATCGCGAGGAACTGGTTGGCGAAGCGAATTATGCTCGTTTTGGCAACAAATTCCCACTGCTTATTAAATTCATTGATGCAAAGCAGGATTTATCTATTCAGGTGCATCCGGCAGATGATTTGGCAAAGAAAAGGCACAACTCAATGGGTAAAACCGAAATGTGGTATGTAGTGGATGCTGATAAAGGAGCGAAACTGCGTTCTGGATTTTCCGAGCAAATCACCCCGAAAGAATATAAAGAGCGCGTGCTGAACAATACGATCACCGACGTATTGCAGGAGTATGAGATCAAGCCGGGAGATGTATTCTTCCTTCCTGCCGGACGTGTGCACAGTATTGGTGCCGGTGCGTTTATTGCCGAAATCCAGCAGACTTCGGACATCACTTACCGTATCTATGACTTCAACCGTAAGGATGCAAACGGAAAGACTCGTGAACTGCATACCGATCTGGCGCGTGAAGCCATCAATTACGAAGTGTTGGATGATTACCGTACCAAATATGAAGCGGTGAAAGATGAGCCGGTAGAACTCGTAGCTTGTCCGTACTTCACTACTTCCGTGTATGATATGACCGAAGAAATCAGCTGTGACTATTCGGAACTCGATTCATTCGTGATCTTCATTTGTATGGAAGGCTCCTGCAAAATCAAAGACAATGAAGGTAATGAACTTGCAGTAGGTGCCGGAGAATCAATCCTTCTTCCTGCCACTACACTGGATGTAACGATTACTCCTGAAAACGGAAACGTAAAATTGTTGGAAACATACGTGTAAATAACAGGAAATATTATTGATAAAAGTATAGACCGGGCAGGCGAGAAAAACTTTCTCGCCTGCTTTGCGTTGTAGAAAGAAAGGTGTATCTTTGTGCATATTCGGTTGTATACCCAGTTGGGTACGCAAATAATAATCAGAAAAAGTATGAATAGCAAGATTTATCCGATAGGTATACAGAATTTTGAGAAGCTTCGTAAAGAAGATTACTTTTATATTGATAAGACTGCATTAGTGTATCGTTTGGCGAAGACGGGCAGTTATTATTTTCTGAGTCGTCCCCGTCGCTTTGGGAAGAGCTTGCTTATATCTACGCTAGAAGCCTACTTTCAAGGGAAGAAAGAACTTTTCGAGGGTCTGGCTATCGAGACCCTTGAAAAGGATTGGATAAAGCATCCGATATTGCATCTGGACCTCAATATCGAAAAATACGATGTACCCGAAAGTCTTGATAACATACTCGAAAAGTCATTGGTAGCATGGGAGAAACTATATGGGGCCGAACCTTCCGAACGTTCGTTTTCCCTGCGTTTTGCAGGTATCATACAGCGTGCCTGCGAGAAGACAGGACAGCGCGTTGTCATCCTGGTGGACGAATATGATAAACCCATGTTGCAAGCCATTGGTGATGATGAATTGCAAAAATATTATCGGAATACATTGAAGCCGTTCTATGGTGCATTGAAAAGCAAAGATGGTTACATCAAATTCGCTATGCTGACAGGCGTTACTAAGTTCGGCAAGGTTAGTGTCTTCAGTGACTTGAATAATCTGAAAGACATATCAATGGATGAGCGCTTCATTGAGATTTGTGGTATTACAGAGAAAGAAATACATGATAATTTGGAAGAAGAACTTCATGAACTGGCTCGGAATCAGAAAATGAGTTATGATGAAGTTTGTAAGGAATTGAAAGTATGTTATGATGGCTACCATTTTGTAGAAGACTCTGTCGGTATTTACAATCCCTTCAGTTTGCTTAATACATTTGACCAAATGAAGTTTGGTGATTACTGGTTTGAAACAGGTACACCGACCTATCTGGTTGAACTTTTAAAACGTAGTCATTATGATCTCCGGCGTGTTGTAAATGTGGAAACAGATTCCGATGTTTTGAATAGCATTGATTCCACTTCAAAAAATCCTATTCCGGTGATTTATCAAAGTGGATATCTTACGATAAAAGGTTATGACCGTCGTTTTAAAATTTATCGTTTAGGCTTTCCCAATCGTGAAGTAGAGGAAGGATTTATGAAATATTTGCTTCCATTTTATGCAAATGTAGATCAGATAGAATCACCGTTTCAGATCACTAAATTTATTCATGAAGTCGAACAAGGCGATTGTGATGCTTTCTTTCATCGCCTGCAAAGCTTCTTTGCCGATACTCCCTATGAGTTAGCCCGTGATTTGGAATTGCATTATCAGAATGTGCTTTTCATTGTTTTCAAATTAATTGGCTTCTACGTTAAGGTAGAATATCATACAAGTGAAGGGCGTATCGATCTTGTCTTACAGACTGATAAATTCATATATGTGATGGAATTTAAGTTGGATGGTACTGCTGAAGAAGCTATCAAACAGATTAATGAAAAGCATTATGCACTTCCTTTTGATGCAGATGAACGTAGACTTTTCAAGATTGGTGTCAATTTTAGCTCAGAAACACGCAACATTGAGAAGTGGATAGTGGAGTAGCATCAATTCTATCCCCATTCAGTTTTATATAATTTTTGGAAAGGTTTTAAACTTCTGTTGCTAAATCGTTTTTTTCGTCTTATCATTGTATAAATTTACTAGTGATATATAAGATGAATAAAAATGGATTTAGCCGCTGTGCGGAGTCGTACATCGGTCGTTTACGAAAAGAGGGGCGTCATTCTACGGCCCATGTTTATACGAATGCTCTTTTTTCTTTTACCAAGTTTTGTGGTACTACCCATGTTGCTTTCCGGCAAGTCACCCGTGAACGCTTGCGTTGTTACGGACAGTATCTTTATAGTTCCGGTCTGAAGCCGAATACGGTATCTACGTATATGCGTATGCTTCGCAGTATCTATAATAGAGGAGTGGAGTCGGGCAGAGCTCCGTATGTGCATCGTCTGTTTCATGATGTTTATACGGGAGTGGATATTTGCCAGAAGAAAGCGTTGCCTGTCGGAGAACTTAATCGTCTCCTCTATGAAGATCCCAAATCGGAACGTTTGCGTCGTACGCAGGCTATTGCTGCCCTGATGTTCCAATTCTGCGGAATGTCTTTCGCTGACCTTGCTCATCTGGAGAAATCTTCGTTGGAACGGAATATCCTCCGGTATAACCGTATCAAGACGAAAACTCCGATGAGTGTAGAGATACTGGATACTGCACAGGATATGATCAGCCGGCTTCGCAACTGTCAGCCTTCTCATCCGGATTGTCCCGACTATCTATTCAGTATCCTTCTTGGCGACAAGAAGAGAGAGGATGAAAGTGCATATCGGGAATATCAGTCCGCTCTCCGCAGGTTTAACAATCGTCTGAAGGGACTGGCAAAGGCTCTTCGGCTGACTTCTCCCGTCACTTCCTATACCATCCGTCATTCCTGGGCTACTACCGCCAAGTATCGTGGTGTTCCTATTGAGATGATCAGCGAATCGCTGGGACATAAGTCGATCAAGACTACTCAGATTTATCTGAAAGGTTTCGGCTTGCAGGAACGTACTGAAGTGAATCGAATGAATTTATCTTACGTGAAGAACTGTCGTATGGGACAGGTGTAAATGCACAAAATGTTAATAATCAGTATTAAACTGTGTCTGTTACTTCTTAGGTAACGGAA
>DXOL01000023.1:0-129840 GCA_019412825.1 Bacteroides thetaiotaomicron | reverse complement strand
GTGGTGGCGCATTGCTCGAAGCAATCGAAGGAAAAGTTCTTCCGGGTATCGCTGCCATTAATGAATAATGAATTTATAACAATGTAATTTTAGATACGAGGGCAGTTCTTTGTGAAAAGAGTTGCCCTTATTTATATCTGACCCATCAACTAAGGCATGAAGAGAGCAGCACTCATATTCTGTATCCTCCTTTTCTTCCTTTATTCTTGCCAAAGAAAAAAAGGAGAAAGCGTCTTTCTGCCTTCAACAGAATTACAACCACTCACATTGGGAATACTCCCGACTCTGGACGGACTGCCTTTTCACATAGCCAAAGCACAAGGAATCTACGATTCGCTGGGGTTGGACCTGACCATCCTTTCTTTCAATTCCGCTTATGACCGCGACGCAGCGTTTCAGTCCAAATCAATGGATGGCATGATCACCGACTATCCCAGTGCAGTAACTCAACAGGCTGTCCACCATACCGACTTAGGAATCATATTGAAAAATGACGGATATTTCTGTTTTATAGTCTCCAAAGAAAGTGGCATCAACCAACTTCAGGAACTCAAAGAAAAAAATATAGCTGTTTCGCGTAACACGATTATCGAGTATGCAACCGGACAGCTACTGAACAAAGCGGGAATCAGTCAGGCAGAAGTGAACAAACCGGAAATCGCCCAGCTTCCTCTTCGCCTGCAAATGCTGCAATACGATCAGATTGACGCATCCTTCCTCCCCGATCCTGCCGCATCCATCGCAATGAATGCCCGCCACCGGTCTCTGATCAGTACACAGGAATTGGGAATTGATTTCACCGTCACCGCTTTCTCCCGAGAATCCATCAACGAAAAAAGAAGAGAAATCGAACTATTAATCACCGGATATAATCTGGGAATAGACTATATAAAAATGCACCCGCAAAAAGAATGGAAACAGGTTTTGATAGAGATCGGCGTTCCGGAAAACCTGACCGGCCTCATTGCACTCCCTGTTTACAGAAAAGCGGAGCGCCCCTCAGCCGATGCCCTGGATAAAGCTGTAACATGGCTGAAAACAAACAACCGGATATCTCAGACATATTCCGGATACAAAAGTCTGATAGATACAACTTTTATAAAAACAAATTCAACTACTATCAAATAACAACTAATCATATGCGAAAAACACTCTTTCGACTCTCAATGATCGCGTTCACCCTGCTTGGTATGCAGAGTACGCTCACCGCACAGGAGAAAACACCCTTGAATCAAGTGGTCAATACACTGAAAGAAAGAATCAGTCTGGCCGGTTATGCACAATTGGGCTATACGTATGACGATGCCGCCGATCCCGACAATACATTCGACATCAAACGGATCATCTTCATGGCACATGGTAAAATCACCGACAGATGGACGTGCGATTTCATGTATGATTTCTACAACGGCGGTATGCTGCTCGAAGTATATACAGACTACCGGATCCTCTCCGGACTTACAGCACGTATCGGAGAATTTAAAGTCCCTTATACCATTGAAAACGAACTGTCGCCCACTACGGTAGAGCTGATCAACTGCTATTCACAGTCAGTCTGTTATCTGGCGGGAGTCAGCGGCAGCGACAAATGCTATGGAATGACTTCCGGACGAGACATCGGTATGATGATTCACGGAAAGTTATTTCATGATTTCCTGCAATACAAATTTGCTGTCATGAACGGACAGGGATTAAACACCAAAGACAAAAACAGTCAGAAAGATGTAGTCGGCAATCTGATGGTGTATCCTAACAAATGGCTATCCGTAGGGGGATCTTTCATTCGGGGAACCGGACACGCCATAGGTGACTCCCAATATTCGGGAATCAAAGCAGGAGAAAATTACGCCAAGAAACGCTTAAGCCTGGGAGGGGTTGTTACCACTTCCGCATTCAACTTCCGTACGGAATATCTTGCAGGAAAAGACAGAAACGTAAAAAGCGAAGGATTCTATGCGACAGGCAGCGTACGTTTATTACAAAATTTCGACTTTATCGCCTCTTTCGATTATTTCAATCCGAACAAAGCGGCAGATTTCAAACAAAATAATTACATTGCCGGACTGCAATACTGGTTTTATCCCAGATGCCGTGTGCAGGCACAATACACTTTTTGTGATAAAAAAGGAGACGGACAGAAGGATTCTAATCTGATACAAGCACAGGTGCAAGTCAGATTCTAACTTTTTGGCATCCTTTTTGTTCTATTACTTATAAATAATTGAACCATTATGAACGAAAAAACGATTAATGAACAATACGCCTATATACGCTCTCTGCTTGAAGAAAAAAGACTTAAAGAAGCTTTGATGCAGTTGGAATCCCTGCTCTGGCAATGTCCGGACTGGGATTTACGTACCCGTATGGAGCAACTGCAAACCTCCTACAAGTATATGCTGGAGTATATGCGCCAGGGGGCAAATGATCCCGAACGCTGGAATGTATACAGAAAACTCGTAGCTGACACTTGGGAAATAGCCGACCGTTCGCGCCTGCTTATGCTGGACAATGCTTCATCAAGATATTATCATGAGGTACGCCGCACCCCCCGACCAGAAAGTCTGTCAGCATATACACTCAAAAAATTGCTGCATATGCTGGAGTCATTCAATGACGACTTGGCAGTCAGCGGACTGTTGTCTGACGAAAAGATGGACGAGGTACTGAAACGGCATGAAGAAACACTTAAATATATGTTTCTGCAAACATGGACCAACAGTGCATGGACTCCCGAAGAGGAAGAGGATGCACAATCCATGCTTACCTCCGAACTTCTTCCGGTGAACGACTTGTGCCTGTTTATCAGTGCTGTCACATTAAGTCTGATGGAATGCTTTGACCTGCGTAAAATCATGTGGTTGCTGGACGCTTACCGCCATCCGGATGTCAATGCCAGCCAACGTGCACTGGTAGGTGTCATTTTCATTTTCCATATCTACAGGAACCGTCTTTCACTCTACAATGATCTGGTCAAGAGAGTCGACCTCATGGATGAGATTTCTCCATTCAAAGAGGATGTGGCACGTATCTATCACCAAATGTTACTATGCCAGGAAACGGAAAAGATAGACAAGAAAATGAGAGAGGAAATCATTCCCGAAATGTTGAAGAATGTTTCGTCTATGCGGAATATGAGATTCGGCTTTGAGGAGAATGAGGATGAGAACGACGACAAAAATCCGGATTGGGCGGACGCTTTCGAGCAATCGGGACTGGGAGACAAGTTGCGCGAAATGAATGAATTACAACTGGAAGGAGCCGACGTATACATGAGTACGTTTGCGGCACTGAAAAGTTATCCGTTCTTCCGGGAAGTGCAGAATTGGTTTTACCCGTTCAGCAAGCAGCAGTCCGATGTCATCAAACAACTGAAACAGGAAGGTAACGAGAAAAATACATTGCTGGATTTAATTCTTCAATCGGGATTTTTCAGTAACAGTGATAAATATTCACTCTTCTTTACGATCCGGCAACTGCCAAAGGCACAGCAAGACATGATGCTGAGCCAGCTCGGTGAACAACAAGTGGCAGAGCTGTCCGAAAAGTCGAGTGCGGAAACAATGAAGAAATTCAATGAGCGACCGGGAACAGTCAGCAATCAATATCTGCATGACCTGTACCGTTTCTTCAAGCTCAGTGTACGCCGCCATGAGTTCAGGGACATCTTTAAGGAGAAACTCGATTTACACCACATTCCTGTACTTAGTAACGTACTGTATAGTGGGGATATCCTGTTCCCGATTGCCGATTTCTATTTAAAGAAAGAACGTTGGAATGAGGCGATAGAAGTGTACGAAGAAATGGAAACAATCGGAGCGCTTCAGGGAAGAGGTGCGGAATATTATCAAAAACTGGGATATGCCCTGCAAAAAAACAAGAAGTATGCAGAAGCCATCGATGCTTATCTGAAAGCGGATACACTGAAACCGGACAATATCTGGAACAACCGCCATCTGGCTATCTGTTACCGGTTAAACCGAAATTATCAGGCTGCATTGAGCTATTATAAAAAGGTGGAAGAAGCTACACCGGAAGATACCAATGTTATTTTCCATATCGGCAGTTGCCTGGCCGAGCTCGGACAATACGAAGAAGCCGCCAATTACTTTTTCAAACTGGATTTCATCGAAAATAATTGCATAAAAGCATGGCGTGGCATCGGGTGGTGTTCATTCATCAGCCGAAAATACGAACAAGCCATGAAATATTACGAAAAGATCATCGAACAGAAGCCACTGGCTATCGACTATATGAATGCCGGACACGTCGCATGGGCAATGGGAGATATTCAGAAAGCGGCTGCCCTATACGGCAAGTCAATCACAGCCAACGGAAACCGTGAACGCTTTCTCGAGATGTTCAGGAAAGACGAGGAAGCTCTTCTCAAACAAGGTATTCAAGAAGAGGACATCCCGTTAATGCTGGATTTATTATAACTTCTTCAGCTCCCCGTACAGTTTCTGTATGGGGAGTCCCATGATATTATAGAAGCTGCCCGAAATAGATTTTACCCCTATATATCCGATCCATTCCTGCACTCCATACGCTCCCGCTTTATCCATAGGCTGATATTTGTCCACATAATAGCGGATTTCCTCTTCGGACAAAACATCAAATTCCACATCGGATGCGGCAGTAAAGCTCTTTTGCCATTCAGTGGTCGTAAGACAAACACCGGTGAAAACCTGATGTGACTTACCGGACAAAGAACGGAGCATTTCGACCGCTCCTTCGCGACCTTCCGGCTTTCCAAGCACTTTACCATCAAGCCAGACAATCGTATCTGCCGTAATCAACAGTTCCCCCGGTTGCATAATACTCCGGTAAGCATCCGCCTTTTCACGGGATATATATTCCGGAATCTCAGCACCAGCCAGATCGGCAGGATATGATTCGTCCACATCCGGCAATGTCCTGACCACATAGTCCACTCCCAAGCCTGACATCAGTTCTTTCCGGCGGGGAGAATTGGAGGCTAATATAATCTGATATTTATCTAAATTTCCAAGCATAGTTTTATTTATCATTTAGTGATTTACAACTCACCAGCCGAAAGCATCTTCCGCCATCCACTTGCCATGAGCTTTCAATACTTGTTCCACCACATCACGTCCACAGCCACGACCGCCATCGGCATAAGATATATACTTCGCAACCGACTTTACTTCCGGAACAGCATCTTTGGGACAACAAGGCAACCCACACTCACGCATCACTTCTATATCAGGCACATCATCACCCATATACAGAATTTCGTCGTCAGACAGACCGTATTTATCACGGAAATCACGGTAATCATGAATTTTCACCGCAGACCCCATATACAGATCCTTCACACCCAATGCAGCAAAGCGGATACGTACCGCTTCTGTTCGTCCACCGGTAATGATAGCAATGTGGAGTCCTTTCTTTACCGCCAGCTGAATAGCATAACCGTCTTTGATATTCACTGTACGCATCGGTTCTCCGGAAGGATGCAACGGGACTGTTGTCGAACTCAATACTCCGTCAACATCAAAAGCCAGTGCTTTGATGCGGGATAGATCATAGTTGATGGTGCTCATGGATACTTTTACTCATTAATTTATAAATTTCCTGCAATGCCTGACTGTCTGCCAGCATAGCAAGATGCTTGTTCATCACATTCTCGTCATAGCGTACAGCCGGTCCGGTCTGTGCATCACGAGGAGCGAGTTCATGCACTTTGCGTGCCGTTTCGTCAATCAGGGGAAGCATGACGTCAAATGGCAAATGATATTTTTCCAGCAATTCGGCGGCAAGGGCATACATATGGTTGGTAAAGTTACAGGTAAAGACGGCAGCCAGATGAAGACTCCTGCGTTGCTCCGAATCGGCTTCATACACCTTATCAGAGAGCGTACCGGCAACCGCTTTCAACAGTTCGGCGTCTTCCGGTCTTTTTGCCTCAATAAAGAAAGGTACTTCCCGAAAATCAACTTCACGCTGTTTGCTGAACGTCTGCATGGGATAAAATACTCCGTAACGTTCCGCATGACCTTCCCAAATATTCATCGGGATGCTGCCTGCCGTATGCACCAGCAGCGCACGCTGCTTCCCCTCAGTGATCTGAGGCAACAGTTCAACGAAAGCGGCATCTTTCAATGAAATAATATATAATCTCGCTTCTTTCGATACGTCTTTTAAATCAGTGATATATTCCGCCTCCACTTCATTGGCTAACATACGAGCCGATTCTTCCGTCCGGCTGTATACCTGCATGATACGGAATCCTTTCCGGTAAAGCGCTTTCGCCAGATTAGTTGCCAGATTTCCGGCACCGAGAAACACAACAGGCGTATCTTCTATACTTCTTTTCATTGTTTCTTCAACGTTTTGAAACCCAAAATAAAATAATTCCGATGATCAACAATGCCAATGGCAACAGATAGCCGGACAAGGAACCGAGCAATGACATCACCAGGCCGATATTCATCACCAGCCACAGTCCCAACAGCACAAAGCCGACCGACTTGTCACGCTTGAATATCAGAAAACAGATAGAGGCATACAACAATAAATTGTCCTTATTCATCACCCAAGGCAAACCTATAGAAGCAAAAGGGAGCAGTTTATTGATCAGGAAAAGGGCTCCGATGACAATAAAGGTGACGGCAGTTGCTTTATAAGTATCTTTATTATTATTTGCTTTAACAGCTCCCATCGTTATTTTCCTCCGAACTTATTAATATGAATTTTCTCCCACTGGAGATGTTCTTCATTGAAAGGCTTACGTTCCATTCCCTTATGTCCGATGGCAATCACGGAAAGAATCTGCAGTTGCAAAGGGATATCCAAAATTCCATGAACAAATTCGTCAGACGGCATTCCGGTTGCAGTGAAACGTTCGCGAACCTGTACCCAGCAGCTTCCCAGTCCTAAATCTTCGGCCTGCAACTGTATGAAGGCAGAAGCAATAGAAGCATCTTCAATCCACACATCACTTGCCAACGGATCGGCCATCACAACAATAGCCAAAGCAGCATCCGCAATGAACGAGGAAGCCTGCTCTTTGCAGTGAGACAGTTCTTTCAACTTTTCCTTATCATCGACCACCACAAACTGCCAGCTATTACTACGTTTGGAACTGGGTGACATCAAGGCAGCTTTCATCAGTGCCACAACCTCATCCTGTGTTAACTCCTCATCCGTAAATTTGCGCATACTGCGGCGATTCTTTATCAGTTCACTGAAATTTTCCATATTATTTCCGTTTTCATTTAATTTATGTATGCAAAGATAACGCAAACCGATCGTAATAAGAAATGAAATTGTATCTTTGCACTGAGAAATATATTCATTATGAAAAAACGAATTACACAAGACGATTACATCAAAGCGAATCGTAAAGCCAGCCGTGAGGCAGAAATCAAAGAGCACGGACACCCCGTTTGTTACAAACGAGTGCATGAGTCAAAGAAAGTATATAACCGCAGAAAGATAAAGGCAGCCGATAAAAAGCTGCCTTATTTTTTTGCTTTCAGGATAATGCCACTATGTTTTATACAGCTTCAGACAGGCTGAAAGAAGTGACTTCCTATACAATTCGCGTCAGTTCTCCGGTAGTGGAGTCTATGATAAACCCGTGCACTTTCACGTCCGACGGAATCAAAGGATGATGAACTATAAAATCGACCGTTCCCCTTACCGACTTCTCCGTATCTTCAAAGCCATCGAGCCAGGCATGAAAATCGACCCCGCAGAAACGCATCATACGAATATAATCGGCATTGATGCCCCGTGCTTTCATCTTTTCAAGCATTTCTTCACTGTGCATATGGCAGGCTCCGCAGTCAGAATGGGCAATCACCATTATTTCCTGCACTCCTAACTCGAAGATAGCGACAAGCAGACTGCGAATCACACTACCGAAAGGATGGGAAATGACGCCTCCTGCGTTTTTGATCATTTTGACGTCGCCGTTTTTAATACCCAGTGCGGCCGGAAGTAAAGCTGTCAGACGTGTATCCATACAGGATAAGATAGCAATCTTTTTATCGGGATATTTATTCGTTATATATTCTTTATATCCCTCGTTCTTAACGAACTCTCTGTTATAAGCAAGCATTTCTTCTATCATAGCGCTATTTTGTTTGGACACACAAAAATAAAGAAAATAATAAAAGGCTGTATCAGGATACAATGAAAATATACCGGAAATCCTTTTAAAACTTTTACGCAGGATACAGGTAGGAAATAAAGAGCCGGACAATAGAAATATCCTGCCCGGCTCCTATTAATTATGCTTGATTATTAATAACTGATTAATAACCGGCGTTTTGTCCGAATTCTGCCGGATTATTGATCGCATCCAGATATTTCGTAGGAATAGGACGCAAATAGAATTCTTTCTTAAAGTGCTCGGCAGCACGCTTATTATAAGCAGCCAAACGAGTTTCAAAAGCAGCATTACGTTTCAGCAAATACCAGCGGCCACATTCGCCACAAAGTTCACGGGCATATTCATCGAAAACATAATTCAGATCCACCTGCGACTCGCTGACCGTACCGGCACCGGCACGCGTACGGAGTACATTGATATATTTGGCAGCATCTCCCTTGTTCAAACGTACGGATGCTTCAGCAGCAATCAGGTAAACTTCCGCCATACGCATGATCATCACATCCACAGTTTTTCTCTGAACGTCTCTGCCAACGAACTTATTACCCGGCATATTGAATTTAGAGAGAGCCGGATAGATAGACAACCACAAAGCACTGGCAGCACTAGGCTTGTCATAAGTAGCTCTGGCTGTTCCATTCTCATCGTAAAGATCGAAAACATTAAGAACCAGTCCCGGATATTGAGCTTTTTCCTCTTCTGTCAGCGTCTTCAAAGAACAATAAATGGCATATTGATGAGCTTCTGCCGGATCTAAAGGCATGGCAGGATGAAGGATATTACCCTCTGTCTTATCCTGAGTAGTCTTCGCTGTTCCATCTGCATTCCAGATAGCCAGCTGACAGTAATTAGCATCGGCTGTACTATTGGATTCCAAATTGAAATGAGGATAAACTTTCTTACCTATATTAGATGCAGGAATACCAAATTTAGTCGCAAGTGTGCTTGTGATTTCTTTGGCACACGCAGAACCTCCATATTCATAAGTGGCCCCCCATGCCGGTATAGAATAAGACGAGTAAGCTGAGATAAATGAATAACGAAAACGAGAGTCGTTCATATCAGCAGCAAAACAGTCCATCAGATATTTGGATGGCAGGAAGATATTACTGTTCGGACGACCGTATACGAAGTTTGAAGTCTTGTCTACCAAACCCAGGTCCGTATATGTTCCCAACGAAGGTAAGAAATGACGGAACATTTCACTTTGTGAGTAGTTACCATTGGTGTAAGCATCCGAATTTCTTTCGGCACCCGCAGCAATAAACAGTGCTTCTTCGTTGTTACGATTATTATTTTCGTTGAATACATCGGCAAAAGCAGGATGCATATACCACTCATAAATCGCTTTATTATTAATCATGGTTGTCGCCGTATTATAGGCTTTTTCCAAGAAGCTGACACCATCGGTATCATTCAGATTATAACCGGCACCATTAATATATGCACGTGCTAATAATCCCATTGCCGATTTCTTTGTAACGCGGCTATAGTAATCACTGAAACTTACGGGCAGATTCTCTACGGCAAACTTCAGGTCTTCGATAATGGCAGCATAAATTTCGGGAACGGTAGAACGGTGAGCTTCAAAAGAAATGTTTTCGCTGTCGGCAGCCTTCAACTGCAAATCGACATTACCAAACTGCTCCACCAGATTCATATAATAGTAAGCACGCAGACATCTGGCCTGTGCCACACATTCATTGATTTCATTCTCATCCCCTGTCACATTCTCAGCTCCGTCAATCACAATATTACAGCTGTTGATACACAGATAAGAATATTGCCATACTTTATAATAATAGCTGTCATCGGTTTTCATGCTGTTATAACTATGATAACGCTGATAACTGGAACCCGATTTAGGCTCTTCCCAAATATCAGTACCCGCTTCCGTACAAACCAGATAGTCACTGCTCTGATAGATATTGTTAATCAAAGCTGTATAGCACGAGTTAGTGAATGCCTTATAAGTTTCCAATGTATAAGAACCATCGGAGAACTGACCCGAGTTGTTGGGGTTCACTTCATCAAGACTGCAAGAGCCCCAAGAAAAAACACCGGCAACAAGTAGAACTAAACTATATATCTTTTTCATATTGCTATTTTTTAGAAAGTTAAATTAAGACCGAATATGCAATCACGAGACAACGGGAAGTTGATGCTTCCGTTCATTTCCGGATCGTAATTCTTCACATATTTGCTTGGCGAATAAGTAAACAGGTTGGTCATTGTTGCATAAACTCTCAGGTTGCTGATACCAAAACGTTTTGTAAATTTGCCAGGCAGCGTATATCCCAATGTTACGTTTTTCAGTTTAAAGAATGATCCATCCACATAGTACATAGAATCATATCCTTCATAAGCACTTCTATCCTTGGATTTATCGATAGCATAGAACAAAACATTCTGATCTGCTTCGATCGTCTTGTCATAGTAAGTAAAGTAAGTAGGGATATTGTAATCCGGATTAGGTGAATATTTACCTATTACACTACCATAGTTCATCATCTGTCCCCAACGTGCATAAAGGAAGATAGACAAATCAAAATCCTTGTATCTGAAATTGTTCTTGAAGCCCAGTGTCCAGTCCGGAGTATTACGACCTATTACCTGACGATCATAATCCGCACGCACACCATAAGGATTTTCTGCTGTAATATCAACGCGTTCTCCTTCAGGATTCATATAATAGTAACCATTTCCGTCCTTCTTCACACTAGGTAAATCCAGCTTAATATCGCCTGGTTCGCATCCGAACAAAGCAGCAGTTTCCTTTTCGCTATATTGCCAGATACCCAACACTTTATATCTATAGAAAGAACCGACTCCTTCGCCGACTTTGAACACCATATCACCCTTTTTTGCATTGAACATCATATCCTGCCCTTCGATCAAAGATTTAATTTTTTCTTTGTTGGCGGTAAATGTCACTGTTGAGCTCCAAGTAAAATCTTTCTTCACAATATTACGGGTATTAAGAGCAAGTTCAATACCGCGATTTTCTGTTTCAGCAGCATTCTTATTCATTTTATAAGTAGTGCTACCTGTGTAATTACCCATAATAGATGTCGGCAATGCCTGCGAAAGAATTACATCCGTTGTTTTTGTCCGATACAAATCCACCGTCAGATCAATACGATTATTGAGGAAGCTGGCGTCAATACCAATATTCAAGTCATGAGTCTTTTCCCATGTCAGATTACGGTTAGTGATATACTCCGTAAACTTAGCTGACGGAACAGTCATTCCTCCCAAAGAGGTTGTTACATTTTCCAAAGATGCCATAGAACTGTATTCAGCAATACCGGCAGTAGTTCCGGCAACACCATAACCTACACGCAGTTTCAAGTTATCCAACCAGCTTTTTGTACCAGCCATAAATGCTTCATCCGAGATTCTCCAGCCCACAGAAACTGCCGGGAATAAATTCCATCTATTGTCTTTCGACAAACGGGAATCCGCTTCATAACGACTGGAAGCAGAGAACAGGTATTTACCTTTGTATGAGTAGTTGACACGACCGATAAATCCCATCCCTTTCGACATCAGATATTTGCTGTTCAGTTTCTTATTATCAGCATTCTGCAACGCATACCACAACATATCATTGGTCGCCGGGTTTTCACCATAGACATAATATTCTTCACTCTGATTGTAATTCCAGGAAGTAACCCCTGTAACCGTCAGGTCATGATCCTTATTAAATGTATTGTGGTAAGTAACGATGTTTTCCCATTTGTAATTATATCCCGTCTTATTAGTAGCTTCACCATATGCAACCGTACTGCCTTTCAACACATTATAGGAGCCTTCTCCCATAAATTTACCGGCACGAGATTGAGAATAACTGCCTCCAAGCTGTGACTTAACAGATAAACCTTTTACCGGTTTCCATTCAAGATAAGCGTCAACATAAGCCTTTCCTGCTTTAGTATTGTTCTTATATACTCCATCCTGTTCGTCTGCTAACGGATTTGGATCTGATGATGAACCGGGAATCGGAAATTCCGTAATAGAGCCGTCTTCATTATAAGGAACACCCAATGGGGTAGCAAACAATGCTCTTTCCAAAACGGCATTACGTGAATTTTTGTTGGAGAAAGATGCCTGAACATTAATACCGGCATTAATCCATTTATTGATTTCCTGATCTATGCGGACACGGGTAGAGTACACTTTATAGTCATCATTCTCATACATACTCTTCTCATCAGTATAGTTTAACGAGAAATAGGCTTTCGTCTTCTCAGTACCTCCGGCAACGGAAATACTATAATTCTGCTTCAAACCTGAGTGTAATACTTCATCTCCCCAGTTTACCCATTGGTTGTTTTTGATGGCATCGTATCTTTCACCGAAAATTTCCTCCTCATTAGTAGTACCGACAGGCTTATAAGAATCTTTTATATAATTAATGTATGAGTCACCCGTACGCATCTTAGGAACTTTAGCTCCTAAAGTCGTTCCGGCATAAGCATTGAAATTGATGACCGGTTTTCCACTTTTAGATCCCTTCGTAGTCACGATAATAACACCATTCGCACCACTTGAACCGTAGATAGCCGTAGAAGATGCATCTTTCAGTACTTCGATAGATTCAATATCATTGGGATTCAAGGTAGCAATATCACCCGGCATACCATCGATAATATAAGTCGGTTTAAATGCATCGGAAGAAATATTACCATCCTCATCCAACTGCAAAGAGCGGGTACCACGCAACTGAACTGTCGGTGACGAACCTGCCTGACCTGAAGAATTAGTAATATCCAGACCAGCAATTTTACCTTGCAGCGCATCCATCGGATTCACGCCCGGATTCATGGTAATATCTTCTGATTTCACAGAAGCAACCGCACCTGTCAAATCACGTTTCTTTACCGTACCGTAACCGATGACCACTACCTCATCCAAAGCCTGTGTATCCGGAACCATTTTTATATTCAACGGTGCATTTCCGCTCACAGTGATAGCCTGTTCCTTATATCCGATATAAGAAACGACCAGTTCTTTACTTCCGGCCGGGAGATTAATGGAGAATTTGCCGTCAAAATCAGTAATCGTACCTGTACTTGTGCCTTTCACCACAATAGAAACACCGATCAGCGGTTCCCCATTTTCATCTAAAACCGTTCCTTTTATTGTCTTTGTCTGCATGACGGCCTGCACAGTAGTATCATTCACACCATTTTCTGCATAAACAGACATGGCAGAAGGAGCACACAATAAAGTCAACCCCAAAATCATGGAAACGCGTCTATGCTGTGTCTTCCACGCTTCAACAAATGCATTTTCTCTCATTCGTTTTAATTTAAAGTTAATATTAATTTTCTTTGTTTAGTAAAATACAATTTGCGTAAATCTTTTACATAGACGTTTCCATTTTACTTCTGTACTCACAAAGGACGACAATAATACAAAAATTCGCTTTTCCAAGCCCTTTTTTTCCTCAAATATATGCAGGGAATAAAAAGACAAACTTTAGGGTAAGCCAACAAATTCCCTTTTTTATTGTTGAATGAAGAATAAAAAGTGTAAATTTGTATTTGGATGCCACTTAAACTAACAACATATTATCGCGGAAAAGATATTCCCGATTTACCGGGAACTAATACTTTTCATTCCAAGGAGCTGTTTCAGATCTATGAATCGACTCCGGGATATACCCCGCTGCTGATCGTGGCAACAGAAGAAGGCAGACCTGTGGCGCGTCTGCTTGCCGCCATACGCAAGACCAAAAAGTGGCTCCCCTCCTCTCTTGTCAAACAATGTGTAGTATATGGTGCAGGCGAATTTCTGGACACCTCTCTCCCGGCAAGCAAAGAGAAAGAAGAAGAAATTTTCGGTGAAATGCTGGAACATCTCACACAGGAAGCATCACGCACCTGCATTCTTATTGAATTTCGCAATCTGGATAATTCCATGTTCGGTTACCGTTTCTTCCGGAAGAACGACTTTTTTCCGGTCAACTGGCTGCGTGTCCGTAACTCTCTGCATAGTACGCAGAAAGCGGAAGACCGTTTCAGCCCGTCACGTACCCGTCAGATCCGGAAAGGACTCAAAAACGGAGCGAAAGTGGAAGAAGCCCATACGGTGGAAGAGATTAAGGAATTTTCCCGGATGCTGCACAAAGTCTATTCTTCACGGATACGGAGATACTTCCCTGCCAATGACTTTTTCCGCCACATGAACAGCATGCTTATCAAAGGAAAACAGGCAAAAATATTCATCGTAAAATACAAGGAAAAGATCATCGGCGGTTCCGTATGCATCTATTCCGGCGAAAATGCTTTTATCTGGTTTTCAGGAGGAATGCGGAAGACGTATGCACTGCAGTCACCCGGCATACTGGCAGTGTGGAAAGCACTTGAAGATGCCCATGAACGGGGATTCCGCCACATGGAGTTTATGGATGTAGGACTTCCCTTCCGCAAACATGGTTACCGTGATTTCGTACTCCGCTTCGGAGGCAAACAAAGCAGCACCCGCCGTTGGTTCCGTATCAGCTGGCCATGGCTGAATAATCTTCTGGTCAAGTTTTATGTCTAAATGTAATCTCAAGATTACAAAACCCGTCTTTACCACCCATCCGGAGCATTTTTTATGCTTTATTCCCCAATAATTAAATGCAGAAATATTTCTTTATTAGACAAGAAATGTCTTTCTTTGTGCTGTTTTATGCCATATAAGCACATAATTAAACCATATAAAAAAATATAGTTATGAAGATTTCACACATTGAGCATCTGGGCATTGCTGTAAAAAGCATCGAAGAAGCCCTTCCTTACTACGAGAACGTATTAGGTCTGAAATGTTACAACATCGAAACAGTAGAAGATCAAAAAGTAAGAACCGCTTTTTTAAAGGTAGGTGAAACAAAAATCGAATTGTTGGAGCCGACTTGCCCCGAAAGTACCATTGCTAAATTTATTGAAAACAAAGGTGCGGGTGTTCATCACGTAGCATTTGCCGTAGAAGATGGCGTAGCTAATGCTTTGGCAGAAGCAGAAGGCAAAGAAATCCGCCTGATTGACAAGGCTCCCCGTAAAGGTGCCGAAGGTCTGAACATCGCTTTCCTTCACCCGAAATCAACACTGGGTGTGCTGACAGAACTCTGCGAACACTAATCATAAACTCTAAAAAAACAACAAGAACTCATGAGTAATCAACTTGAAAAAATTAAAGAGCTTATTGAACGCCGTGCCGTTGCACGCATCGGAGGCGGTGAAAAAGCAATTGCGAAGCAACATGAAAAAGGGAAATACACAGCGCGTGAGCGTATAGCCATGCTGTTGGATGAGGGTAGCTTCGAAGAAATGGATATGTTCGTTGAGCACAGATGCACGAACTTCGGTATGGAGAAAAAGCACTATCCGGGTGATGGTGTAGTGACCGGTTGCGGTACTATCGAAGGTCGTCTCGTATATCTTTTTGCACAGGACTTTACCGTTACTGCAGGTTCACTGTCGGAAACAATGTCACTGAAGATCTGTAAGATTATGGATCAGGCAATGAAGATGGGTGCTCCTTGTATTGGTATCAACGACTCGGGTGGTGCACGTATTCAGGAAGGTATTAACGCTTTGGCAGGTTACGCAGAAATCTTCCAGCGCAATATCCTTGCTTCGGGCGTCATTCCGCAGATTTCCGGTATCTTCGGTCCTTGTGCCGGTGGTGCTGTTTATTCTCCGGCACTGACTGACTTTACACTGATGATGGAAGGCACTTCTTATATGTTCCTTACAGGTCCGAAAGTAGTGAAGACTGTAACCGGTGAAGATGTAAGCCAGGAAAACCTCGGCGGAGCAAGCGTTCACTCTACCAAATCGGGTGTTACTCATTTCACTGCCAAAACAGAAGAAGAAGGTCTGGCATTGATCCGCACACTTCTGAGTTATATTCCTCAAAACAACCTCGAAGAAGCTCCATACGTGGATTGCACAGATCCGATCGACCGTCTGGAAGACTCTCTGAACGATATTATTCCCGACAGCCCCAACAAACCGTATGATATGTACGAAGTTATCAGCGCTATCGTGGACAATGGCGAATTCCTGGAAATCCAGAAAGACTATGCCAAGAATATCATTATCGGTTTTGCCCGTTTCAACGGTCAGTCGGTAGGTATTGTAGCCAATCAGCCTAAATTCCTTGCCGGTGTACTCGACAGCAACGCATCTCGTAAAGGCGCACGTTTCGTTCGTTTCTGCGATGCTTTCAATATTCCTATCGTATCGTTGGTAGACGTACCGGGATTCCTTCCGGGAACAGGTCAGGAATACAATGGTGTCATCCTTCATGGTGCCAAACTGCTGTATGCTTACGGTGAAGCTACCGTACCTAAAGTAACAATCACATTGCGTAAATCTTACGGTGGTTCTCACATCGTGATGAGCTGTAAGCAACTTCGCGGTGATATGAACTATGCTTGGCCTACAGCTGAAATCGCTGTAATGGGTGGTGCCGGCGCAGTAGAAGTATTGTACGCGCGTGAAGCCAAAGAACAGGAAAATCCTGCTCAGTTCCTTGCCGAAAAAGAAGCAGAATATACAAAACTGTTTGCCAATCCTTATAACGCAGCTAAGTATGGTTACATCGATGACGTCATCGAACCGCGTAACACACGTTTCCGCGTGATCCGTGCTTTGCAGCAGTTGCAGACTAAGAAACTGTCTAATCCGGCGAAGAAACATGGTAATATTCCGTTGTAATCCAACTTTTCACATTAAAACAAGAACGATTATGAACAAAACCAAAATCGGAATATTCCTTTCTCTGCTGTTGCTGGTTGGATTGACTTCCTGCGGTGAGCAAAAGTCGAACAATAAGTTAATGCTGAACGAAATCCTGATAGACAATCAAAATAACTTTCAGGATGACTACGGCCTGCACAGTGCATGGATTGAAATATTCAACAGATCATACGGTAGTGCAGACCTGGCAGGTTGCTTGCTGAAAGTGAGCAGTCAGCCGGGCGATACAGTTACCTATTTTATCCCGAAGGGTGATGTACTAACTTTGGTGAAACCACGCCAGCACGCTCTGTTCTGGGCAGATGGCGAGCCCAACCGCGGTACTTTCCACACCAGCTGCAAGTTGAATCCCGAAACAGCCAACTGGATCGGTCTTTTTGATTCCGGCAGAAATATAATTGACCAGATCGTAGTTCCAGCAAATGCCTTGGGCGCAGATCAGTCTTATGCACGCATAAGTGACGGAGCAGCTGACTGGGAAGTGAAAGGCGGAAGTAAAGACAAGTATGTAACTCCGAGCACGAACAACAAGACTCTTGACAGCAATGCCAAGATGGAGAAATTCGAAGAACATGACTCTGTCGGTATCGGTATGTCTATTTCAGCCATGAGCGTAGTATTCTGCGGATTGATTCTTCTCTTCGTTGCCTTCAAGGTAGTAGGTAAGGTTGCAGTCAACCTGAGCAAACGCAATGCGATGAAGGCTAAAGGCATTGATAAAGTCGAAGCGAAAGAGCTTTCACAGGCTCCGGGTGAAGTTTATGCTGCTATTTCAATGGCGTTACACGAAATGCAGGATGAGGTACACGACGTAGAAGAAACGGTGCTGACCATCACTCGTGTGAAACGCAGTTATTCACCGTGGAGTTCGAAGATTTACACCTTGCGTGAAAATCCTAACAGAAAGTAAATCATTCCCTAAAAAGATAAAACGATGAAAGAATATAAATATAAAATCAACGGTAACTCATATAAAGTAACCATCGGAGATATTGAAGATAATATCGCTCATGTAGAAGTGAACGGTACGCATTACAAAGTAGAAATGGAGAAACAACCGAAAACTGCTCCCAAACCGGCAGTAGTACGTCCTTTGCCTAATTCACCGGCTGCTCCTACCACACCGGTAGTGAAACCGGCTGCTCCTTCTACCGGCAAATCGGGCGTTAAGTCCCCGCTGCCAGGCGTTATCCTCGACATCAAAGTAAATGTAGGCGATACAGTGAAGAGAGGACAGACTATCATTATATTGGAAGCCATGAAGATGGAAAACAATATCAATGCGGACAAAGACGGCAAAGTGACTGCTATCAATGTCAACAAGGGAGATTCTGTTCTTGAAGGTAATGACCTCGTAATTATTGAATAATATGGGAGATTTTATTAACTTTTTAGGAAATAACCTTGCCGACTTCTGGACCTACACGGGATTTGCCAACGCGACAGTTGGTCATGTCGTGATGCTCCTCGTCGGCTTGTTCTTCATCTATTTGGCTGTAGCCAAAGAGTTCGAGCCGATGTTGTTAATTCCTATCGGATTCGGTATCCTGATCGGTAATATACCTTTCAACATGGACGCCGGACTAAAAGTCGGTATATATGAAGAAGGTTCTGTATTGAACATATTGTATCAGGGAGTAACGTCCGGCTGGTATCCGCCGCTCATCTTCTTAGGCATCGGTGCCATGACAGACTTCTCGGCGCTGATCTCCAATCCGAAGTTGATGCTGATCGGTGCGGCTGCCCAGTTTGGTATCTTCGGTGCATACATGATCGCATTGGAAATGGGATTTGACCCGATGCAGGCCGGTGCTATCGGTATCATCGGTGGTGCGGACGGTCCGACGGCTATCTTCCTTTCGTCCAAGCTGGCACCTAACTTAATGGGAGCCATTGCGGTATCCGCCTACTCCTATATGGCGTTAGTTCCGGTAATACAGCCGCCTATCATGCGTCTGCTCACCACCAAACACGAACGCGTTATCCGTATGAAACCGCCACGTGCCGTTTCTCATACAGAGAAAGTGATTTTCCCGATTATCGGTCTGTTGCTGACTTGCTTCCTGGTTCCTTCCGGTCTGCCTCTGTTGGGTATGCTGTTCTTCGGTAACCTGTTGAAAGAAAGTGGTGTAACCCGTCGTTTGGCTAACACAGCCAGCGGTCCGCTGATCGACACAATCACTATCCTGTTAGGTTTGACAGTAGGTGCTTCTACTCAGGCTTCTGAGTTCCTGACACTCGACTCCATCAAGATCTTCGCCCTCGGTGCATTGTCATTTATCATTGCTACCGCATCAGGTGTGTTGTTTGTTAAAATCTTCAACCTCTTCCTCAAGAAGGGCAATAAGATCAATCCGTTGATCGGTAATGCAGGTGTATCTGCCGTTCCCGACTCTGCACGTATCTCACAAGTTGTCGGTCTGGAATATGATCCTACCAACTACTTGCTGATGCACGCTATGGGTCCGAACGTAGCAGGGGTAATCGGTTCGGCTGTTGCTGCCGGTATCCTGTTAGGATTCTTAATGTAGGGGCAAGGTGCCCCTGCCAGGTTTCCATTCGGAATACCGGGACAAAATATTAGGTGCGGATATTGCTGTTTTAGATGCAATATCCGCACTTATCATTATGTTATCTACTCTTATCATTCCGTTAATCTATTCCAAAAAGGCTACGAATAATTCGTAATTACGATATTTTTTAGCATCTTGCGTCTTTGTTACGACACACTAAAATAAATATTTATGAAACGGATGATTCTCCTCGCCTTCCTTTGTACCACCACCCTGGTGATGGCGCAACGCATCAATCATGTTCAGGAAGCAATTGCAAACTACGATTACGAGGCAGCTCTCACTCTCATTGCCAAAGAAAAGCCGACGATCCCCCTACTCTTGCAGAAAGGTAAAGCACAACGGGGACTTGGGATGAACACAGAAGCACTTTCCACTTATCAGGAAATCATAGCCAATGACACTGCCAATACCCGTGCATATATCGAAGCAGCCGAATGCTGCCGTTCATTGGCCAAATACCAACAGGCACTGAAATATTATGAACAGGCACTCGATCTGAATCCGGAAAACAAATATGTGCGTATTCAATACATCGGATTGCTGCTCTCCTTACAGAAGTTTCAGGATGCTTTAGAAGAAAGTAGCCTGATGACAGAAAAAGACAGTTCTGCCATCGCCTTGCATCTGCAAGCCCAAAGTTTCGAAGGTATGGGAGAGCTTCTCCCCGCCACGGGGTGCTACTATAATATACAGGAGAAATACCCCGACGACTATCTTGCCGCCGCCAAGCTCGCCGCACTGAACATAGCCGGTTCTTATTTCAACGAAGCAATTGAAGCCACGGAGAAATATCGGAGGATTGACACCACCAACATCGCTGTCAATCGTCAGAATGCACTGGCATATTGTCTGAACAAGGACTACCCTACCGCCATCCGGCGGTATGAATACCTGGTGAGCCAGGGCGACAGTTCTTTTCATACCTGTTATTATCTGGGCATCAGCTATTATGCGGAAGAGAAATATTACGAAGCACATGACTTTCTGGAAGCCGCCCGAAAGCATGATCCCGAAAACGTAAACCTGCTCTATTACCTCGGCCGTGCCTGTGCCAAGACTTCATGGAAAAAGTCAGGCGTAGAGTATCTCGAAAAAGCGCTTGATTTGACTATCCCCAAAGACAGTAATATGGTACGGCTCTATATTGGCATGACCGACTGCTACAAAATGGCACAGATGCCCAAAGAGCAGATTGAATCGATCAGAGAACGCTACCGGAAGTACGACAAACAAAACCATAAGCTGCTCTATGATATGGCTTTCATTTATTTCTATTCGCTGAAAGACAAGAAAAATACCGAACGCTGCCTGGAAGCATTCTTAAAAACACGCCCGAAAGAAGAGAAGGAAGAAGAAGCGAAACTAAACGAACGAGGCGAACTCGTTTTAGGTACTAAGAATTACTACAATGCTGCAGCCAACTGGCTGAAAGACATTCAAAGTAAGCAAAAGATAGAAGATTTCTTCCTGGGAGGAAATGTACCCGCTCAGAAGCCGGAATAAGTAAATAGAGGATATTACATAAAAAAGGCTGCAACCGTCAAACGATTGCAGCCTTTCTATATAGTAGGATAATCTCTGATTATTCAGCCAGTTTGTTGTCTGAACCCAGCACGTTAAGGATTTTGTGCTTGTACAGTTTTTCCATGTTGTCACGAGCCGGACCAAGATACTTACGTGGGTCGAATTCAGCCGGTTTTTCAGCGAAAGTCTTACGGATAGCAGCAGTCATAGCCAGACGAGAGTCTGAGTCGATGTTGATTTTGCAAACAGCAGATTTGGCAGCTTTACGCAATTCTTCTTCAGGAATACCGATAGCAGCTTTCAGAGCACCACCAAACTTGTTGATAGTTTCAACTTCTTCTTCAGGAACTGAAGATGATCCGTGAAGTACGATAGGGAATCCCGGAAGTTTTTCCATTACAGCATCCAATACCTCGAAAGCCAATGGAGGAGGAACCATACGACCGGTAGCCGGATCGATGTGGCATTGTTCCGGAGTAAACTTGTAAGCACCGTGAGAAGTACCGATAGAGATAGCCAATGAGTCGCAACCTGTACGAGTAGCGAAATCGATAACTTCTTCAGGGTCAGTATATGTGTGGTGGTCAGAAGAAACTTCATCTTCTACACCTGCCAATACACCAAGTTCACCTTCAACTGTTACGTCGAACTGATGAGCGTATTCAACAACCTTCTTAGTCAAAGCAACGTTTTCTTCGTAAGGAAGATGAGAACCGTCGATCATAACTGAAGAGAAACCTGAATCGATGCAAGATTTGCAAGTTTCAAAAGTATCTCCGTGGTCAAGGTGAAGAACGATTTCAGGATGTGCGCAACCTAATTCCTTTGCGTATTCTACAGCACCCTGAGCCATGTAACGCAACAAAGTAGCGTTAGCATACTGACGAGCACCTTTAGAAACCTGAAGAATCACCGGAGATTTTGTTTCTACTGCAGCCTTGATGATAGCCTGCATCTGTTCCATATTGTTGAAGTTGAATGCTGGGATAGCGTATCCACCCTTAATAGCCTTAGCAAACATGTCTCTTGTGTTTACCAATCCTAAGTCTTTGTAATTAACCATTTTGTTTAAAGTTTATTGTTAGTGAATTAAAATTCTACGCAAAAGTAAGCATTATCCACCGAATAACGAGCATCGGAAAGAAAAATATAATAGAAAAAGGTTTAAATCGATCAGCAAATATTCATCCGTAAGCAGGTCTGACATTAGATTGTAATGTCCACCTAGCAAATAAACGACTAAATGAAAAAAGGTATTATTCATAGAAAGCGGGCGTAATCTTTTTCATGGCAATCGTATAATTCATAGAAATAGCATAATTCACAGAAGTTTTTTCAGCAAAGTTTTTTCTAATTCGGAGAAATGTACTATCTTTGCGCTCTGAAAATGACCATTACACTATTTCTTACCAAAATAGTAACAGAATATAAATTAAAAAAACAGATACTGAAATGAAAAAAGGCCTTCATCCAGAATCATACCGTCCGGTAGTATTCAAAGATATGTCAAATGGTGATATGTTTTTGTCTAAATCAACTGTAGCAACTAAAGAAACCATCGAATTCGAAGGTGAAACTTATCCGTTGCTGAAGATTGAAATCTCTAACACTTCTCACCCGTTCTATACAGGTAAATCTACATTGGTAGATACTGCAGGTCGCGTTGATAAGTTCATGAGCCGTTACGGTGACCGTAAGAAGAAATAATTCAATCTTTCGTTAAGATGAAAAAAGAGGAGATTTCCAGTTGGAAATTTCCTCTTTTTCGTTTCACAAATTTCACCATTCCATCCTTTCCCTCTCCTGAGAAATAACAGGAAGCTCCATTAAAAAGGCGAATTACACCACCTAAAAACTATCAAATAGCACCTAAAAACTATCCACAGATAGTTTTTAGGTCTAAATTCGTCGGTTTATCCCCCATCGCTCCCAAAAAAATCCCGTAAACTTGCATCATCAAAATAATTACAACGAATACTCACATTTAAAAAGCAACGCATATGAAAAGTTTAAGCTTCAGAAAAGATTTAGTAGGAGTACAGGATGAATTACTACGCTTCGCATACAAGCTGACAACCGACCGTGAAGAAGCAAACGATTTGTTGCAGGAAACATCATTGAAAGCATTAGATAACGAAGAAAAATATACGCCTGATACAAATTTCAAAGGATGGATGTATACCATCATGCGCAATATCTTTATCAACAACTACCGCAAAGTAGTTCGCGACCAGACATTCATTGACCGTACGGACAACCTCTATCACTTGAATTTACCACAAGACGCAGGGTTCGAAAGCACGGAGAAAACGTACGACCTGAAAGAAATGCACCGGGTAGTCAATTCATTGCCCAAAGAATACAGGATACCATTCGCCATGCACGTTTCAGGGTTCAAATACCGTGAAATAGCAGAAAAGCTGAATCTTCCGCTGGGCACGGTAAAGAGCCGTATATTCTTCACCCGTCAGAAATTGCAGGAAGAGCTGAAAGACTTTCGCTAAGCATTGACTCTGTGACGTCTGAACTTCAGATCCCATTAAAAAGCTAAAGGACCGCACCATTCTTCACAGAGTAGTGCGGTCCGTATATTAACTGGCTAAGGGGAACTATTACCAGGTAATATAAAAATGGTATAGTTAAGGGAATATACCATACCATTATATTGTCTGATCTCCTGAAAAATGATGGTTTATTAAATAGTACTATCCAGGAGAAATACTTCCTATTATATATAATAATATTCAGCAGGCAAAAAAGACGGTCCTGCTGACCCGTTGCACTACATATTACAGTCCACGAGGGATGAGATACAGTGGGCGCATTAACGCTCCACACGGGGGACAGAACCGTATATCTAAGGAAGCCACGAGCATATTCCCACATGCTCGTAGCTTAAATTCGAGAATTAAATTCTCATATCGCATTCCGCGACTGTAATACTAGTGCGGTGCAAAAGTGGGAATAATCTCTGATAAAATCAACAGAAAATGCATTTTTTATCTATAAACAATCATTTTCCTTTAATGTTGATACTAATTTCACATTTCTAATATACCCGTCTTTACTGAACATAGTCAAGTGTCAAATTGTTTACTCCCCAAACAATGAACAACTTATGAAAAATATCTATGTGATTGCACTCGCAGCCATCCTATTGCAAGGCTGTGGGCAAAAGAAAGAGACGACGGCACCCGCCACCCGACCTGTAAAGACAACCATTGTCGAGTCAAGGTCAGTGATCAGAAAAGATTTCTCCGGCATTGTAGAAGCAGTGGAGTACGTCAAGCTGGCATTCCGCGTCAGCGGACAGATCATCAACCTGCCTGTCATCGAAGGAGAGAAAGTAAAAAAGGGGCAACTGATTGCAGCTATCGATCCCAGAGATATCGCGTTGCAGTACGCTGCCACCAAGTCTGCCTACGAAACGGCTTCCGCACAAGTGGAACGCAACAAGCGCCTGCTCTCCCGGCAAGCGATCTCCGTGCAGGAATATGAAATCAGCCTTTCCAACTATCAGAAAGCGAAATCGGAGTACGAACTGTCCACCAACAATATGCGTGACACCAAACTGACGGCTCCTTTCGACGGTTCTATCGAAAAGCGGCTGGTGGAGAACTACCAGCGTGTCAATTCAGGAGAAGGGATCGTACAACTGGTCAACACGCAGAACCTGCGTATCAAGTTCACCATACCGGATGTCTATCTTTATCTCCTCCGTGCCAAAGATCCCCGTTTCCTTGTAGAGTTTGATACTTTCAAGGGGCATGTGTTCAAGGCGAAACTGGAGGAATATCTGGATATATCCACCGAAGGAACGGGTATTCCGGTCAGCATCACTATCGACGACCCTTCATTCGACCGGGATTTGTATGCCGTGAAGCCCGGCTTCACTTGCAGCATCCGTTTCACAGCCGATGTAGGCCCGTTGGTGCAGGATAGCTGGACAATCATACCGCTCAGTGCTGTTTTCGGCGAAAGTGACGGTAACAATATGTATGTCTGGGTAGTCGAGGACAACAAAGTGCACAAACGCAAAATCGTTGTCAATGCCCCTACAGGAGAGGCGCAAGTACTCGTGTCCGAAGGACTGAAACCCGGAGAACAAATCGTCATCGCGGGGGTATACCAGTTGGTAGAAGGAGAAAGTATTAAATCAATTGACAATTGAAAAGAAATGAATTTAGCAAAATATTCACTGGATAACACGAAGATCATCTATTTCTTCCTTGCCGTACTGCTGATTGGAGGTATTACCTCCTTCGGAAAGCTGGGCAAGAAGGAAGATGCCCCCTTCGTTATCAAATCAGCGGTCATCATGACACGCTATCCGGGAGCCGAACCGGCAGAAGTAGAACGGCTGATCACAGAGCCTATCTCCCGTGAGATACAAAGTATGAGCGGCGTGTACAAGATAAAATCAGAATCCATGTACGGGCTCTCCAAAATCACGTTCGAACTGCAACCCTCACTTTCCGCCAGCTCCATCCCTCAGAAATGGGACGAACTGCGACGCAAAGTGCTCAATATTCAGCCGCAGCTGCCCAGCGGTGCTTCCACCCCGACCGTCTCCGATGATTTCGGCGACGTATTCGGCATTTATTACGGACTGACGGCAGATGACGGCTTCACCTATGAAGAAATGCGTAACTGGGCGGAACGGATCAAGACGCAGGTTGTCACGGCGGACGGCGTGATGAAAGTAGCGCTGTTCGGAGTGCAGACAGAAGTAGTCAACATCTTCGTTTCTACCAACAAACTGGTGGGAATGGGAATTGACCCCAAACAGCTGGCCAACCTGCTGCAATCGCAGAACCAGATTATCAACACCGGAGAAATCCGTGCAGGCGTACAGCAGCTACGGGTGACAGCCAACGGGATGTATACCAACATAGACGATATCCGCAACCAGGTAATCACTACCAAAGCCGGACAGGTGAAACTGGGCGACATAGCCGTAATCGAGAAAGGTTATCTCGACCCTCCATCCAACATCATGCACGTGAACGGGAAACGGGCTATCGGCATCGGTGTTTCCACCGACCCGCAAAGAGACGTAGTGCAGACGGGTGAGAATGTGAAAGTAAAACTGAACGAACTCCTCCCCCTCATGCCTGTGGGACTGGAACTGCAAAGCCTCTACCTCGAAAACGAGATCGCCAACGAAGCCAACAACGGATTTATCATCAACCTGATCGAATCCATCCTGATCGTGATTGTCATCATCATGCTGGTGATGGGACTCCGTGCCGGTCTGCTCATCGGCTCTTCGCTGATTTTCTCTATCGGAGGTACACTGCTCATCATGTCTTTCTTCGGCGTCGGACTCAACCGAACGTCCCTGGCAGGATTTATCATCGCCATGGGTATGCTGGTGGACAATGCCATCGTAGTGACGGACAACGCCCAAATAGCCATTGCCCGTGGTGTAAACCGACGGAAAGCCCTGATAGACGGAGCGACCGGACCACAATGGGGATTGCTCGGAGCAACCTTCATTGCCATCTGTTCCTTCCTGCCGCTTTACCTTGCCCCCTCTGCCGTAGCGGAAATCGTAAAGCCGCTGTTTGTGGTACTTGCCATTTCATTAGGACTGAGCTGGGTACTTGCCCTGACGCAGACCACCGTATTCGGAAATTTCATTCTGAAAGCCAAAACAGGCGACAGTACGAAAGATCCATACGACAAGCCGTTCTATCATAAGTTCGCTTCCGTCCTCGGAGTGCTGATCCGCAAGAAAGCAGTGACACTGGTATCCATGGTGATCCTCTTCATTATCTCGCTTATTATTATGGGAACGATGCCGCAAAACTTCTTCCCGTCGCTCGATAAGCCTTATTTCCGAGCGGATGTATTCTATCCGGACGGATACAGCATCAATGACGTAGTGAAAGAGATGAAATCGGTAGAAGAGCACCTGGCGAAGCAGCCGGAAGTGAAAAAGGTATCCATCACATTCGGCAGCACCCCGCTGAGATATTACCTTGCCTCCACTTCCGTAGGTCCGAAACCGAATTTTGCCAATGTACTCGTCGAACTGACAGACAGTAAATATACGAAAGAATACGAAGAGAATTTTGACGGATACATGAAAGCCAATTATCCGAGTGCAATCACACGGACCAGCTTGTTCAAACTGTCTCCCGCAGTGGACGCGGCTATTGAAATCGGCTTTATCGGCCCGAACGTGGATACGCTTGTATCACTCACCAATCAGGCGATGAGCATTATGCACCAAAATCCGGATTTAATTAATATCCGCAATTCGTGGGGAAACAAAATTCCCGTATGGAAACCGGTTTACAGCCCGGAACGGGCACAACCGCTGGGCGTATCCCGACAGGGAATGGCACAGAGCATTCAGATCGGTACTACAGGAATGACTTTGGGAGAATACCGGCAGGGAGATCAGGTACTTCCTATTCTATTGAAAAACAATCAGCTGGATTCGTTCCGGATCAATGATCTGCGTACCCTGCCCGTATTCGGGACAGGCAACGAGACGACCAGCCTGGAACAGGTAGTATCTGAATTTGACTTCCAGTACCGGTTCTCGAATGTGAAAGACTATAACCGTCAGATGGTGATGATGGCACAATGCGACCCGCGTCGCGGGACCAATGCTATTTCCGCCTTCAACCAGATATGGTCGCAGGTACAGCAAGAAATAAAAATACCGGAAGGATATACCATGAAGTATTTCGGCGAACAGGAAAGTCAGGTAGAATCGAATGAAGCGCTGGCCAAAAACTTACCGCTGACATTCTTCCTGATGTTTGTGACGCTGCTCTTCTTGTTCAAGACGTATCGCAAGCCGACCGTCATCCTGTTAATGCTGCCGCTGATCTTCATCGGTATCGTACTGGGGCTGCTCGTACTCGGCAAGTCGTTCGACTTCTTCTCCATATTGGGCCTGCTCGGTCTGATTGGTATGAACATCAAGAATGCCATCGTACTGGTAGACCAGATCGACCTGGAAGCAGCAACTGGCAAAAAGCCGTTGGATGCGGTCATCAGCGCCACGACCAGCCGTATCATTCCGGTAGCGATGGCCTCCGGAACAACGATTTTGGGTATGTTGCCGCTACTGTTCGACGCCATGTTCGGCGGAATGGCCGCCACCATCATGGGAGGTCTGTTAGTAGCCTCGGCACTGACACTATTCGTCCTTCCCGTAGCCTATTGCGCCATCCACCGGATCAAAGGAGAACAATAATTATCCATTATCAACTATCCATTATCCATTAAAAGATTATCCATGAAAAGATTACCCATGAAAGAAATGAAAACTCAACTCATACTATTTTCACTGTTGCTCCTTGTCTCCACAGCCAGGGCGCAACAGCCCTGCCTGAGTCAGGAAGCCTACCGCGAAAAAGTGGAGGCTTACAGCCAGATATTGAAACAGCAAAAACTAAAGACATTGGCCAGTTCGGAGGCACGAAAGATAGTCCATACAGGTTTCCTGCCGAAAATCGACGTCAATGCAGACGGTACCCTGAACATGAGCGACCTCAGCGCATGGAACGAGCCGGTGGGCGAATACCGTAACCATACTTATCAAGGAGTATTTGTTGTCTCGCAGCCACTCTACACAGGCGGTGCACTCAATGCGCAACATCAGATAGCAAAGGCAGACGAAAAGCTGAACCAGCTGAACGAGGAACTCACGTTAGACCAGATTCACTATCAAAGTGATGCTGTCTACTGGAATGCCTCCGCCTCAAAAGCCATGCTACAAGCGGCCGATAAATACCAGAGCATTGTCAAACAGCAATATGACATTATTCAGGACCGTTTCGATGACGGAATGATCAGCCGCACGGATCTTCTGATGATTTCCACCCGGCTGAAAGAAGCGGAACTGCAATACATCAAAGCCCGCCAAAATTATACATTAGCGCTGCAACAGCTGAATATTCTGATGGGAGCAGCACCGAATGCCCCCGTAGACAGCCTGTACAGCATCGGAATGATCTCCGCTCCTGTCCGGATACTGCCTCTGGAAGATGTTTTGCAACGACGTGCAGATTATGCCAGTACGGAAGTAAACATCATGAAGAGTCAGGCACAACGCAAAGCGGCTCTCAGTCAGTTCAACCCCCAATTAAATATGTATTTCAGTGGTGGCTGGGCGACGGGTACACCCAACTTGGGATATGACGTATCTTTCAATCCCATCGTAGGAGTCAATCTGAATATTCCTATTTTCCGCTGGGGGGCCCGTTTCAAGACGAACCGGCAGCAGAAGGCATATATCGGAATACAAAAGCTGCAACAGAGTTATATGACGGACAATATCAACGAAGAACTATCGGCAGCTCTCACCAAACTGACGGAAACAGAATCTCAGGTGAAAACAGCGAAAGAAAACATGAGCCTGGCGAATGAGAATCTGGATCTGGCCACTTTCTCCTACAATGAAGGAAAAGCGAGTATGGTAGATGTACTCTCCGCGCAGCTGTCATGGACGCAGGCACACACCAATCTGATCAATGCCTATCTGTCCGAGAAAATGGCGGTGGCTGAATACAAGAAGGTGACCAGCGAATAAGTGGAAGACAGCAACCAATTCACGAAGTCTATATATGAGAAAATCCGGAGGATGAGCTTTTGCCTATACCTCCGGATTTTATTTCTAAAAATTGGTTGTTCTTTTGTTATGCAAGGAAGGAGATCAGTACACCCGCAGCTACTGCCGAGCCGATTACTCCCGAGATGTTACTTGCCATACAATACTGCAATACATGATTCTTCGGATCGTATTTCAAGGCAATCTCATTCGCCACACGGCTTGCCATCGGAACGGCACTCAGTCCGGTAGCTCCGATCAGCGGATTAATCTTCTTCTTGGAGAAGAGATTCACTAACTTCACAAAGAAAATACCACCGGCGATGGAAAGAGCAAATGCAAGGAAACCACCGACAACGATACCGATTGTCGTCCAGTTCAGGAAAGCTTCTGTGGTCATAGTTGCACCTACCGATAGTCCGAGGAAGATAGTAGCGGCATTCATGATACTGTTAGAAGCAGCATCGAACAGACGGAATGTATTGCTTCCGATCTCTTTCACCAGGTTACCGAACATCAGCATACCGATCAAAGGTACTGCACTCGGCACGAAGAGCGCTACAACCGTAGTCACCACAATCGGGAAAATAATCTTCAGCACGCGCAGATTCTTGATTTCTGTCTTCGAAGGATATTTCTTTTCCTGTTCCTTCATGTTGATGCTCAACTCTTTCTTGGTACAGAGCAACTTCACTACCAACGGAATGATTACCGGCACCAATGCCATATATGAATATGCGGCAATAGCGATCGGACCCAGCAAATGCGGAGCCAGCTTGATCGTTGTAAAGATAGCTGTCGGTCCGTCCGCACCACCGATAATACCCAGTGAAGCAGCTTCCTGCGGAGTGAATCCCATCAGGATGGCTACCAACAGAACTGTAAAGATACCCAACTGTGCGGCAGCTCCAAAGATGGAGAGATGCAGGTTGCGCAACATCGGTCCGAAGTCCGTCAACGCACCGACCCCCATAAAGATGATCGGAGGCAGGAAACCGGTCTTGATCAGCATATAGTAGATGAAGTTCATAATTCCCAGTTCATGCGCAATGTCATGCAAAGGCATTTCCCAGATACTCTTCATCACACCGTTTATCATCACCATACCATTCTCATCTGCCTGTATCACTCCCATATCTCCTCCGGGGAAGTTGGCAAGCAACACACCGAAAGCGATCGGAACAAGCAGCAGCGGTTCGTACTGTTTCTTGATACCCAGATAAAGCAGGACGAACGCGATGGCATACATTATCAGGAACTGCGGTTCGGCAATGATATTGCTGAACGCAGTCATGTCATATAAGTTCTCAAATATCTCGTTCATTATCCTATCTTCATTAATACATCATCTTCTGAAACAGTGTCTCCCGGATTGGCGCAGATGGCAGTGATCGTACCGCTAAATTCGGCACGGATGGCGTTGTAAGTCTTCATTGCTTCCACATAACAAAGCACATCACCCTCCTTCACCGCATCACCGACTTTCAAGGCAGATTCCTGCGCATTCTTCACCAGGAAGAATTTACCTTCCAGCGGAGAAAGAACCTCTTTGCCCTCTCCTGCCGGAACCGCAGCTACAGGTGCAGCAGGCAGTTCGGCATCTCCATAAGCTACCGTCACACGATAAGCCTGTCCGTCCACCTGTACAGTCAGAGTCTTTGGTTTCGCATCTTCTTCCGGAGACTTATCTTTCTCGGCACGGCGTTTTGCCACGTCTTCCAGGAAGTCTTCCTTCGCTTTTCCACTCTTGTAAGCCTCATACTGAGCCGGATGCATGGCATATTCGAAGAGTTCTTCGTCGTCCTCTCCCACTTCCCATTTGTTTTCCTTCATCAGTTTGCGATACTTTTCGAGTGAGTCGGGATAGTTGTCCTGCGGATTACCTTCGAAGAACTTACGTCCTTCACGCTCGGCCTTCTCGATGATTTCGGGAGCCAGTGTACCCGGCAGACGTCCTGCTTTGCCCAGCAGCATATCCCAGATATCGTCGGCGATCATTCCCCAGCGTTCCTTGCCTTTTTCCATTACCATCACATTCATCATGGCAAGGTTCTTTACGTACTGGCTGAACGGAGTTACCAATGGAGGATAACCGACGCGGGGCCATACATACGCCACTTCGTTGAACAGCTTGATCAGCAGCTGATCCTGTGTCATAAACGGCAGGTTATGTTTGGCTTTATACTTGTTGATAGATTCCAGATTCGATTCGAGGTCAGCCATCAGACTACCCATCATACCGCCCGGAAGTCCCGGACCGATCAGCAGAGAGTTCATCAGACGGTTCTTCGGGCTGATATACAAGCCGAGGAAGTCATCCATAAATTCCTGAATCAGCGCACGCACTTTCATGTAGGCTTCCATATTGATTTCCGGCACCTGATATCCGGCATCTTTCAGCATAGCCTGTACGCTGAGAAGGTCGGCATGACCCGTACCCCATGAAAGTGGTTCCATACCTACGTCGATGTAGTCGCAACCGGCTTCGCATACTTCGAGGATGCTTGCCATGTTGAAACCGGGACCGGCATGACTATGATACTGAATAGGAATTTCGGGATGTGCCGCTTTGATATTGGCCACGATTTTGCCCAATGAAACGGGGCGACCGATACCTGCCATGTCCTTGATGCAAATCTCGTCCGCCCCCAGCTTGATGAGTTCTAACGCCATATTGGTGTAGTACTCTACTGTGTGGATCGGCGAATGGGTGATGCAGAGTGAACACTGTGAGATCATGCCTGCCTCTTTGGCATACGTGATGGAAGGAGCGATATTGCGCACGTCGTTCAATCCGCAGAATGTACGGGTGATATCTGTGCCTTGTGCTTTCTTTACTTTGTAGAACAACTTGCGGACGTCTGCCGGAACGGGGCTCATACGGAGTCCGTTCAATGCGCGGTCGAGCATATGTGTCTGTATGCCGGCTTCGTGGAACGGCTTCGTCCATTCGCGCACGGCTCTATTCGGGTTTTCACCAAACAATAAATTCACTTGTTCAAAACCTCCGCCATTTGTTTCTACGCGGGCGAAACAGCCCATTTCAATGATGGCAGGAGCTACCTTTACGAGTTGGTCTACACGAGGTACATATTTTCCGGCAGATTGCCACATATCTCGGAAAACCAGACTAAACTTTACTTCTCTTTTCATGTTTTTCTATGATATACTTTTGATAGGTTTATAACTTTTCTACTTTTGTAATCTTTCCTTTTCCTAATGTCACCACATTCACAGCTGCTGTAATAGCCGCCAGAACATTTCCCGGAATAGGTGCAGGACCTCGTGGCGCTTCCTTCTTCGCAGGAACCACTTCTTCGGGAGCATACTTGTTGACAAGAGTAATCAGTAACTTACCTAAATAAATCACAATCAGCAGAATAACAAATACGGTAGCCATGCCGACCACCATCAGCAGGATCGCTGTTTCGATATTTTCCATATAATAAACTATTAGTAATTCAAGTCGTTTGTCCAAAAAGCGTCCGAAAATACCAAATATTTGTGATAAAATTAATTAAGAGAGGAATAAAAAAGTATAAATCGTAAGATATCAAACGTCATCCTGCCCCTTCTTGCACCGAATATAAAGTTTTGCCCACTCATTCACTTTCTTCAAAAACTCTTCTTCGGTGCGAGTCCTATAATAATATTCAAGAATACGCTCATAATGAATCAGATCTTTTTCTTCCCCTTTTTTACCTTTTGGTAAGTAGCAGGTCCCATATGTATCTCATAACACATTTTTGAAAGATTCAAATGCGCTACTTTAAGTACCTCTTCAATAAACTCACCAAGTTTAGGATGCACAATTTTATTTTCCATTTTTCTTATTATTAGTTAAAAACACGTCTTATATATTAAACATTTTCACACTGCTTCAGACATATCTGAACTCGACTTATTTTATTTGTCTTACTTTCGCACCATGCTTTGAAAGTCAAAGTCATTTATTAAACGCCCTAATAGAAGTATTCTATGCAAAACTTTTTCAGAATGTCTTATTTCATGCCCCCGATTGCTCCCATCAAGAACGAACAAGGACAAACCGTTACACCCGCCACACTCACTCCCTTCTGCGAAGTCTCAGTCGGGCAAGTATATCAGATGATCACCTGCAATGAAAATCTCAAAGTACTGACCACACAGGTACGCAGCGCCGACGACATTCGAATGGCGAAAACATCCTTACTGCCATACGTGACTCCATGCGGCACATTCATCCGCCGGAACAGTAAATTCTTCACATCACCGTCCGGCCTCGTTGTGGTAGATATAGATAACCTCGCCTCCTATCAGAAAGCCGTAGAAATGCGTCGTACACTGTTCGACGATCTTTTCCTCCGCCCTGTACTCGCATTTATCAGTCCCAGCAGCCGGGGTGTGAAAACATTCGTACCTTACAGCAACCTGTACACAGACGATCAGAGCCGGAACATAAGAGAGAGCATGAACTGGGCAATGCAATACGTAGAAATGACCTACGGATCAGAAATGAACAACTCCATCGAAACAGTTCAAAAAGCCGTAGACACCTCCGGCAAAGACATCGTAAGAGCCTGTTTCCTCAGCCATGACCCACAAGCACTATTCAGAGAATATTAAATTATAATCACGAATGATCAACTTCAATTGTCAATTATCATTTGTCAATTGTCAATTCCCCAAAAATGACCGATATTGAATCCTTACGCCTCCTCACCGAAGCAGTCGAAACGGCAGGTGCCGACATTGCCCCCACTTACGCCGAGTATGTACAATTAGCATTCGCCATCGCAACGGACTGTGGCGAAGCAGGACGGGAGTTTTTTCATCGCCTGTGCCGGATTTCCGCCAAGTATCAATCCGCCCATGCCGAACGAATGTTTTCCAATGCACTCACGAAGCAGCAGGGAGCAATACATCTCGGAACGGCATTTCACCTCGCTGAATCGACAGGAGTAAAAATCTGCAGGGAAGACCGGAAGGAAGTTATGAACAACCGGACAGGTACAGTAGGTACAGAAAGTTCACCGCACAATTTTTCCACACACGCGCACGTATATAATAAGGTAGAAGAAGAGGAAAAGAGTGAATCAGAAGAACTGCTGGAAGGCAGCGACCCGCATCACCCATTACCCACTTTCACCTTAGAAGACTGGCCGAAACTACTGCTGCGCATCATAAGCTATGGCACTACCGTCACGCAAAAAGACGTACTCTTGCTCGGAGCATTGACTGCCCTGGGCGCCACCATGGAACGATACGTGAGATGTCATTATGCCGGCAAATACCAATCGCCCTGTATGCAATCCTTCATTGTAGCTCCGGCAGCCTCGGGCAAGGGAGTACTATCACTCATCCGCCTGCTCGTTATGCCTATCCACGATGATATCCGCCAACAAGTGGAAAAAGAGATGAATGCCTACAAAAAGGCAAAAGTCGCCTACGAAATGATGGGCAAAGAGCGTGCCAAAGCGGAAATCCCCGAAATGCCTTTAAACAGAATGTTCCTCATTTCCGGCAACAATACCGGTACCGGTATCCTTCAAAATATTATGGATGACAACGGAACAGGCTTCATCTGCGAAACCGAAGCGGATACTATCTCTACCGCCATCGGTTCGGAATACGGTCACTGGAGTGATACGCTTCGCAGAGCATTCGACCATGACTGGTTAGCATACAACCGACGTACCAATCAAGAGTACCGGGAAAACAGGAAAAGCTACCTCTCTCTTCTGCTTTCGGGCACACCCGCACAGGTGAAACCACTCATTCCTTCAGTAGAGAACGGACTTTTTTCGCGCCAGCTGTTCTATTATATGCACGGCATCTATCAATGGATCAATCAGTTTGACGAGAACGAAACGGACTTGGAAGCCATCTTCACCGCCATTGGTCTGGAATGGAAAAAGCTCTTGAACTTACTCAAGGAACATGGACTCCACACACTCCGGCTCACGGATGAACAGAAACAGGAGTTCAATGATCTCTTTTCCGAACTATTCACCCGGTCAACGATTGCCAATGGCAGAGAAATGAGTAGTTCCATCGCCCGAATGGCTGTCAACATCTGCCGTATCATGTCAGTAGTGGCCATGCTTCGTGCTCTTGAAAATCCTCAGCCGTATCAATATCAGGCATCTTCTCATCCCCTGCTTACACCGGATAAGGAAATCGCCGCTGATAACATCAAGGACAGTATTATTACCCGTTGGGATATGACGATCACTCCCGAAGATTTTAAGGCTGTGTTGAACCTTGTGAAACCACTCTATCAGCATGCCACGCATATCTTGTCTTTCCTTCCTCCTTCAGAAGTCAGCCATAGGGCCAATGCCGACCGTGACGCATTCTTTGAGGCACTGGGTATCCAATTCACCCGTGCACAGTTGTTGGAGCAGGCTGCGACTATGGAAATCAAACCCAACACTGCCCTCACCTGGCTGAAACGACTGGTAAAACAGGGACTGATTGTCAATCTTGACGGTAAAGGTACTTACGCGCACGCACGCGTGTGCGTGTGTTAGGGAAGGGCGGGTAAAAGTGTACCTACTGTACCTGTTGATAACATCGTCTTTTATCGTTTCTTTATGAAAATCAGAGTATAGCGTTTTGTATTGGCTAAAGCTATGCTTTACGACTTCTAAAGCGGTGCTTTATGGCCTCTAAAGCTTAGCTTTAGCTAATACAAAACGCCCCTCGCAGTCTCCAACACTTATTACCTGTTACCTAATACTTATTACCTGCTCATGGTTCTCCCAATGCATCCACGATCACCCTTACCTCCAACGGAGTATAAGAGCGATGCTGCGGCTGATAACCCAAATCGAGCAGGCGTTCCTGAAGACCGGGACAGCGGACAATCCATTTATTCATTTTGCGGTAAGCGGCAATGCTGGTAAGTTCGGGAGAATAAAGCTGTGCCAGTTCCATACGACCATAAGCACGTATTTTGAATTCTATCATGACAAATAAGTTTCTGTTTTACAGTCACAAAAGTAACAAAATATATTCACATTACCTACGTTTTATCAGAGAATAACAGACCATAACCGACAACAATTGCACATTACCGACTGTCACTGTACACAACTGATATTTCCGAGTTACACCATACTATCTTTGTGTCATCGAAAGGGAGAAATCCTCACGAAAGTATGTTTAACTCTTTAAAATTATTATTTTATGATTCGTTACAAAATCTATCAGAACCAGCAGAAAAAAGGCTTGAATGCGGGCAAGTGGTTCGCCCGGGCGGTAAGCGACGAGACATTCGACCTTGCAAAACTTGCCGAACATATGTCAAAGCACAATTCACCGTATTCCAGTGGGGTGATCAAAGGCGTGCTCACTGATATGGTGGACTGTATCAAGGAGCTACTGCTTGACGGCAAAAGTGTGAAAATTGATGATCTCGCCATCTTTGGTGTAGGAATCCGCAGCAAGGCTGCCGAAACGCTGGAAGAGTTCTCGCTGGAGAAGAACATCACAGGCATGAAACTCAAAGCACGTGCCACAGGAAACTTATCGACAACCAACCTGAAACTCGACAGCCAGCTGAAACAACAGGCAGAGTATCAGAAACCGACAACGCCCGGAGGAGGAGGCTCCGGTTCAGGCAATACCCCTGATCCGAAACCTAATCCGGACGAAGGAGACGAAGAAGCACCGGACCCGACTGTTTAATTCGTAATCTAAATCTTTCATTTAAAATCAAAAATCATGAATAATTCATCATCACGCTCCGTATGGGGCTTCGTTATCAAACTGATCATCACTGTCGCCACCGCTGTAGGAGGATTGATAGGAATACAAAGTTGTATGTAGACCGATGCGGACTATTACACTGATCATCATTCACTGCAGTGCCACGCCGGAGGGAAAATCCCTCTCGGCGGAGGCTTGCCGACAGGATCATATCCGACATCGGGGATTCCGTGACATCGGCTACCATTTCTACATCACACGTGACGGGGAAATCCATCCGGGACGACCGCTGGAAAAAGTGGGAGCACATTGCCGGAATCACAATGCACATTCCATAGGAATCTGTTACGAAGGAGGACTGGATGCGGACGGAAGAGCTAAGGATACACGCACGCTAGAGCAACGAGGATCGTTGCTGGCTTTACTCCGTGAATTGAAGAAAAAATTTCCTAAAGCGTTGATTGTGGGGCATCATGATTTAAATCCTCTTAAGGAGTGCCCGGGCTACCCTTGTGTAGGGGAATATAGGGAACTGTAAAAGAGAACTATTTTATGGTACGCAAGTCATCCAACATTCGTGTAATAACTTGATGCAACTGTAAAATATCCTCATTACAAATGCGATAAATTTCATCAGCATCTACGTCGAAATAATGATGTACTATTATATCACGTATACCCATCACATGTTTCCAAGGAATCTCTGGATATTGTACTAACAATTCTTTATTAGTTACTTTATCCAGATTTTTCACACTTTCTCCTATTGCTGTCAGTTTCATACAAATACTGTCTAATTTCATCATACCACTGTCACTCAACAAGAAATCATCAGAACAAGAAATATCCGCAAAACGGGAAAGTATTTTTTCTAAGGAGTCCCGTATCAGCTCCAAGGTATGATAAGCAATCAGAGTGTCATACATAAATGCCCTCCTTTAGTATTTTTTCACGTAGAAATGAATCCATCTTGTCTCGCAGACGAACAATATCTACCTTGCACCCTAACAGTTCTTCCAAATCCTGCTTTATACCAGCCAAAGCAAAGAATCCATGAAGTTGCCCTTCCACATAAACGTCAACATCACTAACATCTGTATGCTCGTTACGAGCTACAGAACCAAATATCCCCATACGCAAGATGCCATACTTAGATGCATTTTGTTGCATATAGCTTTGTAATAATGTGATATATTCCGGTAATGTTTTCATTTCTCTTCAGTTAGTATCACAAAGTAAAGCCTTTATCACCAAATTTCCAAAAAATAATGCTTAATTACTCAAAACGAAATTACTTTTCTTGACCATAACCATATCCGTATCCATAACGTTTACCATAGCCGTAATGCTTACCATACTTGCCATAGCCATAGTAATAACCGTATTTTCTCTTCTTCAGGTCTACGCCATTAATAATGGTACAAAGATTAGGTAACTTCTGCTCATGGAACAACTCATTGATCAATGTGTATTCTGCCTTATGCGTATAATCGGCACGACATACGTATGCTGATAAATCCGCTACACGTCCTATCAATAAAGTATCAGTCACCATACCAATAGGAGCAGTATCAAGGATGACATAATCGAAATTCTTCTTCAGAATCTCAATTGCCTTATCCAAACCATCACGTGCCAATAGCTCCGTAGGATTGGGAGGAACGGTTCCACCCGGAAGAATATACAGATTCCTATTCACATCAGATGACTGTACCAAACTCATCAAATCCATTTCCGGATTGGCAAGATATTGAGTAATGCCTTTCTCCTTGCTCGAAAGATTAAAAACCTTATTCAGTCCCGGTTTGCGAATATCAAGACCAACGATTACGACCTTCTTTCCCAAAAGAGAGAAACTGATAGCCAAGTTAGCCGAAGTAAATGATTTACCTTCGCCGCTCACTGTTGAAGTCACAAGTACTACTTTCTTATCGTTCTGAAGCATAAACTGGATATTCGTTCGAATATTACGGAAGGTTTCGCTCATCAAGTTATTCTGATTCTCAAATACGGCAATAGAACCGTCTTTGGCATTCTTTTCATCCGTCAAAGGAATATCACCTACAACAGGTACACTCGTCAGTTTCTCCACATCAGCACGACCTTCGATCTTGAACTTCGTCAGATCAATCAGGAAGATAACAACAACAGGTATCGCAATTCCTAAGACCAGCGCAGCCAAATAAATAATGCTTCGTTTAGGAGATACAGGAATAACATCGGCAATGGCATCATCTATAATCTTTGCATTATTCGCAGTAGCAGCCAGCATAATGGCATTTTCCTCACGCTTTTGCAACAACATCAAGTACAATCCCGCCTTTATTTCCTGCTGACGGGCTATACTCACATACTGCCTCTCCTGCCCCGGAGCATCACTGATACGACGCATATAGCGCTTTGCTTCTCGATCCAAGTCAGCTTTAGTAATAAACAACCCTTGCAGTGTACCTTCAAGAGTAGCCTGTACATTCGCCTTCGTGGCACGAATACTGGTATCCAAATTGATGATAGCAGGATTATTCTCCGTGGAAGTACGAAGCAGACGCTTACGCTCAATAAGCATTTCATTGTATCGGTCAATCTGTGCGGCAAGAGCCATATCCTTTAACCCCACATTACTAGGCAATACTTCATATTCACTATGACCTAAGTATTTCTTCAAATCTTCCACTAAGCTAATTTGCGTACGATTTTCAACCTGTTTCTTTTCATATTCAGCATTACCGGTCAGAGCGATCTGTGCATCACTACTCAAATCAGTAATTCCCGCATCACGTTTAAAGGTCTCCAAATCCGCTTCCGTACTTCCCAGCTCTTTTGAAATAATGCCAATTCGCTCATCGATAAACTCAGCCGTTTTCTGCGCTATTTCATTTTTATCATTGTTGGTATTCCGATTGTACATCTCGAGCAGCTGGTTGATAAAATCCTGCCCGCGCTGCAAACTGGAGTTTTTTAAAGAGACCGTTACTACAGAGGTAGTCTTCGAGGTAGGTTCAATAGATAGATTCTCGCAATATCCTCTGGCTACATTCATAGGCTGGCTAATGGTAGCTGTGATATGTCGTACATCTTGAACAGGAGAACCCACTTCTTCATTTTTCTTCGAAGAAACAGAATCCGTAGTCTGAAAGAAAGAAAGTGTTCCCTGATTAGTAGGAAGGATGGCAGGCAATTTCTCAAAATGTTTTTGGAACTCTTTATCCTCCATTTTCACATTCACATCCCAACTACCTTGTGGGTGTAGTACCATTTCAATAACAACCTTTGTTTTCAGTTTTTCCGCCTCTTGTGGAGTCATATTTACTTGTACAGGAGATGTCTTATACAACTCTTTCGAAGGGATTTGATCGTCATCCTGATAAGTAACATATAAATTTAAGTAATTGACTACTTCTTTCACTAGAGTTTTAGAACGCAACACTTCTATTTCATTATCTATGCTTTGCGAAGAAGTTACTAACCCACTAAGCCCTAATTCATCCAAGCCGGCTACATTGTTTGAACTTCCTCCTTTCTTATCATCTTTAATCAGGACTGTAGCAGAAATGTTATATACAGGAGTAGCAACATATAAGTAAATATAAGCAGAAATCAAACATACTATCACCGCTCCTACAAACCAAGGCCAGTGAATCAGATATTTAAAAAGCAATTCCTGAATATCTATTTCTTTATCTTCTGCTTCGCGCAATTTCTCGTTTGTTAGTTCTTCTTTCATTGTTATGAATGTTATCTTAAGATATTATATAATAGACTGGCGATGGATATCAGGATAGAGGTGGCAGAGAACCACAAACTAGTACTATTTCCGATATCAGAGTTACGTGCTTTAGCTTTGTTGGGTGTTACATAGACTATATCATTCTGTTGCAGCCAATAATAGGGAGAAAGGATTGTCTCAGCTTTATTTAAGTCCAACGGAATAATCTCCTGTTTACCGTTAGCGTCCTCTCTTATTAATTTAATGTCATTACGTAATCCATATACAGTCATATCTCCTGCCATAGCCAATGCTTCCAGCAAGTTCACTTTTTCATTCGAGATAGTAAAGGTACCGGGACGGGCGACTTCTCCAATAACTGAAATTTTATAATTCACCATTCGTACAGTTACGATAGGCGTTTCTTTTATATAAGGCTTCAGTTTTTCCACAATCATCTGTTCAGTACCCTTCTTAGTTAATCCTCCCACATGCAATTCGCCTAAGACCGGGAAGTTAATCTTACCTTCGTTATCAACCAAATATTGTTGTAGAGCAGGTTGAGTGGTAGTATAATTCGAAGCAATATTATTTGGCGTGGCAACTGTCAAATTGAAAGGTGCAGCTAACTCTGGACTTGTACATGACACCACAATAGTCAACAAGTCTTTAGGCATAATCTTTGCATCATACAGTTGTTCGTTCTGAACTCCATACAACACTACCTCAGCATCCTGCAGATAGGGCACTTTCTTATAAGACTGACAGCTAGCCAATACAAAAGCCAGCAACACAATTAAAAAGGATTTATTCATATTACTTTTACTGTTATTATTAGAATTTCTTACCAAAAACTATATAGACAAAGGTTTTTACTAATATTTTAAAGTCAAACAACCAGGAGCGATGTTGTAGATAAAACAAGTCATAACGCAGGCGACGCAACATTTTGTCTATCGTATCAGTATAACCATTATAAAGAGTAGCATATGAAGTTACTCCCGGACGGATCTGATATAGAAATCGATAACGAGAATCACGCTCCATTATTTGATCAATATAAAATTTGCGTTCCGGGCGGGGACCAATAAAGGCCATCTGTCCACAAAATACATTCCACAGTTGCGGCAATTCATCCAAATGATGTTCCCGCAAAAACTTACCAACTTTAGTTAATCGTGGATCTCTACCGCCTTTATATAACTGAGGTCCCATAGATTCAGCGTCCAGCCGCATACTACGAAACTTATAGATATAAAACAGTCGACCAAACCGACCGACACGTTCCTGCTTGAATATAGCAGGACCACCGTCCTCACGTTTCACTGCCAGGTAACAGATTAAGAACAAGGGGGAGAATATTAATAATAAAACTCCCGCAATAATACAATCCCCTACTCGTTTCACATTACGTTCAAAACCATTCATTCCATCCGGAATGAACTCTTCACTATACCCCATAAAATATTTAAATTGAAAGAATTACCTTAATACTTTTTCATAGATCAAACTCCTCAAACCAGTTGGTATCATACGGATAGAAAAACGAACACAAACATTTCTTAAAAATATATGCAAACTGATTAATCCCATTTGTAAGATTTTCCTTTGAAACCGTATTTCACTCTTCGCATATTTCCATCCCCCACGTCTTGCAGCCATAGCAGCACCGCCTCGTACATTGACCAGTACGTCCTGCACATTATACAACTTCACACCATTCTTTATCATTCTTGCCCACAACCAGTAGTCCTCAAACAAGTAAAAATGCTGGTATCCTCCCACATTAAGTACATCTATTTTACGAAACATCACCGTCATGTGATTCAACGGATTTTTCAACTGGCATATTTGTTTAAGCTCTCTATCTGTTTGCGGCAGCTTTCGATATGAAATAATATCTTTAGGGTCCTTGTCAAATTCTGAAATCCATCCTCCAACTACTGAAACATCCGGGTATTGATCAAATACACGTAATTGAGCTTCAAATCGTTCTGGCAAAGACAAATCATCACTATCCATGCGTGCAACCAGTCTATAAGTACATGCAGATAAACCGACATTAAGCGCATTGCCCAATCCCATATTTTTGGCCAAAGCAACAATTTTCAAATACTTATAATGTTCCGCAAAACTTGCAATAACAGTCTCCAATTCTGTAGTCAAGGGACCATCTTTTACCAACACCACCTCAGAAGGCGGCACAGTTTGTTCAAACACGCTATGAAGCGCTTCTTTTAAATAAGCACTCTGCTCGCGTGCGTAAACAGACATTAACACACTAAATTTTTCCATTATATAAATCAGACTTTATTCGAGAAGGAGCTTAGTATATATAGCTAAATACCGACTCACAAAATGATCGGGAGAATAAACATTTTCATATTTTAGCTTAGCGTTACGTGATAGTTTCTCTTTTTCCAAGAAAGCACGTTCTATCGCATTTGGCACACTTTTCTCATCGTTCAAATCAAACATTGAGATTTCGTCATCAGTAAATATTTCTTTGAACACATTCAAATTAGATGCAATAATCGGTTTCCCATATACTGCCGCTTCAAGCATTGCCAAAGGAAAACCTTCACTATGACTAGGGATAGCATAGGCATCGAAATAAGGTAAATATTTATAGGCATCATTCTTATAACCTAGAAAAAGCACCCGGTCACTAACTTCTAGTTTTACAGATAGTTGTATTAAATCGTTTTTTATTTTACCATCCCCAATAATACAAAATTTTGTTTGTGGAAGTTCCTGAAGGGCTTGGATTATCAAATCCAAGCCCTTCAGGGGCGAAAGCGCACAGCTGGTCCCGACCAGCCGTGCGCTTTCGCCCCGGAAGGCTAACAATTCACGTTCTTCTTCGGCTGATAATTTTTTCGAAAAATCACAAACTCGTGTATTATAAGCATAGGATAACTTACGAGAAGGTAAAAATCTTGAGTAATAGTGCTGCGCATCCTTACTTAAGGCGATTATTTTATCCGCACGTAAATTCACCAAAAGATACAATGAGCCATAGATCATTCCCTTAAATTTACCATAGGTATATCCAAAGTCACTAAACAAATAATTATGCATTGTAGTAACGAATTTTGCACTACTCTTATTCCATGATTTATGCAAAAAAGCATAAAGTTGGGGGCGATAACCATGTGTATGCACAATGTCATAATCACTAAAGTTTAGCTTTTGCCCCATCGAGATCTGTACAACCTCACAATCAAATTTAAGTCCCTCTATCTTATCAAAATAGCAAACAAAGCATTTGTGCCCACGCTTTATCAGTAAATGAACCAAATCATAGACAACAATGACAGGACCTGCATTTTTCAATGAAGGAACAATAAATAAGATTCTCACTTTTTCCGAATATCTATATAATAATATAACAAGCCTAAAGGATAGCAACAATAACTCCAGCTAATAGGAGCCAGCTCTCCTGCTCTCTCTCCTTTATATTTTATAGTATAACGCCAATAATTAACAGCGGCAATCAAACGCTTTTTCAGACCATTTCTTTTTTGCCGAATCATTTCATTATAAAAAAGCATTGTACCCTTAGGACTATTACGATGATGTTTTCTGATAGATTTCGTTAACCCATCTTCTAAATAATCACATATATATATGCCCTCATAGAAATACCTTAAATTATATTTTTGAGCAATACGACTCCATACGGTTCCTTCTGAAATAAACATTTCACCGTCGAACTCAGGAAATGGATATTCCTTTAAAATTTCTGTTTTAAAAACCTCTGCCATATCACCTTTCACTTTATATTTTTCACGAAAACTAATAGAATCTGTATCCAATATTTTATAATTAGCTTCTCCCCCTACTTTTCTCCCATCCGGATATATTTTTAACCCAGAGACTCCTGCAAAAGCGTCCTCACTCTCAATCTGTTTAGTAAAAAAACGTACTCGTTCAAGTGCATTACTAGGCAAATAATCATCACTATCGACAATAAAAAAGAAGTTTCCCCGTGCCAATTCAAGACCTTTATTTATTGCACGATGCTTTCCACCATTCTTTACTTTTGAATAGTGAATCTTTATTTTCCGATCAGCAATAAAAGATTTAAAAAGTTCCTCTGTATCATCCGTACTTCCATCGTCTATTACCAGCCACTCAAAATCTTTATTTGATTGAAGTAATAAACTATGATACAATTTACTTATTATATAAGCACGATTATAAGTAGGGGTAAAAACAGTTATCATATTTCATTATTTTTTATCATACTTAAAAGCACCTTGATATAAAATAATCCAGAGAGTAGCGTATCCTATAATCGCAATTGAGAATAAAGTTGTCTCTGAAAAAGCTATCACCAAAAAAGAGATTATTACAGGCAATAAATAAATATTTCCTTCATCTAAAGATTTTATTGTTTTATAATATATAGAATAAAAAAACACAAAAAAAGTAATTCCTCCTTCAAAAAGTAAACGAATATAAGAATTATCCATAACAGCATTTGATGTATCAACATTTCCTATAAAAAGATCTTTAAATGAAACTGAATGAAGATAAATATTGATATAAAATAGACGTCCAGAGAGTAAGCTATCCAATAAAGTTCCATGCAAGAATAAACCACCTAAAATAGCTATTAGAATGAACAAAAAAGGAATAAATAACAATAGTGTATTAATTATTTTATTGCGTTTTATAACAAATCCATTAATTTTATATATACAGAATAAATGTGACAACATCAATACTAAAGAAGCATAAAAAGCTGTATTCGAACCGGAAGATTTATAGCATAAATATGAAATGCCGAAAATTATTACACAAACTACAAACTTATATTTTTCCCCAAATAAAATATATAAATTTATCAATATAGAAAAGACATAAATAGAAAATTTGTTCCAACCTAAACCTAAAGAATGCCGAATGCGAAGTTGACCTAAACCATTATAATACACATTACTTTCATTCTTTAATATACCTCCATCAATTAAATAAAAGACAACTCCTACTACTATTATACCAGATATAAAATTATATAAAGCAATATCTTTGATATCTATTTTTACACAAAAGAAACAGACCAATATAATAAATCCGATTCTCATAGCTTCCATATTGAATGGCAAAGTACATATGATTACCATCAGAAATGGCAAATAGCGATAATGTTTAGAAAAATCTATTGATAATAATAAAATTAGATATATGATCATATTGCCAATAAAGAATTCCTGCTCCAGTGTCACTTGTAATAAAAATCGAAGATTTAGACCAAATATCAAAATAAAAGCTTTTATTTTTTCCATCCTAGTCTACTTTAAGATTTTGCTCCATTCAAATAATATGGATTTTTCAGAGAAACGTTTGGTATAATCTAAATTTCCAGCTTCTCCTAATTTCTTTCGGAGAGAGAAATCTTCGATTAACAATGATATCTTCTTTGCCATTTCTAAACAGTTGTTTGGCAGAATCAAATAACCGTCTATTCCATCATTAATTATGGTTCTCGGACCATGAGGGCAATCAAAACTAACAATAGGCAAGTTATAAGATTTCGCTTCAATTAATACAGTAGGCAATCCTTCAAAACGAGAACTCATGACATAAATAGATGCATTCTGATAATAGTCTTGTATATTAGAAACAGTAGGTATCATTTGTACAGTATGCTCTAATTGATATAATTTTATTTTTTGCATCAACATATCCTTATCTTCGCCATTCCCTATTATTTGCAACATCCAATCAGAATGCTCTTTCACCACTTCTTTCCAAATGTCTAATAGCATATCAAATCCTTTTTGATAATTCAGTCTTCCTATACTTAAAACTATTTTATTCGTAAGTGAAGACTTTATTTCCATTTCAGGAACAAGATTATTAATCGCAATAATTTTGTTTCTTAAAAATAGAGGATAATTACATCTATCCTGCTCTGTCAACACAATAGTATCATGCGATATAAGTCCACTAAATAATCTAAAAATGCGTCCCCATCTAGATCCGACTTTAAAGTTAAAGTGCTCCCATGTGATAATTCTTCCTGGCATTCCAAGTATTTTAGAAATAACAGTTACTTGCATCATAGGTACAGCTACATTTACCACATAATCAGGACTTATTTTTTTCGCAATATCAGCTAATTGAATGGCTGCTCTTAATTTATATTTATTAGCAAAAGGAACACCTAACGTATACAGTTTCACGCTTTCATCCAATTGAAAAAATGCCGTTTTATCGGTGCCGAATAAAACCACAGACACATCAAACCCATTTTTCGTCAATACATTCAACAAATTAGTACTAACTCGTTCGATTCCCGCTGCGGAATATAACCCTTCTATTACAAATAGTATTTTTTTCATCTAATATATTTTTCTGTAATCCATTTTCGTATATTAAATAATACAATAGCAGCTTGTGGTATACCACATATAGCCAATCTTTGTATCCACCGCGTATGCCAACTTAAATCAAACTGCTTAATGTATATGTGAGATTCCGGATATACAGACTTCCAGTATTTATAATTTCGAGTAGCAGGCAAGAATAAAGAATCTCCCTTAATTATTAAAGTACGTTGCAAAAATGGTATTTTATATTTTTCATAAATGCCATTCGATTTCAAAAACATTTCTATGGCTTGCATTGCAGCTAGCTCATTCTGTATCTGCCAATCTTTTATGGTTTGTACAATTGAAGTTTCATTTTTCACATAATGATATAAAACTTCATGTACAAATGATATGGAAGTAGCAAAGAAATGTAAGGGAATACTAACCACCAGGTCTTCAAGCATATTAATACTAGATATGAACTTAATTTTGTTGTCTACATATATTTTTTTTTTAATCATTCTACACCATAAATAAGATGGAGATTTTCCAGATAGTATATTGTAAAAAAAAACATCTTTACTTTCCTCTTCATACTTATAGTCTATTTTCCGATTGTCATTCTCATAAAAAAAGTCACATAACACTATATCTGCATTATCTTGACAACCTTTCTCATACATTTTTGCAAACATGTCATTCTCACAATAATCGTCACTATCAATATAAATTATATATTTACCTGTTGCAGCAACTAATCCCGTATTTCGAACTTCAGCAATTCCCTTATTTGATTCATGAAAAATTATCTTCACATCAATTTGCCCTTGATACTCCTCTATTTTTTCTTTTACAATATACATGCTATTATCCGGTGTACAATCATTCACTATTATCAATTCTACCCCATCTTGCATAGTCTGATTAAAAATGGAATCAAGACATCGACCGATATACTGCTGCACATTATATACTGGGACTATTACACTTAAGCTATACATTACATAATTTTATTTTTTTGTACTAATAAGTCTGTAAATAATTTCATCCACTGTCCTGCAATCACATCCGGTGAAAAACACTTAACCTTTTCTATAGCATTCCCCGCTAATCTTTTCCTTTCAGATTTATCATTCATCAGAGATAATAACGCTTCAGCATATTGGTTTATATTTCGATTAGGAATTAGAATTCCGTTTTCTCCATCATCAATAATATCATGAACAGCTCCAAAAGTATCCATTACGACCGGAACAACTCCACATTGCATGGCTTCCAATAAAGTCATTGGCCATCCTTCGACAACAGAAGTCATTGCAAACAGGGATGCCTCTCTATAAAAGGGTAGAGGCGCTTTTTTGCCCAACATTGTTACATTTTTTAAATGTTTTTTTTGTATAATAGATTCATAAATTCCCTTATCTTCCCCGTCTCCAACTATAATTAGCTGCCAGTCGTTAGTCTCATTTTGGATTCGTCCCCATATCTTCAGCAATAAAGAAAGTCGTTTTTGTCTTTCATCTAAACGAGAAACGACTAACAAAATATGTCTCTTCAATGAATACTCTGTCATTTGAAAAAAATTAGAATATGATAACGGATTATTTATAGCACAACAACTCGCCGTTTTACTTATGCCATATATATTTTTATATAACTTTTCATATCGAGAAGATAATAAAATAGAAATATCAGAACTGCTATCAGCCATTCTCATTACTTTGGAAGCTTTCTTCAATAAATAAGATTTATACAAAGGATAAAACAATAGCTTAATGATACTTTTTATTTTACCTTTAAGATTAGTATAGTGCATATAATAGATTAAATATCTCCATGTGGTTATTTCATACCCAGGCATATTATGAAACACATTAATAAAAACACATTTATTTCTCCTCTCATGGAGAAGATTTCTAAGAATTTCAATTTCCGGAATTTGCCTTTGACAAACAATTATATCTATTTCATTGACTTCTATAAAGGTCCTCACATCTCTCACATTATTCCAACACATTTTCCTTATAAACAAATCATTAGAAGGATCTGTCACAGGATTCAAAAATAAAGAGAATACATTCGCATGATAAACCTCCGTAAATTTTTTAGACAAAATGGAAGTCACCCTTTCAATCCCACCTATAGTAGGATTAATTTCATCTTCCGTAAAAAATAATATATTCATATTTAGATATTAGTTAGACCTCATTCCATGACAATTTATCATACACTGTAAAGCATTAACACTTACTGAGTTATTAATAGAATAAACCACGATAACAAACAAGCGTTTAATAGTTTTTTACAACATCCCCTACTAAAACGAACTAAAGATTGCTCTATAAGGATAAACTGGATAATATTATTGGAGTCATCCTATTTTGGGATCATTCCTCTTGACACAAAAAGTTCAAACGATACATTCATTGAAACATTATACCCTTTATTTGATTGACCTTTTCTTTTAAGACATCTGCAGAAAGTCCATTCTGTTCACATAAACTAAGATATCTATCAGCTAACAACACCACTTTCAATTTTCGATATATTAGACCATTATACAAAATCGTACTGGAAAGGAATGTAACAATTTCATCAAAATCAGCTTTTTGCAAATAATACTCCACGGGAATTAAATATTTGGGACTCAATATTTCATACTGTATTTGGTATTGTTCAAGCAAATAGATTATTTTATTTTTTATATGTAACTCTGTTCGAGGATGAAATTTGATAATAAAATATTTTATTTTATTATCAATTAAGTATTCATCTATGATTTGCATATAAATAAGTTCCGAAATTTTCAAGAATTGATTGTTTCTTCCACTTGTCTCCTGATAAAATGGTTGATCCAAGAATAAGACTTTAGGAATATTTTTTATATGCTGAATATTTTTCAAGTCACCAGAAATATACTCTAAAAGTTTTTCCGAGAATATTTCATGAATTTTCAATTGTTTATCATACACATAAATATAGTAAGGACAAATACTATATCTAGCATAGATAGGCAACTTTTCCCACGACAAACTTTTATACAATAAAAAACGCCCACAACCAAAATGGAATAATGGAAAAAATAATAAGATATCCAATAAAAAAGCAATCACATGATATATAATCCCATTTCTTGGATAAGACAAAGGATAGTAAAAATAGTGAGATGACCCCTCTTCAAAATAAATTATGTTATATCCTTTCTTTGAGTATTTTATCGCAATTAATTTATAGGCTAATCTATTAATGTCACCCAAGTAAACATTTTTTATTTTATATAGAGAACATATTTTATGTATGCTCCAATGGATGTTTATTAACTGAAATGGATGTTTTACATTTATTTCAGCAATATATTCTATATATTTTATTACTTTCCAATAATCAGGTATTATCATTAGGCAATAAGTATCTTCGTTATGTCTACCATAACCAAGAACTAAAATATTATCTACTAAATTTTCTTGTCCAATAATCTGTTGAGCTACAAATAATTGAAAAGGCGTAGATACGACAAATAAATTTCCCACAATCTTACAAAACTAATTTAATATTAAAAGAAAAATGCTATAAATTATTTGAGACACCGCTCTCAAGCTTCTTTTAAGGTCACAGTATTTTCAAATTATTTATGTTTTAAATATGTTTTCATATATGAACGCTCATTTTCAGTGAGACCTATAAACCATATAGCAAATATTGAAGAAAAGAAAGATACCATACAAAATACTATCATTTGATAAAATATACCACCCTCCAATACATATAATAAAATAGAAGGTAAGATAGAAGATAAGATTGTAACAACAAAAACTTTTATCATTACTCTCTTGGTATACTCTGCAACATTCAATTGTATTTCATCTTTCGCAATATACATTTGTACTCCTATATATACAATTGACAGAAATATTGAAATTAAATATGGTATAGCAACATTATCACATAATTTCAGCAATAAATAGGATACTGGCACATTGAACAACAGCACACTACTAGAATAACTTTGACATTTACGTAATTTATTTGCAGCTTGAAAAACTGCAACGATCTGGTTTGTCATTGATTCAATAAGTAAATTCAAAATAAGCAAACGTGTTATTAATACAGTATTTTCAGGCACCTCCCCTAACCATAAATAAAGAATATGGTCTATTAAAAAGAAGATAGGAAGGCACAATAATAATAATAGATAATATGAAAACTTACTACTTATATAAACTAAGTTCCACATTTGAAAAAAATCGTTATTTGCGTAATATTTTACAATTTGAGGGCGAGTACTGGTATAAATATTCGTAGCCAATTGAGATATAGCACCATTTACTTGCTGAGCTATAGCATGGGCGGCATTTACCAAGGGACCGAAAAAGAGGTTTAAAATAATATTAATGCCTTGATTTCTCAGTAATAAAGCCAACGAGCCTATCATATTCCATCCAGAATAGATCAAAAGTGATTTACACAATATAACATCCCAAAAGAAACAAAATTTACTCTCAGGCATATTACGCTTACAGTATATTTGATAAATACATCGTATTAATATAGTAACAAAAAGAATCAAGATAGAATGAACTATCAATTTATCATATATTACTTTCCATAATAAAATAGAGCATAATAATTTGAGTGATGCTTCAAGAATACCAATATATGCAAATGCAGTCATTCTTTCCCTTGCTATGATCAAAGCATTATATGGTATGGAAATCATATTTACTAAAAAGGATAACATTGAAAATTGAAATATATAATTCGCTGCCAATATTCTATCAGAAGGAATATTCATTTTATAGTTTACAAACCACAATCCCAATGTCTCAAGTAAAATCAACACAATAAAAGAAACAATCCAATAAACAATCACAGTCATATTGAACACCTCTTTTAAACGTATATAATCTTTCTTTCCTAGTTCAAAGGCAAGAAAGCGTTGTGTACCGGAAGCTAGCGAACCACCTAAAATAGAGAACATAGACACTACTCCTCCTATCACATTATAAATGCCGTAATCTTCTACTCCCAATGCTCGCAAAACAATACGTACTGTAAACAAATTTATCAGCATCGTAAAGAACATACGAAAATATAAGAATAATGTATTTCTTACAATACGCCTATTGTTTTCTGAAATATCCATAACGTTTATCTTTCAATAACCTCGGTAAGTATTCGCCGTATCACTTTATTATAGTCCATATTTAGCTATTCTCTTGATAAACCTCAATCGTTACTAAATTTCAAAAAGAGAAAGCATGATCACCTGAAACAACTTTCACTGGGGAAAATGAAATAGCAGAAGGCGATTCTGAAACCGGAGCATCGGTGACTTTCAATACACTCACACGCACCTCTTCCAACTCAGATTCACAAATACGTATAAGAGCCCGTCCTACACATTACAATTTAATATCATTTCAGCAAATTCACGTACTACCCCATCTCCACCTTTATTCATCAATACATTTACAGATGGAATATTTTTAACTTGTTCCATTGCATTTAGTGGGCAAGCAGCCATCCCTACATTACACAACAATTCATAACAATTAATGTCATCGCCTATATAAGCCACTTCATTTAGTGTAATTCCTTCTTGTTCACAAATCTCTTTGGCAGCTAACAATTTACCTCCTTTACATTTACTTTGATACAAGTAATCTACTTTTAGTTTTCTTGCACGACTCTCCACTATTTGCGTATTTTCAGATGTTATTATACCTGTCTTTATACCTTTTTCATGAAGTAATCGAAAAGCCATTCCATCACGAGTATTGAATTTTTTCAATTCATCTCCTTCCTCTGAATAATACATACCTCCATCTGTCAACACCCCATCAACATCTGATAAAAACAGTTTAATTTTCTTTTTACCGTTTGCAGACCTAGAAAGAATATGCCTTTGCATTAAGTGTTCCAAGATAATCCAATCATCAGGCTCATCAATTTCTGTTGCAGTGTATTCAGGCATAACATACAACCCGATTTTACCACTTAAACGGTTTCTGAAAGAAATGATATTTCGCACACTATTAATATATAAAGCTCCATTTTCCATTAATTCACCAGTGAAATTCTGTCTTCGTGGACGATTCTTATAATCATAATTTCTTGAAGTACCATCTTCATTCCAAAAAAAACGATAGCTACGGACACAAGTCAATATTGAATCATACTTACGACTAACATATAATTCCAAAGCTTCTTGAATATGAATTGTCTCAGTCAATGGAGAGGTAGCTTGCACCAGTACAAAGATATCATTATCATCAAGTTGAGCATATTGAATATATTCCAACATTACACTTTCAGTACTAGCCGTATCACATGCATTTTCAGACGAACGATGATAAATTTTCACCTTTGAAAAATGAAAAGAAGTAACTACCTGCTCTATTTGTTTGGAATCCGTTGCAACAATAATTTCATCTATGGCAGCTGTATGTTGTAAAGCCGATACACTCCAATAAACTAACGGTTTACCACAAAATAATTTTATATTTTTTAAAGGAATGGATTTACTCCCTCCCCGTACAGGAACAAACGCAACTGTTTTCATATTTTATAATTTACACAAGATAATCAATCTGATATTAACTTTAATAGATAATGATAAAAGCATTAATACCCATATCAAACATATTTTTTCGTGCTACTTTACTCCAATCAGCAACAATGAAAATATAAAAGAAAACAAAAATATAATGAAATAAGACAACCTTACCAACATTGATCACAATTAAAACCTAATAAGAATGAATATAGAAATAACCTAGGAACAAAAAATTAGAAGAACTTTTATGACTGACCTATATGTATAACTTCAATAAGTCCAGACCATTATCAGATACTTTAATGTTTTATGATTACCATTTCACCTGATTTTTTTTCAATTTATCTCTTTGTACTTTTTCAATCTCTAAAATATCTTGCTGTTTATAAACCAAAGCCTTTGCAATTGCACGGCAATCACGAGCTAGTTTTCTTAAACCATCCGGTTCCAGAGAAGCAGCGTGATCTGTACCTTTCCACGTCCTATCAAGTGTGAAATGCCGCTCGATCCATTCAGCTCCCAAAGCAATAGCGGCAGAATCAATTGCTATTCCTAAATGATGCCCCGAAAATCCTATACTTTTTACACGTTTACCAAAACATTCATTAATGCGTGATATTTCCAATAGACAAACATCCTCAAAAGGAACAGGATATCCAGAAGTACAAGCATAAATAACCAAATCTTTATTACGACCTTTCTTTTCAAAAAATGAGACTATCTCTTCTTCTTCTTCCCGCAAAGTCATTCCAAATGAAAGATGAATTTCACCCTCATAATTGTCACACAAATATTCTAATAACCCCTTATTCAAATTACAAGCTGAAGGTACTTTAATCAAGGATGGATTCAGGGTACATATCTCTTTTGCAGAAGTCAAATCCCATACAGAAGTAGAATATTCTATTCCGAATTCTCTACACCATTCTTGTAATTGCCTGTGTTGTTCTAATGTGAATTCCAAAAACTCACGATGTTCTCCATACGTTCTACCATATGAATTCTCCGGATGAGGATGCGGAGCATTATATTCCTCAGAAGTCAATAACTCTCGAGCAGATCTCTTCTGAAACTTAACAATATCTGCCTTACAATAACTAGCAGCAGTCAATATCATCTCTTTTGCAATTGTCATATCACCTTTGTGATTACAACCTATTTCTGCTATAATTTTAGGTACTTTCATTTTTCTACTCCATTTTTATACGATTGAATATTCTTTGCAAACAGTAAGTAAATCGTCTCTTAAAGGCGAAGCAGGAAGATTTTCAAGAAGCTCCAAAGAATGGGAAAGTATTTTTTCCCGTTTCAAATCATCCTCCCAACTGGCATACATACTTACACTATATCCCAACAGCAGGGCAAGGCATAAAGAAGCATCTTGCTCTAATGTGTTGCCACGCAGGCGATACAATTCATTCATTTCATCGTGGATGTCTTTATTTAATTGGGATAAGTCATCGGCATACAAATAACTGCCAGAACATTCGATGTGAAGTAAACGATGAGCCAAATTATGAAGATGAATAATTTTATCCTGTAATTCCATTATAGAAATATAATCCAGATTCGTCAGACTACGTTTTTTACAGGTTCAACATACCCGATAGGCATATCAACACAAGCACACCCCAGCATATTCAAGCGAACAGCTATCTTACTTTTACCATCCACATCAACCAGTTCACCAACCAGTCCGGTCAAAGGACCTTTGATCACACGAACCTGTTCGCCACGAGCCAAAGGGGAGCTGTTCATGCTAACTGATTCTGCGGAATAATCAAGCATGAAACGGAAACGAGCCATTTGCTCGTCAGGAATTACAGCAGGACTACTCTCACCGCGCATCACCATGTAACGGCTGACAGTAGAAAAACTCAGAACTTCCATACGTTCCTTTGGATCTACATGTACAAAGACCATCATCGGAAGTAAAACGGAGGTGATCATCTTACGACGGTCGCTCCATTGGTGGAGTTCTTGTTGAACAGGAATGAAATTCTCGATTCCCATCTTGTCCAGACGTTCGGAAACCCTCTTTTCATGATGCATCCGAACCAAAGCTACATACCAGCGTTTTGAGTGTGCTACGCCTTCCCCTGTCCCATAAATAGGCCCAGCATTTAGTGATTTCTCTTTTCTTAAAATCATGTTTTTTTACCCCATGTTTATCCGTTACTTCTTAGGTAACGAACAAGCATAGGGCAAGCAGAAAAGGGAACTTTTTTCAACGAAAACATCAGAAGAGGACTGGTATTCAGGAAATAAAGCAGAAGTGAAGGTGTTTTTCATGAATTGGAATAAAAAAAAGACATAACACGGATATTATCATTTTCCGCCTGTTATGCCTGCATTTGATTCATTTTCCGAAATTAATTTCATTTTTGTTTGCGTATTTTCATAAATATGTCCATCTTTGCGCCATAAATCATTCCGTTACCTAAGAAGTAACGCACACCGATAAACACTGTATATCAAGCTTCTAAATCAGATACACTGACCTACTCCGCACCGCTTTACGTAAGACAAATTCATCCGGTTTACCTCCGTACGTTCTTTCAGTTCAAAGCCCTTCAGATAAATCTGCGTAGTCTTGATGGACTTATGACCAAGCGATTCGCTGATCATCTCGATAGGGACACCACGGTACTTGGCAGTGGTAGCCCATGAATGACGAAGCGTGTAGGAAGTGACGGGGAAGTTGAGACGCAGCCGCTTTGCCAGAGACTTCAGACAGTAGTTGAATCTTCGGAGAGCGGACTGGTATTCACGGTAGGCTCTCTCATCCTTCCTCTTCTTATCTCCTTGAAGAATGCCGAAAAGGTAGTCGGGACAGCCGGGACGGGGAGACTGTCGGTTCCGGAGCTGGTCGAGCATTTCCTGTGCGCTGTCCAGAACCTCAACGCTCATGGGAGTCTTCGTTTTGATACGATTATAGCGCAGCACATCGCTGTCCAAAGCTGATTTTTCCAGATGCGCCAGATCAGCGAAAGACATCCCGCAAAACTGGAACATCAGGGCAGCAATAGACTGCGTACGACGTAAACGCTCCGATTGAGGATCGTCATACAGAAGCTTATGCAACTCCGACATAGGTAAAGCCCTTTTCTGCCGTACGTCCACTCCCGTATAAACATCGCGAAACAGATACGGGACATAAGGCGCACTCCCCGCCTCTACCCCACGGTTGTAGACACTACGCAGCATACGCATATACGTAGAAATCGTATTGGGCCTCAAGCCACACTCGTAAAGATGCTGCTCATAACGCCGCAAACGCTCACGCGTCACTTGCCTGAACGACACACTATACCCTCCACAAAACTTGGTAAAAGAAAGAAGGGCATTCTGATAGACATGCGCCGTAGAATAGCGCCCCTCCTTTCGCAAACGACCGATATAAATATCGGCACATCGACTGAATCCATTTTTATTCATTATTTGCATCACTAGTTAGATTACACAATACAAATTAAGATGAATAAACAGGAAATCTTAGTTTTATGTTGTTTGACTATATTAAAATTACTAAAAAGCTTTTTCGATTATCCAATCTCCCAGCGTGCAACTTTCACTATCAAAATTGACTGCCACCTTTACCACAGGCAATCCACACAGGGCAAAACGTTCGGGATAATTTTTCAAATTGATCTGTTCCATACCGATTGTCGCACTCTTATCCAGTTTCAATTCCAAGATATACAGTGTCGTTTGAGTGCGTAATACCATATCCACTCGTCCACGGGGAGTACGCACTTCGACATCTACATAATAATCCAACAAGCTGAATATGATATAAAATATCTGCTGGTAATGGCCTTCGTATTTTGTATTATCGCATTGAGGAATAGTAGACAGGAATGTCTGCAAACGAAGTAATGCCGCATCCATATCGCCATTCCGGATATCACGGGAAAGATAAGCCACCATGGTCGTAGCTTCCGGTGTCTTACTTGCTACATAATCAGGAAGGAGGCTCTCCATCAATCCCAAACGTACCTCCTTATTAGGGATATCAAGTGTGTAAAGATCCAATTCTTCATCATATCCCTTAATAGTGATATAACCACTTTGATAAAGCAGCGGAATAATCGTAGTCATCGTTTCCGTAGGAGCATCGAAAGCAGAAGACTTTGCAGCCAATGGTCCTATCTCAGAAGGCTCTACGCCAAATTTGTTCAGCATCTTTATCAGATAAGTAGGCGTACCGCTACCAAACCAATAAGACCCAATCTTTCCCTTCGACATAGCAGTAAGCAGACTGAACGGATTATAGATATCAGGTGAAGGATAGGTGAAATGATAACCGTCATAATTCTCTTTCAACTTCGTCAATACTTCATCTGCAGTAATATTCAATTGTTTTGCTAACCAGGCGACATCTTCTTTCATCTGAGTATGTACTTCATCCTCAGTTATGCCACAAATAGCAGCGTATGGTTCATCCATACTGATATTTTCAATGTTGTTCAATTCACTAAAAATGCTGAGTTGTGAGAATTTAGTAATACCAGTCAGAAACACATAACGCAAATAAGGGTCACAGGCTTTCAACGGGCTGTAAAAGTTACGCATGATATTGCGCAAAATGCTGAGATTCTCATGCTCATGCACCACATCCAGCAGAGGAGCATCATATTCGTCAATAAGAACAACTACCTTCTTGCCGGTCTGTTCATAAGCGCGCTTGATGAGTCCTTCCAAACGCTGATTAGGAGTAACCTCCTCATTCAGCTTTCCATAAATCTGTTCATATCCAAACAGCTTTAAACTCAATTCTTGCACCAACTTATCCTTATCAGTATGCTTGGCAGTACTCATATCAAAGTGCAGCACCGGATACTCCGTCCATTCCTTCTCCAGCTTCTCTATCGCCAATCCCCGGAACAATTCTTCACGACCGGAAAAATAGCTGTGTAATGTAGAAGCAAGCAGTGATTTTCCAAAACGGCGCGGACGGCTCAGAAACATATAACTGGAAGCGGAATGCGTCATCCGGTAAACGTATTCTGTCTTATCTATATAGAGGTAATTTCCCTCACGTATCTTCGAAAATGTCTGTATCCCTATGGGATATAATCTCTGCAAATCTTCCATATCAGCTTTCTTTTTCACAAAGCTAAGAAAAATTATCAGATTTACCTACTTTTTTCCTCGCCCATACCACTGCCGCCAGTCTGCAAACTTTCTCTTGCGCATATACATCGTATCGCCACAATTCCTTTTCGCTTCCTGATCAAAAGCGGAACGGGAAGAGAAAAGAAACTCCGCCCAATAGACTATATAATAAAAGAATAGCGCAAGCAGCATGAACCACCAGGAGAAAAAAACAGACAACACCAAAGACGGCAATAACGCCAAAAGCACACATTCGTAATACTGACGCTCACGAATGCGCAACTCCATTTCTTCCCAAAATTCACAATATTTGTAACGAGTAAAACAGAAACCGAACAACATAAAATAATGTTTATGTTTACCTTTCACAAATAGTTTAGCTAACCGACTATTATATACAATCATATTTTAAACATTAGTAGTAACAGAAATGTGAGAGAAAACCTTTCAATTTTCTCTCACATTTGGAAAACAATAAAATTAAACTCACTTACTAATTCCAATCCGTTCTATATTGTTTACCTGAAACGGTCATTGGAACTTTCCCCCGTTTTTTTCATGAGACCTCTCTCTTTTAGCAATCTAAATTCTCTACCTAATTATTAATTTAATCCCCTAAAAATACTGTCTGGCTACTGCCTGTTCATCCACCTGTTATCTATTGTTTGTTTATAAGTAATTCCTATATTTATAAGAGGAGCTTTCTTCCCTTTTTTACCAAGAAAAATAGAAGAAAAAATAGATTTAATTAAAAAACGCCTTTCAGAGTACTCTGAAAGGCGTTTTTTAATTGCAGAAATATTTCTCTTTCTGCTTTATATCAAGGATAATTTCTCTTTTTTACGGTACGGACTTCTGTTCCCGTCTATTCCAATATGACTTTCTGTCCGCTCAGCTGATAATTGATTCCCAAAGAACCAAATACTCTTTTCAATGTTTCGTGCAGGTCTTTTGTCAGTATCGTCCCGTTATAGTACAATTCATTATATTTTTCGCACCCTACCACTTCCACATCAAATATGTGCTGAATGTCCGCTACTACATTGACCAACGGGTCATCTTCATAACCGAGCACTTCGGGAAGTTCTTCTTTTTCCTGTACTGGTCCGATCTCATTCTCATCACAACGTACACTTTCGCCGGCATTCAATGTCAGTTCGCCGATTGGGGTCTCTACCTTCACACTTCCTTCCTCGCAATTCACAGTGATTGTCTTTCCTTCCTGTTCTACCAGGAATCTGGTACCTAACACCGTAACATCTCCGGCTTCTGTCCGCACCGTAAATGTCTTGCCCGGAGTCACGTCAAAGAAGGCCGATCCGAGGAGATGCAACTTGCGTCCCCAAAGCCAGCTCACTTTATTATAAGACAAGCTTGAGTTTTGCATCAGTTTCACAGAACTGCCATCCGGTAGCTTGTAATCGACAGCTACCGCTTCGGACGTAATCTTCTCTTCCGACAGACAGTAATAACCACCGATTCCGAAAAGAAGGATAAACAGCGCCGCTATTCTCCAGTAGATACGGCTACTCCTGCGGACAATCTGCTTCTGTCCGCCTGCAGCATTCTGTTTTCTCACGAATGCATCCGCACGTTTTTCTTCACGAAATTGTTCCAACTTCTCACCGACTACGGACTTCCGGGCAAACAGTTCACCTCTCAGAGGGAGTTTGCCGTCCTCCATATATTGTTCCAGAAGCTCTTTCCTATTCTCCATATCCTCACCTCAATTAAAAATCCATAAATTAGCACTTACAGCCAACAAGAAAGACTTACTCAATCGCTCTCTCAGTCTGGATATTGCCATGTGGCTCGTATTATAAACAGTGCGGGAAGTCAGTCCCATCACTTCGGCTATTTCTTCCGAATCGAGTTTCTTATAATACTTCAGATATAACACCTCTCTCTGCTGCTTTGTCAAGCCATTGATTTCTTTCTGCAGAACTTCTAACTGCTCTCTTTCAAGTTCGGAACGGACTATAGCTGTTTCTATATCTATCTCTAAATCGAACTGATATTCGCTTGAGTCTACTTCGTCCAATGATGTGAATACTCCATTAGCTGTTTTCTTCAACTCATTCAGCAGCATCCGTTTCAGTGCCACACACAGATAGGCAGATACGGACAGAGGCTCGGAACAACTCCATCTCTTCTCATACAAATAAACGAATAACGACTGAATAGTTTCGGTCACCAGGTCATCGTCACCGGCTATCTTCATCCCATATCCGTACAATAAATCCGAATATCCGTTATAAAGCTGCCGGAATGCTTCTTCATCCCCCTGCTGGATTTTCTCCCAAAATGTTGTATTCATTTCTCCTTCCCTTATTAACAGGTAACATAATTCTTCCCCTTTTACCAATTATTTTTGTTAAATTCCACCAAGCAGACTAAAATTCACTTGTGAAATGGAATTTAATGTGCTTGAAGTCCATTTGTGCCATCTGAAGCACATAGCCTGAATCGGCAAGGAATACGTCACGTCCTTCCCTGTCCTTCGCCATATATTGGTATTTACGTTTCTTGAAAGCTTCCAGCTCAGCAGGGTCATCGCTTTCTACCCAACAAGCCTTGTACAAACTTACCGGTTCCCAACGGCAAGAAGCATTATACTCGTTCAGCAGACGATACTGGATAACCTCAAACTGCAACTGTCCGACCGTACCGATAATCTTACGGCCGTTGAACTGATTGACAAACAACTGTGCCACACCTTCGTCCATCAACTGGTCGATACCCTTTGCCAGCTGTTTCTGCTTCATCGGATCAGCATTTTCGATATACTTGAACATCTCCGGCGAGAAGCTGGGCAAGCCGCGGAAATGGAGCAGTTCTCCTTCCGTCAGCGTATCACCGATCTTGAAAGTTCCATTGTCCGGCAAACCGATGATATCTCCTGCATAGGCTTCGTCAATGGTCGTTTTCCGCTGCGCCATAAACTGGGTGGGCGATGAAAAACGCATGGTCTTGCCATGACGGACGTGCTGATAGGGTGCATTACGTACAAATTTGCCCGAACATATCTTACAGAATGCTACACACGAACGGTGGTTCGGGTCGATATTGGCGGTAATCTTAAAGATAAATCCGGTAAATTTCGGTTCGTCCGGTTTCACTTCACGCTCTTCTGCCTGTACGGGACGAGGACTGGGAGCAATCTCCACAAAACAGTTCAGCAATTCCTGTACACCAAAATTATTCAAGGCAGAGCCAAAGAATACAGGCGCGCAATCTCCTTCCAGATAAGATTCCACATCCAGTTCCGGATAAACTCCCTCGATCAGTTCCAGATCACCACGCAGCTTGTCTGCCAGCGGCTTACCGATCTGCTTATCCAGCTCTTCCGTATGTATATCGACTTCTACCTTCTCCGTCACTACTTGTTTGGAAGGTTGGTACAAGTCCAGTTTCTTCTCATAAATATTATATACTCCTTTGAAGCGAACTCCCTGTTCGATAGGCCATGACAGCGGGCGGACCTGAATCATCAGTTCTTCTTCCAGCTCGTCCAGCAAGTCAAACGGGTCCTTACCTTCACGGTCCATTTTATTAACGAAAATGATGACCGGAGTTTTTCTCATACGGCACACTTCCATCAGTTTACGGGTTTGTGTTTCCACACCTTTCGCTCCGTCTACTACAATGATAACGCTGTCTACAGCAGTCAGCGTACGGTATGTGTCTTCGGCAAAGTCCTGGTGACCCGGAGTATCGAGGATATTGATCTTGTAGTCCCGATAGTCAAATTCCATTACGGAAGTTGTCACCGAGATACCACGCTGCTTCTCTATCTCCATCCAGTCGGAAGTAGCCGTTTTCTTGATTTTATTACTCTTGACCGCACCTGCTACCTGAATCTGACCACCGAAAAGCAATAACTTCTCCGTCAATGATGTCTTACCGGCATCCGGATGCGCAATAATGGCGAATGTTCGCCGTCTCTGTATTTCTGTATTATCTGCCATATTTATTATAAGGTGTCGATGCATCTTTTCAGGCTTTCCTCCCAATGAGGAATCTCGATGCCGAACGTTGTTTTTATTTTTGTTTTATCGAGTACGGAATATGCAGGGCGGTTCGCTCTTGTAGGATATTCCGCCGTATGTAGCGGTTTCACTTTGCATGAAGTGATTCCTGCCAGACGATGAATAGCTACCGTAAAGTCATACCAGGAGCAGACTCCTTCGTTGCTGAAATGATAGACTCCACGAACGATTCCTTTATTAATAATAGCAAAGATGGCCTGTGCCAGGTCATTGGCGTAAGTAGGAGTTCCTACCTGATCGAAAATGACTCCCAGACTATCGCGTTCTTTTCCCAGACGGATCATCGTCTTCACGAAATTGTTGCCAAAAGTGGAATAAAGCCATGCGGTACGGATAACGACTGACTTTTCGCAATGATTCAGTACATCATATTCTCCTTCAAGTTTTGTTGTACCATATACCGAATTCGGACATGGATCGCATTCTTCTGTATAAGGGATATGAGCGGTGCCGTCAAAAACATAGTCGGTAGACACCTGAATCATCGCCGCACCATTAAACTGCGCTGCACACGCCAGCGTTTTAGGAGCTTCACAGTTCAGCTTGTAAGCCAGTTCCGAATCATCTTCCGCTTTATCTACTGCTGTATATGCCGCACAATTAACAATAAGCTCAATCCGCTTTTCAGCAATATATGCCCAAACAGCATCCTTATTACAGATGTCCAGTTCCTGCACATCTGTAAAATAATACGTATGTTGCGGATTCTCTTTTGCAAGTACCTGCATTTCATTGCCAAGCTGACCATTGGCACCCGTCACTAAAATTCTCATTTATTCATCAAGTTTTAATTCCCCTTTCAGGTCTTTATCGTAATAGTTTGCCAACATGGAAAGAAAGCTGCTGATAGCTTCTACCGCCTTCATAGTCCCCTCACTGACAGGCTTTTTCTGCAGGCGAAGCAAAAGTAGTCCATAGAGTGCTTCGAAGCAAGTCTCCAGTTCCGGCTCTTCTTTCTTGCCATTCTTATTCCGCAGTTCTACAATAAACGGTAATGCTTTGAAATAAGCGGCACTGTAGAAAGGAAATTTGGGAGAAGAAGTCAGCGCATTATGAAGCTCTGTCAGATTAATGATGATGTTCTTGTTAATCTGCAAATGACCTTTTTCACGTACCCCTTCCTCATTCATCATGGTGATCAGGTTCCCGTACCACTCTCGCAGGGCAGGACGCTGATCTTCCGGATAACGGGCGATCACATTCGCCTCGATCTCCTCCAACTCACCATGATTGGCGCGGATCAGGTCTTCTTCTTGCCACATATATATAAGGTACTCGGCAATATTTTTCTCTTTAAGCTGTTTGGCTATCTGATTCATAAGTTTTCTTCTAATAAAGTGACTCTCCCAGCAACGTATAGATTAATCCCGCCACCGACACCAGCATCACAATGCTGCCAATCACACGGTTCAGTATCCAGATGCCCCGTAAGTTAAACTTAGTGCGCACTTTATTCACAAAATAAGTGATTCCGAGCCACCACACCAGCGCCCCCGAAGCAATGGCAAGATACCCCGTAATTTCTTCGAACACCACGACACCGGGCTGCACAAAGGCAAAACGGGCAAAAAGTCCGATAAACAGGAATATAATCAGGGGATTGGAGAGCGTGACAAAGAATGCGGTAATGAAATTGTGAAAGTAAGAACCTTTATTGGACGATGCCGGACGGATGGATTGTACCGGATTGCTGCGAAAGGTATAGATTCCGAAAAGTAGCAGCATGATGCTGCCCAGCAACTGCAGATAAAAAATATTCTTATTAATATAATCAAACACAAAGCTCATACCATAACCTGTCAACAGAGCATAAGCTATGTCGCTTAATGAGGCCCCAAGCCCTGTCACAAATCCATACCAGCGCCCTTTATTCAACGTCCTCTGAATGCAGAGAACACCCACCGGACCGAGAGGTGCGGACACAACAACGCCTATAATAAAGCCTTTCACTATTATATCGAATATTGTCTCAATCTGAATCATGCCGCAAATATCGCACTTTTTTATGAGAAGAGGATAGGATATTAACGTTTTTTCCACACAAGAGTCACTATATACACCAAAATTGCTTATCTTTGCGCCACAGAAAAATCGTAAAATCAAAAAATAAACATGATTCTTTTTTTCAGAACCCCTTCCAAGAGCGTGATTGCCGTAGAGAGCAACCATCAGCTCACCCCGGACGAAAGTAATAAACTCTGCTGGCTTTTTGGAGAAGCCGTGACGGAAAGTGAAGAAAACCTGAAAGGCTGTTTCGTCGGTCCACGCCGCGAAATGATTACCCCTTGGAGTACAAACGCAGTAGAAATCACCCAAAACATGGGACTTGAAGACATTCTCCGCATCGAGGAATATTTTCCGGTAAAAGATGAAAATGCCGACTACGACCCGATGCTGCAACGCATGTACAAAGGACTCGACCAAAACGTATTCACCACCAACCGCCAACCGGAACCTATCGTATCCATCGAAGACCTCGAAGCCTACAACGAGAAAGAAGGCCTCGCACTCTCGAAAGAAGAAATGGACTATCTGAAAAAGATAGAAAACGATCTGGGACGCAAGTTGACTGACTCCGAAGTTTTCGGTTTCGCACAGATCAACTCCGAACACTGTCGCCACAAAATATTCGGTGGAACATTCATCATCGATGGTGTAGAACAGGAATCGTCTCTGTTCCAGATGATCAAAAAGACCACACAGGAGAATCCGAATAAAATCATCTCTGCTTACAAAGACAACGTAGCCTTCGCCGAAGGTCCGGTAGTTGAACAGTTTGCTCCGGCAGATCACTCAAAACCTGACTTCTTCCAGGTGAAAGACATCAAGAGCGTCATCTCACTGAAAGCAGAAACTCATAACTTCCCGACGACTGTAGAACCGTTCAACGGCGCATCTACCGGTACAGGTGGAGAAATCCGCGACCGTATGGGTGGTGGCAAGGGCTCATGGCCGATCGCAGGTACTGCTGTCTACATGACTTCTTATCCCCGCACGGACGAAGGCCGCGAATGGGAAGATATTCTTCCGGTACGCAAATGGCTGTACCAGACTCCGGAACAGATTCTGATTAAGGCATCCAACGGTGCTTCCGACTTCGGTAACAAGTTCGGCCAACCGCTGATCTGCGGCTCGGTACTGACTTTCGAACACACGGAAAACAACGAAGTTTATGGCTACGACAAAGTTATCATGCTTGCGGGCGGTGTAGGCTATGGCACACAACGTGACTGCCTCAAAGGTACTCCGGAAGCAGGAAACAAAGTAGTCGTAATCGGTGGCGACAACTATCGTATCGGACTGGGTGGCGGTTCCGTATCTTCTGTAGATACCGGTCGTTACAGCAGCGGTATCGAACTGAATGCCGTACAACGTGCCAACGCCGAAATGCAGAAACGTGCCAACAACGTAGTACGCGCACTCTGCGAGGAAGAAGTGAATCCGGTAGTTTCTATCCACGACCACGGTTCGGCAGGTCACGTAAACTGTCTGTCGGAATTGGTGGAAGAATGTGGCGGTCTGATCGACATGAGCAAACTTCCGATCGGTGACAAGACATTGTCCGCTAAAGAAATTATCGCCAACGAAAGTCAGGAACGTATGGGACTTCTGATCAAAGAAGAAGCCATCGAACATGTACGTAAAATCGCCGAACGCGAACGCGCTCCGATGTACGTAGTAGGTGAGACAACCGGCGACCACCGCTTCTCTTTCCAGCAGGCAGACGGCATACGTCCGTTCGACCTGGCCGTTGAGCAGATGTTCGGTTCATCTCCGAAGACTTATATGATCGACAAGACCGTAGAACGTCATTATGAAATGCCGGAATACGAACTGCCGAAATTACATGAATACCTGACCAATGTTCTGCAACTCGAAGCTGTAGCTTGTAAGGACTGGTTAACAAATAAGGTAGACCGCTCCGTAACGGGTAAAGTGGCCCGCCAGCAATGTCAGGGCGAACTTCAGTTGCCGTTGAGCGACTGCGGTGTCGTAGCACTAGACTATCGTGGTGAAAAAGGTATCGCCACTTCTATCGGTCATGCTCCACAAGCCGCACTGGCTGATCCGGCTGCCGGATCTATCCTTTCGGTATCCGAAGCACTGACAAACCTTGTCTGGGCTCCGATGGCAGAAGGCATGGACAGCATTTCCCTGTCTGCCAACTGGATGTGGCCGTGCCGCTCACAGGAAGGTGAAGACGCCCGTCTTTACACTGCCGTGAAAGCATTGAGCGACTTCTGCTGCGCTCTGCAAATCAATGTACCTACCGGAAAGGACTCTTTGTCCATGACACAGAAATATCCGAACGGTGAGAAAGTGATTTCTCCGGGAACAGTGATCGTTTCTGCCGGCGGCGAAGTATCCGACGTGAAGAAAGTCGTATCTCCGGTACTGGTGAACAACGAAAAGACAACACTCTACCATATCGATTTCAGCTTCGACGAACTGAAGCTCGGAGGTTCCGCTTTTGCACAGTCTCTGGGTAAAGTTGGCGACGACGTACCTTGCGTACAAGATGCCGAATACTTCCGCGATGCTTTCCTTGCCGTACAGGAACTGGTGAACAAGGGACTGATCCTGGCAGGACACGATATTTCAGCAGGTGGTCTGATCACTACATTACTGGAAATGTGCTTCGCCAACGTTGAAGGCGGTATGGAAATCAGCCTCGACAAAATGAAGGAACAAGATATCATCAAGATTCTGTTTGCAGAAAATCCGGGTATCGTGATCCAGATCAGCGACAAGCATAAAGAAGAAGTGAAAAAGATTCTGGAAGATGCAGGCGTAGGCTTCATGAAACTGGGTAAACCGACCGACGAACGTCATATCCTGGTATCGAAGGGTGATGCTACTTATCAGTTCGGCATTGACTATATGCGTGATGTATGGTATTCTTCTTCTTATCTGCTCGACCGCAAACAATCTATGAACGGCTGTGCAAAGAAACGTTTCGAAAACTATAAGATGCAACCGGTTGAATTCGCTTTCATGCCCGGATTCAAAGGTAAACTCTCTCAATATGGTATCACTCCGGACCGTCGTACTCCGAGCGGCGTCCGCGCTGCCATCATCCGCGAGAAAGGAACGAACGGCGAACGCGAAATGGCTTACTCACTCTATCTTGCCGGCTTCGACGTAAAAGACGTAACGATGACCGACCTGATCAGCGGACGCGAAACACTGGAAGATGTAAACATGATTGTTTACTGCGGTGGATTCTCCAACTCCGACGTACTCGGTTCGGCCAAAGGATGGGCAGGAGGTTTCTTGTTCAACCCTAAAGCAAAAGAGGCACTCGATAAGTTCTACGCACGTGAAGATACGCTTTCACTGGGTATCTGCAACGGTTGCCAGCTGATGATGGAACTGGGACTTATCAATCCGGAACACGAAAAGAAAGGCAAGATGCTACACAACGACTCACATAAATTCGAATCGACTTATGTAGGCCTGACAATCCCGACCAACCGCAGTGTAATGTTCGGCTCATTGAGCGGCAGCAAACTGGGTATCTGGGTGGCTCATGGAGAAGGTAAATTCTCTCTGCCTTACAATGAAGACCAATATAACGTAGTGGCAAAATACAGCTACGATGAATATCCCGGCAACCCGAACGGTTCCGATTATTCTATCGCAGGTCTTGCCAGCACCGACGGCCGCCATCTGGCAATGATGCCTCACCTGGAACGTGCCATCTTCCCGTGGCAGAATGGCTGCTATCCGGCAGACCGCAAGAACAGCGATCAGATTACTCCGTGGATAGAAGCATTTGTCAACGCCCGCAAATGGGTAGAAGAAAAGACTAAATAAGAAATCTTTTTATAATTGAAACGGAGGCTGTTATTTTTATAAAGTAACAGCCTCTTGTTTTTGTATTCTTCTCTATACTAAAAGTCTCCATCCTACAACTAATTTTCTCAAAATAAACAAGATATACAAATAGTCACCAAAGCTCCTGTTTACTTCACTTTGAGAGCACCGTTATCTTAACCTAAAATTTTGTAGTGTCGAAAAATCTTCTTAATTTTGTCAAACTTTCCCCCTCACTAAAGATTCAATAACCCATAAAAGTCCTATTTGTATGAAAAAATGGCTTTTTCTATTATTATTGTTTCCTCTGACCTGTGTCGCCCAGACCTATCAGTATCTTGGAGTGGAAGACGGGTTAAGCAACCGGAGAGTGTACTACATTCAAAAAGACAATGTTGGATATATGTGGTTCCTCACACACGAAGGAATCGACCGGTACAACGGCAAAGAGTTTAAACGGTATAAATTAATGGACGGCGATAAAGAACTGAATTCGCTGTTAAATCTGAATTGGTTATATATCGATCCGGAAGGAACGTTGTGGGAAATCGGAAAAAAAGGTAAGATTTTCCGGTATGACCGTATTCATGACAATTTTGTGCTTGTTTACAAATTGCCGATCGAGGATTTCCGGGATTTACCGGCTCCGATCAGCTTCAGCTGGATTGACCGTAACAATCATATCTGGTTGTGTAACGAAGAAACGATTTTCCTTTACAACACCCTCACAGCGCAGGTTGCTCACATCAAGAACAACCTCAGCGAAGCAATCAACGACATCGAACAGATCGACGAATCCCATTATTTTATCGGGACGGAGATGGGTATTCATCATGCCCAACTGGAAGATGATACACTGAAACTTCTTCCCTGCGACAAACTGGACAACATAAATATCCAGGTCAACGACTTGCACTTCGATCCCAAGATACGCAAACTGTTCATCGGTGCCTTCCAACGAGGTATCATGGTTTACGACATGAAGACGAAAACCATCACACAACCAGAAGTCAGCCTGAAAGACGTCAGCATCTCACGAATCAAGCCACTGAACGCCAAAGAACTGCTGATCGCTACCGATGGCGGAGGTATATACAAAATGAATGTCGATACATATCAGACCGTTCCCTTTATCGTAGCAGACTACAACAGCTACAATGGAATGAACGGAAACAGTATCAACGACATCTACATAGACGACGAAGACCGGATATGGATGGCGAATTACCCGATAGGAATTACCGTGCAGAACAACCGCTATCCCAGTTACAAATGGATCAAACATTCTGTCGGCAACAAACAATCTCTGATCAACGATCAGGTAAACTCTATCATAGAAGACAGCGAAGGAGATGTATGGTACGGCACCAATAACGGAATCAGTTTGCAGGAATCAAAAACCGGCAAATGGCATTCGTATCTCAGTACTTTTGAGAATGTACAGAATAGCAAGAACCATATATTTACGACATTGTGCGAAGTATCTCCCGGCATTATCTGGGCAGGCGGATATTTCTCCGGCATTTATCAGATAGATAAACGCACCTCCAGGACAACTTATTTTACACCTGCCTCGTATGCCCATGAGAACATACGCCCGGACAAATATATACGTGATATCCGGAAAGACTCTCATGGCTATATATGGACCGGAGGATATTATAACCTGAAACGAATCAACGTACAGACCAAAGATATACGGCTCTACCACGGACTGCATTCCGTAACTGCCATCATCGAAAGGGATGACAAAAGTATGTGGATAGGTACGGCGACAGGTCTGTATCTTCTGGATATAGCATCCGGAAAATACGAGCGTATCCAGCTGCCCGTAGAATCAACCTATGTCTATTCCCTATATCAGACAAAAAAAGGGTCACTGTATATAGGCACCAGCGGATCGGGAGTACTGATCTACGATCCCCAGACGAAGCTGTTCACCCACTACTATACGGGAAACTGCGCCATGATATCCAACAATATCTACACGATATTATCGGATGAGGACAATGAGATTCTGCTGAGCACGGAGAATGGACTCACCAGTTTCTATCCCCAACAAAAAACGTTCTACAACTGGACGAAGGAAATGGGACTGATGACTACGCACTTCAATGCGTTGTCCGGTACTTTGCGCAAAAATAACAACTTTATCTTCGGTAGTTCGGACGGTGCCATAGAGTTCAACAAAGACATGAAACTCCCCCGAACTTACTCCTCCAAAATGATTTTCAGCGACTTCAAGCTGTTCTATCAGACTGTATATCCGGGAGACAAAAATTCGCCGCTGGAAAGTGACATTAACGAAACCAAAGAGCTGAAACTAAAATATAATCAGAATATCTTTTCGCTGCAGGTTTCTTCCATCAACTACGACTATCCTTCTAATGTCCTTTATTCCTGGAAACTGGAAGGATTCTACGAAGAGTGGAGCAAGCCCGGCAATGAAAGTACAATCCGCTACACCAACCTGGCTCCGGGAAAATATGTATTGCGTGTACGCGCCATCTCCAATGAAGACCAACGGGTGATGCTCGAAGAAAGAAGCATTGACATCATCATTGCCCAGCCTTTCTGGCTGACTCCGTGGGCGATGGTATTGTATGCAATCCTGATTTCTCTCATTGCTGTTATCATCCTGCGCGTTCTTATTCTGAAAAAACAGCGGAAGGTTTCCGATGAAAAGATTCATTTCTTCATCAATACGGCACATGATATCCGTACCCCGCTGACTCTGATCAAAGCTCCGCTGGAAGATTTGCGCGAAAAAGAAGCTCTGAGCAAGGAAGGCGTAGCCAACATGAACACCGCTATACGAAATGTAAATGCGCTGTTGCGCCTGACGACGAACCTTATCAATTTCGAGAGAGCGGATGTCTATTCTTCGGAACTGTACATTTCGGAACATGAACTGAACACTTTCATGACGGAAATATTCAACGCATTCCAGTCTTATGCCAATATCAAGCATATCAACTTTACGTATGAAAGTAATTTCCGGTATATGAATGTATGGTTTGACAAGGAAAAGATGGAATCTATTCTGAAAAATGTAATTTCAAATGCATTAAAATATACGCCGGAGAACGGTAATGTGCAGATTTTCGTGTCAGAGAACAATGATTCGTGGAGTGTGGAAGTGAAGGATACCGGAATCGGTATTCCCGCCAGCGAACAAAAGAAATTGTTCAAGCTCCATTTCCGTGGCAGCAATGCAATCAATTCTAAAGTGACGGGAAGCGGCATCGGCTTGATGCTGGTATGGAAACTTGTCCGGTTGCATAAAGGCAAGATCAACCTGTCGAGTGTGGAGAATCAGGGATCGGTGATCAAGATATCTTTCCCCAAAGACAGCAAACGTTTCCACAAAGCACACCTCGCCGCACCAAGCAAACGCCGGCAAGAGATAACGAGCACTACCAATGTGCCCGCCAGCATCTATGAGAATGTGCACAAGGAACAAAATCCGAATCATCAGCGAATCCTGGTTGTGGAAGATAATGATGAGTTGCGCAACTATCTGTCACAAACACTGGCAGAAGAATATACGGTGCAGAACTGCTGCAACGGCAAAGAAGCGCTGACCATCATACCGGAATACAAACCGGAACTGGTTATCTCGGACATTATGATGCCGGAAATGAGAGGGGATGAATTGTGCGATGCCATCAAAAATAATATTGAAACATCACATATTCCTGTTATCCTGCTAACAGCTCTTAATAATGAAAAAGACATATTGTCCGGCCTTCAGATCGGTGCAGACGAGTATATTGTCAAGCCATTTAATATTGGAATATTGAAGGCTACCGTCTCCAATCTGTTGACTAACCGTGCCCTTTTGCGGAGTAAATACGGTAGTCTGGATATGGACGACGAGGATGATCATGAAGACGAATGCATCAACTGCTCGCAGGATATCGACTGGAAGTTTATCGCCAATGTACGGAAGAATATAGAAGATAATATAGACAATCCGGCTCTTACCGTAGATGTGCTTTGTAATCTGATGGGAATGAGCCGTACCAGCTTCTACAACAAACTCAGGGCACTGACCGATCAGGCTCCGGGCGATTACATTCGTCTGATCCGCCTGAAACGTTCGGTGAAATTGCTGAAAGAAGGTACACACAGTATAACAGAAATAGCAGAAATGACAGGATTTAGTGATGCGAAGTACTTCCGTGAAGTATTCAAGAAGCACTTCAACGTAAGCCCCAGCCAATACGGAAAAGAAGGCAAGCCTCACAAAGAGGGCAAGGCTGGAAAAGAAGACAAGTCCGATAAGGAAGGAGGAGAAAAAGAAGAATGAACATTTACCTCGAATCATTTGGAATCTTTTTTAAAATAGGCGCTTTCACCATTGGCGGAGGCTATGCAATGGTTCCACTTATTGAGAATGAAATCGTAACCAAACGGAAATGGATTGCACAGGAAGACTTTATCGACCTGCTGGCTATCTCTCAGTCGGCACCGGGCATTCTGGCTGTGAATATCTCTATCTTTATAGGATATAAGCTGCGCGGCATCCAGGGAAGTATTGTGACAGCACTGGGGACTATACTCCCCTCATTTATTATCATTCTGGCCATCGCGCTCTTTTTCCATACGTTCAAGGATAATCCGATTGTGGAACGCATATTTAAAGGAATACGTCCCGCCGTGGTGGCATTGATCGCCGCACCTACTTTCACCATGGGACGGTCGGCTAAAATCAACCGGTACAACTTATGGATTCCCGTCGTATCGGCATTATTAATCTGGCTATTGGGCTTCTCCCCGATCTGGATTATCATTGCTGCCGGTGTAGGAGGTTTCCTATGGGGAAAATTTAAAAAAGTGGAGAGTTGAATAAGTTGAGAGTTGAAAATGGAGAGTTGAGAGTGAACACTCAAGGCTTATGATTCAAGAGTCATAATTCAAAATTAAAAAGAGATGATTTATCTTCAGTTATTTTATACGTTCTTTAAAATCGGACTGTTCGGCTTTGGCGGAGGATACGCCATGCTTTCGATGATACAAGGTGAAGTAGTAACCCGCTATGGGTGGGTGACTTCGCAAGAATTTACAGACATTGTTGCCATCAGTCAGATGACTCCGGGTCCTATCGGTATCAATGCGGCTACTTATGTCGGTTTCACGTCGACAGGAAGTGTATGGGGATCGGTTGTTGCTACATTCGCCGTTGTTTTTCCCTCATTCATACTGATGCTGACAATCAGCAAATTCTTTCTGAAATATCAGAAACATCCGGTAGTGGAATCTATTTTTGCAGGACTGCGTCCGGCAGTTGTCGGATTATTAGCTTCCGCCGCACTGGTATTGATGAATGTGGAAAATTTCGGTTCGCCTATAGAAGACACCTACACATTTGTTATCAGCATCATCTTCTTCCTGGTAGCTTTTATCGGCACCAGAAAATATAAGGCAAATCCGATATTAATGATTATCGCCTGCGGGATTGCAGGACTATTGTTTTATTAAAATGAAGCAATAAAAAAATGGAGAATGAAGAATTGCCTTGCTATTCAATAGCGCAGCAAGATTCTTCACTCTCCATTTTTAATTCTTTATTTAATCAATTTACAGCTTGACCTTCTTACTTACCGATTTTGACTCATTATGAATACGGTCTAAAGCTGTCACCACATAGCGGTATTTGGTCTTACCCGTTTCATACGGAAGTTTGTAGAAAGGATTTCGGGTGATGGCTACGATATGTGACGGATCATCAAGATTCACCTTTTCTTTAGAGTCGAAACGGTATACTACGTACTGAATGGCTTTATCCATTTCAGTCTCCGCTTTTGGAGCAGTCCAGAAAAGTATATAGCCATCTTCTGTCCATACCTTTTTCATCTTACGTACTTTATCAGGGGCTTTATCGTCTATAAAGTCGAATACCGGAATCAAAGCCGGATATTTATGATATTCCTGTACCAAGGCATCCCGATATTTTCCAGCGTTCTCGACTACGGCTGCCGCATACCATTGGCAGCTTCCTCCGATGGTCTGATAAGAACGTTGCAAAGCCATCTTTCGGGGAAGCTGGTTGATAAAAGGATTCTTCGGATCGGCATGCTGAATGGTATTCATGACTGCCTGACCGATAAACAACGGACGGTTCTCCGAATGCTTCGCCCACCAGTCAACCAGTGTTTCGTAATCGGCTGCCTTGTGTCCTATCTCCCAATAAATCTGAGGAATGTTATAATCAATCCATCCTTCACGCGCCCAAAGCAGTACGTCGGCATAAAGATCATCATAGTTCTGCAAACCATTTGTGTTGCTGCCCAACGGATCTGTTCTCTGATTGCGGTAAATACCGAACGGGCTGATACCGAACTTCACCCACGGCTTGATGCCCCGTATCGTTTCATGAAGTTTCTTTATCAGAATATTCACGTTGCCACGACGCCAGTCCGCCTTATTGCTGAAACCGCCTCCATAACGGGCAAAGCTCGCATTGTCCGGGAAGTCGACTCCCTTGATCGGATAAGGATAGAAATAGTCGTCCATGTGAATGGCATCTACATCGTAGCGGGATACAATATCGGAAACAATCTTGCAGATATGCTCACGGCTTTCGGGAAGTGCCGGATCGAAATAGATCTGATCGCCATAAGTGACAAACCATTCCGGATGTTCATGGTAAATATGTGTCGGTGCCAGCTGGTTCTTCAATGAAGTCTTCACACGGTAAGGATTGATCCATGCATGAAATTCCATATTCCGTTTATGGCATTCTTCAATCATGAATTGCATCGGATCCCACATCGGAGAAGGCATCTGCCCCTGCGTTCCTGTCAGATAACGGCTCCACGGTTCGTGTTGTGAAGCATACAACGCATCCGCTTCGGGACGCACCTGAAAGATAATCGCATTGATACCCGCTCCCTGAAGAGAGTTCAGCTGACCGATCAGTGTCTGTTTCAGCCTCTCTGTCGGTATGCCACGGAACTGTCCGTTGACAGCCTGTATCCATGCAGCACGAAACTCACGTTTAGGATACGCATTGCCCGATGGCGCCTGCGCTCTTACTCCTGCCGCCAGAAGCAGAACTAATAAGAAAAGATAGTTTTTCAGATTCATAATGTTCTTGAGTCATAAAATAATGTGGTGCAAAGATAATAGATGCAGATACTATCTCCAACTATTATTGAGGCCATTCGACAACAAATCTTGCACCACCCGCGTAGCTGGTGTCCAGATAGACATTTCCATCCACTAATTCCATGATCTGACGGATAATAGACAATCCCAGTCCGGTGCCCTGAGTGAAGGCATCGACCTTCGCAAACCGTTCGAAAATGGAGTCCCGGTAGTTTTCATCGATTCCGGGACCGGAATCTTCGATAATGAAACGTACCAGACGATTCGGTTTGTCTTCTGCATAACTGAGACGTATAAAGCCGGATTCCGTGAATTTATTGGCATTGTTCAGCAAACCGAGCAACACACGCTTCATCCAGATTTCAACCGTACACACTTCGACCGGAGTGGAAGAAGGTATATATTGCAACTCGATTCCCGCTTTCAGATTCTGACGAATCAACTCCAGACATTCCTGACAGCAGGCATTTACATCCACTTGCTTCTTCGGTATATCGTCCGTCTGAGAGTCCATGTCGGCTATATCAATCACATTATTTACCAAATCCAGCAGATATGCATTGCTGCTTTCCATCTGACGGGCATATTCTTCCATCTCTTCCTGTGTCAGCCCACCGGCAGCCATCAAGGATGAAAAACCGATTATCGAATTGAGCGGAGTACGGATTTCATGCGTGATATGCTGGATAAAAGAGCTTTTCATGTGGCTGGCCTTGATGACCGCCTTATTTGCCGCGTCCAGTTTCCGGTTCAATGACAAGGAGCGCATATAATAGAACGTGATAACGATCAACAATACCAACACCAGACATCCGACTATCACGGAAGTTATAAAGAGATTGCGGTTGACTTCCGCCCGCAGTTCCAGCTTATCATGTTCCAGCTTGTCCACTTCGAACTGCACAGTATATTTGCTTAATTGCTCGTCCAGCTCTGCCGAACGAATGGAATCATTAATATGTGCATAAGATTTATAAACCTCACAGGCATCTTCAAAGCGTCCCATCTGCTCCATAAACTGGGCTTTCAACAAGTGATTGGCAGGATAACAACTTCCCACCGAATGATGATAATCCATCAATGAATCCAGATAATTCAATGCCATCCGATTGTCGCTCAATGTGCGGGCACAAAGGATTTTATAGCCCAGCCATCCCTCACGGGGAAAAGCATTCATATTTTCGTGATAAAACTTATCCGCTTCTGCAATAAACGGTTCCGCTGCCTTCTTCCCTTTCAACGCCAGCGTAGTAATCACCTGAAACTGATAATAACGCATGGTAAGCTCCGGTCGGACAGGTATATCCTTACGCTTCATTTTTTCAATCAGTCCCGACATACGGTTCAAGTATTCCATCGCATTGGCATACTCCCCTCTTGCCAGATAAGTCTGGATGATATTCAGCGACACCACGTAGGCGTCTTCATAAAAACCTGCATCGATAAAATGTTTCAGTGCGGAAGAATAGTATTCGAGACAGAGCTTGACGTTGTTACTGAACACCCGATGGTTATATCCGATACACATTTCACTGCAAGCCATTCCGAAAGCACTTTTGGCCGCATCCGCATCTTTCTGAAGAAGTTCTGTCTCGCGCATGGCCTCATCCTGCAAACCCTTCTCGGTAAGCAGCTGAATATACTGGCGCCACTGCGTATAGCGATTATTGACATTACCATGTTTCAGACACCAGTCCATATATTCATACGCAACCACTTTCAGGCTATCCGTATTTCTCAACCGGTAATAATGGGAAGCAATCTGAGAATAAGCATCGTCGATTTTAGCAGTATCGTTCTTCTGCCTTGCCAATCGCATATACTCCTGATAGAAAGGTATGAAATCTTTCTGACCTATTTTATTTGAGACACTGTCGGAAAGGGCTTCCAACTGCTTTTCTTTGTTTGTGCTACTAAAGGCTAAAGTAGATGCAAAACACAGAATGAATAAGCTAATAACCATCCGGATGTTTTTCACGATTCAAGTCAATTTGTTGTTATTTTGAAATGTTTGTTGTAAATGCTGGACCAAGATACGCCAATTATCCCGAAGCGATTTCTTTTTATTACTAATTATAACATATCTTAACCCGGTCAAAAACCTTTCTTCTACCAATAAAATCGCTAACTTTGCCGACTATCATAAAAAAGGAGTATTTTATGTCAGAAAACAAACATATTTCGATCAAAGGAGCGCGGGTTAACAACCTGAAAAACATCGATGTAGATATTCCACGCAACAAGCTTGTCGTGATCACCGGACTATCCGGCTCGGGGAAATCGTCGCTCGCTTTTGATACTCTCTATGCAGAAGGACAACGTCGTTATGTAGAAAGTCTTAGCAGCTATGCACGCCAGTTTTTGGGACGAATGAGCAAACCCGAATGTGATTTTATTAAAGGAATCCCACCGGCAATCGCCATCGAACAGAAAGTGAACAGCCGCAATCCGAGATCTACCGTAGGAACTTCCACCGAGATTTATGAATATCTGCGCTTGCTTTATGCGCGGGTGGGACGGACATATAGCCCCGTCAGCGGAGAAGAAGTCAAGAAGCATTCGACGGAGGATATTGTCAACTGTATGCTTTCGCATCCGGAAGGGACCAGATATACCGTATTGACCCCTATCCGCCTGCGCGAAGACCGTACCCTGCAACAACAACTGGAGATAGACCTGAAACAGGGCTTCAACCGGGTGGAAGTGAACGGTGAAATGAAACGTATCGATGAATACAAGCCGGTGGCGGGTGACGAAGTTTATCTGCTGGTAGACCGTATGGCAGTGGCAAGCACCAAAGATGCTATCAGCCGACTGACGGACTCTGCCGAGACCGCCATGTACGAAGGGGACGGTACGTGTATGCTACGTTTTTATCTGCCGGACGGCACCACCAAACTATATAGTTTCAGCACGAAATTCGAAGCGGACGGCATCACTTTTGAGGAGCCGAACGATCAGATGTTCTCGTTCAACTCTCCCATCGGTGCCTGCCCCGTATGCGAAGGATTCGGCAAGGTGATCGGCATTGACGAACATCTGGTAGTACCCAACCGCTCGTTATCCGTGTATGAAGGAGCCATCGTCTGCTGGCGTGGCGAGAAGATGGGAGAATGGAAAGATGAACTGATTCATAATGCGGATAAGTTCGATTTCCCGATTTTCACTCCTTACTATGAGCTGACAGACAAGCAACGTCGCACACTTTGGGAAGGAAATCAATACTTCCACGGCATCAACGATTTCTTCAAGATGCTGGAAGAGAATCAATATAAGATACAGTACAGGGTAATGCTGGCACGCTACCGCGGAAAAACAATCTGTCCGAAATGTCATGGTACACGCTTGAAACCGGAGGCAGGATATGTGCGGGTAGCCGGAAAGAGCATTTCCGAACTAGTGGATTTACCTATCACGGAACTAAAACAGTTCTTCGATCATCTGAACCTGAACGAGCACGACAGCAATGTAGCCCGCAGGATTCTGATTGAAATCAACAGCCGTATCCGCTTTCTGATAGATGTAGGATTGGGGTATCTGACTTTAAACCGGCTCAGTAACTCACTGTCGGGCGGAGAAAGCCAGCGTATCAACTTGGCAACGTCATTAGGAAGCAGCCTTGTCGGCAGTCTCTATATACTGGATGAGCCGAGTATCGGTCTGCACAGCCGTGACACCGACCGTCTGATCCGCGTATTGCGTCAATTGCAGGAACTAGGAAATACGGTGGTAGTGGTAGAGCACGATGAAGAAATAATCCGTGCCGCCGATTACATCATCGATATCGGTCCGAATGCCGGTCGCCTGGGTGGAGAAGTCGTTTATCAGGGCGATATGAAAGACCTGAAAAAAGGCAGCAATAGTTATACGGTACGGTATCTGTTGGGAGAAGAGGAAATTCCCGTTCCCGAACATCGTCGCCCATGGAACAATTATATCGAACTGACAGGTGCCCGCGAAAACAACCTGAAAGGAGTGGATGTAAAGTTCCCTCTCAATGTGATGACAGTTGTCACAGGCGTTTCCGGTTCCGGTAAGAGTACGTTGGTGCGGGATATCTTCTATCGGGCACTAAAGCGCGAACTGGATGAATGCAGCGACCGTCCGGGAGAATTTTCTTCTATCGGTGGAAGCCTGCGTGATCTGAGAAATATCGAATTTGTCGATCAAAACCCGATAGGCAAATCGTCCCGTTCCAATCCGGTGACTTACATCAAGGCTTATGACGAAATCCGCAAGCTATGGGCGGAACAGCCTCTGGCAAAACAAATGGGATACACAGCCGGACATTTCAGTTTCAACAGCGAAGGCGGACGATGCGAGGAATGTAAAGGCGAAGGAACCATCACCGTAGAAATGCAGTTTATGGCAGACTTGGTGCTGGAATGCGAATCCTGTCACGGTAAACGTTTTAAAGCAGATACACTGGAAGTGAAATTCCAGGATAAGAACATCTATGATGTACTGGAAATGACAGTAAACCAAGCCGTCGAATTCTTCACCGAACATGGTCAGAAGAAAATTGTAAAAAGACTGCTTCCGCTACAGGATGTCGGACTGGGATATATCAAATTAGGCCAGTCCTCTTCTACCCTATCCGGTGGTGAAAACCAACGTGTGAAGCTGGCATTCTACCTGAGTCAGGAGAAAGCCGACCCGACCCTGTTTATTTTTGACGAACCAACCACCGGACTGCACTTCCACGACATCCGCAAGCTGTTGGATGCCTTCGACGCACTCATCCGACGGGGACACAGCATTGTCATCATCGAACATAATATGGACGTTATCAAATGTGCCGATTATGTAATCGACCTCGGACCGGAAGGCGGAGACAAAGGTGGAAATATCGTAGCGGTAGGTACACCGGAGGAAGTAGCCGCTTGCGGAGCAAGCTATACGGGACAGTTTCTGAAAGAAAAGCTGGGATAATGGATAATGGATAATTGAAAATGGATAATGGCTATGCAGTAAACAGCGCAGCTCATTATCCATTTTCAATTATCCATTATCCATTGTTAGAAGTAGAATCCGAATCCGACCTTAATGCCGAAACGTGACATATCGCTGTCGTTGAAACGCCATTTGTAATATACGGCGGGTTCGATGGTTACGGTACGGGAGAGGAAGTAAGCGTATCCGGCTTCGATACCCAGTCCCCAGTCGGTGCGGTGAGATCCACCGTCAAAACGGAAGCGGTTCCAGTCAAGACCTCCACCCAGGTAAACACCTGTGGAGTTAAAGTAGAAACGCATTCCTGTACCCAATGTATATTCGTCTACGGGTTTTGACCAGTCGGCGCCGACATTTACCATCAATGCGATACCATCGGCAAGGAATGTACCGGCTTGTGCACCGATACCAAAGGTTGCTTTATCATTCTTATTATACGAAAAGTCCAATCCCGTTACAGAAGGGTTAAGAATCATTTTTCCTTTCTCAAATTGAGCCTGGGCAGCTATTGATACCACCAGCAGACAAATAGCTAAAGCTAATTTCTTCATAAATTTACTTTTTTAAGTGAATAGATTGTTCGTCTTTTTTACGGCGTTCACGCATTTGTTCCTTCTTCCGGAGCACGAGCCAAAGCAAGAGTACGATGACGTAAGAACCTACCACCGTAAGAATCTTCTCCGTCTGGCCGACTTCCGTGTTGCGAGGTAACAAATAGGCTGCCGTTACTGATACATAAATAAGGAATGCGATAGCAACTCCTGTCGATTTTTTTATTTTCTTCATTCTGATAGTTTTCTAGTTTTTTGTTTTCCCAGCCAGATAAAGAACCAGGCAATAGCTACCACTACGCATCCTATACCGATGCAGTAGGAAACTATATGCGAGAGTCCCAGCCCTTCGGGAGCAATACATATATAAGTAGAACAAACACTCGTCATAAATAAAGCGGGGATCAGCGTAATCCAATAAGGCTTTTTGGCTACCACAAGGTAGACCGTGATAGCCCAAAGGGTGAACACCGCCAATGTCTGGTTGGCCCAGGCAAAGTAACGCCAGATCATGTTAAATCCGTCCGCGTCACGCAAGCTATAAAGAAGCAGTCCGATAGCTACTGCGAACATCGGAATACAAATGTATAAACGACGGCGCATACTTTTTTGTTCCAGTCCCAAAAAGTCCGCCACAATCAGGCGGGCGGAACGGAAAGCGGTATCTCCCGAAGTAATCGGAGCCGCAATAACTCCAAGGATGGCAAGCACTCCACCGACAGCTCCCAGCCAGTCTTTGGTGATAGCGTCTACTATCACGGAAGCATTGTTTTCTTCCATTCCATTTTCATGGAAGAAGTAAGTAGCGGCAGCCGCCCATATCAAAGCTACGATACCTTCGGTTATCATTGCACCATAGAAAACCGGACGTCCATGACGTTCCGAAGTCATGCAACGGGCCATTAAAGGACTCTGCGTGGCGTGGAAACCGGATATGGCACCGCAGGCGATACTTACAAACATAATCGGGAAGATCGGCAGTTCACTTGCTTCCGGATTGGTATTCTGCAAACCGTCCCAAAGTTCGGGCAAAGCAGGGTGATTGACATAAAGCATCACCAGGATACCAACCGCCATAAACAGCAAGGCTACTGCAAACAACGGATATATTTTACCGATGATCTTATCAACCGGAAGCAGGGTAGCCAGAATATAATATAGGAATACAACAACAATCCAAAAGGTGGCGTCCAGACTTTCCGGAGTCAGCTTCGCCAATAGTCCGGCAGGTCCGGCTACGAAGACGGAACCGACGAGAATCATCAGAAGAACGGTAAATCCACGCATGATCTGTTTGGTAGTCAGCCCCAGATAACGGCCTATGATTTCGGGAAGACTCTCTCCCCCATGACGCAAAGAAAGCATTCCGGCAAAGTAATCATGAACAGCGCCTGCAAAAATACTTCCCAATACAATCCATAAATAAGAAGAAGTACCGAACTTCGCTCCCATAATAGCCCCGAATATCGGACCCAGTCCGGCGATATTAAGGAATTGAATCATGAATATTTTCCAGGTAGGCAACGGAATATAGTCTACTCCGTCGGCTTTGGTAAGAGCCGGTGTTTTACGGTCGTCCGGACCAAAGACGCGCTCCATCAGGCGTCCATACGTGAAATAGCCTGCTATCAACGCCAGCAGGCACAAGGTAAATGTGATCATGGCGTGTTGTTTTTTTAACTGTCGCAAATGTAACATAATCTCACGAAACAGCCCAACAATACCGACACTTTTGCTAACTTTGCAGGGATTTAAAACAAAAAATAAAGAATATGCACCGAACTATTTTCATTCTTTCACTTTTGTTTCTTATCCTTCCGGCAAAGGTCTAGATACAACCTCCTTTCTTTTCAATGCTAATATAGGTAACCAAATAAATACACCAAAGCCTGAATTACTGCTTCTTCATTTCATCAGCTGTCACGATTTTCCATTTATCCAAGTCTTCAATTTGACCGCCTCTATTGCCTACCACCTCTGTACTGTTCGCAGAAGACAAACCAATTCTTGCTTCAGGAGACAACTCCAATGAATAGTAACCTTCATCATCCGTAGGTGTCAGGAACAATGCATATTTAGGATCATGCACTCGCCAGTCATCACCCGGTTTACCCACAATTACCTTATCTCCATTATTCATTACATGAAGGTTGGTCGCTATATTTCTGACACGGAGGATATGATACGTCAAATTCTCGATACAAAATAACTGGGACTTCTTTTCCGAATCATATTTTTCGGCAGAAATCACTTTCGAATCCGGATTACAATCCAATACCATACCGGTTGCCTTGTTTACCAAATAGACCTGAGATACATTATCGGTTACATAAGGCATATATTTTTCCTTAATAGTTACTGATTTCAGCTTGGCATCCTGTCCTCTCCATTGTACAGTCACTTTATGTTTGCCTTTTATCCGACGGTCGAAAAGAGTAGATTGCGTAGTGAAGTTCTTAGAGTCGGCACCCGAAACATCAATCGAAGCAAAAGGAATTGTTTCAGTATCCAAATAGAAATCCAAGTATCCCGATTTCTTTTTATTCAATTGCACGTCAACCTCTACTTTCTCATACGTAGGCAGCGAGCCAAAATGTACATCGAATGACAATCTCGTACCGTTCTTCGCTTTTTCAATAGCACCATTCTTCATCTTCGCCTTCGAATCCGAAAGAGAAATATCCGAAGCAGCCACCGTTACCCCACCAGGGTTCATAACGAATTCGCCCTTTATCGCCTTATACACTTCCTTCGCTATAATATAATGTCCTCTATGGTCGGGATGCACCCAATCATTCCCACCCGGCATAAATTCCGGATGCCCCTTCAAGGGATTATATAAGTCTACACAGACCAGATTAAGTTCCGCAGCAATCTCTTTTACAGCAGTCTGAATATACTCCTTAGCCACATCATCATCAAATGAGCCAAGGAATCCTCCCTTTCCATAATACATGGGCGGAGGCGTACAGATGTAAATATCAGGTTTGGTCGAAAGAGCCTGAAATTTAGCTATCAGCTTTTTATAGTCTGCCTTAAAAGTCTCCTTACCGTATTTTTCGAAATTCTTCTTGTTCGCATCATTTGCACCGAACTTAATAATGACAATATTAGGTTTATACTCAAGTGCCGCTGCGCATTGCTCAGAATTAATGTAAGCGAATTGATATTCATTAGGATTTTCGGGAGTAGTCGCATCCTCTCTTAATTTTATAAATACTCCGGAAGCTCCCTTACCAAATTTGGTGACTTCGTAATCATCACCGAGCATTTCAGCCAAAGGCATCGCGTAATAACCATAATCATTCGTTCCTCCGGTAATACTGTTTCCAACAGTGGCAACTCTAATCTTTCCAGTCTGAGCAGCCAGACTAGCTGCAAACAAGAGACAGAGCGACACAGATAGTAGCTTTTTCATCGTTTATTATATTGTTACATTAATATTATGAATATTTTATATTTCGCACCTTATTAAAAGACGGCTAAGAATGCAGATACCACTAAAAGAGAATCAGTAATTTTCTGTCAAATAGCATTAAATAAAAAAGGAATAATCAATTTACAGACATTTTTGCTAGCTTTGCAGAGATTTTGCATCTAAAAAGGGAACAATATGCACCGAACTATTTTCATTCTTTCACTTTTGTTTCTTATCCTCCCGGCTAAGGCGCAACCCAAGCACGAAGTTCGTGCAGCATGGATTACGGCTGTATATGGCCTGGACTGGCCACGCACACGGGCTACGACTCCTCAGGGCATCCGCAAGCAAAAGGAAGAATTGGTGGATATCCTTGACAAACTGAAAGCTGCCAACTTCAATACCGTTCTGTTTCAGACACGTACACGCGGAGATGTGCTGTATCCTTCTTCCATCGAACCGTTCAATTCTATCCTGACCGGAAAAGTCGGAGGAAATCCGGGATATGATCCGTTGGCCTTTGCAATTGAGGAATGCCACAAGCGGGGGATGGAATGTCATGCGTGGATGGTGACTATTCCGCTAGGCAACAAAAAGCACGTCGCTTCTCTCGGCAGTCAATCCGTCACCAAACGAGTGAAAGATATATGCGTGCCTTATAAGAATGAATATTTCCTTAATCCGGGGCATCCAGCTACGAAAGAGTATCTCATGAGACTCGTTCGGGAAGTGGTAGACCGTTATGATATAGACGGAGTACATTTCGACTACCTGCGCTATCCTGAGAATGCGCCTCTATTCCCCGACAAATATGACTTCCGCCGTTACAGCAAAGGACGTACTTTGGATCAATGGCGACGGGATAACATTTCCGAAATCGTCCGATATATATATAAAGGAGTAAAAACAATGAAGCCGTGGGTAAAGGTAAGTACTTGCCCTGTAGGAAAATACAGAGATACTTCCCGCTATTCTTCCCGTGGTTGGAATGCGTTCTATACCGTTTATCAAGACCCGCAAGGATGGCTCGGAGAAGGTATTCAGGATCAGATATACCCTATGATGTATTTTCAGGGAAACAGCTTCTACCCTTTCGCGCTCGACTGGCAGGAACAGAGCAACGGGCGACAGGTTATCCCGGGACTCGGCATCTATTTCCTCCATCCCGACGAAGGAAAATGGACGCGCGACGAAGTGGATCGTCAGATTAATTTCATCCGTAATCAGAAGATGGCAGGGGAAGGACATTACCGTGTCAAGTATCTGATGGACAATACTCAGGGAATTTATGACGAATTGATTGAGAACTTTTATGCCTATCCGGCATTACAGCCTCCAATGACGTGGCTGGATAACGTTCCGCCGTCTGCACCTTCAGCACTCAAAGTAACTTCCATCGACAACGGATATACCCAACTGAACTGGCAACCAGCAACGGATAATGATCAACGGAATAAACCGATGTACGTGATTTATGCCTCCAACGAATATCCGGTAGATACAAAGAAAGCGGAAAACATTATCGCACAAAGTATTCGTGAAACAAGTTATATTTATGCTCCGATCCAGCCCTGGAATGCTAAAAAGTATTTTGCAATAACGGCTATTGATCGTTGCGGGAATGAAAGTACGCCTGTATATGGAACCAATCTGTAGTCCAAACAACGGTTTCATGCGGTGAAACAAAAAGTTTCATGCCTTAGAACTAATAGTTTCAAGCAATGAAACCATTGGTTTCACCCTTTGAAACTAAAGGTTTCAACCGTATGAAACTTCCTGAAACTACTGTTGATTTGATTGACTTAACCGTATGTTCCAATCACATTGACTGCATCAGCTACTTCAATTGTCCTGTTCTCTCAGAAAGCATTAAATCATTTATCAGTCAATAATACATAGATTATCAGTCCTTAATACTTGATATCTCAATTATTAATGTCTGATAAATCAAACGTTAACAGTTGAGATATCAGATATTAACATCCTGTAAATCAGCTGATAATATAATAGAAACGGCATTTATCAGGACGATACAGAGTGAGAGCAAGTCCTTGCTCTCACTCTGCTACCACTGGATCTCTAACAGCTGAAACATCGATGAATAAAGGGATACAGACGAACTGTTAGAGCATGAGAGCAAAAGCACTATCTTTTTCACTGGAGGAGAGTAAGCAAAAGAAACGCACGATACCGGCTTTGAGGCGTCACCGGTACTAACGGCAAATACCCGGCACACACCCGATTATTCTCTACGGACAAAGGGAACGAAGCCGACATCTGCCGATGTTCCTCCAAAGCCTGACCGGCTAAAGGATAATAGTCAATCCGAAAGACTCCTTCCGCATCCGCAGCCAAATAACGATCCGTCAAGAGCCGTGCCACCACTCCCATATTCATTCGCAGATTAATTTCGACACAAGGATGAATCCGGTAAACAGGCGCTTCATCCGGAAAGTGACAAATCATCATATCCACTCCCAAGTATCCATGAAAAAAGCCACCGAACAAAGCTGACAATTCTTCTTCCAGACGATTCCGCAATCTGATAAATTCTTCCTGTGGAACATAAACCGATAGTTTCTGCAGAATCTTCTCGTCAGACAGCAAATCATTCCCCGCATACATCCCACTCCCACCTGTGTGGAAAACCGAATATCCGGTAAAAACAACCCTTCCTCTCCCGTCAGCATAAAACTCCATAGCGAAATCTTCCACCTTATTATATATAGGTTCACCGACCACCCCGCCCTGAGAAGCAGCGACACGGGCACACCAACCGGAAATAAAAGTAGTAAATATGCCTTTACACCAATTCAATCCTTTCCCGCTTCCGGAAAGCGGAGCCTTTAACAAGCACGCTTCCCGCCCTTCGACAAATGCACAGCACTCCGCCAAAGTATTCAAATAAAAAGATTCCCCACAGAAATATTCATTCAACCGCAACCCCGGCAACAACTTTACCGCCTGCAGACGATGTGAGTGCTCCCTCAGAATATCCATATATTCTGCAGAAGGCAGCTCTGTCTGATCTGCCCCCAACACCATCAAACGCTTCCGCAAAGCAGGGTCCCAACCCCACGGAGAGAACTTCCTGTCTTTCTCTTCAGCCACTTCCGGTTCCGTCAACAATGTCACATCCATGCCCAAAAGTTCACTCTTTGTTTTCAAGAAGTCCGCATTATAAGCAGACGGCGCAAGCACCGCACTTCCCGCTTCGGCATACCACACAGGAAGCAACGCCAGATCACTCGCCATCTGTCGGGCGGAAGCCGGCGCCATATAGTTCGTTTCACCGCTTGCCAACGCCATATCATGCTCCGGATTGAATATATAAACAGGTCTTTTCGTCATATCAAAGATAGATCCAACACATTATTCTGCAAATATATACAGGAAATAATCAGGAACTTATACAATAAAGAGAAACTTATAAATTAAAGCACATTTTTGCTATCTCTACTTTGCAAATCCTAAAAAAAGCACTATATTTGCCACCCGAAAAACAATGAAAAGAAATGGAATCATTCTATCGCACACACGCCTACCTCGTTGAGCACACCAATGCCCCCGTTCGCCGTGATCTTATGGACGAGATCGACTGGAGTGACCGTCTGATTGGTATCAAAGGGACACGTGGCGTAGGAAAAACCACTTTCCTCCTGCAGTACGCCAAAGAGAAATTCGGAACCGACCGTTCTTGCCTGTTCATCAACATGAACAACTTTTATTTCTCCGGTCACAGTCTTGTTGACTTCGCCAACGAGTTTCAGAAACGTGGCGGAAAAGTACTGCTGATCGACCAAGTGTTCAAGCATACTGATTGGAGCAAAGAGCTGCGTATGTGCTATGACCGTTTCCCCAATCTGAAAATTGTTTTCACCGGTTCTTCCGTCATGCGACTGAAAGAGGAAAATCTTGAATTGCGTGACATTGCGAAGAGTTATAACCTGCGCGGATTGTCTTTCCGTGAATTTCTGAACCTGCAGACAGGAATGAAATTCCGGGCATACAGCCTTGAAGAAATCCTCAGCACGCACGAACAGATAGCCAAAGGAGTACTTTCCAAAGTACGACCGCTGGATCATTTTCAGGATTACCTGCATCATGGTTTCTACCCTTTCTTCCTTGAAAAACGTAATTTCTCGGAGAATCTGCTGAAAACAATGAACATGATGGTAGAAGTGGATATCCTGCTTATCAAACAAATTGAGCTGAAATATCTTTCAAAGATAAAAAAATTACTATATTTGTTGGCTGTGGACGGACCGAAAGCTCCGAACGTGAGCCAACTGGCAAGTGACATACAGACATCCCGCGCTACGGTAATGAACTATATCAAGTATCTGGCAGACGCGCGTCTGATTAATCTGGTTTACCCGAAAGGAGAAGAATTCCCAAAGAAACCGTCAAAGATTATGATGCACAACTCTAACCTGATGTACTCCATTTATCCGGTGAAAGTGGAAGAACAGGATGTGCTCGACACGTTCTTCGTTAACACTTTATGGAAAGACCATAAGGTACATAAAGGAGATAAAAACGTCTCTTTCATGGTAGACGAAGTGATGCCGTTCAAGATTTGCCCGGAAGGTGCAAAAATAAAGAATAACCCGGACGTGACGTATGCGTTGCAAAAGGCTGAAATAGGCCGCGGCAACCAAATACCTCTCTGGATGTTCGGCTTCTTATACTAAAAAGATTTATTTACTTAAATATTTAATTTAGTTATGACTAAACAGAAGAAATTCATCACATGTGATGGTAACCAAGCTGCAGCACATATCTCGTATATGTTTTCTGAAGTAGCAGCTATCTACCCCATCACCCCTTCTTCGACTATGGCTGAGTACGTAGACGAATGGGCTGCCGCAGGACGTAAGAACATCTTCGGCGAAACAGTATTGGTACAGGAAATGCAATCTGAAGGTGGTGCTGCCGGTGCAGTTCACGGTTCTCTTCAGGCTGGTGCATTGACTACTACTTACACTGCTTCTCAGGGTCTTCTTTTGATGATCCCTAACATGTACAAAATTGCCGGTGAATTCTTGCCTTGTGTATTCCACGTTTCTGCTCGTACACTGGCTTCTCACGCATTGTGTATCTTCGGTGACCATCAGGACGTAATGTCAGCTCGTCAGACTGGCTTCGCTATGTTGGCAGAAGGTTCTGTACAGGAAGTTATGGATTTGGCAGGTGTCGCTCATCTGGCTACTATCAAATCACGCGTTCCGTTCATGAACTTCTTCGATGGTTTCCGTACTTCTCACGAAATCCAGAAGATCGAAATGTTGGAAAACGATGATCTTGCTCCGCTGATCGATCAGGAAGCTTTGGCTGAATTCCGTGCCCGCGCACTGAATCCGATGAATCCGGTTGCCCGTGGTATGGCTGAAAACCCCGACCACTTCTTCCAACATCGTGAATCATGCAATAACTACTATGAAGCAGTTCCTGCTATCGTAGAAGAATACATGAACGAAATTTCCAAGCTCACAGGCCGCAAATACGGTTTGTTCGATTACTACGGTGCAGAAGATGCAGAACGCGTAATTATCGCAATGGGTTCTGTTACTGAAGCTGCCCGCGAAGCTATCGACCACTTGGTAGCAAACGGCGAAAAAGTAGGTATGGTTGCCGTACACTTGTATCGTCCGTTCTCTGCTAAACACTTCCTCGCTGCTGTACCCAAGACTGTAAAGAACATCGCAGTGCTTGACCGTACAAAAGAACCGGGTGCTAACGGCGAACCTCTTTACCTTGACGTTAAAGACTGCTTCTATGGCGCAGAAAATGCTCCTGTTATCGTTGGCGGTCGCTACGGTCTGGGTTCAAAAGATACAACTCCGGCACAGATCATCTCTGTATTCGAAAACCTGGCTATGCCAATGCCGAAGAACCACTTCACTATCGGTATCGTAGACGACGTTACGTTCACTTCTCTTCCTCAGAAAGAAGAAATCGCTCTGGGCGGCGAAGGTATGTTCGAAGCTAAATTCTACGGTCTGGGTGCTGACGGTACAGTAGGTGCCAACAAGAACTCTGTTAAGATTATCGGTGACAACACCGACAAACACTGTCAGGCTTACTTCTCTTACGACTCCAAGAAGTCGGGTGGTTTCACTTGTTCTCACCTGCGTTTCGGTGATACTCCGATCCGTTCTACTTACTTGGTAAATACTCCGAACTTCGTCGCTTGTCACGTTCAGGCTTACCTGCATATGTACGATGTAACACGTGGTTTGCGTAAGAACGGTTCTTTCTTGCTGAACACCATCTGGGAAGGCGAAGAACTGGCTAAGAACCTGCCTAACAAGGTGAAGAAATACTTTGCACAGAACAACATCTCTGTATACTATATCAACGCAACTCAGATTGCAATGGAAATTGGTCTGGGCAACCGTACCAATACAATCCTTCAGTCTGCATTCTTCCGTATCACAGGCGTTATTCCTGTAGATCAAGCTGTTGAACAGATGAAGAAATTCATCGTTAAGTCTTACGGCAAGAAGGGTGAAGATGTTGTTAACAAGAACTACGCTGCTGTAGACCGCGGTGGTGAATACAAGACTCTGACTGTTGATCCTGCTTGGGCTAACCTGCCGGATGATGCAAAAGCAGAAAACAATGATCCTGCTTTCATCAACGAAGTAGTTCGTCCGATCAATGCACAGGACGGTGACTTGCTGCCAGTATCTGCATTCAAGGGTATCGAAGACGGTACTTGGTATCAAGGTACTTCCAAATACGAAAAACGTGGTGTAGCTGCATTCGTTCCCGAATGGAATGCTGAAAACTGTATTCAGTGTAACAAGTGTGCTTACGTTTGTCCTCACGCTTCTATCCGTCCGTTCGTACTCGATGCTGAAGAGCAGAAGGGTGCTAAGTTCGAACAACTGAAAGCTGTAGGTAAAGTATTCGACGGTATGACATTCCGTATTCAAGTGGACGTTCTCGACTGTCTGGGTTGCGGTAACTGTGCCGACATCTGTCCGGGTAATCCGAAGAAGGGTGGCAAGGCATTGACCATGAAACACCTTGAAAGCCAGTTGGCCGAAGCTGATAACTGGACTTACTGCGCTGAAAACGTGAAGAGCAAACAACACCTGGTAGACATCAAGGCTAACGTGAAGAACTCTCAGTTCGCAACTCCGTTGTTTGAGTTCTCAGGCGCTTGCTCCGGTTGTGGTGAAACTCCGTACGTGAAACTGATTTCTCAGTTGTTCGGTGACCGTGAAATGGTTGCTAACGCTACAGGATGTTCTTCTATCTACTCCGGTTCAGTTCCTTCTACTCCGTACACTATGAACGAAAAGGGTCACGGTCCTGCATGGGCTAATTCCTTGTTCGAAGACTTCTGTGAGTTCGGTCTGGGTATGGAACTGGCTAACGAAAAGATGCGTGCCCGTCTGGTGAAAGTAATGAACGAAGCTATCGCTTCTGATTGCTGCCCGGCTGAATACAAAGAAGTATTCGCTGAATGGATCAACAATATGCTGGATGCAGAAAAGACTAAGGAACTGGCTGAAAAGATCATTCCGATGGTAGAAGCTGCTAAGGATAAATGCAACCACTGCAAGCAAATCGCTGAACTGAAACAATATCTTGTTAAACGCAGTCAGTGGATTATCGGTGGTGACGGTGCTTCTTACGATATCGGTTACGGTGGTCTTGACCATGTAATCGCTTCCGGTAAGGACGTTAACATCCTTGTATTGGATACTGAGGTTTACTCTAACACAGGTGGTCAGTCTTCTAAAGCTACTCCGGTAGGTGCTATCGCTAAGTTTGCTGCTGCAGGCAAGCGTGTACGTAAGAAAGACCTCGGTCTGATGGCTACTACTTACGGTTATGTATATGTTGCTCAGATTGCTATGGGTGCTGACCAGGCTCAGACTCTGAAAGCTATCCGCGAAGCTGAAGCATATCCGGGACCATCACTGATCATCGCTTACGCTCCGTGTATCAACCACGGTCTGAAAGCCGGTATGGGTAAGAGCCAGGAAGAAGAAGAAAAGGCTGTTAAGTGCGGTTACTGGCACTTGTGGCGTTACAATCCGGTTTTGGAAGAAGAAGGAAAGAATCCGTTCCAGCTGGATAGCAAAGAGCCTAACTGGGCTGACTTCCAAGGCTTCCTGAAGAGCGAAGTTCGTTACTCTTCTGTAATGAAGATGTATCCTGCTGAAGCAGAAGAACTGTTCAAAGCTGCCGAAGACAATGCTAAATGGCGTTACAACAGCTACAAACGTCTGTCCAAAGGCAACTGGGGCGCTGAAGTTGAAGAATAAGTAGAAATACTTTATCCATAATAAAAGGCAGGAATCCTGAAAACAGATTCCTGCCTTTTTTGTTTATATCTTAGAAGTAACGGATACTTCTCACGAAGATAATCATTAAAACTCTAAAGATATGATCGGATTTATTATTTGGATTGTCGGTTTGATACTGACTTTCAGAGCTGCCATTGAGATTTGGAATATAAATGCAGCTGTAGAAAAAAAACTCATAGCAATTGTATTAATCGTTCTTACCAGCTGGCTGGGACTACTTTTCTACTACTTCTATGGGAAAGAGAGAATGGCGGGATGGCTGAAGTAGTGTTTGCCTGTAAATTCTTCTTGGGAATCCAGCTGTCTACCAGCTCTTGATGTTTCTCCATCCATTTACGCGCAGCTTGTCTTTCCGTTGTCTGCGCCTCTTCCAGAGCAGTCATTAAGGAGCTGATTTCCGCATCTGTCAGACGAATGTTGCTCAGAAGTTCAGCAGCAAAAGGGTCTTTCTCGCTAAAACCTTTCCATGCTATGGTATGAATGGATTCCGTATTTCCATATATCTGTTTCGGGTCTTGGAGAACTTTCAGCTTAAAACGGTCGAACATCCAGTGAGGCGTCCATCCCGTCACGACAATCCAGTCCTTCTTATCAATCGCTTTCTTCAGGGAAGCAGTCATGGCAGGTCCGCTCGAAGTCATCAGTTTATAATCTAATCTATAATCTTTGATGGCCTGATCGGTAGCTTTCATAATACCGGCTCCGGCATCAATGCCGACAATCTGACCGGAGAAACGTTCCTTTTCCGCATTCAACTCTTCGATCGAGTTGATCGTAACGTAATCCGGAACCACCAGTCCGATACGGGCGCTATCATAAATATCCCCGATAACTTCGAGTTTATCTCCGTATTGTTTCATATAATCTTCCATAGTGACAGGCATCCAGACATCCATAAATACATCGGCTTTCTTACGGGAGATAGAGGTAAATATAGGTGCAAGATCGGCATTCAACAACTTTACATCGTACCCCTGATCTTCAAAAATCGCTTTGGCAAGGTTTGTCATTGCAATACCTTCCGACCAGTTGGCATAAGCGATACTTATTTTCTTACTCTTCTCACCGCCTCCACAGGAAACGAAGGTTAAGAGTACGCCGGCAATAAACATTGCCGCAATCATTTTTATCTTATTCATTGATTATTCCTTTCTTTTGTGTGATTCTTATTTCTTTTTACTTTTTCTGTTATCTGCCATACCCTGAGTGATGCGGTCCAATACGATCGCCAATATCACGACTGCAATACCGCCTTCAAATCCGAGTCCGATTTTCATTTGAGTGATCCCTTTCAGTACGATTTCTCCCAATCCTCCGGCAGAAATCATGGCGGCAATCACTACCATCGAAAGTGACATCATTATCGTCTGGTTGATTCCCGTCAGAATGGTAGGTAACGCCAAGGGCAATTGTACCTTATAAAGAAGCTGCCAGGGAGTAGCTCCAAAAGAGCGGGAGGCTTCTACTACATTTTTAGGAACCTGACGAATGCCCAGACCGGTCAGACGAACCACAGGAGGCATTGCAAAGATAATGGTGGCAAAAGCTCCCGGCACAGTTCCCAATCCGAAGAATAGAACGGCAGGAATCAGATAGACAAAAGCAGGCATTGTCTGCATAAAGTCGAGGACAGGGCGCATTATCCTGTTACAACGATCACTGTTGGCAGTCCAGATTCCCAACGGAACGCCTAAAAGCAATGCCAGACAGGTGGAAGAAAGTACTAATGCCAGTGTCTGCATCGTTTCTTCCCAAAAGCCCATACCGTAAATAAGCAATAAGCCCAAGAGGGTAAATACGGCTGTCCCCTTACCCGACTTAAACCAGGCGAGCGCAGCCAGCACTGCGATTGTGATATAAAAAGGTATTCCAAACAGTACGTGCTGGAATCCGTCTATGAATCCTCCGATCCCCATACTGAGAGCATCAAAAAAGGAAGCAAAATGTTCTGTCAGCCAATTTATGGCTGTCTCTATATATTGTCCGATATTTATCATAATTCTATTGCGTTTTGAATGATTTCATTAATTTCTTCTTTATCTTTTCCCGTTACTTCGATGATCAATGAGGAAAGTGGCACTACGCCTTCAAACTCCCGATTCTCATTTACGACCCAGATTGGCGAGTTCGTTTTTGTCATCAACGGAAGAATATCTTCCAGCACCGTATCCCCCAGTACCGAATGAACTTCATGTCTTACTACGGAATCGATGGAGCGAATTTGCTCTTTTCGTAGTTTCAGCAAGTCATTCAACCGCACCTCTCCTACTAATAGATTATTGGAATCGACTACCGGAAGAACGGTCAGATTCCGTTCGCGCATCTTACGGATCAGCACCTCCGGGCCTTCTTTCTTCAAACGTGCCACTATGGGTTTATCTACCATAACGGAGGAAGCCGTAATAATCTTGCTTCGATCTACATTCTCCACAAATCGTTCTACATAAGCGTTGGCAGGTTCGGTCAGGATTTCTTCCGATGTACCGATTTGTACAATTTCTCCATCCTTCATGATAGCAATCCGGTCACCCAATTTAATCGCTTCACTCAGGTCGTGAGTAATAAAGACAATCGTTTTTTTCATCTTCGACTGCAAAGTCAGCAGTTCATCCTGCATCTGTACGCGGATCAAAGGATCGAGTGCCGAGAAGGCCTCATCCATCAACAGGACTTCGGGATTATTGGCCAAAGCCCGCGCCAGCCCGACACGCTGCTGCATTCCACCCGACAATTCACTTACCATCTGATTCTCGTAGCCTTTCAGTCCCACCAGTTGCATACTTTCCATCGCTTTCTGTTCCCGTTCTCCCTTTTTAACTCCCTGTAGTTCGAGCCCGAAGGCTATATTATGCAAGACAGAACGGTGAGGAAGCAGACCGAAGTTCTGAAAGACCATAGCCAGTTCTTTCCGGCGAATCTGTAACAGTTCTTTATCCGACACTTTGGCTATGTCTGTTCCATTGATAATCACTTCTCCGGAAGTAGGGCGTATCAAACGGTTGATGCAGCGAAGTAAAGTGGACTTTCCACTACCGGACAGCCCCATAATGACGAATATTTCGCCTTCATTAATGGAAAGATTCGCATCTTTCACCGCAACTGTACATCCGGTCGCTTTCAATATTTCACTTTTTGTTTTACCTTCTTTCAACATCTTCAAAGCCTTCTGCTTCTCATTGCCAAAAACCAGATAGAGATCTTTAATTTCTATTTTACTCATACAATAAAATGGTTTAGGTTATTAAAATAATATACACAGCAAGACAAGAACAAACGACAACAGAAATCTTTCTTTATATCGTATAAAGTTCTGATTTAAATACGGGACAAATAACAATGAATCCCGAAATAATTAATAAAATGATTATTGACAGACTGAGTAATTAAAAAAGGAATAGAATTTGATAAGATAATCCTTTCAACGAATAGCAAAAAAAATAGCATTTTTATGTATAAAAACAGTCTGTTCCAGTATCTTGCTGGCACAAAGATACAAAAAACAGATTAAACATACAAATTATATTCAAAAGTCGGGCCATATAGAAGGCTTTATTTGTAATGATATAAAAAGTTTTCAGGCAATATCCCCCTATCACTCAGCAGAATAGAACAAACCGGCAGATAAATATAAAATAAGTTTGAATATTTCACTTAAACACCGTATATTTGGCGTCAATAACTAAACTAGATTTATATGTTCAACAGGGCTATTACAATTTTCCTGGGGAAGGATAATTGTCATTACACAACAAAAGAAAAACAAACAGGTACTGCCACACTAGACGACAAAAGCCAAGTACAGTTCCTTAGTAAAATGAACCCCAAAATGCCGTTTTTCTATAGTCGGCGGAATCTCTACATGATAGGCTTCCTGCTCGCTTTTATAGTGACTCTGCTCGAATTTATGCGAGGACGACATCAAAACTTTATGGTCTTCTCGGACGCTACTCAATTCTTCTGGCAGGGCATCAGCCCATACACAACTGAATTTGTAGAAACTCACGGACGCTACTTCCTTTATTCTCCTGTTTTCACGGTATTGTTCGCTCCGTTTGCGTATCTGCCTGCATGGCTGGGACCTTTCGCGTGGAATCTATTCAATTATTCGCTGTTCTTTGTGGCGATCTTCACGCTGCCCCAACAATTCACCCAGCAGCAGAAATGCCGTATGTTCCTTTTTCTATTACTGATTTTAGGACAAAGTTTACTTTCATTTCAGTATAACATAACGGTAGCCTATTTATTCTTATTCGCCTATACGTTATTGGAAAAAGACCGGGGATTTCTGGCTGTTCTGTTAATCATGATTTCGGGATGTACCAAAGTATATGGAATTTTCGAACTGGCATTGTTGTTGTGCTATCCTCACGTATGGCGTAACTTTGGCTATGCCGTTGCAATGGGCATCGTATTGCTTGCGTTACCATTAATCAAAATAACTCCTGCAGATTTGCTCCCCTATTACGAAGAATGGTGCCATAGTCTTGCTGTTCATCAATCCACCGGAGCTTATGATTCATTTTTCTATGCCCGCCCCATTGCAGCATGGACATTGCCACACTTCCGTGTACTTCAGATAGGAATGCTCGGTCTGCTGACTCTGCTCTTTTTGGGGAATTTCCGCAAATGGTCGTCTTTTGCCTTCCGTGCCCAGGCTTTGGGCATTCTCATGGGCTGGGTAGTATTACTGAGTGACTCCGCCGAAAAGCATACCTATATCATAGCATTGGCTGGTTTCATGCTCTGGTATTGGAGCAGGCCAACACGTACCGCGACAGACAAGATTCTATTTTGGTGCTGTTTTGTGCTGTTATGTATCGTTCCTATCGATATATTTGTCCCTGTTCCTGTCAGAGATTTCATCACCAGGACCTTATGGCTTCATATATGGGTTTTCTTTATTGTATGGATACGGATGATATGGCTTACCTTTCTTGCATCCTTCATTCATCCACGTGCCACAAATGTTCTTTCAGATTAACGCATCCGTTAGCTTTGAAAGAGACTTCTTCTGCCAGCAAGAGTTGTTTTTGTTCCACCCAACCGGGCACCAGCCTTCCGGCGGAATTTACAACTCTATGGCAGGGAATAGATAATTCATCCGGCACTTCTTTCAAAGCACGTCCCACCATCCGGGAACATTGGGGGGCACCCAAAAGCAAAGCAATGCCTCCATAGGTAGATACTTTCCCCACAGGTATCTGGGATACGACTTCGTACACTTCCTTCCGAAAGGATTCGGAAAAGCTCTCTTTATCTACTTTATAATCTTTCATATATTCCTCTTTACGATATCAATGAAATCATCCTTTCCTTTTCAGGAAATCTGTCGGACTCTCTCCAAACTGCTCTTTATAGCACTTGGTGAAATAAGAAGGTGAACTGAAACCGACTTCATAACCAATCTCCGCTACGGTCATGTCCGAAGAAGCAAGCAAAGAAGCTGCCTTCTTCAAACGGGCGATACGGAGCAATTCATTCGGAGAATAGTTAGTCAACGATTTAATCTTGCGGTAAAGCTGCACACGGCTTAGTCCCATATCTTTGCCCAAGTCCTCCACATTCAAACCGGAGTCTCCCATTTTCTCTTCAATCAATGACTTGAATCTTTCTACAAAATCCTTGTCCATATCGCAGACATCTTCTTTCGCCAATGTCTGCCCGTCACCAAAGAACTGTTTCAGACGACGGTGAGAATCAATCAGATTGCGGACACGTGCCAGCAACAGCTGTGAGCTGAACGGCTTTGAAATATAAGAATCCGCACCACCGTCATATCCCTGAATACGCTGTTCGTCCAGCGAACACGCTGTCAGCAGAATAACCGGAATATGACAGGTCTGTAACTCACTTTTCAGCCGGCGGCAACATTCAATGCCATCAATGCCCGGCATCATCACATCGGAAATGATCAGGTCCGGAACATACTTCATAGCCTTACGGATTCCTTCGGAGCCGTCTGCCGCTTCAATCACCGTATAATCTGTATGCAACAGCGTATGGACATACGAACGGATATCCTCATTATCATCAATAATCAGTACGGACGGTTTGGAAGAGTCATATCCTTTTTCCAGTTCTTCCTCTTCCGCCAATAGAACATCTGTTGTACGGGAATCCGGAGAAACAAGGGTGGTATCCGGTTCGGCAGCAACAGCCTCGCAAGACTGTACAGGCAGTTCAACGGTAAAGATCGTACCCTGTTTCTCATCGCTCTCTACAGAGATCGTACCACCGTGCATTTCTACGAAGGCTTTTACCAATGCCAGTCCGATTCCCGAACCGGTATGGTGCATATCGATCTTATAGAAACGGTCGAATACATTGCGGATATGTTCGGCAGAAATCATGGAACCGGTATTTGCCACCGTGAAACGTATCCACCGTTTATCCTCTTTACTAAGGGAAGACAGACGGACGGCAATTTTCCCGTTTTCCGGTGTAAACTTAAAGGCATTGGACAGGAGATTGAAATAAATGCGTTCCAGCTTCTCCATGTCTGCCAATGTATGATAATCCGTATCCGGCATATTATCAAAAGAGAAATGGATATGCTTCTTACGGGCTGCCGCCTGAAAAGACTCATTCCATCCTTCGAAAGAAGAAAGGACATCCACCGTAACCGGAGTATATTCCATCTTGCCGTTTTCATATTTACGGAAATCCAAAATCTGATTGACCAGGCGCAAAAGGATGTTCACATTCCGCTGAATCAGCATGAGCATCCGGTGCTGATCTCCACTCAATGTCTTGTCCGCCAATAAATGTTCTACCGGGTCGGCAACCAATGTCAACGGAGTACGGAAGTCGTGAGAAATATTGGTGAAAAAGACCAGCTTGGCATGGGTAGCTTCTTCCAGTTGATGAGAGAGCTGTATCAATTGGTCACGCTGTTCTTCCAGTTTGTCACGCTGCTCTTCCAATTGCTGCTTCTGCTTAAAAAGCTCTTTATTCAAGCGATTCTTAGAGCGGAGTGATTTATAAACGACCAATAATAAACCGGCTACCAATAAAAGGATAATCAGACTGCCGTATAAAACGACCTGTTGTGTAGCTACCTGAGAGAGGTATCCACCGATACGTCCGTTGAGCGTTTCAATCTTTTTATCGAGTTCGGAGATGTGTGTAGTCTGCAACTGCATGACGTGCGCGTTGGTACGGTCGACAACAGCGGTATTCATCACCGTTTCTTTTGGATAGGGTTTCTTCTCCAGAATATCCATAGCCAGTTGCAGTACTTTATCGCCATTGGTCGGATAGATAAAGGTGGCATTCAGCACACTGTCCAGTACCAGTTCCAGTCCGTTTCCTTTACCCGGCAAGGCATCTATGCCGACAAAAATCATTTCCTTTTCCCGCCCTGCCATCTTGGCTGCCTGATAGGCACCCGGAGCGATACGGTCATTATGGGCATACACAACATCAATCTTAGGATGTCTCCGAAGCATACTATCCATTTCTATCTCTGCCGGACCACGTTCCCACGCAGCATCCGCTTTATCAATCAGCTTTATATCCGGGAATTTACTGATGGCAGCCATAAATCCCTGATGCCGTTCCATTGCAGGAGTCGAACCGCTCAATCCTGTCAGTTCTACTATATTTCCCTTCCCTTTCAGACTGGAGGCAATATAGTTTCCTACCGAACGACCGATTTCATAATTATCGGCTCCGATATAGGCAGTATATTTATCCGAAAGAATTTTCCGGTCTACAAGAATAACGGGGATGCCTTTCTGATAAGCTTCTTCTACAATCGGAGTCATAGGAGCGGCTTCATTAGCGGAAATAATCAGCAAATCGACTCCTTCGTCCATAAAATAATGGACATCTTCCGCCTGCTTACTGTTATCATCCCCTGCCGAACGGATTTCCACCGAAACACCATTATAAAACATCGCTTCCCGAAGAATCTCATCATTCATCTTATGTCGCCATGAATCATCGCTGCATTGGGCCACCCCAATACGAAAACGGGGTGTATCCTGCCGGCAAGCCGTCATCCCGATTAAACAAAACAGCACCAGCATCCACTTCATATATCTCATCGTCTTCATCCATCTCATCATTTCGTAGTTCTTTCTGTTCTCCAATTGAGAACAAAAATAAGAAATAATACTGTAAAGTTCTCTAACTTCAGCTATTTATTATTCTAAAAAGGAGGAAAGCAGTCCTCTTTCAGAGTATCGGAAAGTATTAACAAAAGTATAAAGCGTAAAACAAACACTTAATCAATGTTATAAAACATAGCGTTTTACTTGGATAATTTGCAAATTTCACAGAAGTCCGTATCTTTGCATTGTGTTTTTCATAGTATTAGATTTAAGGTTAACAAAGGTTGGAGCAAGGCGTTGCTCCTTTTTTTATGCCCTGACCTTTCATCTACCGGTTAGTTTTCATCCCATTCCTTTTCCAGTTTACCATCAATAGTGTAGCGTTTCCATCGTCCCACACGGCGACCATTCTTATATTCCCCACATTCACGAAGCTGGTCATTCTTTACATAACGAGCTTCGAACGGTCCGTTCTGCCGTCCGTTCACATAGGTAGAAGTTTCCCAATAATCAAAGCGGTTGCTCACCATCAGCCGTCGTTCCTTGCCATGCAATCTGCCGGCCTGATAGGTAGCTTCATATCTCAATTCACCATTTTCCAGATTATATTCACGGTATAAACCGTCTTTGCGGTCGTTCTTCATATAATATTCTTTCTGCCTTACACCACTTCCGTTGGCAAATGAGACGTGGAGTCCATCTTCTTTTCCATCCAGATAGGTTTCAATCATCAGCGTATCGCCGCTTTCGGCAAAAGTAGTCCACCGACCATTCTTCTTTCCATTCTTATAACTACCCAGTATACGTGGTGAGCCAAATGTAAACACGGACGAATATTCACCGTCCTGCAAACCTTCTTCATTGAAATAAACGGTCTCATACAAATCATAAGTACCTTTCAGAAAAGTATACTGTTTGCCTACCTGCTTCCCGTCCTTGTAATTATGCTCTTTCCGCAAAGTACCGTCAGATTCGTACGACAGTTGCTTCCCGTGCTCTTTCCCCATCCGGAAATTCCTTTCACTTTCCACTTTTCCGGTAGTAAAGTAACTTTTGCTCGTACCGTCCAGCTTACCTTCCTTATAAGACTTTTCTTCTTTCAGCTTACCGTCAAACTTGGAGTTAATCTTGAAGAGACCATCCTTCCGTCCTTCTTTATAACTTCCTTCCGTTATTAATATATTGTCCACATATTCTTTGTATCCGCCATCATAGAAACCATCTTTAAAAGATGCCAGCACATAGGCGGAATGATAACCATCAATGATACGATGTTCGCCATTCAATGCTTTTTCCGTTTTCAGTTCCTGAAACAGCAGTCTGCCATCGCCTACATTGACAACGGATACCTGATCGATCTTATATTCCTTTTGCGCAAACAAAGGAAGAGCAAGATATAAAAACAAAAATACGTTCCAGCTTTTTGATCTGAGGAAGTTCGAAATGTGTTTCATAAAGTAGTTTTCTCTTTTTGATTTATTATTTAAAGACCTGCCGCAAAGATAGGCAATCGGCTTATAAAACAAGGAAAGAAAGAGGGGGACAATTAGAAAAAAGAGCATCTGTTATTATCACTCTAATAATTAACAGATTAATTATTAAATCAAAACACAGGGAAGGGGGACATTTACTGAAATAAGAAACAGAAAACCGGAGATATACCCCGCAATTCGGGGTATATCTCCGGTTTTTGTATTTAAAGAGATTCTACAACAATCTGTCTTTCAGAACAACCGGAAGTTCGGGCATTGCACCGCTCTGCGTACAAACATAAGCGGAAACTTCGACAGCCAGCTTATGAGCTTCGGGAACGGACTTGCCATTCAGAATGGAAGCACAGAAAGCGGCAGTAAAGGAATCCCCCGCTCCTACCGTATCAGCTACCGGAACCTTCGGTGTTTCCTGAAAAGAAACGACTCCCGGAGTAAACACATAACTACCATTGATACCGCAAGTAAGAATCAACATTTTCAGATTGTACTTAGCCAGCAGAATCCAGCACTTATCCTGTAAGTCGATGCCCGGATAACCGAACATACGGCTGATTGTCACCAGTTCTTCATCGTTTATCTTCAGAATGTTGCAGCGTTTGAAAGACTCGCGCAATACTTCTTTTGTGTAGAAGTCCTGACGGAGGTTGATGTCGAATATCTTCAGCTGTCCGTCTATATCGGGCATTGTATCGAGGAATCGGTTAATCGTAGCACGGCTCACTTCATTGCGTTGAGCCAACGAGCCGAAACAAACGGCGCGCGTATTCAAAGCCAGCCGCTTCAGTTCGTCCGTGAAAGGAATGTTATCCCATGCCACTCCTTCTTTGATTTCGTAGCAAGGCACCCCTTCGTCATCCAGTGTCACCTGCACCGTACCGGTAGGGTAATCCACCCGCTCGATCTGAGTTTTGAGTTGCTTTTCTTTGAATACTTTCATGATTTCATCTCCCAGTTCGTCATTGCCCACCGCACTTACTACACGGCTGTCGAAACCAAACTGTGAAACATGATAAGCGAAATTAGCCGGAGCACCGCCTATCTTCTTTCCTTCGGGCAATACATCCCATAATGCTTCGCCCATTCCTACAATTATATTATTCATGATCTACGGATTTAATTGTTTTCCAAATATAAAATTATTTTTTGATACGGAAGGTATAGAACAGCAAGTAAAGTACACCGACTGTCATCACAGCAATCGCACCATTCTGCCCCATAGAAGTATCCGAAGCAACTCCCATAGCCAACGGGAAAACGGTTCCTCCGAAGAGTCCCATAATCATCAGACCGGAAACTTCGTTTTTCTTTCCCGGCAGATAAAGCAATGCCTGCGAGAAAATAACAGAGAACACATTCGAGTTACCAAAACCGATCAGAGCGATACAAGCGTAAATCACCGCCTTATCATGGAAGATAAACAACCCTACCATAGCAGCCAGCATCATAACAACACTGATACCGAAGAAAGATTTGGGAGACATCTGACGCAGGATGAATGATCCCAGAAAACAGCCTGCCGTACGGAAGATAAAATAGAGGCTGGTTGCAAAAGCAGCATCATCCAGTGTCATGCCGATGCGTTCCATCAGAATCTTAGGTGCAGTAGTGTTTGTACCGACGTCGATACCTACGTGACACATAATTCCGATAAAGCAAAGCAGGATAAACGGTTTGCCGAGCAATGCCAGGCACTGTCCGAAAGTGGAAGGTTTGCCTTCTTCCTTCTCTTCTTCAATCTGTGTCGCGTTGAGCAGCAGAATGGCAAGGATGGCTATTACCATATAAATAGGGAATAATACACGCCATCCCAGATCGAAAGAAGGAATCGCCTGCGTTGCCCCCCACATGGCAATGTACGGTGCAAGGAAAGAAGCGATCGCTTTCACGAATTGTCCGAAGGTGAGGCTGCTTGCCAGACGGTCACCACGAACGATGTTGGAAAGAAGCGGGTTCAGTGAAGTCTGCATCAGTGCGTTTCCAATACCTAACAGGGAAAAAGAAATCAGCATCAGTGCGTAACTGTCCCCGAAGACAGGCAACAGTAAAGAAGCAAAAGTCACGATCAAACTGAGCAACACGGTTTTCTTCTGACCGATACGGCTCATCAGCATACCTGTCGGTACGGAGAAAATCAGAAACCAGAAGAACACCAATGAAGGGAAGATGTTTGCTTGTGAGTCTGTCAGACCCAGGTCTGCTTTTACATAATTGGAGGCAATGCCCACCAGATCAACGAATCCCATGGCGAAGAAACAAAGCATCACCGGGACTAGCTTGGAGAGAGAAGCGTTTTTAGTATTTTCCATTGTTTTATCTATTATAATTTCGTATATTAGCACAGTAATTAATTTCCTTTCCCATTGATCCTTTTTCTTTTAGCCTCCTATTTTCTTTGCTTATCACGGCTGTGAACAGACCGTATCACAAGGGTGATAAGGCCTTATCACAGTAATGAACAGATCGTATCACGTAGGTGAAACGCTATCTATCTCCTATACATAAGGAGAACATAAAGGCATGTTAACGCAAGGATAAAGGTATGTTAGCGTGAAGTCTATACCTTCTCAACATTAACACAACGGCTTGCCTGTATCAAACTGACCGTTTATTGAAAAACGAATGATGCTTTATCCGCTTTCACTTTCCAAGTAATATCAGCCAAGAAACCGTTTAAAAGAGCGCAAGGAGAAGAAAGTCGTTTTTTATTTCTTCAGTTTGTAAACCACGAATGAATCTACTTTATAGGCACCGCCTTTGCTGTAGAAGCTGATATGATTGTAAGGTTCCGAAGGAAATACCTGATTGGTCATAGCGAAGCGTCCACCGTCACCGAAAGCCTCTATACTTGATCTGTCTACAAACAGGCGGAGTTTCATTTCATTCTTATCCCCTTCAATCGCAGTCCAAGTCAGCATCGGGAAGTTTTCGTTGAAACTTACCTCACCACTCTTGCGACGGTCCATCGAGAATTTCTTCTCTTTCATGTCATACTGCATATCTACTTCTTCACCCTTGTCATTGTAGAGACGGAAACCGATGACTTCTGCCTGCTGATTCTTGACGGACAATTCTATTTCATAAGCACCTTCATTGTTCGGAATCAAATCTTTTACGATACGTGTTCCGTTAACCTTGAAAGAGCGCTTTTTGGAAACATCACGCAGTTTCAACAATTCGGGAGAAGGAGCGGATTGAAGATAAATCCCACCGTCGATGGCAAAGAGACTCAAATCACGAGGAACGGAGTTCGGGCTACGGTATTGGGAAGTTGGTACGTCATTTGCATATTGCCAGTTGCTCATCCATGCAATGGCGATACGGCGGTTGTCGGGGGCATCGCTCCAAGTAACTGTAGCATAATGGTCTTTTCCCCAGTCCATCCATTTCGTGACATTCGGCTGATTGTCACAACTAAATTTCTTGCCATCGAAGCTACCGACAAAGTATTGAGTAGCGGAGTCACCAAAAGGACCGTCACCGAGGCTGCAAAGCAATACCCATTTCTTTTCATTGGTGCCCTCTACCGGAAGTTCGAATAAGTCGGGGCATTCCCATACGTTGCCATGAGCACCGTATCCTTCGCCGAAGCTGCTTTCAAATGCCCAGTCTTTCAGATTGGGAGAAGAGAAAATCTGCATTTCCTGTCCCACTGCGAGCACCATGATCCAGCGCTTTGTTGCTTCGTACCAAAAGACTTTCGGGTCGCGGAAGTCACGAGCTTCGGATACAAGTACGGGGTTATTTTCGTATTTGGTGAAAGTGCGTCCGTTGTCAGTGCTGTAAGCGATGCTTTGTACCTGACGGTCGCTGTTTTGTGTATAGATGGCGATGATTGCGCCTGCTCCGAAGCCGGCTGTATTGTTATGGTCTACCACGGCGGAGCCGCTGAAGATAGTACCGAGCGCATCCGGTGCTATCGCAACGGGGCGGTGTTCCCAGTTTACGAGGTCTTTGCTGATAGCGTGTCCCCAGTTCATGTTTCCCCATTTAGAGCCATAAGGATTGTACTGGTAGAAAAGATGGTATTCACCGTCTTTATAGACCATTCCGTTCGGGTCGTTCATCCATCCGTAGAGGGGAGAGAAGTGATAGGTCGGACGAAACTTTTCACGGTTGGTCGTATCGAAGGTGTCGGAGAGTTTCATTTCCTTGCAGCAAGCGGTATTATCCGGCGAAAGATTGACACGGATCGGATCATTGGAGTTCATCTTGAACTTGAAAGAGACCGTTTTGCCGGAAAAATCGGAAAGGTCTACCGGAACAAAGTAATCTACTTTATGTATGGCGAGACGCACGTCGAAGTTTTTCACCTCTTTATTATTAACGATCATGCTGATACGTACATCGGGAGACGCATCCTCTACGGGCAGAAGCAGGTACTTCTGAGAAGTATTGACACGTACAAGGCAATGACCTTCTCCCAGATTCTTAATCAGCAAAGGAGAATCCGCCGCTCGGGTTGAAACAGAAATAGTCATGAGAATAAAACAAATCAGAACGGTCTGAAGTTGTTTGACAGACAAAAATACATTCATGTTCTATGGTATTAAGGTTGTTATACTTTTGATAGTTGTTACAGTGCAAAGATAGGCGCTCCGGAGGGAAGCGCCTATCACTTTTGTTTCAAACGCTATAATAGATGTTACTTGCCGGTATAGTTTTCATCAATAAGTGCTTACCTGAATGTCTGAGACAGTTATTTCACCTTTATAACAGCAGAGTGACCACGGGTTCTTCTGCATCTGGTAGATGCGGTTGGTGAAAGATAACTGGTCGTTGATATAAGTCACGCATACCGACTGATCACTGTAAATCGTCACACGATATTCATTATCTGCCGGAATATTGAATTTATTATCGAATAAGTATTTGGCGTCGTCACCGTCTTTCTCAAAATTCGCTTTGCCTTCATCGGCATTGACATGGATGCTATACCAGGAAGCAGAATCCGTTCCACGTACAAAAGAGATTCCGAAACGGTCCGTATTCGAAGCGGTCTTTACGGTGAAAGAAATCTTGTTATGTACTTTCAGACGGTTGAAGATGACGGAGGCACCTTCGCCCAAAGTATAGGTTTTACCGCTTTCGGTCACGTTACCATCTTTTGCCATTACTTTCACTTCTTGTGCGGAAGTGTATTTACGGTCGATTGCATCGGGTACTCCGAGGGTTAAAGTACCGTCTTCGTGTTGAATCAGACGTTGTGCTACCAAATTGCCCGCCCATTCGGGTTCTACATCACCTACATTTCCATTATCATTTCCGGCACGTGTGGGACACCAGCCCCATATGTAGCGGTTTGTTCCGTCGGAAGCGGTCTTTCCGGCATAGAATGCGCGGCTGTCCAGCATTCCTTCACGATTGTCCGGCCATATTCCGGCATCATTGGCGGTGGTTGCTTTCAGTTCTTCCAGTGTTCTTCCTTTGAAATATTGTACCTTGCGCACGAAGGAAGCCTGTTCCGAATAGATCAGATACCACCAATCCCCCATCTTGAAGACATCCGGACATTCGTAGAAACGATCCCACATCATGGTCATAAAGGTTCCGGCAGATTCCCACTCTTTCAGGTCGGCAGAGGTAAATTCGGCGATATGCCCTTTTCCATTCTTGCGGGTAGCGATCAGCATATGGTATACACCGTCTTCGGTCTGGAACAGGAACGGGTCACGGAAGTCATTCTTGTCATAGCCATACGTATCTCCTTTCAGGTAGAAGGTACGGTTCTTGGTCCATGTCTTGAAGTCGGGAGAAGTAGCTACCATCACTACCTGTGCATTCTGGTCGGAAGAAGGTTTGAACTTATTGCCGGTATAGAAGGTATAATACAGTTTGTCGGCAGGGTTATAGATCGTTCCTCCTGTGCCGATGGCAGCATCCTGTTCGTCACGCCCTCCGCAGGAAATCAGTTCGCCGAGAGATTCGTAAGTAGCACCGTCTTTGGTAGCCACCCCGAAAATGGGGTGGTACGTAGCTTCGGGGTTCGGACGGTAATCTTGCAGGTACATCACTTTAAAGTCCTTGGCAACCGGATCATAGAATGGCATCGGGTCACCTACAAAGCCTACCTGTGGCTTGTAGTACATCGAGAAGCCATGCTCATCACTCGATTGGAAGTATGTGGCTGTACCGTCCCAGTCTTTCTGAGTCAAGATGGGGTCAGTCTCGTCACTGCAAGCAGTCATCGAAGCTATCAGTGCGGTAAATGCTATAGGTAAGATCATATTTTTCATCATTGTTGCTTATTCTTTTTATTTACACAAGTAGTTGATTGCATTCAGAGTCATTTGCTCTACATTGTAGTGATAGTAGTCGGCAGAAGCATCTACTCCCTTGCCGTACCAGTCGTAGCAGCCGGAACCGATACAGAGCGTACGTCCGCTATTGGAACGCGGTTCAAATTCGGCAATGACTACCGCTCCGTCGCCTCCATGTGCCAGATCGATTCCTCCTGTCAGGTTACGCCATGCGTTCAGGTCGTCATAACCTCCCCAATCTGTTCCGATATGCCATTGCGCTGTGCTATTGGTGACCGCATAGCCGGCATCACAAGTATAAACTGTCGACTTGTCGCCATCTTTCCATCTTAAATCCTGGAATAACGGATGTGATTCCCTGCCGGTAATCAGGAAGCTCCACGGGGCAGAGGTGATTTCGGGCGAATCTTCGTTTCCTCCCCAGCTATTGTTCGGTACACGCTCGTCTTTAGCGATGCCGAGATTGGCGATATAGAAAGTAGCGTAACGGGTCAGCAGCAGATTACCACCATTCTGATAGTAGACTTTAAACTTCTCCGCTGCCGCTTTCGCGTCATCCGGCAAAGGAGGATTGTCACCATTGTCTGCGTGGAAATGCCACCAGATAGCGGTATATTTACCTAAATCCACTTTTCCGTCCACTATATCCTTGAATGAGATATATTCGGACATCGATACATTATCCATCATCCATTGGGCAGCGGCTTTCTCTTCGGGACTCGTCAGAAGGCTGACGGAAGAAGCCGTACCGACAAAGGCAGTCGGAATCACATTTCCCTGAGTAACCGTTACCACATAAGGAGTTACTGCCGAACGGTAAGTTGCCGTGTAAGTAACGGGGTTCGTAAAGTCCTGAATACTTCCGGATGCCGGAGTCACGGTAGCTCCGTCCGTTACGGTAAACGTACCTTTCAACTGAGTGATATCCACTGTCAGCGGAACGACTACAGAAATGGTTTTCGATAACTGGTCTACCTTTCCTACATAAGTATCATTCAGCTTGAAGGTCAGTATCTTCGCCTCATCTCTCTTCACGGTAATCGTGTAGCTCATTTGTACATCGCCATTCTTCACCGTCAAAGATACGGGAAGAGAAAAGTCGATTGTCTCACCGACAGCGATGCTAGCCTGGGCTCCTTCGGAGAGGTTCATTTCAGTGACCACCATGCGGGTAATATCGTAATCGTAAGGCACTCCTACTACGATTGCCTTATTCTGATAGTCTACAGTTCCCGCATATTCATCCAGCCGGATGGAATTAACCCAAACATCTCCGTCCAGACGAAGGCCGGATTTGAAGTCATCACTACATCCTGTGACTGTAAGGCATACTACAGTCACCAACAGGATAGTATAGAGTTGTTTTATGATTGATTTCATTGTATTCTTTGTTTTAGGATGGTTGGTTACCAACCGAAATTCTGTGTATAATTTCCGTTACTTGCGCTGATCTGTTCGAATGGAACAGGAAGATATTCGTTCTTATTTTCCGTGAAGCCCGCATTCTTGTAGACAGAGCAACGGGATGCTTCCGTCACGTAATAAGCATTGATGACGTCTTTGGCTTCTCCCCATCTTACAAGGTCAAAGAAACGTGAGCTTTCCATACCGAACTCTATGCGGCGTTCCCATTTCAGCATTTTCATGGCTTCGTCCTGAGCGTAGGCTTTCAGTTCGTAAGGAGTCACTTTGAAGTTCACTCCGTAATCTTCCTTATAATTAAAGATCAGCATGGTGCTTCCGGCAGCACGGCTGCGTACCTCATTGATTAATGAGATGGCATCGGTGATACGTCCGTCGTTCAACTGAATCAGAGCTTCGGCACGTATCAGCAATACGTCTGCATAACGGATAACAATGTGATTCAGAGAACTGGCCCAATAAGAACCTTTCTTCAGACAGTCACAATCGGGATCTACATTTTCTTTGAGAGAAACATAATATCCGTAAAGTCCCTTGCTGCGGCTCCAGTCATCATTCTTTTGGATAATGTAACCTTCGTTGTACTTATAAGGGAAGCCCGGCATACCCACCGTATGAAACAGACGGGGATCGACATTATCCGTAGCCACTTCATAATTCTCATTGTCATAGGTGCCGAACAAGGGCTTTCCCTGCGAATCGGTTTTGAAAGCATTCACCAGATTCTGGCTCGGCTTATGGAAGTCGCAGCAGCCCAGTATCTGCGGAGTGGTCAGTCCCATTCCCCAATTCAGGTTACCGTTGTAAGTACCGTCGTTGATGGAATACTGAATGGCCCATACAGACTCCGCACCGTTTTCGTATTGCGGCAGGAAGTTCATACTGTAGTCCGTTTCCAGTCCGTAACCGGCTTTAGCCATGATCAGGGGATCGGTGTATTTCACAACCTGTCTCAGGTCTTCTTCATTGATTCCGGTAAGAGTGTTGTCGGCTCCGTCCTGGCGGTAAGCTTTATACAGGTAAGTCTTTGCAAGGTAAGCAGCAGCGGCAGCTTGTGCAGGACGTCCTTTTTCTATTTGTACTTCCGGCAGGTTGTCGTAGGCAAACTGGAAGTCGTCTGCTATCTTTTGCCATTGCTCATCATTGGTATAAGTGGTATTCGACAGTTCATTGTAAGCATCCGGATCCATGTTTTCATCGTTTACAATAACGATTTTCTTGAACAGCTGTTTCAACATGAAGTGAGCGTGTCCGCGCAGGAATCTCATTTCGGCAATGCGCTGGTTCTTCAACGGATAAGTCTTTTCATCCATCTGGTCGAGTGATTGCAGGGCTGTGTTGGCACGGGTGATACATTGATACAGTCTTTTCCATATATCGTTGATATTCCAGTCGGTGGTGTTGATACCTTTGGATATCTCCAGTGCGTTGAACACACCGCCGTCTTCTGTTCCCGAACCGCCTTTATAGCAATCGTCGGAACGTACGTCATAATTCCAGAGAGAGAAGGAAGAGTTGATATCATCACCTGTCGCCCAGATAGCGTAGGCTGAAATCACCAGATTGTCTACATATTCAGGAGAAGCGATCTGATCGCCGGTCACAATACCCTGAGGAACCTGACGATCCAAAAAATCGTCGCAACTGGTTGTCAGCAAGGTAATTCCGATTGTTGCTATATATATTATCTTTTTCATGATCATTCGTTTTATTGATGAAGTAAGTTAAAATCCGATGTTAAGTCCGAACGTGATATTCACAGGGATCGGATAAGAGAAGTTCGGGTTCTCCGGATCTTCTCCGGTAAAATTCTTGCTCTTGATGGTCAGCAGGTTCTGTGCACTACAATAGAAACGCAGGCGGTCCATTCTCATTTTTTTGGAGATAACAGCGGGAACGGTGTATCCTAGCTGGATATTGCGCAGTTTCAGGAAAGAACCGTTTTCTACAAAGTAAGTAGAGACACGCTGTTCATTGTTCGTATCACTGCGGGTCAATGCCGGAATATCAGAGTTCGGGTTCGTAGGTGACCAGGCATTAAGCAAGCGGGTTCCCTTATTCAGGAAGCCGACATTGGAAGCACTCCAAAAGTCGCTTTTCTTCTTCACGTCACTGATTATATCCACTCCCTGTACGCCTTGCCAGAACATTGTCAGATCGAAGCTCTTATATTCCAGATAGATATTCAATCCGTAGCTGAAAGAGGGAGTAGGATCATAAATCCAGTTCTGATCTTTCTCGTCAATCACACCGTTATGGTCAATATCACGATAACGGATACGGCCGACAGCGGCGCCTTCCTGAGTAGCATGGTTATCTACTTCATCCTGCGACTTGAAAATGCCATCGGCAATGTAACCGACTTGCGCGCCGTAAGTATGTCCGACTACACTCTTTACACCATTACCACCAAACTTGCCGTTGGCAGCTACCGTTTCCGGCAATTCAAGAATTTCATTCCGATAAGTGGATATGTTTCCGTTCAGGTCGTAAGTCAGTCCGAAGGCAGTCTTGTTACGATAACCCAGATTAAATTCAAAACCCTGGTTTTTCATTGCACCCGAATTTATCCAACGGCTGCCGCCTTCTCCCAGCACTCCTACTCCTGCCATTTCAGTCAGGATATCTGTTGTTTTCTTGTAGTAGTATTCCAGTGAACCATACAGTGATTGCTTGAACAGGCTGAAGTCGATACCGACATTGGTCTGTGTCGTTGTTTCCCATTTGATATTGTCATTACCGATCTGGTTGCGTTTGAAACCGGAAGGAAGTACACCGCCACCGTTAGAACCTGTGATATCGTATGCCGTACCGTAGCTCTGTCCACCGAAAGAATCGGTTGTACCATAGTTAGGTGCATAGATAGTATAACGGGCAAGGTTGGAGATTTCCTGATTACCGGTCTGCCCCCATGAAGCACGCAATTTCAGATCATCAAGCCAGGTCAGTTCTTTCATGAAGTTTTCCTGTGTGATGCGCCATCCCAAAGATACGGAAGGGAAAGTGGCATAACGGTGGTTTTTACCGAACCGGGAAGAACCGTCCCGACGGAGAGTTAACGAAAGCAGATATCTGTCGGCATAAGAATAGTTCATTTTGCCGAAGAAAGAGACAAGTGAATAACCTTCACCGGCACCGTATGCCTGTGCCGTGCCACTACCTGCATCGGGCCACATATAGTCGGGGGTAAGGATAGAGAAGTCTTCTTTGTATCCGGAGAAATGACTGTCGTCTTCACGGTTCAACTCCATACCTACCATTACATCTCCACGATGTTTGCCTACTTCCAGCTGGTAAGTAGCAATGGCGTTCCACATCCATTTCGTCCAGTGTTCCTGCTTGGCTTCCACTGCGCTCTTGCCATTATTGGTCTGCGTTCCTTCCTGATAAGGATAAGTGAAGTAACGTGCCTGCTTGTTGGCATAGTCCAGACCGAAAGTTGAGCGTAGATTGAATCCCTTGAAAGGAGTCAGATTAACATAGGCATCACCGAACATACGCCAGTAAGTGTATCGGTTATCTTTATTGTTTTCGAGTACGGCACGAGGATTACGACGGTCGGGCCATCCACCTACCGGTCCGCCCCATGAACCATCCGAAGCATATACGGGAATAGCGGAAGGAATATCCAGTGCGGTTTCAATAATTCCACCCGGAGCCTGCACTTCCGACGTGCGATTCAATGTAAAATGCTGACCGATGGTCAGGATATCATCAATCAACTTATAATCGCTGTTCATACGAGCCGAGAAACGGTCGAAGTCCGTGTCTTTGATAACACCCAGATTCTTGTAATATCCCAGAGAAAAGAAAGAAGAACCTTTCTCCGAACCGTTGCTGACGGAAAGATTGTATTGCTGGATAACACCAGTACGAGTGATCTCGTCAAACCAGTCTGTGTCCGCCACAGGCATTGTATTCTTTGAATCCAGATATTTGGAAAGAGTCATTCCGTATAATACCGGATTGCCGTCGGCATTGTATCCCCAGTTGTAAGCATATCCCAAAGCATTGCCGTTCGGATTCTCACCGTCGTTCACATAGGCTTGCCACATAGCACGTCCGTATTGCTCAGTGTTCAACACGTTCATTTTACTCTGATACATGGAGGCGGAAACGGAAGCATCGAAATTGATTTTGATCTGTCCTTTCTTTCCTTGTTTGGTAGTAACGATGATAACGCCGTTCGCTGCACGCGAACCGTAGATAGAAGCGGATGCGGCATCTTTCAATACTTGAATGGATTCAATATCATTACCATTCAGTTCGTGCATACCGGCTTTGGTAGGAACACCGTCGATTATATAAAGCGGGTCGTTATTGTTCAGCGTACCGATACCGCGGATACGTACTGTTGCCGATCCGCTCGGATTACCATCGGCGGTGATGTTCATTCCGGGGACACGTCCCTGAAGGGCTTTCACCGGATTGTTTTCACCCTGCTTCTGGATTTCGTCTACTTTTACTACAGAAACAGCACCTGTCAGGTCGGCTTTACGCTGTGTAGTATAACCTGTTACGACAACTTCATCTACCATCTGGGTATCTTCTTCCAGTAGTACATTAACGATAGTAGCCGCTTTTACGGTCACCGGTTTATAACCAATATACGTAATCTTTAAAGTAGAGTTGGCCGGAACTGAAAGAGTGAAATTACCATCGAAGTCTGTAATTGTTCCGTTGGTTGTAGCTGTAGTTTCAACGACAGAAGCACCGATAATCGGTTGCCCATCCGTTTTAGAAGTAACGTTTCCCTTTACCGTAATGTTTTGCCCCCACAGGGCCGACATGAAAGCAAACAGGAAACAAACGCTGCAAAGAAGTTTTTTGTTCTTCATGATACCAGGCATTAGTTTAATGTTATTAATTTAAAAGTACGAATTTTCTCTTTTCGATGATGCAAATTACGGTTGATTTAAGTCAACCGACTGAAAAAAATGTTTCAAATACTGTAAGATATGTTGCATAGAACGCTATTTTATAGGGTTTTATACCGGGATAAAATAAAATTAATAGTTCATAAGTATATCCCCTCGAAAAAGGTTACCTTTGTGTGTCAATAAAGACATTTGCTAATGAATAAACAGAGACCTTTTATACATAATATAATGACCAAACAACAAGCTATCAAGCTTTTCGAAGAAAAGAAAATCCGTACCGTATGGGATGATGAACAGGAGAAATGGTATTTTTCAATTGTAGATACTGTGGCAATTCTGACAGATAGTCCCAATCCGAGAAAATACTGGAGCGTGCTTAAAACACGCTTAAAAAAAGAAGGAAGTCAGTTGACTACAAATTGTAGTCAACTGAAAATGCAAGCAGCAGACGGTAAAAAATACCTCACCGATGTCGCTGATACAGAGCAACTTCTCCGTCTTATTCAGTCTATCCCTTCTCCCAAGGCTGAGCCTTTCAAACTATGGATGGCACAAGTTGCCAGTGAACGGTTAAACCAAATTCAAGATCCGGAACTTTCCATCAATCAAGCACTACAAGACTACAAACGTCTGGGATATTCGAACAACTGGATCAATCAGCGTCTGAAATCAATTGAAATCCGCAAAGACCTTACCGACGAATGGAAAAAACACGGATTACAGAAAGGAATACAATTCGCCACATTAACAGATATCATTTACCAGACATGGTCGGACATGACCTCCAAAGAATACAAACAATTCAAAGGACTAAAGAAGGAAAACCTTCGGGATAATATGACCAATAAAGAACTGGTATTAAATATGCTCGCGGAGCTTTCTACTAAAGAAATATCTGAAGTGAGCAGTCCCGAAAACTTCAACGAACACATGGATATAGCACAACAAGGTGGAGAAATAGCCCGCAATGCCCGCCTGGAACTGGAAGCCAAAACCGGAAAGAAAGTAATTTCTCCCCTTAATGCTCAAAGTGGCATTTTATCGAAAATAGAATCAAAAGAGAAGTCAAAAGAGGAATTGAAAGATGAATAAAATAAGTATTCAACTAAATAACTGAATGATATGAAAACAATCTCCAACGAACAACTTACTATTCAGGTATCTCCGTATGGAGCCGAACTTTGCAGTATCCTCGCCAATGGGAAAGAGTATCTGTGGCAAGCCGACCCTGCTTTTTGGAAACGCCACTCTCCTGTACTTTTCCCGATTGTAGGAAGTGTGTGGGAAAACCAGTATCGTAATGAAGGTATCGCTTATACATTGAGTCAACACGGCTTTGCCCGTGATATGGAATTTACTCTTGTTTCCGAGAAAGAAGACGAAGTACGATACCGCCTTGTCAGTAATGAAAAGACATTACAGAAATATCCTTTCCCGTTTTGTCTGGAAATAGGTTATCGTATTCAGGGAAAGCAGATCGAGGTTATATGGGAAGTTAAGAATACCGGAGAAAAAGAAATGTATTTTCAAATCGGTGCGCATCCTGCATTTTATTGGCCGGATTTTAATGCAGATACACAGAATCGTGGTTTCTTCGGGTTTGACAAGAAAGAAGGATTGAAGTATATCCTCATCTCAGAGAAAGGATGTGCAGACCCTTCCACTGAATATTCTCTGGAACTTACAGACGGGCTATTGCCATTGGATACACATACTTTCGATAAAGATGCTTTGATAATAGAGAATGAGCAAATCCATAAAGTGACTCTTTATACCAAGGAAAAGAAAGCTTATTTAAGCCTGCACTTTCATGCTCCGGTAGTCGGTTTATGGTCTCCGCCTGCAAAGAATGCCCCTTTTGTCTGCATCGAACCGTGGTACGGTCGCTGCGACCGCGCACATTACACAGGCGAATACAAAGACAAAGACTGGATGCAACACCTGCAACCGGAAGAAACTTTCAGAGGAGGGTATACGATTGAGATCGAAGAATAAGTAATGACAGTCTATTCTGCGAATAGACTAAAGAAACACAGAACAGCTGCCGGACCTCACGGACGGCAGCTGCCAAACACCTAATCTACAAAACCTAACTTAAAAACTAACTCATAAATCCAATCTATGAAATACTGATTATACAATTGATAAATAATTGATTATATCCTTGATAAATACCTATTGAAAAATAAATCCATCCTTTTATAAACCTAATCTATACACACTAAATGAATCGACTGCGAATATGCCGCCCTTACTGTAAAAACACATACGATTGTACGGCTCTGTAGGGAAAATCAGATTAGTCATCGCTATCTTCCCGCCATCCAGAAATATTTCTACCGAACACTTATCAACAAAGACATCCAGTTTGTATTCATTTTCCTTCTGGATAGGTGCCCATGTAGCCAATGCGAAATCATCTATATAATTGATAGAAGTCGTCTTCCGGCGGTCGTGCGCCTCGATCTCGTGCGGAGAGCTGTTTTTCCCGAAATCTACGATGCCGCTTTTCGTACGGTCCATCACCAGTTTCTTTTCCGGAAGATTAAAATAAATATCCACCTTCTCTCCCTTGTCATTGAAAAGACTGAATCCCATAATTTCCGCCTTTCCAGCTTTGATGTTCAGAGAAAGCTCATAAGCTCCTTCATTATCAGTCAATAAAGATTCGATGTGATAATCCTTGTCTACCGTGAAAGACGGAATATCCTTGCTTTCTTTTCGTAAGTTCTTAGTTTCCGCTACCGGTGCGGCGGAAAGATAAATATCATTGTCCTGTGTATAGAGTCCCAATTCACGGGGCAACGCATTGGCACTACGGAACTGCCGGGTCGGAACGATATTGCAATACTGCCAGTTGCTCATCCAAGGCACTGCCACCACACGATCTCCCGTATTTGAGAAACAGACGGTAGCATAGTGATCTTTCCCCCAGTCCAGCCATTTCGTGACATTCGGCAGATTGTCACAAATAAATTTTGTACCGTCAAAGTCACCGATAAAATATTGAGTAGCACTTCCTCCGAAATAACATCCCGGATTTACATTGACAATCAATGCCCATTTCTTATGGTTGATATCGCCGTCTACAGGAAGTTCCACCATATCCGGACATTCAAACTGACAGGGTTGCACACCGTATCCTTCGCCAAAGCTACTCAGGTAGTTCCAGTCTTTCAGATTATGGGAGTCATAGAAACGCATTTCCTTATCGGCAGAGACAATCATCACCCATTTACTCTCCGGTGCATACCAGAATACTTTCGGGTCACGGAAATCTTTCAGACCATCGGAAGGACGCAGGACAGGATTCTTTTCGTATTTAGTAAATGTTCGTCCATTGTCTTTGCTATAAGCCAGACACTGAATCTGTCCGTTCTTATCGCTGGCAGAAGTATAGTAAGCGAGGATGGAACCTGCTCCGTAGTCCGCCACATTCTCCTGATCGACAATAGAACTGCCGGAGAATATATGCCCTAATGTATCACGGGCAATGGCAGGAGCCAGATGCTCCCAATGCATCAGGTCCTTGCTAACCGAATGTCCCCAGTGCATATTTCCCCATTTGGAGCCATAAGGGTTATACTGATAATACAGATGATACTCTCCGTCTTTATATACCAATCCGTTTGCATCATTCATCCAGCCATAAAGGGGAGTATGATGGTAGACAGGGCGGAATTTATCCGTATTGGCAGTATCAAACGTATCGGATAACCTGATTTCTTCCCAACAGAGAGCGTCTTTCGATTTCTTTTGAATGCGCAGAGTGGCTGCCTTTGCATCAGCCGGCAAGGCAAAGGGAACAAAATAATCGACCTTTGTCTGTGCCAGACGGATATCCATATCGGTATCCGTTGCGTTCCCCGTATCGAGACGCACCTGACTTTCATCGGCTTCTTCCTCGATGGGGAGTAATATATAATGGGTAGGATGAACGATGTGGACAATTGTCAGGCTATCCCCTTTCTGCTCAAGGGTGAATGTGCTTTTGGTTGACTGGCAATAGGTCAGCCCAAAGGAAACAGCCAGTGCGAGTGCGGCACCTTTACATAGTTTTATCCAAGGAGTTGTTTTCATGGTAACAGGATATTCAGAGTTATACGAGTGTTAATCAAAAATTGACGAAGGCAAAGATAGGGGCTATCTTCACCTTCGTCTATAAACTTTGTTTCAAAGAGTAACACTTTTGATACATCCACTAATTCTACATCAATCCATGATCCTTTTTTATATGATACCACAATCCTTCCTGAGGAGAATCAGGTAGTTTACTTATACGTTTCTGAATATAATGCAGATGAATCAGGTTTATTTCACGACCATATTCTGCCAAATAACTCTGAAAACGATAAAAAGCCGATACAGGCTTATACTCTTTCCATAATGCATTCTTCAGATAATCTTCAAACACACACAATTCTTCTACTTCCTGTGTCAATTCTACCAACTCCATCCCTTTTACTTCTTCAGGAATATGAACTTCATGGAGAATATCTTCATCGTCAATTGCCGCCACTGTCAACAGAGTTCCATGACGTTTTTGTTTCTTTTTTCCTTCAAGAGTCCATGCTCGATCTTGTTGACAAAAACCATGTTCTAACCAAAGTCCGGCATTATCCAATACAATACCTTCCTCTTTTCCTGTTGCCGGGCGCATGCATCGCCCTACTTGCTGTAAATATAAAGCAAGCGATTTCGTTGGACGTGCTAACTGTACTACTTCACAATCGGGGACATCAAATCCTTCAGACACAATATCCACATTACTTAAAACTAAAATATCTCCCTTTCTAAACATTTGAAGTATCTGCTCACGCTCTTTTTTAGGAGTATTAGCATCAATATGCGCAGCTCTGATCCCTGCCTTACCATACTCCTCTACAATCTGTTTACTATGCTCAACATTCACTGCAAAAACAATCATTTTCTTCCCTGCAGCTTTCCGCTGATAACTCTCTACTAAATCAGCCATCATGTTTTCATCTTGCATCAGTTTCCCCAATTCATCCTGAGCATAATCATTCATTTTTATACTTATTGGCGACAAATCAGGTGTAACACCTACGATATGCTTAACTTTTACAAGATAGCCTTTCTCTACAAACTCACTTAACTGCCCCGAGCTTATCAAAATTTCAAATAAATCAGAGAATCCTTCTCCATTCATTCGGATAGGAGTTGCAGTGACACCTAAAAATCTTGCTTCCGGATAAATAGTCCAAAGTTTCCTATATGTGGAAGCTTTTGCATGATGACATTCATCTATAATAACAATATCAGCCTGAGGATATTCGCGTTTCGACAGTGTTTGAATAGTAGCGACTTGCACTTTTTGGGTAGGATCAGCCTGAACATTTCCTGAAATAAGCCCTACTTCTATATCAAAAAGCAAAAGCCGTTCTGCTATTTGTTCGACCAACTCCTTGCGATGCACCACGATTAATATTTTCTTCTCTTTCAATCTGGCACGTCTCACTATTTCTGAAAAGACAGTAGTCTTACCAGTACCTGTTGGCATCTGAAAAAGAACATTCATCATATTCAGTATGCCAGGATTCCAAGCATTGAATATATCTCGTATACCATCGTTTTGATAAGGACGTAATGTAACCAATTTGTTTTGCTAATTATTTTGAGGCAAAATTACGTTTTATCCTCATATAGGCAAAAGAAAAACAACCAAACTTCTACACCATATTAATCACATTCATATATTTCCCACATTACTGGATAGCGCAGCCTTTTTGCGTACTTCAAATTATTTTTCTACTTTTGGAGAAAATCTTTATACTTCCGCCTATGCCGGTCAATAGAAATGCCTTGATTCGTTATAAAACGATTGATAACTGTTCACGTAATCCTTATCGTCGCTGGACACTGGTAGAGCTAATGGAAAAGAAATTAAGGAGGGCGGTAGAACAATACGAAAAGCCCAAGTGAGTAACATTCGGATAAAAAGCAAGTAACCGGACCATTTTCACCCTTTCCGGAGAGAAAAAGACATTTTATGATACAATTAATTCCATTTTAATGAAGAATTAATTTGCTTTATCCTCTCTTTTTAATGGTTCGACCTTTACTTTGCCCTTGATAATACCGGAAAACTCATTAAATTATGAATATGAAGAGAAGTTTAATTTTACTATGCGGTCTGCTGACCGGCTTTACTTTGCAATCTACAAAGGTAAACGCGCAGACACAGACAGTGGCTAATGATCAGAAACTGGTCTATCCCTATCCCTTTGCCCCCAGCGAAGGTCTGGTGAACCAAACAGAAAAGGAACACCGACAAGAGATTTGCATCAACGGTTATTGGGATTTCCAGCCTGTCCGCTTGCCGAAAGAATACGTTCAGGGAAAAGGAATCGCTCCCGAACTCCCCCTGCCGAAAAACGACAGTGAATGGAGCAAGACACGTATCAAAATCCCTTCACCGTGGAATATCAATGCTTTTGCTTATCGCGACCTGGAAGGTCCCGACCACCGCAACTATCCTTCATACCCTAAAGAATGGGAACAAGTGAAAATGGCATGGATGAAGAAGAATGTCACCATCCCTGCCGATTGGTCAGGGCAGCAAATCAAACTTCACTTTGAGGCCGTAGCCGGATATTCCGAAGTCTATGTAAATAAAGAAAAGGTAGGCGAGAACTTCGATTTGTTCTTACCGTTCAGCTTTGACATCACCGATAAAGTGACTGCCGGCGAAAACGTAGAGATACTGGTAGGCGTACGAAGCCAGTCGTTATTCGAAAACAATACGACCATCGGACGCCGCATTGTTCCGGGCGGCTCGATGTGGGGGTATCAGATCAACGGTATCTGGCAGGATGTATACCTGTTGGCTTTGCCGAAAATTCATCTGGAAGACGTATACGTAAAACCGCTGGTATCAAAGAATACACTGGAAATAGAAATAACTCTTCAGAACCGGACAGAGAAGAAGACTGATGTACAACTGCAAGGTAATATCCGCGAATGGGTGAACTGCGCAGGAACGGACGTCAACTCCGCTCCCGTTCCGAACTGGACGCTTGGTAATGAAGCACTGAAAGTCGCTCCTACGAAAGTGTCCCTGCCAGCCAATGCTTCACAAAAAGTGACCTTGCAAGTACCTGTCGGCAAGGACATATTAAAATACTGGACTCCGGAGCATCCCAACCTGTATGCCCTGTTACTTTCCGTCAACAACCAGAAACAGACTGTCGACACCAAATACGAACGTTTCGGCTGGCGTGAATGGACATTGCAAGGTACTACACAATACCTGAACGGCGAACCTTACGCATTGCATGGTGACTCCTGGCATTTTATGGGTATCCCGCAGATGACACGCCGTTATGCGTGGGCCTGGTTCACCGCCATTAAAGGGATGAATGCCAACGCAGTCCGTCCGCACGCGCAAGTCTATCCCCGCTTCTACCTCGACATGGCCGATGAAATGGGTATCTGCGTACTGAATGAAACAGCCAACTGGGCCAGCGACGGTGGTCCGAAACTGGACTCCGACCTCTTCTGGGAAGCATCCAAAGAGCATCTGAAACGTTTTGTCCTGCGCGACAGAAATCACGCGTCCGTTTTCGGCTGGAGTATCAGCAACGAAAACAAACCCGTTATCCTGCACGTTTACAATCGCCCCGAACTGATGCCGGTACAAAAGAAGGCATGGGAAGAATGGCGTGACATTGTACATCAGTACGACCCTACCCGACCGTGGATTTCAGCAGACGGCGAAGATGACGGCGACGGTATATTGCCAGTAACCGTAGGACACTACGGAGACATCAATTCCATGAAACGCTGGATTGAAATCGGAAAACCTTGGGGAATCGGCGAACACAGTATGGCTTATTACGGCACCCCGGAACAGGTTGCCAAATATAACGGAGAACGCGCTTACGAATCACAGGAAGGCCGTATGGAAGGGCTGGCTAACGAATGTTACAACCTCATCGCCAACCAAAGACAGATGGGAGCCTCTTACAGCACAGTCTTCAATATGGCATGGTATGCCTTGAAACCGCTTCCACTCGGCAAGAAAGACAAAAGCAAAGCTCCCACCGTTGAAGCCGACGGAGTCTTCTTCGGTGATTACAAAGAGGGAGTTCCGGGCGTGCAGCCCGAACGGGTAGGCCCTTATTGTACGACGTTCAACCCCGGTTACGACCCGACCTTGCCGCTCTATCAGGAATGGCCGATGTACAGTGCCTTACGCGCAGCCAATGCTCCGGGACAACCGGCCTGGTCTCCTTATGCTGTAATCGACAAACAACAGTACGATCATCGCAAAGCAACAACTCCTTCCAAAAAGTATAAGGAAGTCATCTTTATCGGTAGTCAGAACAGTAAATTAAAGCAGCTGATGGATGCGCAAGGAGTCATATTCGCCAAGAAGGCAAACACTCCTTCCCTGTTGCTCTATATCATAGACGGTAGCCAAAAGTTGGATGCTTCTACCAAAGATGAGATGCAAAAGCAAATCGCCAAAGGCGCGGATGTATGGATATGGGGACTCACACCGGAAACGGTAGCCGCATACAATGAAATTCTTCCGCTTCCGGTGTCCTTGGATAATCTGCAGCGTTCTTCTTTCCTGCCCGTACAAAAGTCATGGATGCACGGACTCAATAATTCCGACTTCTACTTCTGCGAACTTCAGAAGACCAACGCTTCCAGCTACTCGCTGAAAGGAGCTTTCGTAGAAGAAGGCGACGTCTTGCTGAACGCCTGTAAGACCGACTGGAGAAAGTGGAACAAACGCCCGGAAGAGATCAAGACTGCCGGAACGATCCGCAGTGAATACGAATGTACAGCAGCCACTCCTGTATTTGTAAAATGCCAGCAGAACGCTTCCACCTTCTATCTGAACACATTAACCGAATTTGCCAACTCGGAGAAGGGATTCAACACCTTAAGCGCTATCCTGAAGAATGCCGGAATAGCCTTCCAAAAGCCGGAAGTCAATATCGACGAGGTCTTCTTCCTGCGCGACGAACAAATCAACTTCCCCGTAGCCACCAAAGAGAAACTGGTGAAGGACAACAACGGCGAATGGACACTGGAACTTTATGTATTCAGCCCGCGTCCTCTGGACGACCTGCTGATAGAGCCTAATATGCCGAAACTGTCCTTCTTTATGAAAGCAAAGAAACGTGAGCTGCTCATCAATGACAAACCTTATACAGTTGTATCCCACGACGGACGCAACGAAATCATCTACAAAGAATTGCCCTTGCTGCAAGGATGGAATAAACTGGTGATCAAGATAGGAGCCGGAGACCGGAACGACTTCACCGGCTATTTCAAATGCGATAACAAAAAAGATTTCCTTCCGCTGTTGAAAGCAGCTTTTGTGAATCCGGAAACCAAATAATAGTAAATAAATATATGATGAAACTTACACACATTTTAGCCTCGGCTGCTATCATTTCAACGCTGAGCGCATGTAATGGTAGCCTGCAAACAGCGGATCGGACACCGGTCGATTACGTCAACCCGTATATCGGCAACATCAGCCATCTGCTGGTACCTACATTCCCTACCATCCAGTTACCCAACAGTATGCTTCGTGTTTACCCGGAACGCGCCGACTACACCTCCGAACTGCTGAAGGGGCTTCCATTGATTGTCACCAATCACCGGGAACGTTCCGCATTCAATTTCAGTCCCTATCAGGGAGAAAAGCTGCGTCCGGTCATAACGTACAACTATGACAACGAGCACATTACTCCTTATTCTTTCGATGTGGAACTGGATGACAACCGTATGAAAGCGGAATATGCGCTTTCCCATCAGTCGGCTATCTACCGGATAACGTACGAAGCAGACAAACCGGCTTACCTCATCGTGAACTCCCGAAACGGCTCTATCCACGCCAACGAGAACTTCATCAGCGGCCGCCAGCAACTAAATGACAATACCAATGTCTATGTATATATAGAAGCACAAGAGAAGCCGATAAGCGCCGGCATCCTCGAAAACGGCACTATTGAAACAAGCAAGGATAATGCCGAAGGCGCAAACGCCTGTGCCGCATGGCGCTTTGCCGATGGAACCACAACGGTCAACCTCCGCTACGGTATCTCTTTCATCAGCGAGGAACAGGCCGAAAAGAACCTGCACCGCGAATTAAAAGACTATAACATCAAAGCACTGGCAGAAACGGGACGCCAAATCTGGAACGAAACGTTGGGACGTATCCAAGTAGAAGGAGGAACGGAAGATGACAAAACCGTATTCTACTCTTCTTTCTACCGTACCTTCGAACGTCCCATCTGCATGAGCGAAGGCGGCCGTTACTTCAGCGCCTTCGACGGAAAAGTACACGAAGACAACGGTACTCCTTTCTACACCGACGACTGGATTTGGGACACTTACCGTGCCGCACATCCTCTCCGCACACTGATCGACCAACAAAAGGAAGAAGACATCATCGCGTCTTACCTGCGCATGGCGGAACAAATGGGCAATATGTGGATGCCTACTTTCCCCGAAGTTACAGGTGACACACGCCGTATGAACTCCAATCATGCCGTTGCCACGGTAGCCGACGCACTGGCAAAAGGGTTGAAAGTAGACACGGCAAAAGCCTACGAGGCTTGCCGGAAAGGGATTGAAGAAAAGACGCTCGCCCCGTGGTCGGGAGCACCTGCCGGATGGCTGGACAATTTCTACCGTGAAAACGGTTATATCCCCGCCCTCCGTGTGGATGAACCGGAAAACGACCCGAACGTACATCCTTTCGAGAAGCGCCAGCCTGTCGCTGTCACTCTGGGAACCAGCTACGACCAGTGGTGTCTCTCCCGTATCGCCCAAGCTCTGAACAAGAAGGAAGAAGCCGAATATTATCTGAAATGCTCGTATAACTACCGGAATCTCTACAATAAAGAAACCGCTTTCTTCCATCCGAAAGATAAGGAAGGACAATGGATTGAGCCATTCGACTACCGTTTCCCCGGAGGCATGGGAGCCCGTGAGTATTATGGAGAAAACAACGGCTGGGTTTACCGCTGGGACGTGCCACACAATGTAGCCGACCTCATCAGCCTTATGGGAGGAAACGAGCAGTTCATCGCCAACCTTGACCGCACTTTCACCGAACCGCTGGGACGGAGCAAATATGCATTCTACGCAAAACTGCCCGACCATACAGGTAATGTAGGCCAATTCTCGATGGCGAACGAACCGTCTCTGCACGTTCCTTATCTTTATAACTATGCCGGACAGCCGTGGAAAACGCAGAAACGAATCCGTCAAATGCTGAAAACATGGTTCCGCAATGACCTGATGGGTATTCCGGGAGATGAGGACGGCGGAGGTATGACTTCATTTGTGGTCTTCTCTTCCCTGGGCTTCTACCCTGTCACTCCGGGATTGCCGGCCTATACCATCGGAAGTCCGCTTTTCACAGACGCCAAGATTACACTCAGCAACGGAGCCGTCTTCGAAATCGAAGCAAAGAATGCTTCTGCTGACAACAAATACATCCAGTCCGCCACGCTGAATGGCAAAGAATGGAACAAATCATGGTTCAGCCATGACGACTTGATGAGCGGTGGCAAGCTAGTATTGGTGATGGGCAACAAACCCAACAAGACATGGGCCAGCGGAGCAGAGGATGTTCCTCCATCATTAGAAATCAAGTAGCTATATTCTAGCGATTAAGCGCAAGAGGGTTGTCGAAGAATGACTGAAATCACATCTGATTCTTCGACAATACCTCTTGTCATATTCTCCGGACGACAGCTATCATATACGAGTATTCCAACACCTTTGTTATATAAAATAAGTTCCCGATTCTTATGAATATCATATTGTTTTTCGTACTTTTGCCACATAGGAACAGATTCAAGTAGAAGTACTATGAAATATCAACTGCAATTATTGATTTTTATCCTGCTTTGCCTGGCGGGCAGACTGGATGCGTCTCCTTTATATGATTACGGACTTTATCTTAAGTCTCATGCCGTACCGGCACCGGAAAGGTCTACTTTATATTTAGATGACAATCAACCTTTCTCCGTAAAAAACGACTTAACCATTTCTTTTCAGATATATATACGTGCCAATGAAGCCGACTATGGCTCCATTCTTCATCTGAAGACAGACAAAGGCCAGATAATACGCTTTTCGTTTGTTGCAGGCGAGCAAAACCATGCTCCCGCTTTAATGCTCAATGATGAGATTATCATCATTGACAAACCCATAGAACTGGAAAAATGGATCAATGTCTCGCTGAATCTGCGTCAGAAAGACAATGTGATCGAAATAGAATACGACAAAAAAAAGATGTCGTCCACCTTCCCCCTGCAAGAAACAAACAGCGTAACGATTACATTCGGCCAGATGCTAGGCTATCAGGCGGAAGTAGCCCCTGTCAACCTAAGGGATATCAACATCATACAGGACGGTAAACTGACAAGAGAATGGAAATTATGGAAACATAACGACAACCTCTGTTATGACGAAAAAGAGGGAGCCGTTGCACGTGCTGTCCAGCCTCTCTGGCTGATAGACAACCATATCGAATGGAAAACAATCAATAAGATCACCACTTCCAGCAGAGTAGGCATAGCATTCGACGCCCGTTGCGCCTTATTCTATGTAGTCAGTCCCGAATCGGTAAAAGTGCTGGACGAAGACGGAAGACTCAAACAAGAGACTGCCGTACGCGGAGGATATCCCGCCGTAGAATATCCCAACCACCTGCTGTATGATACGCTGAGCAATGCACTGGTATCTTACTCGCTGACAGAAAACATCATCTCCCGCTTTTCGTTCGACGACGGAAAATGGAGCAACGAAATACGGAATACCAAAGAGGCCAACAACTATAACCATGCCAAAGCATTTAACCCCGCAGACTCCTCATTCTACTTTTTCGGCGGATATGGCTTCTACAAATACCGTAATGACCTGTTCCGCATGAAGTCCGGCAGCGAAATTATGGAGCAAATTAAATATGATCATCCGCTTTATCCCCGCTATTCGGCTGCTATGGCAATAGTGGGCGACGAACTATATATCTTTGGAGGCAAAGGAAATAAATACGGTAAACAGGAATTGAGTACTCATTACTACTTTGGCCTGTATGCCATCAATTTAAAAAGTAAACAGTCCCGCACCATCTGGGAGAAAAAAGATGATAACAAGGAAACCATCATGGCTTCCTCCATGTACTTCGAACCGGCAGACAGTTCTTTCTATGCCGTATCTACGGACAACGGGGGAACATTGTGGAAGATTTCCATGAAAAGCCCTGTTTATACAGAAGTTTCAAAGCCGATCAATAACAGGCTGGACTATCAGGACTGCGATTTTAACCTTTACTATTCGCCGACTCACAGGAAACTGTTCCTTGTACTGGACAAGATACTGAACAATCGTACGCACGATATAAAGATCTATTCCATCAATATGCCTTTAGTCAACGAGATAGATATCCGTCAGTCGGTGGATGAAATGGGCTCCGGCAAATGGTGGAATCTGCTGTATGTCATCGGTGTCCTAGCAATACTAGCCTGCGGCGCTTGGCTGTTCTATCGTTCTAGAAGCAAACGTCAGCCAACCCAGTCGGCTGCAACCTCAAAAGAAGCACCTCAATCGGTTGCCGCTCCAAAAGCCATCTCTGAGAATCAAGAGAAAGTTACTCCGACAATGCCGGAACAAGAAAACGAGCCCGCACCGAAAGAGATAGTCAACTACTACGACCGTAGCCGTTCCTCCATCTCATTGTTAGGGTGCTTCAACGTACGCGATAAAGAGGGAAATGACATCACCGCCAATTTCACTCCCCGTCTGAAACACTTGCTTATCCTGCTGATATTATATACGGAAAAGAATGCGAACGGTATCCTGACCTCCAAAACAACGGGAATCCTATGGCCGGATAAGGAAGAGACCGCTGCCCGCAACAACCGTAACGTAAACTTACGCAAGCTCCGGGTATTACTGGAAAGCATCGGTGATGTAGAAGTCGTGACGGAAAACAACTTCATGCACATCAAATGGGGCGAGAACGTATTTTGCGACTATCGCGAAGTGCTTGCACGCATCCAGCAATTCAAGGAAAAAGAAAACGACGAATTACTCAACCGGATATTGGAACTTCTGCTGTATGGACCATTGTTGCCCAACACTATTCTCGATTGGCTGGATGACTTCAAGGAGACATACTCCAGCCACTCCATCGATTTATTGAAGGATCTGTTTGAAATCGAAAAGCAACGCAACCATCCGGACATGATTCTCCGTCTGGCAGACATCATGTTCCTGCATGACCCGCTGAATGAAGAAGCATTGGCCGCCAAATGCGCTGTGTTCTCCGCACAGGGAAAGAAAGGGATTGCACGAAATCTGTATGACCGTTTCTGCAAAGAGTATCGGGACTCGATGGGAGAAGATTATAAAACGCCATTCGCCGATTTATAACTGTACAGCTTTACTTCTTTCTTCACAGAAAGGAACAAAACAACAGTAACTTCATTCTCCTCCTTCGGGAAGCTACCCTTTATACACAAGTATATATTATTTTTTTTATC
>DXOL01000022.1:0-295606 GCA_019412825.1 Bacteroides thetaiotaomicron | reverse complement strand
GCCATTTTTAGAGAAGCCCTTCAGGTAGAAATACCCGAAGGGCTTTCTTGTGTTTTGTCCTTCTGAAATTTGTGACATCATTTTTAACAGCAATAATCCTCATAATACCTATTAAAAAAGTGAATATTTACTGGTAATTTGTATGTTATGAGGATATTTATTTGTATCTTTGTCGCCCGAATTGTAATCTAACGATTAAAAAAAGAGAGAAGCTTTGGGAAAGTTTGATAAATACAAAATTGATTTGAAAGGCATGCAAACAGACTCTGCTAAGTATGAGTTTGTTTTGGATAACCTTTACTTCGCCCACATTGATGGTCCTGAAGTTCAGAAAGGAAAAGTAAATGTTACTTTGACTGTGAAAAGAACCTCTCGTGCTTTCGAACTGAGCTTTCAGACAGACGGTATAGTATGGGTACCATGCGACCGTTGCCTGGATGAAATGGAGCTACAGATCACTTCGTCTGACAAACTGATGGTGAAGTTTGGACATGAATATGCAGAGGAAGGCGACAACCTGATTGTGATCCCTGAAGAAGAGGGAGAAATCAACGTTGCATGGTTCATGTATGAATTCGTTGCACTCTCTATCCCAATGAAGCATGTACATGCTCCGGGTAAGTGCAACAAAGCTGTTACTAGCAAGTTGAGCAAGCATCTCAAAACAGATGCTAATGAAGATAGCGATGAAGTCTTCGACACTGGTGGAGATGATATCGTAGTAGAGGAGGAAATGGAGGAACAAATTGATCCCCGTTGGAATGAATTAAAAAAAATATTAGATAATAATTAAAGTTTTAAGAAAATGGCACATCCTAAGAGAAGACAATCAAAAACAAGAACAGCAAAGAGAAGAACTCATGATAAGGCAGTAGCTCCTACATTGGCTATTTGTCCGAATTGCGGAGAATGGCACGTTTATCACACTGTATGTGGCGCATGTGGTTACTACAGAGGTAAGCTCGCTATCGAAAAAGAAGCAGCTGTATAATTAGTACAGTATACTCAAGACAGCCGAGGGGGAAGACTCTCCGGCTGCTTTAGGTATTATAGTATCGCTAATTTAAAATAGGTTTGATGGAAAAAATAAATGCAGTAATCACAGGAGTTGGAGGATATGTACCCGATTATATCTTGACTAATGAAGAGATATCAAAAATGGTAGATACCAACGATGAATGGATTATGACTCGTATCGGAGTAAAGGAAAGACATATTCTGAATGAGGAAGGATTAGGTAGCTCATACATGGCACGCAAAGCTGCCAAGCAGTTGATGAAGAAGACTGGAGCCAATCCTGACGATATCGATTTGGTTATTGTTGCTACTACTACTCCTGACTATCACTTCCCTTCTACAGCTTCTATTCTTTGCGATAAACTCGGACTGAAAAACGCATTTGCTTTCGATTTGCAGGCCGCTTGTTGCGGTTTCCTGTATTTGATGGAAACAGCTGCTAACTTCATTCGTTCGGGAAGATATAAGAAAATTATCATTGTCGGTGCCGATAAGATGTCGTCAATGGTTAACTATACAGATCGTGCTACATGCCCTATCTTTGGTGACGGCGCCGCTGCTTTTATGATGGAGCCCACTACGGAAGATTATGGTGTGATCGATTCGATACTGAGAACTGATGGTAAAGGTCTGCCTTTCCTCCACATGAAAGCTGGTGGTTCGGTTTGTCCTCCGTCTTATTTCACAGTAGACAATAAAATGCACTATCTGCACCAGGAAGGAAGAACAGTGTTCAAATACGCGGTTTCAAGTATGTCGGATGTATCGGCTGCAATTGCAGAAAAGAATGGTCTGACCAAAGATACCATTAACTGGGTGGTTCCCCACCAGGCGAACGTACGTATCATTGAAGCTGTGGCTCATCGCATGGAACTCCCGATGGATAAAGTGCTGGTGAACATTGAACATTATGGTAACACAAGTGCCGCTACGCTTCCTCTGTGTATCTGGGATTTTGAAGATAAACTAAAGAAAGGTGATAACATTATATTTACAGCATTCGGCGCCGGATTTACATGGGGTGCGGTTTATGTAAAATGGGGTTATGACGGAAAAAAGGAATCGTAACGTAAGTTACTGAATTATAACACAAAAAACGCATCCTATTTCGATTCGATGCGTTTTTTTGTCTCAACCAATAAAATAAAGAGAGATGCATAAAGCAGGTTTTGTAAACATCGTAGGGAATCCGAATGTCGGAAAATCGACATTGATGAATGCTTTGGTGGGAGAACGTATATCAATTGCTACCTTCAAAGCGCAGACTACCCGTCACCGAATTATGGGAATTTATAATACGGATGATATGCAGATTGTTTTTTCTGATACTCCGGGAGTATTGAAACCTAACTATAAGTTGCAGGAGTCGATGCTGAACTTCTCAACTTCTGCACTGACAGATGCGGATGTACTGCTTTATGTGACTGACGTGGTGGAGACGCCCGATAAGAATAATGAGTTTATGGGAAAGGTGCGTCAGATGACGGTTCCTGTCCTGTTACTTATCAACAAAATAGACCTTACAGATCAGGAGAAGCTGATCAAACTGGTCGAAGAGTGGAAGGAGCTGCTTCCGCAGGCTGAGATTATTCCTATTTCTGCCGCATCCAAGTTTAATGTAGACTATGTGATGAAGCGTATTCAGGAACTGTTGCCTGATTCCCCTCCTTATTTCGGCAAAGATCAGTGGACGGATAAGCCTGCCCGCTTCTTTGTGAATGAGATCATCCGTGAAAAGATTCTGCTATATTATGATAAAGAAATCCCCTATTCGGTGGAAGTAGTAGTGGAAGAATTTAAAGAGGAAGCGAAAAAAATACATATCCGGGCAGTGATTTATGTGGAACGTGATTCACAAAAAGGAATCATTATCGGCAAGCAGGGAAAAGCATTGAAAAAAGTAGCTACCGAAGCACGCCGGGAATTGGAACGTTTCTTTGGAAAGACGATTTTCCTGGAAACTTATGTGAAGGTTGATAAAGATTGGCGTAGTTCGGATAAGGAACTGCGGAACTTTGGTTATCAGTTAGATTAAGAGTATTCATGCGACTGGGATAGTCGTGAAAAAACAAGGTATTGAGCTATGAATAATTTAGTTGCAATTGTAGGACGCCCCAATGTGGGCAAGTCTACCTTATTTAACCGTCTGACGAAAACTCGTCAGGCAATTGTGAATGAAGAAGCGGGTACAACCCGTGACAGACAGTATGGCAAGTCCGAATGGCTGGGCCGTGAGTTCTCCGTGGTAGATACCGGCGGATGGGTAGTGAACTCTGACGATATCTTTGAAGAGGAAATCCGGAAGCAAGTATTGCTGGCTGTGGAAGAAGCAGACGTTATTCTGTTTGTAGTGGATGTAATGAACGGAGTGACTGACCTGGATATGCAGGTTGCGACTATCTTGCGACGTGCCAACAGCCCGGTGATTATGGTTGCCAATAAGACGGACAATAATGAATTACAATATAACGCTCCTGAGTTTTATAAATTAGGATTGGGCGATCCGTATTGTATCTCTGCTATCACAGGAAGTGGTACAGGTGATTTGATGGACTTGATCGTCAGCAAATTCAATAAAGAGACTTCGGAAATCCTGGATGATGATATTCCCCGCTTTGCTGTAGTAGGACGCCCGAATGCAGGAAAATCCTCTATCGTAAACGCGTTTATCGGAGAGGACCGTAACATTGTTACGGAGATCGCCGGAACAACCCGTGACTCTATCTATACTCGTTACAATAAATTCGGATTTGATTTTTATCTGGTAGATACAGCCGGTATCCGTAAAAAGAATAAGGTGAACGAGGATCTGGAATACTATTCGGTAGTCCGTTCGATTCGTTCGATTGAAAACGCGGATGTCTGTATTTTGATGCTCGATGCTACAAGAGGCGTTGAAAGTCAGGATTTGAATATTCTTTCTTTGATTCAGAAAAATCAGAAGGGGCTGGTAGTCGTGATTAACAAGTGGGACCTGATAGAGGATAAAACGGCGAAAATGATGAAGGAGTTTGAAGCGACTATCCGTTCGCGTTTTGCTCCCTTTGTGGATTTCCCGATTATATTTGCTTCTGCATTGACCAAGCAGCGTATCCTGAAAGTGCTTGAAGAAGCCCGTAATGTGTATGAAAACCGTACGACGAAGATACCGACTGCCCGTCTGAACGAAGAGATGCTTCCGCTGATTGAGGCATATCCGCCCCCAGCCAACAAGGGTAAGTATATCAAGATTAAATATATCACGCAGTTGCCGAATACACAAGTGCCTTCATTTGTTTACTTCGCCAATCTGCCGCAGTATGTGAAGGAACCGTACAAGCGTTTCCTGGAAAACAAAATGCGTGAGAAGTGGAACCTTACCGGTACACCGATCAATATTTATATCCGACAGAAGTAAAAGGTATATTCGTATGAATAAAAAGAAATCGCCCGGCAATATTCCATTGCCGGGCGATTTCTTTTTATTTAAGAGGATTATTCGTCTTTATTTAACTGGAAGTCTTTACGACGCAAAACGAAACTGTTACTCAGGTATTTTTCACGCACGATCTTGTTTTCTGCCAACTCCTCCGGTGTTCCCTGAAACAGGATCTTGCCTTCGAACAGCAGATAAGCGCGGTCAGTGATACTTAATGTTTCCTGCACATTGTGGTCGGTAATCAGGATACCAATGTTTTTATCCTTCAGCTTCCACACAATCTGCTGAATATCTTCTACTGCGATAGGGTCGACTCCGGCAAATGGTTCATCAAGCATAATGAACTTCGGGTCGATGGCAAGACAACGGGCGATTTCCGTACGGCGGCGTTCACCTCCGGACAACTGGTTACCCTTGTTCTTGCGTACCTTCTGAAGGCGGAACTCGGCGATCAGACTTTCGAGCTTGTCTTTTTGATAATCTTTGGGCTTATTGGTCATTTCGAGTACGGAAGCGATATTGTCTTCTACACTCATCTGACGGAATACGGAGGCTTCCTGTGCAAGGTATCCGATACCTGTCTGCGCCCGTTTGTATACTGGAAACTTGGTAATCTCAAGGTCGTCGAGGAAGATTCGTCCTTCATTGGGCGTGATCAGTCCTACGGTCATATAGAATGAAGTCGTCTTACCGGCACCGTTCGGTCCCAGCAAACCTACAATTTCACCTTGCTTCACGTCGATGGATACATGGCTTACAACGGTTCGTTTACCGTACTTTTTAACCAGGTCTTCCGTGCGAAGCACCATCTTGCTTTCTTCCATATTCTAGTTATTTTGCGGCAAATGTAGTAAAAATAAGCTGAAATAATGTACATTTGCAGACAAATAGTGTGAGTTATGATAAAAGCATTGAGAACTGTCGGACGATATATCACGCTGATGGGACGTACTTTTTCCCGTCCCGAGCGTATGCGTATGTTTTTCCGGCAATACCTTAACGAGATGGAGCAACTGGGTGTGAACTCCATCGGCATCGTGTTGTTGATTTCGTTTTTCATCGGCGCGGTGATTACTATTCAGATTAAATTGAATATTGAAAGCCCATGGATGCCTCGCTGGACGGTGGGATATGTGACACGTGAAATTATGTTGCTGGAGTTCTCCTCTTCTATTATGTGTTTGATTCTGGCGGGAAAGGTCGGTTCGAACATCGCTTCGGAATTGGGAAGTATGCGGGTGACACAGCAGATTGACGCACTTGAAATAATGGGTATTAACTCCGCCAATTATCTGATATTGCCCAAAATAACAGCGATGGTGACGGTTATTCCTATATTGGTGACGTTCAGTATCTTTGCCGGTATCATCGGAGCCTTTTGTACTTGTTGGTTTGCCGGAGTGATGAATGCTGTCGATCTGGAGTACGGATTGCAGTATATGTTTAACGAATGGTTTATCTGGGCAGGTATCATCAAATCCCTCTTTTTTGCCTTTATTATCGCAAGTGTCTCTGCTTTCTTCGGCTATACGGTAGACGGTGGTTCGATTGCTGTGGGAAAGGCTTCTACGGATGCTGTGGTAAGCAGCAGTGTGTTGATTCTGTTTGCAGATTTGATATTAACTAAACTTTTGATGGGATGATTGATGTTAGAGGACTTTATAAATCATTTGAAGATAAAACGGTATTGATTGATATCAATGCGTCTTTTGAGAATGGAAAGACAAACCTGATTATCGGTCAGAGCGGATCCGGTAAAACGGTATTAATGAAATGTATCGTAGGCTTGCTTACGCCCGAAAAAGGAGAAGTGCTGTATGACGGACGTAACCTTGTCCTGATGGGGAAGAAGGAGAAAAAGATGCTTCGCAAGGAGATGGGGATGATTTTTCAGAGTGCGGCTCTTTTCGACTCCATGTCGGTGCTGGATAATGTAATGTTCCCGCTGAATATGTTTAGCAACGATACATTGCGTGACCGTACCAAGCGTGCCATGTTCTGTCTGGAACGTGTGAATCTGACCGAGGCGAAAGATAAATTTCCGGGTGAAATCAGTGGCGGTATGCAGAAACGTGTGGCCATTGCCCGTGCTATCGCATTGAATCCGCAGTACCTGTTCTGTGACGAACCGAACTCCGGGCTGGACCCCAAAACGTCATTAGTTATTGACGATCTGATTCATGACATCACTCAGGAGTATAACATGACGACTATCATCAATACCCATGACATGAACTCTGTGCTGGGAATCGGTGAGAAAGTGATTTATATTTATGAAGGACATAAAGAATGGGAAGGAACGAAAGATGATATCTTCACTTCTACCAATGAACGGCTGAATAACTTTATCTTTGCTTCGGACCTGCTTCGCAAAGTGAAGGATATGGAAGTGCAGAATATGGAAGGCTGAAGGGAAAGTAAATAGAAGGACATAAAAAAACTTCTGTCATCAGGTGGCAGAAGTTTCTTTTTTTTCTTAGCTATATTAGCGTCGGCAATTAAGCTCTGGGTCTAGCTTCTTTAACTACCATTGTACGGCCCATATACTCTGCACCGTTCAATTCTGCGATTGCTTTAGCAGCTGCTGCATCGTCTTCCATTTCTATGAAAGCAAATCCTTTGGATTTACCGGTTTCACGATCCATAACTACTTTAACTGATGATACTGCTCCGTAATCTTCCATCACTTGTTGCAGATCTCCTTCCTTAACACGGTAGTTAAGGTTTCCAACATAAATGTTCATAATGAAAATGATAAAAAAATAAATAAATGAATAAAACTCTCTGGATAGATGGTTACTAATAAAAAGATTAAAACGACAGAGAGTTTACAAATGCGTTTTCGAAACAGAAGTAAAAACCTTGTAATCAAATCGAGAAACTAATGGTCCATCAATCCGCAGCAAAGAAAAGAATAATTTTTGGATTGACCATCTTTTTCTTACTTTAATTTGCAGGCAATGAGAAAAAAAGAAGGAGGTGCGGTTGGCGAACCACTGCTTGTCATGCAATTGTCACTTATATATTCCAAAATAGATGCGAAATAAATCTGCAATGTCTTTTGAAAATTGAAAGATTAGCACTAATTTTGCACCCTCGTTTGAGTTAGAACAAAGTATAAATCAAATAAATAATTGTCAGAATGAACGTTTCATTACAAAACATTGACAAAGTAAGCGCACAGCTTACTGTGAAGCTTGAGAAATCCGACTATCAGGAAAAAGTAGACAAATCGTTGAAATCATTCCGTCAGAAGGCACAGATGCCGGGATTCCGTAAAGGAATGGTTCCGATGAGCCTGGTTAAGAAGATGTATGGTAAATCAGTGATTGCAGAAGAAGTGAATAAGGTATTGCAAGAAGCTGTTTACAACTATATTAAAGAAAATAAGGTGAATATGCTGGGCGAACCGTTGCCTAACGAAGAAAAACAGCAGGTTATCGATTTCGATACAATGGAAGAATTCGAATTCGTGTTCGATCTCGCTCTGGCACCTGAATTCAAAGCTGAAGTAAGCGCTAAAGATAAAGTAGATTACTATACGATCGAAGTATCGGATGAAATGATCGAAAACCAGGTGAAGATGTACACTCAGCGCACTGGCAAATACGACAAAGTAGACGTTTACGAAGATAACGATATGCTGAAGGGTCTGTTGGCTCAGCTGGACGAAGAAGGTAACACGAAAGAAGGCGGTATTCAGGTAGAAGGAGCAGTATTGATGCCTTCTTATATGAAGAACGACGACCAGAAAGCTATCTTCGCTAATACAAAAGTAAACGATGTACTGGTATTCAACCCGAACGTTGCTTACGACGGACACGCTGCTGAACTCGGTTCTCTGTTGAAGATCGACAAGGAAATCGCTAAGGACGTGAAGTCTGACTTCAGCTTCCAGGTAGAAGAAATCACTCGTTTCGTACCCGGTGAACTGACTCAGGAAGTATTTGACCAGGCATTTGGTGAAGGTGTAGTGAAGACTGAAGAAGAATTCCGCGCTAAGATCAAAGAAGAAATCGCAGCAAGATTTGTTGCTGACAGCGATTATAAATTCCTGATCGACATCCGTAAAGTGATGATGGACAAAGTAGGTAAGCTGGAATTCTCTGATGCTTTGCTGAAACGTATCATGTTGCTGAACAACGAAGAAAAAGGCGAAGAATATGTAGCCGAAAACTACGATAAGAGCATTGAAGAACTGACTTGGCACCTGATCAAGGAACAGCTGGTAGAGGCAAACGATATTAAAGTAGAGCAGGAAGATGTGCTGAAGATGGCGAAAGAAACTACAAAAGCACAGTTCGCTCAATACGGAATGTTGTCTGTACCCGAAGATGTACTTGACAACTATGCACAGGAAATGTTGAAGAAGAAAGATACTATCAACAATCTGGTAAGCCGCGTAGTGGAAGTGAAGCTGGCTGCAGCTTTGAAAGCTCAGGTAACTTTGGAGAACAAGAACGTTTCTATGGAGGAATTCAATAAAATGTTTGAATAATCGTTCGGTTGAATAGAACATAAAGTCACAGAAACACAGAGTTTTTATAAAATTATAACTCTGTGTTTTTTTGTGTCTATGTATTCTTTTTCGTTTCTTTGTACTTACGTTTATTTTTAATTTATAAGAAAGGAAAAATTAACATGGATGATTTTAGAAAATACGCAACCAAGCATTTAGGAATGAATGGCATGGTGCTGGACGATGTGATTAAATCGCAAGCCGGGTATTTGAATCCCTATATTCTCGAAGAGAGACAGCTGAATGTAACTCAGCTCGATGTATTCTCCCGACTGATGATGGATCGCATTATTTTTCTGGGTACACAGGTAGATGACTATACGGCAAACACGCTTCAGGCGCAGCTGCTCTATCTGGACTCCGTAGACCCGGGCAAAGACATCTCTATCTATATCAATTCTCCGGGCGGTAGTGTATATGCCGGACTGGGTATTTACGATACCATGCAGTTTATTTCAAGTGATGTTGCTACTATCTGTACAGGCATGGCTGCTTCGATGGCTGCTGTATTGCTGGTAGCCGGTGCCGAAGGCAAACGTTCTGCATTACCGCATTCGCGTGTGATGATTCACCAACCGATGGGCGGTGCGCAGGGACAGGCTTCGGATATTGAAATTACAGCCCGTGAAATTCAGAAATTGAAGAAAGAACTTTATACGATCATCGCCGATCATTCGCACACTGACTTTGATAAAGTATGGGCTGACTCAGACCGTGATTACTGGATGACAGCTCAGGAAGCGAAAGAATACGGAATGATTGATGAAGTATTGATTAAAAAATAAAAATGGCTGATTCAAATACAAAGAAAAAGTGTAGCTTCTGCGGTCGGTCGGAGAATGAAGTCGGATTCCTGATCACAGGAATGAACGGCTATATCTGCGACAGCTGCGCTACCCAGGCTTATGAAATTACTCAGGAAGCACTGGGCGAAGGCAGAAAAAGCGCCGGAGCTACCAAACTCAACTTAAAAGAACTGCCCAAACCGGTAGAAATAAAGAAATTCCTCGACCAGTACGTAATCGGACAGGACGACGCGAAGCGCTTTCTTTCCGTATCGGTTTACAACCACTATAAGCGTCTTTTGCAGAAAGACAGCGGTGATGATGTAGAGATTGAAAAATCAAACATTATCATGGTGGGCAGTACCGGAACCGGAAAAACGTTGCTGGCGCGTACTATTGCCAAGCTACTCCATGTTCCGTTTACAATTGTAGACGCTACGGTATTAACGGAAGCCGGTTATGTCGGTGAAGATATTGAAAGCATTCTGACCCGTTTGCTTCAGGTGGCAGATTATAATGTGCCGGAGGCTGAGCAAGGAATTGTGTTTATCGACGAGATAGACAAGATCGCCCGCAAAGGAGACAATCCTTCTATCACCCGCGACGTAAGTGGTGAGGGTGTGCAGCAAGGTTTGCTGAAATTGCTTGAAGGTTCGGTAGTGAACGTTCCTCCCCAGGGAGGCCGTAAGCATCCAGACCAGAAAATGATTCCGGTGAATACCAAGAATATTCTCTTTATCTGTGGTGGTGCTTTCGATGGCATTGAAAAGAAAATCGCCCAACGGCTGAATACGCACGTGGTAGGATATACCGCATCGCAGAAAACAGCAGTGATCGATAAGAATAATATGATGCAGTACATTGCTCCTCAGGATTTGAAGTCATTCGGACTGATTCCCGAAATTATCGGTCGTCTTCCGGTGCTGACTTATCTGAACCCGCTGGACCGCAATGCACTCCGTGCTATTCTTACCGAACCGAAAAACTCTATCATCAAGCAATATATCAAGTTGTTTGAAATGGATGGTATCAAGCTGACATTTGAAGATTCTGTTTTCGAATATATCGTTGACAAGGCTGTAGAATATAAGTTAGGTGCCCGCGGGTTGCGTTCTATTGTGGAAACAATCATGATGGATGTCATGTTTGAAATCCCTTCAGAGAGCAAAAAAGAGTATAAGGTAACGTTGGATTACGCAAAACAACAGCTGGAAAAAGCGAATATGGCAAGGCTGCAAACTGCTTAATATCAAATAGTAAGGCTGCTGAAAATGATTGTTTCTGTTTTTTCTTGAAAATATTAGTCGTATTTTGCTTGGTAATTACGAAGTTGTTTATAACTTTGTTTGGCTCTCTTGCAATAGAGGGCTTTACTTAAAGTTAAACCATGAACTGAATAAAACAACCTAAGTTAAGATGGCAGGGAAGATTAATTTAACAGATGAACTGAAAAAGTGTTTCGGATTTAATAAGTTCAAGGGAAATCAGGAAGCAATCATTCAGAACTTGCTTGATGGTAAAGATTCCTTTGTGCTAATGCCTACCGGTGGCGGAAAATCTTTATGCTATCAGTTACCTTCGCTCTTGATGGAAGGTACGGCAATTGTTATTTCTCCGCTCATTGCGTTGATGAAGAATCAGGTGGATGCAATGCGCAATTTCAGTGAAGAGGATGGCATCGCCCATTTTATAAATTCTTCATTAAATAAAGGCGCAATAGACCAAGTAAGGTCTGACATCCTTGCCGGAAAAACAAAATTGCTATATGTGGCTCCTGAGTCATTGACAAAGGAAGAAAACGTAGATTTTTTGCGTTCGGTGAAAATTTCGTTCTATGCGGTAGACGAAGCTCATTGTATTTCCGAATGGGGGCATGACTTCCGTCCGGAGTATCGGCGAATTCGTCCGATCATAAACGAAATAGGGAAAGCTCCCTTGATTGCACTTACTGCAACTGCAACGCCGAAGGTACAGCACGATATCCAGAAAAATCTGGGGATGGTGGATGCACAGGTTTTCAAATCCTCGTTCAACCGTCCGAACCTTTATTATGAGGTACGCGCAAAGACCAATAATATTGATAAAGATATCATCAAGTTCATCAAGAACAATTCGGAAAAGTCGGGCATTATCTATTGCCTGAGCAGGAAGAAAGTAGAGGAGCTTGCTGAAATTCTTCAGGCAAACGGAATTAACGCGCGTCCTTATCATGCAGGTATGGACTCAATGACGAGAACGAAAAACCAGGATGATTTCCTGATGGAAAAGGTGGAAGTGATTGTGGCTACCATCGCTTTCGGTATGGGAATTGACAAGCCGGATGTACGGTTTGTGATCCATTATGATATCCCAAAGAGTCTGGAAGGGTATTACCAGGAGACAGGACGTGCCGGCAGAGACGGCGGCGAAGGCCAGTGCCTGACCTTTTATACAAACAAAGACTTGCAGAAACTGGAAAAGTTCATGCAAGGAAAACCTGTGGCAGAACAGGAAATTGGCAAGCAGCTTCTGTTGGAAACCGCTGCTTATGCCGAATCTTCCGTGTGCCGGCGCAAGACATTGCTGCACTATTTCGGTGAAGAATATACGGAAGAAAATTGTGGAAATTGTGACAACTGTTTAAACCCTAAAAAACAAGTGGAGGCTCAAGAGTTATTATGTGCCGTGATTGAAGCGATTATCGCGGTGAAAGAAAATTTTAAGGCAGATTATATCATAGACATACTACAAGGTAGAGAAACGTCGGAAGTACAGGCTCACCTACACGAAGACCTCGAAGTGTTCGGTTCGGGTATGGGCGAAGAAGACAAAACATGGAATGCAGTGATCCGACAAGCTTTGATTGGCGGTTACTTGAGCAAAGATGTGGAGAATTATGGTCTCCTGAAAGTGACGGAAGAAGGACACAAGTTCCTGAAGAAGCCAAAATCATTCAAGATTACTGAAGATAATGATTTTGAAGAAACGGAAGAAGAAGTACCTGCACGTGGCGGTGGCTCTTGTGCGGTAGACCCGGCTCTTTATTCAATGCTGAAAGACCTGCGAAAGAAGTTGTCCAAGAAACTGGAAGTTCCTCCTTATGTTATTTTCCAGGATCCGTCTTTGGAAGCGATGGCTACCATCTATCCGGTGACATTGGATGAACTGCAGAATATTCCGGGCGTAGGTGCCGGAAAGGCGAAACGCTATGGTGAAGAGTTCTGTAAACTGATCAAACGTCATTGCGAAGAGAATGAAATCGAACGTCCGGAAGATTTGCGTGTACGTACGGTTGCCAATAAATCAAAGATGAAAGTGGCTATCATTCAGGCTATCGACCGTAAAGTGGCGCTGGACGATATCGCTCTTTCCAAAGGAATCGAGTTTGGTGAACTGCTGGATGAAGTGGAAGCAATCGTTTACTCTGGAACTAAACTGAATATCGACTATTTCCTGGAAGAAATTATGGATGAAGATCATATGCTCGATATCTATGATTATTTCAAGGAATCTACGACAGACAAGATTGATGATGCTCTTGACGAACTGGGCGATGAATTTACCGAAGAGGAGGTCCGACTGGTGAGAATTAAGTTCATCTCTGAAATGGCTAATTAAAAAAGCGAAAAAAATAGGCGTGCAGGTATGCGGTTTTGAATAAAAACCGTATATTTGCACGCAATAATTTTTAAACGCATAGCCCTATGTCATTTATTGCTGATAAGATTGTAATGGATGGGTTGACTTACGACGACGTATTGTTGATCCCCGCTTATTCTGAAGTTTTACCGCGCACTGTCGATCTCTCGACAAAGTTTTCAAGAAACATTGAGTTAAAAATTCCTTTTGTGACGGCTGCCATGGATACGGTTACCGAAGCGAAAATGGCTATTGCCATTGCCCGTGAAGGTGGTATCGGTGTGATTCACAAAAATATGTCTATTGAGGAGCAGGCAAGACAAGTTGCCATTGTAAAGCGTGCTGAAAATGGTATGATTTACGATCCTGTTACTATTAAGAGAGGTTCTACTGTCAGCGACGCTTTGGGAATTATGGCTGAATATAAAATCGGTGGTATTCCTGTAGTGGATGATGAAGGTTATCTGGTAGGTATCGTTACCAACAGAGATTTGCGTTTCGAAAGAGACATGGCCAAGCACATTGATCTTGTCATGACTCCTAAAGAAAGATTGGTTACTACCAATCAGTCTACCGATCTGGAATCTGCCGCACAGATTCTTCAGAAACATAAGATCGAGAAATTGCCGATTGTTGGTAAGGATGGCAAACTGATCGGCCTTGTTACATATAAAGATATTACAAAGGCAAAAGATAAACCGATGGCTTGTAAAGATGCCAAAGGTCGTCTGCGTGTAGCTGCAGGTGTCGGTGTTACTGCTGATACGCTGGATCGTATGCAGGCATTGGTAGATGCCGGTGCAGATGCTATCGTAATCGATACGGCTCACGGACATTCTATGTACGTTATTGAAAAACTGAAAGAAGCAAAGAAACGCTTCCCGAATATTGATATCGTGGTAGGTAACATTGCTACCGGAGAAGCTGCGAAGGCTTTGGCAGAAGCTGGTGCTGATGCAGTGAAAGTAGGCATCGGTCCGGGTTCTATCTGTACGACTCGTGTTGTTGCAGGTGTAGGTGTTCCTCAGTTGTCGGCTGTATATGATGTAGCCAAGGCACTGAAAGGTACAGGTGTTCCTCTGATTGCTGATGGTGGTTTGCGCTATTCCGGTGATGTGGTAAAAGCATTGGCTGCCGGCGGATATTGTGTGATGATCGGATCATTGGTTGCTGGAACAGAAGAGTCTCCGGGTGATACTATCATCTTCAACGGACGTAAATTCAAATCATATCGCGGTATGGGGTCATTGGAAGCGATGGAGAATGGTTCAAAAGACCGTTACTTCCAGAGTGGAACTGCCGATGTGAAGAAACTGGTTCCGGAAGGTATTGCTGCTCGTGTTCCTTATAAAGGTACGCTTTACGAAGTAGTTTATCAGCTGTCCGGTGGTCTTCGTGCAGGTATGGGATATTGCGGTGCTGCTAATATTGAACAACTACATGATGCGAAGTTTACTCGTATCACAAATGCCGGAGTGATGGAAAGTCACCCGCATGACGTGACGATTACCAGTGAATCGCCTAACTATAGCCGTCCGGAATAATTTATATAAACGGTAAACGATTAACGATTAACGGTGAACGGTGAACAGGCTGTATGGCATATGTTCGTTGTTCACCGTTTGTCGTTTTTAAATAAAAATCAATGATGAAAAGGAATCTGCTTTTAGGATGGATAAGTCTCTTCGGAGTATTAGCTTTCGCTCAGGAAGATCCCGTAGTGATGCGGATTAATGGGAAAGAAATACCTCGTTCGGAGTTTGAATACTCCTATCGCCGGCATACGGACGGTAATGGTATGAAATTGTCTCCTAAAGAATATGCGGAGCTTTTCATTCTGTCTAAGTTGAAAGTGGAAGCAGCCAGAGCGGCCGGACTTGACACAGCTTCGGCTTTCCGCAAACAACAGGAGGCTTATCGGACAAATCTGCTGAGATCATACCTGCTGGATGATCAGGAAATGGATGGCAATGCCCGTATTCTATATCAGAAGATGAAGGAAAATGTACGTGGCGGACAAGTGCAGATACAGCAGATTTTCAAATACCTGCCTCAGACCATTACTTCCCGGCATTTACAGGAGGAACAAGCTCGCATGGACTCTATTTATCAGGTGATACAAAATCAGCCGAGCGTGGATTTTGCCCGTTTGGTGGATCGGTTTTCGGATGATAAACGCTGTCGGTGGATAGAAAGTTTGCAGACAACCTCGGAGTTTGAGGAAGCAGCTTTCTCTTTAGCAAAAGGTGAAATATCCAAACCTTTTTTTACTCCGGAAGGGATTCATATTCTGAAAGTTATAGATCGGAAGGAAGTGCCTGCATATGAAGCCGTTAGTGACAGCCTTCTGAATCGTTTAAGGCGTCAGCCGTTGGATAAAGGAACGGAAGCCATAGTAGAACAACTGAAAAAGGAATACCAGTATATTCCGAATACGGAGTCTTTGGAGGAAGTATTGCAGAAAGGTGGAACGGAGCGGACTTTGTTTACCATCAACGGGCAGGCATATACTGGGGAAATGTTTAAGCGGTTTGCTTCATCCCATCCTCAGGCTGTAAAACGGCAGTTGAATGGTTTTATAGCAAAATCTCTACTGGATTATGAGAGTCAGCATATGGAAAGTAAGCATCCGGAGCTTCGTTATACTTTGCAGGAATATGCTGAAAAATGTCTGGCTGAGGAAATTGTGCATCAGAAAGTAGATTTACCGGCTGTTAATGATCGGGCGGGATTGGCTACTTATTTTAGGTTTCATTCATCGGATTACCGATGGGAACATCCCCGATATAAAGGAGTGGTGTTGCATTGTGCAGATAAAAAGACTGCCAAACAGGCTAAAAAGCTGCTGAAAAAAGTTCCGGAGAATGAATGGAAGGATATACTTCGCAAAACTTTTAATACATCCGGTGCCGAAACAATTAAAATTGAACAGGGTATTTTTGCCGACGGAGATAATAAATATATAGATAAATTGGTCTTTAAGAAGGGGAGATTTAATCCTGTAGTGTCTTATCCTTTTACTATTGCTGTGGGCGAAAAAAAGAAGGGACCGGAGGATTACAGAGAGGTAATTGATCAGGTGAGAAAAGATTATAGAAACTATCTTAACGCATATTGGGAGCGGGAATTGAGGGAGTCTGGTAAGGTTGAAATAAACCAAGAGGTTTTAAAAACAGTTAATAATAACTGATGTAACCGATTATTCACTATCTTCGTACCTTAAATAAGTAGATTTGAATTGACAATGCGAATATTAGTCCTCTTACTAATTACCCTTCTCTGTTGTGGAGCGTGCAAAGAGCAGTACGACCACAAAGGCAAGACTGCATTGGTGGAGGTAGATGGTAACTTTTTGTATAAAGAAGATTTGATGTCTGTACTACCGGTCGGATTGTCAAAAGATGATAGTATTCTTTTCGCCGAGCATTACATTCGTAGCTGGGCGGAAGAGATTTTGTTGTATGAAAAAGCAGCGAATAATATTCCGGATAACGTGGATGTAGATAAGTTGGTGGAGAATTACCGGAAAGCTTTGATCATGCATACTTATCAGCAGGAGCTGATAAACCAGAAACTGACGAATGATATTTCGGAGCAGGAGGTAGCGGATTATTACGAGAAAAACAAGGATTTGTTTAAACTGGAGTCTCCGCTGATCAAAGGACTGTTTATTAAAGTACCGTTGACGGCACCTCAGCTGAACAATGTTCGCAGATGGTACAAGACGGAAAAACAGGATGCTGTGGAAAGCCTGGAAAAATATAGTTTGCAGAATGCGGTGAAGTATGAATACTTTTACAATAAATGGGTTCCGGTAACGGATGTTCTGGACCTGATTCCATTGAAAGAGGCATCACCGGAGCAATATGTAGACAAGCACCGACATATAGAACTGAAAGATACGGCATTTTATTATTTCCTCAATGTGAGCGATTATCGTGGGGCAGGTGAAGAGAAACCGTATGAGTTTGCCCGGTCGGAAGTGAAGGATTTACTGGTCAATCAGAAACGGGTGAACTTTATGGAACAAGTAAAGAATGACCTGTATCAGCAGGCTGTAAACAAGAAGAAGATTATATACAATTATTAAATACAAAGAATGAAGAAGTTTGTGAACTTTAGATTTATTGTTACCCTTGTCCTGGCAGTATTTGCCAACGTGGTAACTTATGCACAGGACAATGTAATTGATGAGGTAGTTTGGGTAGTAGGTGACGAAGCTATTTTGAAATCAGATGTAGAAGAGGCCCGTATGGATGCCTTGTACAATGGACGCAGATTTGAAGGCGATCCTTATTGTGTAATACCCGAAGAAATCGCCGTGCAGAAGTTATTCCTGCACCAGGCAAAGTTGGATAGTATCGAAGTTTCCGAAGCGGAAATCATTCAGCGTGTAGATATGATGACCAATATGTATATCCAGCAGATTGGTTCTAAGGAGAAAATGGAGGAATACTTCAATAAGACTGCTACTCAAATTCGTGAAACGTTGCGCGAAAATGCCCGTGACGGACTGACAGTACAGAAGATGCAGCAGAAACTGGTAGGAGATATCAAGGTAACTCCGGCAGAAGTACGCCGCTATTTCAAGGATCTTCCTCAGGACAGTATCCCTTATATTCCGACTCAGGTAGAAGTGCAGATTATTACGCTGCAACCTAAAATTCCTATTGCGGAAATTGAAGATGTAAAGAGACGTCTGCGCGATTATACAGACCGTGTGACAAAGGGTGAAATTGATTTCTCTACACTGGCACGTCTGTATTCCGAAGATAAGGCTTCTGCTATCAAAGGTGGTGAACTTGATTTTATGGGACGTGGTATGCTAGATCCGGCTTATGCCAATGTAGCATTCAGTCTTCAGGACCCGAAGAAAGTTTCCAAGATCGTAGAATCTGAATTTGGTTATCATATTATCCAGCTTATCGAGAAACGTGGCGACCGTGTGAATACCCGTCACATCCTGTTGCGTCCGAAAGTTTCTGAAAAGGAGTTGACAGAGGCTTGTACCCGTCTGGATTCCATTGGCGATGATATCCGTCAGAATAAGTTTACATTTGACGATGCTGCCTCTGTGATTTCACAGGATAAGGATACTCGTAACAATCACGGTCTTATGGTGAATACAAATGAGCGCACAGGTATCACTACTTCTAAGTTCCAGATGCAGGATTTGCCTCAGGATGTTGCGAAAGTGGTGGATAAGATGAATGTAGGCGAAATTTCCAGAGCCTTTACGATGATTAACGAGAAGGATGGAAAAGAAGTTTGTGCTATTGTAAAACTGAAAGCAAAGATCAACGGTCATAAAGCTACCATTGCAGAAGACTATCAGGACCTGAAAGAAATCGTGATGGATAAGCGCCGGGAAGAAATGTTGCAGAAGTGGATTCTGAACAAACAAAAACATACGTATGTACGTATTGACCCGAACTGGCAGAAGTGTGACTTCAAGTATCCGGGTTGGGTAAGGAACGATTGATGTTTAAACAGCTTGACTTTATATGCTGAAACAAAACAAAAAAGATAAACAGCAAGACGGGCATAGATGGCTTCTTATAGGCTTTCTATGCCTGTTTGCCGTATGCCTTGTGGCGCAGGTGAAGCCCACCGGGCAGACTAAAAAGGCTGAGACTCCGGCTGCGAAAACTCCGGATGGAACGAAGCAAACTGATAAAGATACCAAGAAAGAGCCGGAAAATAAGAAGACGAAAGTATATTTGCTTCATGCAAACCAAGGAAAAGCTGATAAGCTTGCCCGTCCGGATGTTCAAGTACTGATTGGTAATGTGAAATTGCGCCACGATAGTATGTATATGTACTGTGATAGTGCCTTGATCTTCGAGAAAACCAATTCGGTTGAAGCATTCAGTAATGTACGTATGGAACAGGGAGATACCTTGTTTATCTACGGTGATTATCTTTATTACGACGGAATGACACAGATTGCGCAGATTCGTGAGAACGTAAAAATGATTAACCGGAACACGACGCTTCTGACCGATAGTCTGAATTATGACCGTCTTTATGATCTTGGTTATTATTTCGAGGGTGGTACTTTGATGGATGAAGAGAATGTACTGACCTCGGACTGGGGAGAATACAGCCCGGCTACCAAACAGTCGGTATTCAATCATGATGTGAAATTGGTGAATCCCAAGTTTGTCCTGACATCGGATACACTGAAGTATAATACCTTTTCCAAGATTGCTACCATTCTCGGTCCTTCGAATATCGTGAGTGACAATAATCACATCTATTCGGAGCGAGGCTTCTATAATACACTCAGCGAACAGGCTGAATTACTGGACCGTTCTATCCTGACGAATGAGGGAAAGAAGTTGATTGGTGACAGTTTGTTCTATGACCGGAAAGTGGGATACGGTGAAGCGTTCGATAATATACGAATGACGGATACCATTAACAAAAATATGCTGACCGGCGATTATTGTTTCTATAACGAATTGACCGACTCTGCTTTTGCTACCAAACGTGCAGTTGCTATTGACTATTCGCAAGGAGACAGCCTCTTTATGCATGGAGATACGTTGCAACTTATTTCCTATAACCTGAATACGGACTCTGTATTCCGTCTGATGAAAGCCTATCATAAGGTGCGTATGTACCGGACGGATGTGCAGGGAGTTTGTGACTCACTGGTTTATAATTCAAAAGACTCTTGCCTGACCATGTATACCGATCCGATTCTTTGGAATGAAGGTCAGCAGCTGCTTGGCGAGGAGATTAAGATTTATATGAATGACAGTACCATTAACTGGGCACACATTATTAATCAGGCACTGACGGTGGAGATGAAAGATTCTGTTCATTATAACCAAGTGTCCGGTAAAGAGATGAAAGCCTATTTTGAAAATGGGGATATGCGCCATATTGAAGTGATAGGTAATGTGATGACCGCTTTCTACCCGGAAGAAAAAGACAGTACAATGACCGGATTTAATAATATGGAAGGAAGTGTACTCCATCTTTATATGAAAGAGAAGAAGATGGAAAAAGGGATGTTCGTAGGTAAGTCCAACGGAACATTATATCCGATGGATCAGATTCCTCCCGACAAGTTGCGGCTATCTACATTTGCCTGGTTTGACTATGTCCGTCCTTTAAATAAAGAGGATATCTTTAACTGGAGAAGCAAGAAGGAAGGAGAGACACTGAAACCAACCACCGACCGGAAACCAAAGACAGATAAGCGAAACTTAATTAATATGAAGTAATATGGGAATGTTTTTCAATTCGATGAGAAAACCTCGGGGCTTTAATCATCAATACATTTACGTAAACGAGCGGAAAGAAAAGCTAGAGAAGATGGAGGAGAAGGCGAAACGCGAGTTGGGAATGCTTCCGGATAAAGAGTTCAGTCCCGAAGATATCCGCGGTAAGTTTGTCGAAGGAACAACGCACCTGAAGCGCAGAAAGGCAAGTGGCCGTAAGCCTGTATCTTTTGGAATCATATTGATTATCATAGCTTTCCTTTTATATTTGTGGCATTATTTAGCGACGGGAAGCTGGTCATTTTAACTACTAAATAAACTATGAGCGATATTATTCATTTGTTGCCTGATTCGGTAGCTAATCAGATTGCTGCCGGTGAAGTGATACAACGTCCGGCATCTGTTATTAAAGAGCTAGTGGAGAATGCGATCGATGCAGATGCTCAAAATATACATGTGTTAGTTACGGATGCCGGTAAGACCTGCATCCAGATTATAGACGATGGAAAGGGAATGTCCGAAACGGACGCGCGACTTTCCTTTGAACGCCATGCGACTTCTAAGATTCGGGAAGCGGCGGATTTGTTTGCTTTGCGTACGATGGGGTTTCGTGGAGAAGCACTGGCTTCCATTGCGGCTGTGGCGCAGGTTGAACTGAAAACACGGTTGGAATCGGAAGAACTGGGAACAAAACTGGTGATTGCAGGCTCCAAAGTCGAAAGTCAGGAGGCCGTTTCCTGTTCCAAGGGAAGTAACTTCTCTGTGAAGAATCTGTTCTTTAACGTGCCCGCCCGTCGCAAGTTCCTGAAAGCTAATTCAACAGAACTGAGTAATATTCTGGCAGAGTTTGAACGTATTGCTCTGGTTCATCCCGAAGTAGCCTTTTCGCTTTACAGCAATGATTCCGAGCTGTTCAATCTGCCTGTATCTCCTTTGCGGCAACGTATTCTTGCTATCTTCGGCAAGAAGCTGAATCAGCAGTTGCTGAATATAGAGGTGAATACTACGATGGTGAAAATCTCGGGCTACATAGCGAAGCCGGAAACAGCCCGTAAGAAAGGTGCTCACCAATATTTCTTTGTCAACGGGCGTTATATGCGCCATCCTTATTTTCATAAGGCAGTGATGGAGGCTTATGAACAGCTGATTCCCGTTGGCGAGCAAGTTTCCTACTTTATTTATTTTGAAGTAGATCCGGCTAATATCGATGTGAATATTCATCCCACAAAGACAGAAATCAAGTTTGAGAATGAACAGGCCATCTGGCAAATACTTTCGGCATCAGTAAAAGAGTCGTTGGGCAAGTTCAGTGCCATTCCTTCCATTGATTTCGATACGGAAGATATGCCGGATATTCCTGCATTTGAGCAGAACCTGCCTCCTGCACCTCCGAAGATTCATTATAATTCGGATTTCAATCCGTTCAAAGTATCTTCCGGTGGAAGTGGCGGCGGATCATATAGTCGTCCGAAGGTGGAGTGGGAAGGACTGTATGGTGGATTGACCAAGGCAAGTAAGATGAATGAGCCCCAGCAGGAACCGGAAATGGATTGGGAAAATTCTCCTTTCGAGGAAGAACCGATGGTTGCTGAAGAGAAAACTATTTCGGCGGTATCTGCCGCTTCCTCCACTTTCTCATCGGCTTCCTCTACTTTATATGCCAATGAACCGGTGATTGAGAAAGGAAATCTGCATTTGCAGTTCAAAGGTCGTTTTATTCTGACTTCGGTGAAATCCGGATTGATGTTGATCGACCAGCATCGTGCCCATATCCGCGTACTTTTTGATCGGTATATGGTGCAGATAAAACAGAAACAAGGCGTTTCGCAGGGAGTGCTTTTCCCCGAGATATTACAGCTGCCTGCTTCAGAAGCGGCTGTCCTGCAAGGAATCATGGATGATTTGTCGGCGGTAGGTTTCGATTTGAGTGATTTGGGTGGCGGTAGTTATGCCATCAATGGCATTCCTTCGGGGATAGAAGGATTGAATCCGGTTGAGTTGGTACGGAATATGCTACATACAGCTATGGAAAAAGGGAATGATGTGAAGGAGGAAATCCAGAATATCTTAGCTTTAACACTGGCGCGTGCGGCGGCTATTGTCTATGGTCAGGTGTTGAGTAATGAGGAAATGGTAAGTCTTGTAGACAGTCTTTTTGCCTGTCCTTCACCAAATTACACTCCGGATGGCAAAACAGTCTTGACAACAATCAAGGAAGAGGACATCGAGAAATTATTCAAATAAAACAAATAAAATCATCATTTCTTAAAACCTTTTAGTTCAGTTCGTGTTATTTAAATAGTTCAACAAAGAAAAGATTATAATAACCACTTAACTATTAGGTATATGAAAAAGATTCTAATGTTGCTGGCTTTTGCCGGCGTTGCGTCTGTCGCTTCTGCGCAGCAAACCGTGACTGTAACTGAATACGAGGTTATTCAGGTACAAGATAAACATCAAGTAATAACTAACCCATTCTGGAGCAACTGGTTCTTCTCTGTAGGAGGCGGTGCACAGGTATTATTTGGTAATAACGACCATATCGGAAAATTCAGAGATCGTATTGCTCCGACATTGAATGTGTCAGTTGGTAAATGGGTAACACCCGGTTTAGGATTACGTATGCAATATAGCGGACTGCAATCCAAAGGATTCACCACGAATGAATCTGCAAATTATGTAGTCGGTGGCCCGAGAGAAGATGGCTCCTACAAACAGAGATGGGACTATATGAATCTTCATGGTGACTTGCTGATTAATCTGAATGCACTTTTCGGTGGTTACAATCCGGATCGCGTATATGAAATTATTCCGTATATCGGTGCCGGTTGGGCTCATTCTTATTCTAAGCCTCATACAAACGCTGCTACCTTCAATGCAGGTATTATCAACCGTTTCCGTTTGTCAAACGCTGTAGATTTGAACCTTGAACTGAGCGCAACAGGTCTGGAAGGTAAATTTGATGGTGAACACGGTGGTAAACCCGATTATGATGGTATCTTAGGTGCTACTCTCGGTGTGACTTATTACTTCCCGACCCGTGGATTCCAACGTCCTGTTCCACAGATTATCTCCGAACTGGAATTGAGACAAATGCGTGATCAGATGAATGCTATGGCAGCCGCAAATATGCAGTTGCAGCAACAGTTGGCCAATGCACAGCAGCCTGTAGTGGAAGAAGCTGAAGAAGTCGTTGTAACAGATGCCAACATTGCACCACGTACTGTATTCTTCAAGATTGGTTCAGACAAATTGTCTCCACAAGAAGAAATGAACTTGTCATATCTTGCCAGCAAGATGAAAGAATTCCCGAACATGACCTATACAATCAACGGATATGCAGACTCTGCAACCGGTACTCCTTCTATCAATCAGAAGTTAAGTCTGGAACGTGCACAAGCTGTTAAGGACCTGTTGGTTAAGAAATATGGCATCTCTGCAGACAGACTGTCTGTTGCAGCAGGTGGTGGTGTCGACAAGTTCGGTCAACCGATTCTGAATCGTGTTGTATTGGTAGAATCAGCTCAATAATACATTTGATATTGTAATATAGATACGGCTGTTAAGTGGGCCGTATTTATGAAAGGAAAGACTTGCTCAGGTAAAGATATCCCCCGGATACTTTACTTGGGCGAGTCTTTTTGTTTCCAATGATTTGCATATCCTATAATTTTTTGCGAATATTGCAATCAAATGCATTGGTCTTAGACATAAGTTTCTTACTTTTGAACAAGGATTCCGGTTTTTATGATTGTTACTATGAAATGTAGATACCTTCTATCTTTAGTCTTTTTATTGCATATATGGGTATGCAAGGGTAATGTTATAGATAATAGTGTCTATGATTATGGTCTCACGTTTCTGGCTCATTCTACCAATCAGGATCAGCGGACCAATCTGGATCTTACTCCTGCGGCTTCTTTGTCTTTTCCCGAGGACGGTTTCTCGGTGGGATTCGATATAAAGTTGAGAAATGAGCTGTATACTTATGGTTATGTTGTACGGGTCATAGCAGATGATTCTTCCTGCTTTGATTTTATCTCCTACCTGCTTTATTCCCGGTTTAATATTGTATTGACCGACAAAGACCGGGTGGTCAAGAATACAGAGATTGCAGATTCGGTAAAGATTGTAGCGGACAGATGGATACACGTCGATCTGCAATTTACCAAAGACCGGATTCATATTGCTGCAGACGGTATCCAGGCGGAAATCAATCATTCTCTGAGCAACTTTAAGGATATCAAGATCTATTTCGGAGGCAGCAAGCATCCCCGTTTTTTTTCTACAGATGTACCTCCTATGACCATTCGTAATATAGAACTTGCTGATCTTCAAGGTAAACTGCTTTATAAATGGGAATTGGCTGCTCATGATAAAGATGAGACTTACGATAGTGTCAGAAATAAACAGGCCTTTGTGCGTAATGGTATCTGGGAGATAGATAAACATACTAAATGGGCGGCATTGGCTTCGTTGAATGTGCGTCATATCAATCCGCAGGTGGCTTATGACGATGTGTCGGGACGTTTTTTCATAGCAGGAGGCGGCCAGTTATTTGTTTACGATGTGAAGGCGAATCGTATTGATTCGATTGCTTATAAAGGACATCCTTATATAGGAGCTTCCAGCCAGATGATTTTTGATGCCAAACGAAACAGGCTCTTGTCTTATACACCGGATTTCAACGATTTGAATGTCTATGAGTTTGACCGGAAATGCTGGACATTAGAAACTCCGGTAATGATTGATACCCGCCAGCATCATAATCGTATTATCAATCAGAAGAGAGATGAACTGATTGTTTTTGGTGGCTATGGTAATCACCGCTATAATTCACAGCTGAGCAGAATAAACCTGTCTGATCCGCAGGGGTGGTCGATCAGTTCCCTTGATTCCTGTCTGTTTCCGCGCTATTTAAGTGCGATGGGGCCGGAGAATGAAGACTACTTATTGATTATGGGTGGTTATGGCAATCAGTCGGGTAAGCAGGAAGAGTCTCCGGGAAACTTCTATGATCTTTACCGGTTGAATTTGAAAACAGGCAAATGCGCCAAGTTATGGGAATTTGTGAATGACAGGCAGCACTTTACTTTCGGCAATTCAATGATTGTCGATACACCGTCGAATAGTGTATATGCTTTGACATATAATAATGACCGGTATAATACTTTTGTTTATTTGAGTCGGTTTGATATACAGACCAGACAACCGGTTCAGGAAGTGATGAGTGATTCCATTGTTTATAACTTCCTCGATATTCATTCTTATTGTGATATGTTTCTGCATAAAGAGACATCTTCTATTTATGCTGTGGTGTTGCAGGAAAAAGAGCCCGGAATATCTAAAGTAGAATTTTATAAACTGGCATTTCCACCTTTGTCGAAGGAAGATATTTTGCCTCATCAGACTGGCGGAATGAAGCCAGTGATATTGATATCCGGTATTTTGGCAGGACTACTGTGCCTGATAGGAGGAAGTATATGGTTATTGCATAGTAAGAGAAAGAGAAAAGTGAATGTGGCAGTCGGTCCGGTTGCTACGGAAGAAGCAAAAGACAGATCGGTCGAAGAGGAACCGACCGAACAAAAAGTATCTTCCGTTTTATTACTGGGCGGATTTCAGGTCTTTGATAAGCAAGGCGGTAACATCACGGGAGATTTTACGCCTACTCTTAAGCAATTATTCTTGTTTTTACTGCTGAATACCATCAAGAACGGAAAGGGAACGACTTCTCAATGCCTGGATGAAACCTTCTGGTTCGATATGAGTAAGTCCAGTGCATCGAATAACAGAAACGTGAATATCAGAAAGCTAAGGCTGATCATAGAGAAAATCGGAGATATCAATATTGCCAATAAGAACGGCTATTGGTATCTGAATCTGGGGAAAGACGTGACCTGCGATTATCAGGAAGTGATGAGATTGCTGGATCAGATAAAAGATAAAGATACCATTACGGACAAAAAGATAATCAATAAAATCATATCCTTGGCGAGTGCCGGCGCATTGCTCCCTAACGTCAGTGCCGAATGGATTGACGAATATAAGTCAGCCTACTACGTTCTGTTGACGGAAATACTGCTTTCTGTGGTCAATCGTCCCGATATAAAAGAAGATTCCAGGCTTTTGCTGAAAATATCAGATGTAATTCTGCTTGTTGATAATATAGACGAAGACGCTATCCGCACTAAATGCAGAGTCTTGTATCAGATGGGGCAGAAAGGTTTGTCCAAGCAAAGTTTCGATAAGTTCTGTATTGAATATGAACGTTTGCTGAATGCCAAGCCTGATTTCTCTTACGATGATATTATAAATTCACTCTAAATTAATCCTCTATTAATAATTTTCCGCTACTTCCTGTTGGTCGGTGGAGAGATGGTTCCTCATCGGTGGCGAGGTATGCCTTCATCGGTGCCGGAGCCTGTCCTCATCGGTGCCGGAAGTAGGTCTCATCGGTGCCCGAAATAAATCCTTGCGGAGTAAGGCACTCATTATACCATCAAATAATAATTGTTTTTTTTATCATGGAAACATCATTGATAACTAGATACTTATGCGAAAAGGATGAAATACTTTATCGCTATTAATCTAAAATTAATATGGCATTAAGGACTGGAATTCTATATTTGCTTCAGAAACGGACGGGATATCCTCCACTATGTTTCTGATGACTTGAGCGGATCAAACTATAACCTTATAAAATGATGGAAATATGAAAAACGACACTTCTTAATTACTGCTTGGACTTACTTGTCAGAGAAAGTTTTCTTGAGATGAAAACGGTTTGAATCAATTAATGTTAATCTATAAATTATGAAAACAGGAAAGAGCAAAGATCATTTGCAAAGAGTTTTTTTAAGGTTCCTTTATTTGATAATGGGGAGCATCCTTTCTTTGGATTCTGTTATGGCACAGGAAAACCTGAAAGTTTCCGGGCAGGTGACAGACAATAAAGGAGAAGCCATTATCGGAGCCTCAGTGAAAGTACTGAAAACGGGTACGGGGACTATTTCTGATATGGATGGTAAGTTTACTATCCAGGTTCCTGTGGGAGCGGAACTGGAGATAGGATATGTCGGCTATAATCCGAAGAGAGTGAAAGTGGTGAATAAAAACTTCGTAACGGTAGTCCTTGAGGAGAATGTGGTAGCATTGGGCGATGTAGTTGTTGTCGGATATGGCATTCAGAAAAAGGAAAGTCTGACGGGAGCTATCGGAAACCTGAAAGTAGATGATATCGTAAAGACCAAGGCACCTAGTTTGGCACAGGCCATTCAGGGAAAAGTAGCCGGTCTGCGGATCAGACAGGAAAATGGAGAGCCGGGTAAGTTCAGTTCCAATATCAATGTCCGTGGCTTCGGAACTCCTTTGTTTGTGATTGACGGAGTTGTGAGAGACGGTTCCAGCGAATTTCAACGGCTGAATCCGGAAGATATTGAAAGCATATCTTTTCTGAAAGATGCTACTGCCTCTATCTATGGTATGAATTCGGCGAATGGTGCCGTGATTGTTACCACCAAGAAAGGGGCTACAGGCAAACCGCGTATTACGTTGAACGCCAATGTCGGCATTACTTCTCCTACCAATGTGCCGGAGATGGCCAACGCCGGACAATATATGACCATGCGAAATGAGGCGGAAATCAATGCAGGCAGACCGGCTTATATCACAAAGGACGAATTGACCAAATGGCAGCAAGGTGCTCCCGGTTATGAGAGTGTAGACTTGTATGATGCCGTTTTCAATAAGCACGCCACACAGTTTCAGACGACTCTGTCCCTGGAAGGTGGTACCGACAAAGTAAGTTATTACGGTAGTTTCGGTTATGCCACCGATAACAGCTTGTTGAAGAATAACGCATTGACTTATGATAAATATACATTCCGTTCCAATGTCAGTCTGAAGATTACCAAAGACCTGACAGCCAGTATCAATCTTGGCGGACGTTATGATACCACCAACCGTCCCTGGTTTCCTTTCTATGATATATTTAAGAGTACGCGTGTAAATCCGCCTACTACTTCTATCTATGCCAATGACAATCCGGATTATTATAATAACTTCTCTTATGTCCCTAATCCGGCAGCTATGATCGATGCCGATTATACCGGCAGCGCTAAAGAGCGGAATAAGAACTTGCAGACACAGTTTGCATTAGAGTATAATATTCCTTATGTAAAGGGGCTGAAGGTGAAAGGTACTTTTATCTACGATTACAATAACTACGGATATAAGGCTACGCGGAAAGGTTTTAAGACATATACCTATGGCGAATATACGGGCGAGTATACGGCGGCAGATGCCAACTATCCGGCTTTGCTTCAGGATAATCGCAGGGAATCGGAACGGGTGGATATGCAGTTTCAGACAAACTATAACAGAACGTTCGGCAACCATACCATCGGAGCTACTTATGTCTTCGAAAGACGCGAAGAGAAAGCAAACTGGATGAATGGTGAGCGCAAGTTTGACTTTTTCACGATCGGTGAACTGGACAATGCACGCGAATCTGACCAGAAAGTATCCGGTTCCTCGGAACACCAGGCTTATCTTTCTCATATCGGGCGTCTGACCTATGATTATAAAGGCAAATATCTGGCAGAGCTTGCTTGCAGATACGACGGTTCTTATCGATATGCTCCGGGCAGCAGATGGGCATTCTTTCCGTCTGCTTCCGTAGGATGGAGAATTTCGGAAGAGAGCTTTATCAAAGACAACTTCAAGTTTGTCGATAATCTGAAACTTCGTTTCTCTGCCGGTCGTTCGGGGCAAGATGCCGGTGATCCGTTCCAATACTTCTCCGGTTACACGTTGAACAGTGGCGGATATGTATTCAGTCAGGGAAATTATACCAATGGGGTGGCTTCTCCTGTGATGATCAATAAGAATCTGACCTGGATTAAAGTGAATATGTATAATATTGGTATTGACTTTTCAATCTTTAACAGGCTGATCGCAGTAGAGTTTGATATTTATCAGCGTGACCGCAGCGGTCTGTTAGCCGACCGTTATGGCTCTCTTCCCAATACATTCGGTTCCAAGTTGCCACAGGAAAACCTGAACGGCGACCGTACGAGGGGTATTGAATTTACATTGACTCATACCAACAAAATCGGTGATTTCCACTACAGTGTATCCGGTAACTTTAACCTGGCGCGTACCCAACGCCGTTATATAGAGAGCGGTCCTTACAAGAGCAGTATGGAAAGATGGAGAAACCAGGCATCCAACCGCTGGGGAGATTTTATCTGGGGGTATCAGACGGACGGACGTTTCCAGAACTTTGACGAGATTAATACATATCCGATTCAGAATGGGGATAACGGAAATTCCAAAGAACTTCCCGGTGACTACATCCTGAAAGACGTAAACGGTGACGGAGTGGTGAATGATCTGGACAAGACTCCTTTATTCTGGTCCGGCAGCCCGTTGATTCACTATGGTTTCAATGTGGAAGCGTCCTGGAAGAACTTCGACTTCTATGCTCTTTTCCAAGGTTCTGCCCTGTACACGGTGCAGTTTGACGAGGTATACGCAAAGATGCTCTGTTTCAAGGGTGGCAATACCCCCGAATACTTCTACGATCGTTGGCATCTGTCCGACCCGTATGATGCGAACAGTGAATGGATACCGGGAGAGTGGCCGGCCATCCGTCTGGAGCAGGACATGGGATCGTTCTATACGAGGGATTCGCAGATATGGCGTAAGAACGCTTCTTATCTGAGACTGAAAACAATTGAGATCGGCTACACCTTCAGTCCCCGACTGATGCATAAACTGGGTATCGGTAGTTTAAGAATCTATGCGAACGGAAATAACCTGTTTACTATCTGTGACCCGTTTGTAAAGGCATTCGATCCGGAAAAGATTGAAGGAGACTATAGTGCCGGCTTGAATTATCCTCTGAATAAGAGCTTTAACTTTGGATTGACCTTGAACTTTTAAAGAAGATGATTATGAAAATATATAGTTGTTTATTATTGGGAGCCATGTTCCTGCTGGGGGGATGTAGCGATTTGCTTGATATCGATCCGAAGAATAAAATTCCGGCGGATGAATTGTTCTCCACTCCGGAAGGGGTACAGGCACATATGGCCAATCTGTACGGTCGTTTGCCTATCGAAGATTTTACCTATTCACCGAATCGCGGCTTCAATGTGGGAGTCGGTACGGATGTGAATAATGCCGGTTTTATGGCTGCTCATTTCTGTGATGAGGCTGTCCATCCGGAGTACAATGACTTTGGAGAAGAGTGGTTCGATTATTGGGAAGACGGTTATAAACTCATTCGTGATTTAAACAGTCTGTTGGTTACTATTCCTACATTGACCAGTATTACCGAACAACAAAAGAATGAGATCAATGCGGAAACTCATTTCCTGAGAGCTTATACCTATTTCGCCTTAGCCAAAAGATACGGTGGGGTACCTATCATTAAAGAACCGCAGGAGTATAACGGTAATATCGAAGAACTGCGTGTCCCCAGAAATACGGAGAAAGATACTTGGGACTTTGTCTTGGAAGAATGTGACCAGGCAGTATCGCTTTTTGGAGATGCGAATGAGAATGATGTGCTGAGAGCGAACAAATGGGTAGCATTGGCGCTGAAGTCAAGAGCCGCTCTGTATGCCGCTTCCGTTGCCAAGTTTACTCATCAGCCTTATGTTTCTTTCTCAGGTCCGGCTGTTGACCAGAAGCTGGTAGGTATAGAAGTTATATCGGCCGATCATTATTATGATGAATGTATATCAGCCTCACAGGAAATCATGAATAGTGGTAAGTTCGGCCTTTACAAACCTTCCCCCGCTACTCCGGAAGAAGCGACAACCAACTATCAGAAGTTATTTGAACAGCCTTTCCAATGCCTGGACGGACTGAAAGAGCCTATCTTCATGAAAGCCTATGCTGCAAATACCATTCTGGCACATAACTATGATGTCTGGTTCAGCCCCCGTCAGATGATCCTCGATCCGAATCTCTATCCCGGTCGTATGAATCCGACACTGGATTTTGTCGATTCTTTCGAAGATTATACGGATGACGGAACCGGAACCCCCAAACCGATCGGCACGCGTGTGGATGGAAATGAAAGTGATTATAATGGATTTAACCTATCCACTCGATACCTGTCTTTCCCGATAGATAAACCTTACCAGGCATTTGCCGGTCGTGATGCCCGTTTGAGTGCGATGGTGTTATTCCCGGGACAGAACTTCGGAAGTACGAAGATCATTATTCAGGGTGGCCTGGTAAAAGCTGACGGTTCCGGTTATCATTACAGGACTCAGGCTTCGGAGAAGGGACAGGATGGTCTGATCTATTATACTTACGGAGCGGAGAAAAGCACGGAATATTCAGGATTCGATCCGACTTTGGGACACTATACCCGCAGCGGATTCCTGTTTAAGAAGTTCTTGCAGATAGAAAGTCCGGTTGAGCAGGCATGGAGTAAAGGTACACAGCCTTGGATCGATTTCCGTTATGGGGAAATTCTTCTCAACTATGCAGAAGCCGTTATCGAAAAGACAACCTCTACTTCTGCTGAAAAACAGGCTGCACAAGACGCTTTGAATGCGATCCGCAAAAGAGCGGCTCACAAAGATGATATTGCATTGACTCAGGCGAATGTTCGCAAAGAACGTTTTGTCGAGCTGGCATTTGAAAACAAGCGCAGATGGGATTTGTCGCGCTGGAGAACTTTCCATAAGGAATTTGAAAACCGGGTGAGAAAGGGACTTGTACCTTTCCTTGACCTGCGGACAAATCCTGCGCATTATGTATTTGTACGTGTCAATCCGTTGGGCATTGAATCAAAGACCTTTGATTATAGCTGGTATTATAAGAGTATTCCGGGTACGGGGGCTAATGGGCTGGTACAGAATCCTTAATTAGTATATTCTAAAATATAGATTAGATATGAAAAAGCTTCTATTTTTATTATGCGTTGTAGTAGCAGGCAGTATGTTTTACTCTTGCGAAAAAGATAATCTCGAAGGGCCGGATGCAATCTTTGCCGGCGAACTGAGAGACCGGAAGACCGGAGAACTCATTCAACAGGAGATATCGGACGGTTCCCGCGTTTATTTCATCGAACAGGGGTGGGGAGATAATCCTCCTGTTCAGAATATGGTCGTTAAAAAAGACGGAACGTTTTATAACGGTATGATTTTCTCCGGTGACTATAAAATCATCCTGAATCGTGGGAACTACGTTCCTTTGGATACCCTGGATATGAAAATAAAGCCGGGAAAGAATTATCAGGTCTTCGAAGTGAATCCTTATCTGCGGATCATTGAACCGGAAATATCTGTGATCGGAAGAAAGGTAGTGGCGAAATTCAAACTGGAGCAGGTGACCAGTAACGAGGTCTATCGCATTTCGTTGTTCGCACACTCTCACATCGATGTATCCAACAAACTGAATATTGTCAACCGGACAGAAGAACTGAACCGTTCCATTACCGATGGTGAGGCTTTCGAACTGTCTATCAATCTGGACGATTATACTTCCACGCTGGTTCCGGGCAAGAGTTATTATTTCCGGATCGGCGCACAGTCTCACGGAAGCGAGACAAAGTACAATTATTCGGCATCTGTACAGTTGGACATTTAGCATAAAAACGGAAAAGCCATGAGAAAGTATTTACAGTTGGTATTCCTTGCGGTCTCTGTCTTTTGTTCAGAGATATTGTTGGCAGAATCTCGTGATCCGGTCCGGATACTGGATTTGAGAACGCTCAATGAACTTGATCTGAAAGAACAGGAGAAGGCGGAGCAACTATGGGACATTATGCATACGACAGCTACCTTGCAAGGCATTGTGAATCGGAATAGTCCGCGATTGTACATTCGCTATGTCAAGAACGGGCAGGGAGAGAATGTGGATGATTATTGGTGGAATAAATACCGTCAGGCAGGACAGTGGCTGGCGGGACGTGATACGGTAGCTTACACGGAACTGTCGGATGTAGTGACCGTTTTCAGAAAAGAAATACGCGGGGTGGTTGTTTATGACTCAAAAGTAGCATCTACCAGTAATATTGCTTCATCTGTGGCGGGAATCGAGAATCTGATAGCTGTGCGCTATGACATATCTCCCAATAGTCTCTATACCCGTTTGGTACTGCAAGGACCGAAGCTGGCTGTGAAATGCTGGCTGGTGAACAAAGATGGTTCTTCTCTTTTCACGGGCAAAGGAAAGATTGCCGGAACCGGTCAACCTTCGACAGGATCTCTGAAAATCGATCCCTATGTATGGTTTATAGAGGAATACCTGAAGAAAGGGTTATGCAATACGGAGTACGCCGCTTATTACATCGACCAGTTCTGGCGTACCGATCCTACCCGGACGGTAACGAACCATCACCAGTTGACCAATCATGACTTTTTTGTCAGCAAGAAAGCTTTCTTCTTTGACCTTTCTCCTTGGGGAGACGAGCCGGCAACAGATGATCCGACACAAAAAGAAGGACTGGACTTGCAGATACTGGAAACTTTTCTGCAAGAAGCCTATAAGCAAAATAAAGGAGAGAAATTCTGCTATATCGGAGGTTTCCCGAGCTGGATTTATAAATATACGCAGCATGCCGGAGGAAAGCATGAAGATGTAGCTACCGAGTGGGAATTTTCCCGTATTATCAGTGCTTATAACGCCTTTAAGGATGCCGATGCCATCGGACTGGGAGCATTGGCTAACTCCTCCTTCTGGCAACATTTTCCTCTTCAGGAAAAGTATCCCCAAAAGTGGGTGACACATCAGGAACTGATGGACAGAGGCTATCTGAACAGTGACGGAACAATCAACTTCCAGGGACGGAACTTTATCCTCTTCTATGTAGGCGATTATGATTCCTCCTCCTGGATTGCTCAGACTACCCCTTTCCTGTGGGACGAACCCAGCCGGGGAGAAGTGCCTTTGATGTGGTCTGTCAGTCCTGTACTTGCAGAACGCGTTCCGATGGTGATGCATAATTATCGGGTGACGGCTACTCCGAATGATTATTTTGCCGCTGCCGACAATGGTGCCGGATATTTAATGCCGGGTATGTTGCAAGAGCCCCGGCCAGTGTCCGGATTGAAAAGCGGATTGAGTGCATGGGCAAAGCATTGCAGCAAGTATTATCAGAAGTGGGGATTGACCATTACAGGATTTGTGATCGACGGCGAAGCCCCCGGACTGGATTCAGACGGATTGGACTGTTACGCATCGTTCAGTCCGAATGGAATAGTTCCGCAGAAGATGCCTTTGACATTGCTGCACAATGATATGCCGGTGATCCGGGCAGATTATGATATTGTAGATCAAGATTACCGCAAGGCAACGGATGTGATTGTGGAAAGAGTAGAGAAACGTCCGGTTCCTTTCCATTGGTTCAGAGCCATATTGAAATCACCTTCCTGGTATAAAGGGATTTGTGATGAGTTGAAACAGCGGCATACGAATATTGAATTGCTGGATGCACCGACATTTTTTGAACTCTATCGTATCTATCTGCAGCAGCATCCGGATGCTGCTGCCGGAAAGATAACGATGAACTAACCAGATTAATGAACAGACATATTCATATAGAATGATGATGAACAGATTGAATATAAAAAGAACAGTCGGCTCCTGTTTGATGGCGATGGCGTTTTTTTCGTGTACCCATACGGATCAGACGCCCACGAAGAACTTTGTCGATTATGTAAATCCATATATCGGCAATATCAGCCATCTGCTGGTGCCTACTTACCCAACCGTACATCTGCCGAACTCGATGCTCAGGGTTTATCCGGAAAGGGGAGACTTTACATCGGACAGGGTAAACGGCCTTCCGGTGGTGGTGACCAGTCATAGAGGCAGCTCGGCTTTTAACCTGAGTCCGGTGCAGGGAGAGGTATCCCGGCCGATTGTATCTTACTCCTATGATTTGGAGAAGATTACCCCCTATAGTTATTCCGTATACCTGGATGAGGCTGATATACAGGTTGAGTATGCCCCTTCACATCAGGCTGGTATTTATCATATCAGTTTTGGGACGGAAGGTGATAATGCTTTGGTGGTGAATACGAAGAACGGAAAGCTGGTCGCTGAAGAAAAAGGAGTCAGTGGCTATCAGATTATTGACAACACTCCTACCAAAATCTATCTGTATCTCGAAACCAGTCAGCCACCTTTACGCAAAGGGGTACTGGCAGATGGAAAAGTTGATATGGAAAGTAAGGAAGGCGGTGCCATCGCTTTGTTTTATGGAAGCGAGAAGAACCTGAATCTACGTTACGGAATTTCCTTTATCAGTGCCGAGCAGGCAAAGAAGAATCTGCAACGTGACATCACCACCTATGATGTAAAGGAAGTGGCGAATGCCGGACGCAGGATATGGAACGAGACATTGGGCAAGATTGTGATAGAAGGCGGTTCGGAAGACGAGAAAGAAATCTTCTACACTTCCCTTTATCGTACCTACGAACGCATGATCAATCTTTCGGAAGACGGGAAGTATTACAGTGCTTTCGATGGCAAGATTCATGAAGATGGCGGAGTACCTTTTTATACAGATGACTGGATATGGGATACTTACCGGGCTACACATCCGTTGCGTATCTTGATAGAACCGCAGAAGGAACTCGATATGGTTCGTTCATATATCCGGATGGCAGAACAGTCAGACAGAAGATGGATGCCTACCTTCCCCGAGGTGACCGGAGACAGCCACCGGATGAATGGCAATCATGCAGTGGCAGTTATTTGGGATGCTTATTGCAAAGGATTGAAAGACTTTGATTTGGAGGCTGCTTATGAAGCCTGCAAGGGAGCGATCACAGAGAAAACATTGTTGCCCTGGCTGAGATGTCCGTTGACGGAGCTCGATGAGTTCTATCAGGAAAAAGGATTTTTTCCTGCACTGAACCCTGGCGAAGAAGAGACCTGCAAGGCTGTTCATTCGTTCGAGAGGCGGCAGGCGGTTGCGGTTATGTTGGGTAACTGTTACGATAATTGGTGTCTGGCACAGATAGCCAGAACATTAAACAAGACCGATGACTATAAGAAGTTTATGCAGATGTCTTATACGTACCGGAATGTTTATAATGCGGAAACGGGTTTCTTTCATCCCAAGAACAAGGACGGAAAGTTTATCGAACCGTTTGACTATCGTTATTCGGGAGGACAGGGGGCACGTGGCTATTATGGTGAAAACAACGGTTGGATCTATCGTTGGGATGTGCAGCACAATCCGGCGGATTTGATTGCCTTGATGGGTGGACAGGCTTCATTTATTGAGAGATTGAATCAGACATTCAATGAACCGTTGGGACGGAGCAAGTTTGATTTCTATCATCAGTTGCCGGACCATACCGGTAATGTCGGCCAGTTCTCTATGGCGAACGAGCCTTGTCTGCATATTCCTTATTTGTATAACTATGCCGGTCAGCCGTGGATGACACAGAAAAGGATTCGCGTTTTGCTGAACCAGTGGTTCCGTAATGACTTGATGGGCGTCCCCGGTGATGAAGACGGAGGTGGAATGACTGCATTTGTGGTATTCTCCATGATGGGCTTTTATCCGGTAACTCCCGGTTCTCCAACCTATAATATCGGCAGTCCGGTATTCAAATCCGCAAAGATGGAGGTAGGTGACGGACATTATTTCGAGATCATAGCGGAGAATTATGCGCCGGACCATAAGTACATCCAGTCGGCTACCTTGAATGGAAAGCCGTGGAATAAGCCGTGGTTCAGCCAGTCGGATATTCAAAACGGCGGACGTCTGGTTTTGCAGATGGGAGATAAGCCCAATAGGAAGTGGGGGACAGCTTCGGATGCCGTGCCGCCTTCTTCAGAGAGTTTGCCGGAATAAAGTCAGAATAATAATATTAAAATCTAAAATATAACACAATGAAAAAGATGATTGTACTCACCAGTCTATGGTCGTTTTTATTTATCTTTTCCTTTTCAATGTTCGGTTGCAGCGAGGATGACGATGAATTTGGCACAACGGCCGAAAGAGGAAATGAAGTCCGTACTCCCCGTGTGGAGGAGATCAATGGAAAAGCAGTGGTCACCTGGATTGATCCTTATATTACAGACATCAAGGAGGTGCAGGTAAAAGATTTGCAGACTAATGAGCAGCAGACGGTTGCCAAAGGAGTGCAGAGCGCAGAATTTGCGATTACGGACAATAGCCTGTTGTCTTACCGATATGAAATGAAAGTTGTCAGAACGACCGGAGAGGTGTCTGCCGGAGTGACTGCCCGTTTGGTGAAGAACTGGGCGCAAAAGCTGCATCCTTTGATGGATTATCATAGTGATGCGACTCCTCAAAGTGGTATGTTCTTTAAGAATCAGCCGGTGGCGAAAGTGAATGTGTTCGATATTCGTGATGACGAAAATATATCAAAGCTGACTACCGCTGTCATGCAGGGAGTGATTAACCAGGAACAGGCACTGACTTATCTGATTTGGTTACAGCAGGATTTGACACAGCTGGATGATGCCGAAGTGCAGTATGAAATGCAGCCTTTGGCGAATACTTCCCGCAACAGAGGTTTTGCGGCATTATATAATATGTACAAGGACCGCTTCAACTGCCTGGTAGTCTGGGATGAGAATCAGCCTTGGTCATGGAGTATGGCACAGATGATTTCGTCACAGGAGAAAGGCATTCCGGTTACGGAATCCATGAGAAAGTTTATAGAGGACGAGCTGGGAACAGGAAATCTGGAAGTTAGGGATATACGTAACCAATGGTCGTCAAAGGCAGAAGCTTATGGCTGGGCGATAGCGCACTATGCCGGCAAATGCCATCCGAAGCTAACCTTCTCCGGTGGATTGCGGAGTGACTATAAAGATAATCCGTGGAGAATGTACGATTACGTAGCTGCTTCTAAAGGCTTTGTCTTCTGGTTGGACGACTCTAATGGAGATGACAAACAGATCATGGATAATATCTTCAATAGCGGATCTTATCCGGTGGGTTCCTCGGTATTTGGTTATGGAATGAATGCCAATGGCGACGAACTGAACAAGATTACCAACATCCATAATGCGGGATTTGTGGTGAGTGACTATTATGCGAATGGCAGCTACTGGTGCAGTTTCCCAAGCAAAGCCTTCCAGCAGCGTAAAGGGATAGCCGGAGAAGTGAAGCCGGGTAAGATATATGTCGCTATCAGTCTGAGTGACGGAGATAATATTCAGTTCGATGCAAATTCTCTTTATCAGATATTCAAGGAAGGAAAGCGCAGAGGCGAAGTCCCGGTAGGAGTGACTTTGGCGGCAGGCTTGCAGGAATTGAATCCGAAGCTACTTGAATTTTACTATAAGAATATGACTCCGAACGATGAATTGACGGCAGGGCCTTCCGGTTTCCAGTTTATCTATGGCGATTATTATGCGCAGAGCGGTAAATATGCGGAATGGCTGGAAATGAATAAGAAGTGGTTATCCACCGCCGGTTTCCACACGGCGCATCTCTGGAATACAGACGAGCAGATGTATTTCGAACAATACATGAAGAGCAAGGCTGTCGATGCGATCATGGACGGATCTAACCGGACGCATACCACAGGCTCATCCTACAAATTGGTAGATGGCGTGGTGCGTATCGATCAGGGAACCATGTGCCGCAATAATGGAGATGTGTACCGTGATCTGATGTCGGTATCTCCCAGCCCGCGGCGTCCTTTATTCCGGCATATATATCTGTTGACCAACTATTACGGATTTGAAGGAAATAAAGTGGTGGTGTACGAAAGACTGATTAAGGAACTCGAACGGGTTGAACAGGATTGCCCGGATACGTATGAATTTATGCTCCCGATGGATTTGGCCGCTTCTATCAGGAAGTACATAGAAGAAGGCGGTATTTATTAAAGGAATTATGAACGAATCTAAAACAAGTGAGATATGAAAAATAGATATAGTATCCGGTTACTGGTTATAGCCTTTCTTTCGGCTTTCGCTATGGGTATCTGCTACTCATGTTCGGATGATGACGGAGAAGGGGTAAAGGTATATGAGTATCGTGAACAGATAGGCAAGAAGATAAAAGTGTTGACCGACCTGCAGGCCGAATCCCAGTTCGGACTTCGGGAAGGAATGTATCCTGAAACAAGCCGGACGATACTGGAAGATGCGATAGCCAAGCTGAAAGATTTCCTTCAAACAATGAAAGAAGGGGGAGTAGCGGAAGCTCAGATTCCCGAAGAGACGGCCAGACTGCTGAAAGAATCGGACGAAAAGATAGCCGAGTTTAAAGCGACTGTCCGGACGGAAGACTTACTGGTTCCGGCAGAGCTGGAAGTAAGCGGGAAGAATGGCGGATATATTGACTTTGGCGCTCATCCGGAGTATTCCACATTCGGTGAAGTTGGCAAGCAGGCGTTTACTGTTGAGTTTTGGGTAAAGCTGAAGGATGTAGAAGGCTTCTTCTATCTGCTCTCTACCTTTACGGATGACGAGACGAATGATCACGAGCGTAAAGGCTGGTGTGTGAATAGCTACAACTATGGTGGCAACAATATGCGTATGACATACGGAATGGGCTTTAATGACCTGATGGAACCTGCCTTCGGATTTAGCACCGTTAATGAGTGGGTACACCTGGCTGTGGTGACGGATGAAACCGGAGTAGACGGTGAGATGAATGCAGGCAGACCTGTCATGACCAAAATGTATATGAACGGTGAACTGAAACTTTCGACCACTTCTCATCAGGATGCTTCCAAACCGTACGCTTCTAACAACAGCAATGTCCCGATGGTGGCATTTGGCGGCATGAGTGCCGCAGGCAACCGTATCGGTGACAAGGGTGCTAACGGAAGTATGAAACATCTGCATATCTGGCGTGCCGCCAAGACACAGGATGAAATCCGCCGGTTGATGGAGCATCCGGAGAATGTGACGGGCGAAGAAGACGATTTGGTTTGCGGATGGACTTTCGCGAAGATGGCGCTTGACGACCAGGAGATTAAAGACCTGACCGGAAAGTATACGGCAAAGCTGGTCGGAGACTATAAGTGGATTGAATTAGAATGATACGAAACAGAAAATACAGGATAGATATGAAAAATAACTATTTATATAATTGGGTAGCGATAGTGTTTATGATGCTTCAGATGCTGTCATTTACTTCTTGTTCTGATGATGATGACAATAGCGGCTGGCCGACGGAAACGGACAAGACCGAAATCTTCATAGAACGTTTCAGTACATTGGTGACTAACCTGACTGCACTGCGGGACGGAGCTACGTATGGCGAACAGAAAGATAACTATCCGGTATCCAGTAAAGCCATGCTGGATGATGAGATTGCTTATCTGGAGGAAACGATTGCTAAACTGAAAGAAGGAAATAAAAAGTTGGCGGACAGTGAAGCCGACCGCATTATCCGTGAAGCTAACCAGATAGAGAAAAACTTCAGAGCGACCAGACGTACCGAAGACTTTTTACCGGTTGCCGCCGAACTGTTGGTCAACGGAAAGAATGGCGGATACATTGATTTTGGTGTTCATCCGGAGTATTCAGCTTTCGGCGAACAGGGACAACAGGCATTTACAGTCGAGTTCTGGGTGAAGCTGACGGATGTGGACGAATATCTCAATAGCTTTGTATTCTTGCTTTCCACCTTCACGGATGATGATACGAAAGATCACGAGCGTAAGGGATGGGCGGTAAACAGTCACTTCGGCAGATTACGTATGACGTATGGTATAAGTTATAGTGACTTGTTTGAGCCGGGCTTCTCGTTCAGCACATTAAATCAGTGGGTTCATGTGGCAGTTGTCACTAACGAGAATGGAGTGGACGGAGAAATCAGAGACGGAATTCCGGTGATGACCAAAATCTACGTCAACGGTCAGCTGATGCTGTCGGAAAGAGGCCGGGATGACCGTTTGCCATATACTCCGAATGATAGGGAAGTGGCTATGGTTGCCTTTACCGGACTCAGCGCAACTGCCAACCGTATCGGAGAAAAGAGCACCAATGGATATATGCGTCATCTGCATATCTGGAAATCGGCGAAGACACAGGCCGAAATACAACATCTGATGGATACTCCGGAATCCGTGACAGGAAGCGAATCGGATCTGGTATGCGGATGGACATTGAATAAGACTGTTTCGGATAACAATAACATCAAAGATCTGACGGGCAAATTCTCAGCCAAGCTGATCGGAGATTTTCAATGGGTAGAGAATAGATAATTGTTTTACGAACCGGGTAGTTCCCAAAGCCGTCGGATGGCTGGCTTTGGGGCTACTTTTTTAACAAACGAACATGAGGAAAGAACTTGTTTTTGTTTTATTGGCATTGTTTCTGTGTGCCGGCTGTAACAGCAACAAAAAGAAAATGAACGGTGAACACGATTTGGATGCGGCAAACATTACGTTGGATGACCATACGATTAGTTTTTATTATAATTGGTATGGAAATCCGTCTGTGGATGGAAAAATGAAGCACTGGATGCACCCGATAGCCCCTGCTCCGGGACATTCGGGAGATGCCGGTGCCATATCCGGACTTAATGATGACATCGCCTGCAATTTTTATCCGGAACTCGGAACGTACAGCAGCAATGATCCTGAAATCATCCGGAAACATATCCGGATGCATATCAAAGCGAATGTCGGCGTACTGTCTGTCACTTGGTGGGGAGAAAGCGATTATGGCAACCAAAGTGTGTCTCTCCTGCTGGATGAGGCTGCCAAAGTAGGGGCAAAGGTGTGCTTTCATATAGAGCCTTTTAATGGACGCAGCCCGCAAACGGTAAGGGAGAATATTCAATATATAGTGGATACTTATGGTGATCACCCGGCTTTTTACCGTACGCAGGGCAAACCTTTTTTCTTTATCTATGATTCTTATCTGATCAAACCTGCCGAGTGGGCGAAGCTGTTTGCTGCCGGGGGAGAGATAAGTGTGCGTAATACCAAGTACGACGGTCTTTTTATCGGTCTGACATTGAAGGAAAGCGAGTTGCCCGACATTGAGACAGCGTGTATGGATGGCTTTTACACTTACTTTGCCGCAACAGGTTTCACAAATGCTTCTACTCCGGCCAACTGGAAATCCATGCAGCAATGGGCTAAGGCACATCATAAGTTGTTTATTCCGAGTGTCGGTCCGGGATATATTGATACCCGGATTCGTCCTTGGAACGAAAGTACCACCCGCGACCGTGAGAATGGAAAATATTACGACGATATGTATAAAGCTGCCATAGAAAGCGGTGCTTCTTATATTTCGATTACGTCTTTCAATGAATGGCATGAAGGAACTCAGATAGAGCCGGCTGTCTCAAAGAAGTGCGATGCTTTTGAATATTTGGATTATAAACCATTGGCTGATGATTACTATTTGATAAGAACTGCCTATTGGGTAGATGAATTCCGGAAAGCAAGATCTGCTTCGGGAGATGTTCAATAATATGCTATATCTTGCCGGTTTTGCCCATTTGTAATTAAAATGTTCTATATTTGTGATACATAACTCAAATATAGAACATTATGGGTGAACTTTATGGAACATGTGCATTGCTTGCTGCAGTATTGTTTTTTGTTCTGCTGCAAAAGTTTGAAAGCCGGTTCGGCAAGGTAGACAAAGAGCTTGGCGAGATAAAGAGACGAATGGACGACCTGCTCAAAGCTCAGGAGAAAATGGCTTCCGGCCCCATAAGGTCAAAAGAGGATGTGCCGGCAGAGACTTTGGAAAATACGGATATACTGCCTTATATAGCAGAAGAACTGCCCGATTCGATGGTGACAGCCTTGAAGGAAGAGAAAGCTGTCGAAGAAAAAACTGTAGAAGGCATACAGCCCATTATGGCGGAAACTACGCCGCAGAAATTAAATACTTCCCTTGAAAAAGAATCTGCTGAAGTCACTTTGCAGGAAACTTCTCCGGAAGCTCCTCTCGAAATACCGTCTGTTCCCAAACGGAAGCAGGTTAACTATGAAAAGTTTATCGGTGAAAATCTTTTCGGTAAGATTGGTATTCTTGTATTCGTCATCGGAGTCGGCTTCTTTGTGAAATATGCCATTGATAAAGACTGGATTAACGAAACATTGCGTACCGTACTAGGTTTCCTGACCGGCTCCGCATTGCTGGTGGTTGCCGAACGCCTGCAAAAGAAGTACCGTACATTCAGCTCCTTGCTTGCGGGTGGCGCCTTTGCCGTTTTCTATCTCACGGTCGCCATTGCCTTTCATTTTTATCACCTTTTCCCTCAGACGGTCGCCTTTATTATTCTGATAGCCATAACGTTGTTCATGTCTATCCTGTCCATTCTGTATGACAGGCGCGAACTGGCTATCATCTCGCTTGTCGGAGGATTTCTGGCACCTTTCCTTGTTAGCACCGGGAATAGTAACTACCTGGTACTTTTCACTTATATGAGTATCTTGAATCTTGGAATGTTCGGACTGTCCATCTACAAGAAATGGGGAGAACTTCCGGTGATCGCATTTGTCTTTACTTATGTGGTAATGGGAATCTTCCTGTTGACAGGCTTTACTACCGGATCGACACACATTTCCGTCCATCTGTTCGTTTTTGCTACGCTGTTTTATTTCATCTTCCTCCTGCCGATATTATCGATACTCCGGATAGAAGCCGTGAAAAAGAACAGGGGATTGCTGCTGGTCATCATAACCAACAACTTCATTTATCTGCTATTAGGAATCCTGTTCCTGCGTAATATGGGACTGCCGTTTAAATCGGAAGGATTACTGAGTTTATTGATCGCTGTCATCAATTTAGTTTTAGTCATCTGGCTACGGATGAGCAAGAAAGATTATAAGTTCCTCATTTATGCGATGTTGGGACTGGTACTGACATTTGTCTCCATCACTATACCTATTCAGTTGGACGGAAATTATATCACGTTGTTCTGGGCAGCGGAAATGGTGCTGCTGTTATGGATTTACGTAAAATCGAAGATTGGAGTATACGAACGTGCTACACTGGTATTGATGGGACTGACACTTATTTCATATCTGATGGATATATATAATGTACTGATGACCTCTTCCTCCTCCGAAACCATTTTCCTGAACAGTTCTTTTGCTACTTCCCTGTTTGTCGGTCTGGCTACGGGAGCATTCGCTTTACTGATGGGGCGTTACCGTTCTCTCTTTGCCGCAGCCCGCTATCTGAGATACACTCCCTGGAATTCGATCATGCTTCTTGCTGCTGCCGCTATCCTCTATTATACATTTATGGCAGAGTTTGCCTTGCACTTGGCAGGAGCTACAAGAAGCGGAATGATGCTGGCGTTTACTTCCGCTGCCATCTTTATCCTCAGCTATGCTTTCAAAAAGCGCTTCCCGATAGAACAATGCACAATTCCTTATCTGACAGCTATGGGAATGAACGTGCTGATATATGCGATCAATATATGGGGAGACCAGTGGGCATACACGAGCCTGACTCCTGCTTTGCTTCGATGGCTTGCGGCAGCGTTTGTTATAGCTAATCTGTACTACGTTGCCCGTCAATACTATACATTAATAGGATTGAAAACTCCTTTCACCGTTTATCTGAATGTCCTGGCGCTCTTTCTTTGGCTGACGATGACACGTTCTTTCCTCCTGCAAGCAGGAGTAGAGGATTTCGATGCCGGCTTCTCCGTTTCACTGAGTATCGCAGGATTTATTCAAATGGCACTGGGTATGCGTCTGCATCAGAAAGTACTGCGAATCATCAGTCTTTCAACTTTTGGAATCGTCCTGTTGAAGCTGATTCTGAAAGACTTATGGGCAATGCCGACAATCGGTAAGATCATTGTATTTATCATTTTAGGATTAATCCTGCTGATTCTCTCATTCCTTTATCAGAAACTGAAGGACGTACTCTTTAAAAATGATGAAGATGAAACTGATTGAGCAGACTATATAATAAAGTAAAGGCTGCCTGTTCGAAAGTGAACGGTAGCCTTTACTTTATTATATTCGTCTTTATTATCTTTATTCCTGTGAAGCCGCGAAGCGTTTCACCTGTTCTTCAATCAGTTCTTTATCATCGAAATAGTTGATCTTCATAGCCTTCTTCACATCCGCCAATGTTTCGGCTGCGGCAGCTCTGGCTACTTCGCATCCTTTTTGTAACATCTCGTAAACGGCAGGAATATCCTTGCTGAACTCTTTACGGCGGTTGCGGATCGGTTCCAGTGTTTCCTGCATGATAGCGTTCAGGAAGCGTTTTACCTTCACATCACCCAGTCCACCGCGCTGATAGTGCGCTTTCAGTTCATCCAGATTCGGATAATCCGGCAGATAGCGTTCGAAGTGTTCCGGACGGCAGAAAGCATCCAGGTATGTAAATACGGTATTACCTTCAATCTTACCCGGGTCCTGAACACGGAGATGTCCCGGATCGGTATACATACTCATGATTTTCTTTTGTACTTCATCCGGCTCTTCCGACAGGTAGATACAGTTGCCGAGTGATTTACTCATCTTGGCCTTGCCGTCCGTTCCCGGCAGACGCAGGCAGGCAGCGTTGTCCGGTAACAGGATTTCCGGTTCTACCAGCGTTTCGCCATAGATATAGTTGAAACGGCGGACGATTTCACGAGCCTGTTCAAGCATCGGTTCCTGGTCTTCACCGACGGGAACGGTTGTTGCCCGGAAAGCAGTGATATCCGCAGCCTGACTGATAGGATAAGTGAAGAACCCTACAGGAATACTTGCTTCAAAGTTACGCATCTGTATTTCTGATTTCACAGTCGGGTTACGTTGTAAGCGGGATACGCTTACGAGGTCCATATAGTAGAAACTTAGTTCGCAAAGTTCCGGAATCTGTGATTGGATGAAGATGGTAGCCTTGGACGGGTCTATTCCACATGCCAGATAGTCAAGAGCAACCTCAATTACATTTTGACGTACCTTCTCCGGATTGTCTATGTTGTCTGTCAATGCCTGTGAATCGGCAATGAAGATAAACATCTTACTATAGTCACCGGCATCCTGCAATTCAACTCTGCGTTTCAACGAACCTACATAATGTCCGATATGGAGTCTTCCGGTAGGACGGTCTCCCGTCAATATAATCTTTTCCTTTTCCATTGTTATATCTTTAAATTTCAGCTACAAAGATAGAGAATATATCTTAAAGTTCGTACATGATGAGTGGATTCTACTGGATTTTTCTGTCCGAACAATCCATGACTATTCTATTCTTCTGTGGAATAAACAGTATATGGTTTTCTTTGTGTGCCATTGTTCCTTTCTTGCAAAGTATGCCATAACTGATATCCTTCATCTGTGATTTTAAGATACGTTTGTTCTCCACATTCAAAGGGAGCGCCTTTCCGTGAGCAACATTTAATTTCAGCATCCACCGTCCGGGATCGTTGCTTTTCACTTCTATCTGTTTTTCACTTAAAATGAAAGTATATTCCAGATTGGCTTTTGTCCGGCAAATGATTTCTGTCGCTTTATTCCCAATAACTTTGACTAACATGGTGTCCAGCATGATTTCTTCGGGACGATTGTCGGCATTCAGCGTATAGAGACGAATAGCAGCTAAATCATTGGGCGCACTCCATCTGAATCCGTCCATAATGGGGCATGTCGTATAGACGCACTGACTGGAAGTTCCTGCCTGTGTCAGATAGTCCGACTCCATATTCTCGTCAAAGAGATGGATATCTCTGAAACGTATCGTGTTCTTTTCCCACAAAAGATTGGCGCGATAGTAGCGGCTGTTGAACCATACTGTTTTCTGTCCCTGATCATATGTGTCTGTCAATGTTGTGACAGAGGTCGCGGGTGTTAACGGATACTTCTTTTTGAACCATTTACCGGAGGTCTCCAATGTCTCTATTCTTATTTTTCCTTGTTCTTGCAAAGCGGCAAGTATGGGGATTTGCATTTCAAGTCCCTTTCTCATGGCATCCCAGGTGAAAGAGTTTTCCTGTCCGGCTTGCGTGTAATTGAAACCGAGGCAAGGATCTTCAAAGATAGATTTAAAGAAATGTCTGACCCACTTCTCGCTTCCGCCGGCATCGCCGTAGACGGGCTCCAAAGTGATAACTCCCTGTATGGTGTGTCCCACTCCTGTGTCATATTGATAGATGGGGTCGCTGCCCAGCATACGGAAAACGGGTACGGGGATTTGGCCTTTTGCAGTCTGTGCAGGCATATATCCATTCAGACGGCTCGGGTAATAGGCCTGATTCCAGTATCCTCCCCACAAAGTATACCCGTCGGTGCCTACCTGATCCTTGCAGTTGCAGGAAGCAGTGATACCATATTTATCATACATATATCCCAATGAATGCGCATCGATGAACCAGGAACCGACGGATGCGGGATATTTGCCAAAGATCGATTTGAACTTTTCCATATATACATCCACCAGCTTTTCTCTTTCTTCCGGCGAATATCCGGTGGCAAAACCGACATCCGCGTGCCAGTCCCACGAGTATCTTCCTCTCCATTTCAGTCCGGCGGCTTCTACATGAGGCTGGGTGATCTCCCACCAGGCGCCCACTTCCGTTCCCCGCTCTGTCTCTTTCTTAAGCAGTTCTTGATAGCGTTGATTTATCAATGCGTCATATTGTAGCAGAAAGGTTCCTGTAAGTTTGTATTTTGTCAGCAACTTCACTTGTTCGTGTACCGTTTCATACAATACATCTTCGGTGATTTCGGCACTTCTGGGTTCCACTTGCCGGATGAAATTGATGATGTTTACAATTCTTGGTTTTTCCCCGGTCGCATTTGCAGTAAGGCAAAAGAGGCATAAGGTAATAAGTAAAGCAGTGTTTCGCATAAAGTGACTTTAGTTGGTGTTTGGTTCTATATTCCGGTTAATTGTATGGTATATCATAAAAATGAATATGACGACAAAGGTATTTTATTAAATAAGATCAGCCTTATAAATACTGATCTTTTTTCTTCCTTACAATGATATATCAGCTGTTCAGTCACTTCGCATCCGGCAACAGACACTCTTTGAGCTTCCTGCTATTGATTACTGAAAGAAAGAAGTTGTAAAAAAACTGAGTTTTCTTTTTGTCATCTGCAAAATATGTCGTTACTTTGCACAAATTTTGAAATCGACAATGAATCAACAAGAAATAAGAAGTAAGTATTATCTACATTCGGATGTTTTCCACCCGGAATCAACAACCTTCTTCTTTTTTCTCCAAAAACGATATTTTAGTTCTTTGGTAATGCGTTAATCCTTTTACGAGGGTAACGCATTTTTTTTATTGGCAAAACTTAGAAATAACAACTTATTATAACAACAAAAGAAATGGAAAAGGAAATCAAGAAAGTTCTCGTTTTGGGTTCTGGAGCACTCAAAATCGGACAAGCCGGAGAATTTGACTACTCAGGCTCACAAGCACTGAAAGCTTTGAAAGAAGAAGGTATCAGCTCAGTATTGGTAAACCCGAACATCGCAACCATTCAGACTTCTGAAGGAATTGCCGATAAAGTGTATTTCCTTCCCGTAACTACTTATTTCGTAGAAGAGATTATCAAGAAAGAACGTCCCGACGGCATCCTGCTGGCATTTGGCGGACAGACTGCATTGAACTGCGGCGCCGAACTGTACACGCAAGGTATTCTTGATAAATATGGAGTGAAAGTACTCGGTACATCGGTAGAAGCTATCATGTACACGGAAGACCGTGACCTGTTCGTGAAGAAACTGGATGAAATCAATATGAAGACTCCGGTAAGTCAGGCGGTAGAAAGCATGGAAGATGCCATCGCTGCTGCCCGCAAGATCGGTTATCCGGTGATGGTACGTTCGGCTTACGCATTGGGAGGTCTGGGTAGCGGTATCTGCGCTAACGAAGAGGAATTTCTGAAACTGGCCGAAAGCTCTTTCGCCTTCTCCAAGCAGATTCTGGTAGAAGAATCTCTGAAAGGCTGGAAAGAAATCGAGTTCGAAGTGATCCGCGACGCGAACGACCACTGCTTCACCGTAGCCAGCATGGAAAACTTCGACCCGTTGGGTATCCACACCGGTGAATCTATCGTAGTAGCTCCGACTTGCTCACTGGACGACAAAGAACTGAAACTGCTGCAGGAACTGTCTACAAAATGTATCCGTCACCTCGGCATCGTAGGTGAATGTAACATCCAGTATGCGTTCAACTCAGATACGGACGACTACCGTGTGATCGAAGTAAATGCTCGTCTGAGCCGTTCTTCCGCACTGGCATCCAAGGCTACCGGTTATCCGCTGGCATTCGTTGCCGCCAAGATCGCATTGGGTTACTCACTCGACCAGATCGGTGAGATGGGCACTCCGAACTCTGCATACCTTGCTCCGCAACTGGACTACTATATCTGTAAAATCCCTCGTTGGGACTTGACGAAATTCGCCGGTGTATCCCGTGAAATCGGTTCAAGCATGAAGTCGGTAGGTGAAATCATGTCTATCGGCCGCTCTTTCGAAGAAATCATCCAGAAAGGTCTTCGTATGATCGGACAAGGCATGCACGGTTTTGTCGGTAATGACGATGTACACTTCGACGACCTTGACAAGGAACTTTCACGTCCGACCGACTTGCGTATCTTCTCCATCGCACAGGCTATGGAAGAAGGATATACCATCGACCGCATCCACGAACTGACTAAGATCGATCCTTGGTTCCTCGGCAAACTGAAGAACATTGTTGACTACAAGGCAAAACTGTCTGCTTATAATAAGGTAGAAGATATTCCGGCTGACGTGATGCGCGAAGCTAAAGTCCTCGGTTTCTCTGACTTCCAGATTGCCCGCTTCGTACTGAACCCGACCGGCAACATGGAAAAAGAAAATCTGGCAGTACGTGCTCACCGTAAAGCCTTGGGCATCCTTCCGGCAGTAAAACGTATCAATACCATCGCTTCGGAACATCCGGAACTGACTAACTACCTGTACATGACTTATGCAGTAGAAGGTTACGATGTAAACTATTATAAGAATGAGAAATCAGTAGTCGTACTGGGTTCGGGTGCTTACCGCATCGGTAGCTCGGTTGAATTTGACTGGTGTTCGGTGAACGCCGTTCAGACTGCCCGCAAACTGGGTTACAAGTCTATCATGATCAACTACAACCCCGAAACGGTTTCTACTGACTACGATATGTGCGACCGTCTGTACTTCGACGAACTCTCTTTCGAACGTGTACTCGACGTGATCGACCTTGAACAACCGCGCGGTGTGATTGTATCCGTAGGCGGACAGATTCCGAACAACCTGGCTATGAAGTTGTATCGCCAGTCAGTTCCTGTACTGGGTACTTCTCCGGTTTCCATCGACCGTGCCGAAAACCGTAACAAGTTCTCGGCAATGCTCGACCAGCTTGGCATCGATCAGCCGGCTTGGATGGAACTGACCAGCCTTGAAGAAGTGAAGGGATTTGTAGAAAAAGTAGGTTATCCGGTATTGGTTCGTCCTTCTTACGTACTCTCGGGTGCGGCTATGAACGTTTGCTATGACGACGAAGAGCTGGAAAACTTCCTGAAGATGGCTGCCGAAGTATCTAAAGAATATCCGGTAGTTGTTTCTCAGTTCCTCGAAAACACAAAGGAAATTGAGTTCGACGCGGTAGCTCAGAACGGTGAAGTGGTTGAATACGCTATTTCCGAGCACGTAGAGTTTGCCGGTGTACACTCCGGCGACGCTACACTGGTGTTCCCTGCACAGAAGATTTACTTTGCAACTGCCCGCCGCATCAAGAAGATCAGCCGTCAGATTGCTAAAGAACTGAATATCTCCGGTCCGTTCAACATCCAGTTCCTTGCCCGCAACAACGAGGTGAAGGTAATTGAATGTAACCTGCGTGCTTCCCGTAGCTTCCCGTTCGTATCTAAGGTGCTGAAACGCAACTTTATCGAAACAGCTACCCGCATCATGCTGGATGCTCCGTACAGCCAGCCGGACAAGACTGCGTTCGACATCGACTGGATCGGTGTGAAAGCTTCTCAGTTCTCTTTCTCCCGTCTTCACAAGGCTGACCCTGTTTTGGGCGTGGATATGTCTTCTACCGGTGAAGTTGGCTGTATCGGCGATGACTTCTCTGAAGCATTGCTGAACGCAATGATCGCTACAGGATTCAAGATTCCGGAAAAGGCGGTGATGTTCTCTTCCGGTGCTATGAAGTCTAAAGTAGATTTGCTGGATGCGAGCCGTATGCTGTTTGCCAAGGGATATCAGATTTATGCTACTGCCGGAACGGCTGCATTCCTGAATGCTCACGGTGTAGAAACGACTCCGGTTTACTGGCCGGATGAAAAACCGGGTGCTGAAAACAACGTGATGAAGATGATCGCTGACCATAAGTTCGACTTGATCGTTAACATTCCGAAGAACCACAGCAAACGTGAGTTGACGAATGGTTACCGTATCCGTCGTGGTGCTATCGACCATAACATTCCGTTGATCACCAATGCTCGTCTGGCAAGTGCTTTCATTGAAGCATTCTGTGAACTGAAACTGAATGATATTCAGATTAAGAGCTGGCAGGAATATAAATAAACTGCTTTAGCTGTATATATATTAAGGAGACTCCCTCTTTGGCATGCCAAGGGGGAGTCTCTTCTTTGGTAGGTATGACTCTTCTTTTTGTTTGTTGTCTGCGGTGTAATGAGTCGCAAGATAGCGCTAATGTTCTCTTCAGCTCCTTATATACTTGCTTTTTCCTATAAGGAAAGTAGGAATAGAGTGCCGTTCTCTTTAGCTCTTCACGGCCGTGAACAGGGCTGCTCATGGCCGTGATCAACTCTTGTCACGACCGTGAGCAATGCTTGCCACGGCCGTGAACAACTAAGGAGATCGGTGTCTTAATGGAACAATAAAGGCACTATAAGAGAAAGATACCGGTAGTATACGGTATTTGTTGCATAGGATCAGGACTCGGATGAAGTAGGCTTGATGGGGAGATAGCAGTAGGTGAGATGAACAGTGAGATTGGGAGGGAGGTGACAATAAAATGTATGGATGCGGCTATTGTCACCGTATTATCACCGCTTATTATCACCGATGATGTGTTTATAATCAGTTAGTTAACTTCGAAAAGTGATAAGTGACAATAAAAAAGCGTTTTATTGCTTAGGGAAGAAACGTTTGTGTAGCTTTTGGTTATACAGGTTTGAATTGATTCTTGAATTAAATAATTAGGCACGGATTACACGGATGAACACGGTTTTAAGAGCTGATTCGTAACTAAAACCGTGTTCATCCGTGTAATCCGTGCCTGAACCTTATGGTTTGCTTACGCAATAATTGTATACTTTCAGATTCTGTACCTTACTATTAAAGTTTCCTGCTTTCTCCAGCGGGAAAACCAGCGTACGTACATAACTCATCGAGTCTTTTCCTGCATTAAAGTAAAGCTTCTGCGTATTCATTTCATCAACCACTTTACCGTTGACTCTCAGCGTTGTGTTGCGATTGTTTCCTTCTATCTGAATCGTTGCTTTTTCTCCCGGATTCACTTTGTAGGGGAAGGTATTCAGATAGCCGTCGCGTGCAAATCCCATCATTCCCCGAATAGGGTCTGACAGATAGAATACGGCGTTAGGTGAACGGAACAATTCGGTTCCTTCACTTTCTTTTGCTCCGGTAATGTCGAAACTGACAGTGTAATTATAGCCAATTTCCGGATAGTCGGAAGTGCTGCCGGGAGCGACTGTGGAACGTTCGTATACCAATTCCGGTTTTTTGCCGATTCTTGCCAGTTGGTTGACTCCGGGTGCTTCGCTGAGGAGGGCACGTTTCTCGTTGAATGTTTCATAAGGAATGCCCGTCTGAGCACCTGTCCACATCTTTACGGAGAGTGTTTGCAGGGGTGAGAATATACGGTGATGGATGTCTTTCACCGAGATACCGTTGCCTGCATGGTCGTTCCAGATGGCAAACATACCGCCAAGAATGGAAGGATGCTTCTCGTCGAATACGGCTTTGCCGATATGGGCGGGTGTCCATTCCTTATATAAGTATGGTTCGTTGAGATAGTCATGATAATATCCGGCTACGGGAACGATATATACCAGTCCGTCCGGAATACTGATCAGTTGATATCCGTCTTTGATCATGGTTGCCGGATCGGCGTATCCGTTGTACCACGCATTCATAACGACATTTTCTGATTTGACGGGCGTATCGCCTTTGGCATGGCTGAGCGCACCCCATACGACTGCTTGCTTGCCGAAACCTTCCACAAAACGGATGTAATGATCGGTGAAAGCACGGAATTTTTCTACCACGTCTTTCTTCGCATTCGAGTATTCGTCTGTACCGATATGTACACGCTTGCCTACGAATACCGGATTGTCGCCTTCCAGATATTCTTTGAACAGAGCATCTACGAATTCGTAAGTTTCCGGCTTGAATAAGTCGAGGTGATCCATGCCGTACTCCTTGCTTCCGATTTCCGGTTTGTAATGGGTGAGTGCCAGTGAGTGGGCGGGAACGTCAATCTCCGGAATGATTTCCACGAAGTTGGATGCCGCCTGTTTCTGGAAGTCGATAAATTCTTTCTTGGAGTACGAGCCGTCACGGGCTGTCAATCCCGGATAAGTCTCCGATTCCAGTCGGAAGGCAGCGTAAGTCTTGTCCCAGTTGTGCTCGAAGTATTGCTTGAATCCGTTATCGTTCAGATGGACTTGCAGGGTGTTCATTTTGTAGTAAGCCATGATTTTCACCAAGTCTTGCAGATAAGCCATCGGAATGAACTTACGGCCACAGTCTATCATGAAACCGCGAAGCGGATAATCGGGATAATCACGAATCGTTCCTTGCGGGAGTGAGCGTTCTTGGTTTTGTTCCGCCAGTTGCAGGAGTGTGCGTGTGCTCCAGTAAAGACCGGTCGGGGTGGGAGCGGAGATGGCTACACGGTCGGTTATCTTGATGGCGTAACCTTCCTCGCCGAGCTTCTTGTCTGCCGACAAGGATAGGACGAAATCGCCGGACGTGGCTTTGCCTTGCGCTACGCTTAATGTCTGCCCGAACATCTGTTGATAATCGTCGGCAAACATCCGGGCTATTCTCAGTAATTCGGGATTTTGGGAAGTGCAGACGATTCGGGCGTCTTTTCCCGGGGTGAAGTTACCGTCTTTTCCCGTCCATTGTTTGAGTTCGGGGACAACAAACGGTTTCGGATTGACAGCGGCACGGGTTAAGCTACCCGTCAGACAAAAGATGACCAATAAGGCCAGAGCTTTCAAAGATACAAACTTGTTTCTCATAAGGGGGGATTCTTGTGTTTTTGTTAATTAATAAATGATTATAGTTAATTATTGGCTGAAAGTAGGCATAATTTGGATATCTGTCAACAAGTGAAGCTATTTATTTTTTATTTTTGTGTTTTTCAAAATGATTAAACCCGATTCAGAATGTTAGTACTTCTATCTTGTGCCAAGACGATGAGTGCGGTGTCGAAGGTGAAAGTCCCTTTGACTACGAGCCCCCGTTTTCAGAAGGAAGCGGCGGAAATAGCGTTGCAGATGTCCCAGTTTTCTGTAGACGAATTAGAACGTCTGCTGCGTGTAAACGCAAAGATTGCTGTGGAGAATTATAAACGTTATCAGGCTTTTCATGCGGAAGCCACTCCGGAATTGCCTGCTTTGCTGGCGTATACCGGCATCGTATTCAAACGGCTGAATCCGAAGGACTTCTCTGCAGAAGATTTCGGTTATGCGCAGGAGCATTTGCGGCTGACTTCTTTCTGTTACGGTCTGTTGCGTCCTTTGGATGTGATTCGTGCTTATCGGCTGGAGGGAGATGTCGTATTGCCGGAACTGGGGAATCAGACCTTGTTTTCTTATTGGCGGTCGCGTCTGACGGATACGTTCATAGAGGACATCCGGTCGGCAGGAGGAATCTTGTGCAATCTTGCCAGTGATGAGATGAAAAGCCTGTTTGACTGGAAGCGGGTGGAGAGCGAAGTCCGTGTGGTCACTCCCGAATTTCATGTCTGGAAGAATGGAAAGCTGGCTACAATAGTGGTGTATACCAAAATGTCCCGTGGCGAGATGACACGTTTCATATTGAAAAATAAGATCGGGAATCCGGAGGAACTGAAAGGATTCTCGTGGGAAGGGTTCGAGTTTAATGAATCGCTTTCGGATGAGAAGAAGTTTGTATTTACGAATGGCAGGGGAGAATAAGGAATATGACAGAAGTGGAGAAGATGCGCAGCAGCCAGTTGGCTGATATGTCTGCGCCGGAGTTGCAGGTACGTTTTGAGCATGCCAAGAAGTTGCTGGCGATCATGCGCGGGTTGAGCACATACGATGACGGGTACAGAGAATTGTTGGAAGAATTGGTGCCGGGTATTCCTGAAACTTCGGTGATCTGTCCTCCTTTCCATTGCGATCACGGAGACGGGATAAAGTTGGGCGAACACGTGTTTGTCAATGCCAACTGCACTTTTCTGGACGGAGGGTATATCACAATCGGTGCCCATACGCTGGTCGGCCCTTGCGTACAGATTTATACGCCGCATCATCCGATGAATTATCTGGAGCGTCGCGGTTCGAAAGAGTATGCTTATCCGGTTACGATCGGTGAGGATTGCTGGATTGGCGGCGGGGCTGTCATTTGTCCCGGTGTGACGATTGGCAACCGTTGTGTGATAGGAGCGGGAAGCGTCGTGACGAAAGATATTCCCGACGACAGTATTGCAGTCGGGAATCCGGCGCGCCTTATCCGTAAGCAGGCTTGACCGGGAATCTTATTTCCCGGATTTGAGTGTTCCCGCATTGTTGTCTTCATTGTGAAGCCGTCTTTCGGCAGACTCGTATTTGCGCCCGAAACTGAAGTTCCACGATAGTGTGAGGGCGAATACCCGGGAACTCTCTTTAATGTACATCCAGTTTTTGGAAGGAGCCAGCGGACTGAAGTTTTCACTTCCTATCTTATAATTGTTGGAGAAAGGATTGAGGCACATGGCTCCAATGTTCAGTTGCTTATACCGGTAACTGACGTTCAGAAGATGGTAATTCTCTCCGTACGTCAGCGTCTCTCCATAGAAATCGTTGCGGTGGTTTTGTATCTCGAAATACGCGCTCCAGTTTTTATAGGACGCCATTGCACTGGCACGGTAGTACCAGTTGGTATAGGTGTGGTGGTAATTGTGTCCGCGGCTGTCGAAATAATTGATGCCCGTTGATATGGACAGGCTTAAGATGTCTTTGATAGGGCCGACCTTGATTTCCACTTCCGGATTGAGCTTTTGCCAGCTTCGCTGATTGGCGATGGTACGGACGAAAAGTTCACCTTCTCTGAGCGTCTCTTCCATGTTGGGCTTGTGCTGATATTGATATAGAAGGTAAAGGCTGCTGCTGAACAGCCCTTTGCGATAATCGATATTCAGCGTGTTATTGTATACCGTTGACATTTTCAGGCCCGGATTTCCCCTGCGTATTTGCAGGGAATCGATCAGTTGCTCAACGTTGCTCAGATCGGAGGGGGCAGGTGTGTTTCTGGAAATCTGCCCCTGATAGCGGATAAACGCGTTGTCCGAGAAGTTATAAGTGAGCTGTATGCGCGGTAGGACTGAATATTTCTGATACCCTTCACCTTCCTGATTGAACCATGAACGGCTACCCTGCACTCCGACGGAGTAATTGAACTTTTTCACTTTGCTGCTGAATTCTATATAGGTGGAAGTATATGCCTCCTGCATCTGCGTCTCTGCCGAAGACGTTCCGGCATATCTGTTTTCCGTCAGCGATTGCTGGTGGCGGATACCTGCACTGAGTTTGCTGTTGGTGAATTTCTTTTCGTAGATACCTTCGCCGATAAATGAATATTTCTTTCCACGGATAGCCGAATAGATGTCGGTTGCAAGGGTGGAATGTTTCTTCTCTTCGTAGGTGCGGTCGTCATAAGTATCGATATAGGTGCCTACTGCATTCAGAATGATAGCCTGATTGTTTTTAAGCGTGCGTTGCAGATAGACGTCGAGGGAAGGAGACTTGTTGTCCGAGGCTGTGTGGTCTTTCATGGCTACACTGTTTTCCGGATTGTCGATAGGATATAATGTACTTTGAGTGTTCATCCGGTTGTGGCGGAAACCTCCCCGAAGGGCCACACTGACAAACCATTTTTCCGCTTCCTGATAACTGTAATTCATGGTCAGATAGTCCCAGCGCATTTTCATTTTATCGGGAATACCGTCTTCCAGTCGTGTAAAGGAGGGTTTGCCTGCAAAATTGAATGTTTCGGAATTCTCTCTCCAGTAGTTGTCAAGTGAACGGTAGCCTCCATAGTAATTGAGTCCCCATTCGGAGTTCTTATGATTGATTTTGGCTGTTGCGTTATTGTTTCCCAAAATGACGTTGACGGATGTGCTTGTGTTAAGTCCCACGTAGCCGCCTGTCTGATGACGGCGGACGATATAGTCGATGACAGCCGCCGCATTGTCTCCGTACCGTAATCCCGGTTCGTCATGATATTCGATGCGGATTACGTCTTCCGGACGTAAAGCCAGTATTTCCTGTATCTCCACTTTGGCTCCATTGATGCGTAATTGCACGTCTCCCTGATTGGAAGAAGTGATCGTTTGCCGGATAGGGTCCACCTGTATGCGGCTGAGTTGTAGGCGTTGTAGCAGGCTGAGTCCGTTTGTTGAGGCTTTCAGCTGATGGGCGCTGGGAAGAATGATCTTCCGGTCGGGTTGGTTGATAACGGGATTGGCTGTGATGGTCACTTCTTCCAGTGCGATAGCTGCCGAATCAATGGAGATAGTTCCCAGATCAAGAGTGGTTGTAAAGTCCTTCAAGCTGATTTCGCGCGTTTGATAGCCCAGTCCGGATATCAGTAACTGATAATTTCCTTTTTGTAAGTTGTTCATGTTGAATCGTCCCCGTTGGTCGGTAATGCCTCCGGAGATGAAAAGGGAATCTTTTGTCTGTAAAATGACGTTGGCGAATTCTACCGGTTCTTTGCCGGATATGATTCTTCCTCTTAGCTGTAAATTTTGTGCAATAAGTAACGTGCACAGGCATAAAAATGCTGCGGTTGTAGTGATTCGTTTCATATCTTATTTAAGTAATGACAGAGAAAGAGTCGCGACTGTCTTTATCTTGTTCTGTTTATCTTTAATTTTGTTCTGTTTATTAGACGGGCTTGGAGAAGGGAAAGTTGCATGAAAAAAAACTTTTTTCATTATTTGCTGATAATCAGTTGGTTCTTACTTTTGATAAAAAGTTTCTTGAAAAATAATATGCAAAATGTTTGGAGGTTTCGAAAAAAGCCGTACCTTTGCATCGCTTTTGAAACGGAAGTGTACGGGCGCTTAGCTCAGCTGGTTCAGAGCATCTGGTTTACACCCAGAGGGTCGGGGGTTCGAATCCCTCAGCGCCCACGAAAAAAAGGTCCGATAGTTATAATATAGCTATCGGATCTTTTTTGTTTTTAGTCTCCTTGTTTTACATTTTAGCAAGATCGGTCAACTTTATCTGACTTTAGAAAGTTATCTTTGCAGAAAAGTATGGAGTCTGTCATTAGATTAGCGGGTTTTCTATTCTTTCAATTGCGTATTCCTGAACATATTCATGCAGCCTTAAGTAAGAAGGCGATAAATAAATTGTATATTATGCCTTTAAACGTGTTTATGAGCAAAAACATCATGGATAAAAGACCGGCTCTGTTTGAGAAAACAGATAATAATATATGGACAGACCCGTATATTCAGTTGCAGATGTTGAAAGTGCATCTAAATCCGGATTCTGATGGAGCAAGCAGGAGGCAGGATTCTGTTCGGAAAACAGTGGATTTTATCTTGGAGCACATAAGGCCGGCGGGCAGGCTGCTTGATTTGGGCTGCGGACCGGGATTGTATACTTCTGCTTTTAAGGATAGAGGTTATGATGTAACAGGGATAGACTTTAATAAGGCGTCTGTCGAATATGCTGCTGAAAGACGGGAAGATATAAAATATATATTCGGAGATTATATTCAGGATTATCCTCAAGGTGAATATGATGCCATCCTCATGATTTACTGTGATATGGGAACTCATTCTGATAAGGATCGCGATAAACTTCTGAGAAATATTTATTCATCACTGGGTAATGACGGAATATTTATTTTTGATGTTTTTACCGAAGGGATCGTTCGTGATAAACAGGAGACTAAGAATTGGGAATATGCCCGGTCGGGAGGCTTTTGGGATGAAACTGAATATTTATTATTAAGTCAGACCTTTCATTATCCGGAAAGCAAGGTTTTTGCATATCAGTACAACTTACTGACTGGGGATGGAAACAAACGCTTTATTGTCTGGGATAGATATTATGCTGAGAATGAAATAACGGATATCTTGAGGGATATAGGATTCAGACAGGTCTCTATTCATAAGAACATACTTTCGGATAATAATTTTACGTCAAATAATGAAATGTTTGTGGTTGCAATAAAGTGACAAGAATGAATTTAATGAATCAAACATGAATCGGTATTTCATGGTAAAAGTGGAATGGACCGGTATATTTGTCTGTACCCATGAAAAATAATAGTATATATTTATGACGAAACTTGTTTTAAAACTATTGGAAGATAGTGATGTAGGACAGATGCAGTTGTGGTTGAATAAACCGCATGTGTTGAAATGGTATCACGACGCTGATGAATGGCTGAGTGAAATTAAAGAAAGAAACGAAAAATTCAGTTTCTTGAAGCATTTCATTGTGTATATGGATGGTAAGCCGATTGGATTTGGACAGTATTACGATTGTTTTGATGCTAAAGAAGACTGGTATATGGCAGATAAGCCTCGCGAACTGTATAGTATTGACTATTTTATAGGAGAAGAATGTTGTCTGCGAAAAGGCTATGGGACGGCTATCGTGGGGTTACTGGTTGGAGAGGTCAGAAAGCAATGCGTTGATGCCGGTATCGTAGTTCAGCCTGAAGAAGAGAATATAGCTTCCTGTAGAGCTCTGCTGTCGAACGGATTTGTTTATGATAGCGATAAGGAATATTATATATTGCCGGGAGAAAAGCAGTTTAAAAAACGTCTTGAGTAAGGATGGATGCAAGACTGAATGTTCATAAAATCAATATTGTTGTTGATTGTGAAGATGCCGGAGTTTTGGCCGAATTCTACAGCAAATTGCTGGGGTGGGAATGGACCCATCCGCAAACTGATGGCTGGGCGGCTACCACGTCTCCGTCAGGTATGGTGATCGCGTTTCAAGAGGTCGAAAATTATCAGCCTCCTGTATGGCCCTGGCAAAATGGCAAGCAGGGACAGATGCTCCATTTGGATTTTTATGTTGATAATTTGGATGAGGCGGTAGCCTGTGCGATGCAACTGGGAGCGAAGCCGGCAGATGAACAGTTTTTTAGAACCTCAAGAACAATGATCGATCCCGCCGGACATCCTTTTTGTCTGGATACGGATGAGCCCGAATAAGTGTCTGAGAGTAGTGTATGATACAAATACAACCTAAAAAGGAAGTCTTTCGAAGAAATTCGTGAGACTTTTTTTATTTCTTACCGCTTTTATACAAACTTTCTTTATCCTTTTGCCTTATAACTCAGGAAAAAGAGTTAATTTTGCAGTCTGATAATTATCTAAGAAAACGTATGGAACTTGATGTATTAACGGCCATATCTCCGATTGATGGTCGATATAGAGGCAAAACTAAAGCTTTGGCAGCTTATTTCTCTGAATTTGCACTGATTAAATACCGTGTACAGGTAGAGGTGGAATACTTTATCACCTTGTGCGAACTTCCTTTGCCGCAGTTGAAAGGAATCGATAGCAACGTGTTTGAAACTTTACGGAATATCTACCGTAACTTCTCGGAAGCAGATGCGCAACGCATTAAAGATATCGAAAGTGTAACCAACCATGATGTAAAAGCCGTAGAATATTTCCTGAAAGAAGAATTCGATAAGCTGGGTGGAATGGATGACTATAAAGAATTCATTCACTTCGGACTGACTTCTCAGGACATTAACAATACGTCTGTGCCTCTTTCTATCAAGGAAGCTTTGGATAAAGTTTATTATCCGCTGATCGAGGAGCTGATTGCACAGCTGAAAACATATGCAACAGAATGGGCTGCCATCCCGATGCTTGCCAAAACTCATGGACAACCGGCTTCTCCGAGTCGTCTGGGTAAGGAAGTGATGGTATTCGTTTACCGTCTGGAACGTCAGCTGGCTATGCTGAAAGCGTGTCCGATCACCGCAAAATTCGGTGGTGCTACCGGAAATTACAATGCTCATCATGTAGCATATCCTCAATATGACTGGAAACAATTCGGTAATCGGTTTGTTGCAGAGAAACTGGGACTGGAACGCGAAGAATATACCACTCAGATTTCGAACTACGATAACTTGTCTGCTGTTTTTGACGCGATGAAACGTATCAATACCATCATGGTGGATATGAACCGTGACTTCTGGCAGTATATTTCTATGGAATACTTCAAGCAGAAGATCAAAGCCGGTGAAGTAGGATCAAGCGCGATGCCGCATAAAGTGAATCCGATCGACTTTGAAAATGCGGAAGGTAATCTGGGTATCGCGACTTCCATTCTGGAACATCTGGCTGTGAAGCTTCCTGTTTCCCGCTTGCAGCGTGACCTGACAGACTCTACGGTACTCCGTAATGTAGGCGTGCCTTTCGGTCATATCGTGATTGCTATTCAGAGTTCACTGAAAGGACTTCGCAAACTGTTGCTGAACGAACCGGCTATTTACCGTGATCTGGACAACTGCTGGAGCGTAGTGGCTGAGGCAATCCAGACTATTTTACGCCGCGAGGCTTACCCGCATCCGTATGAAGCTTTGAAAGCTTTGACCCGGACCAACCAGGCTATTACAGAAAGTTCTATTAAAGAGTTTATCGAAGGCTTGAACGTAAGCGAAGATATTAAAAAAGAGTTAAGAGCAATTACTCCGCATACATATACGGGACTTTAATTGTTTACTTATATAATAAACGTGTTTTTTAAATAGGCCGTGAGGCCAAAGTCTAATTTTATTCGAATAAAAAAATGAGCACAGAAAACGAAGAATGGCGCGAAAATTCTTACAATGAGGAGAATACAGGTGCCGGCCGTGATGGTAACAAGTCTTACAACAGAGAAGGTGGAGAACGTCCGTATCGTCCTTCTTACAACCGTGAAGGTGGGGATCGTCCGTATCGCCCGCGATTTAATACCAACAGTGAAGGTGGAGAACGCCCGCAGCGTTCTTATGGAGACCGCTCTTATGGCGACCGTCCCCAACGTCCTTCTTACAATCGTGAAGGTGGAGACCGTCCGTATCGTCCTCGCTTCAATAACAACAATGAAGGAGGCGAACGTCCGCAACGTCCTTACAACCGCGAAGGTGGTGAACAACGTTCTTATGATCGTCCTCAACGCCCTTCTTACAACCGTGAAGGTGGAGACCGTCCGTATCGTCCGAGATTCAATCCGAACGGCGAAGGAGGCGATCGTCCGCAGCGTCCTTACAATCGTGAAGGTGGCGAACAACGCTCTTATGGCGACCGTCCGTACCGTCCCCGTTTCAACAGCGGTGAAGGTGGCGACCGTCCTCAGCGTCCTTACAACCGTGATGGCGGTGGTGACCGTCCATACCGTCCTCGCTTCAACAGTGGTGAAGGTGGTGGTGGCTACCGTAACAACAACAGTGGTGGCGGAGGCTATCGTCCGAGATTTAACAATGACCGTTCACAGGGAGGCTATCGTCCGCGTCCGCGTACCAGTGACTATGATCCGAATGCTAAGTACAGCATCAAGAAACAGATTGAGTACAAGGAACAGTTTGTTGATCCGAACGAACCGATTCGTCTGAACAAGTTCCTGGCTAATGCCGGTGTTTGCTCACGTCGCGAAGCTGATGAGTTTATCACAGCAGGTGTGGTTTCTGTAAACGGTGAAGTAGTAACTGAATTGGGTACAAAGATCAAACGCTCGGATGTGGTGAAGTTCCACGATGAACCGGTTAGCATCGAACGTAAGGTATACGTACTGTTGAATAAGCCGAAAGATACGGTTACTACATCGGATGATCCGCAGGAACGCCGCACGGTAATGGATCTGGTAAAAGGCGCTTGCAACGAACGTATTTATCCGGTAGGACGTCTTGACCGCAACACGACTGGTGTACTCCTGTTGACAAATGACGGTGACCTGGCTTCCAAGCTGACACACCCGAAATTCTTGAAAAAGAAAATATATCATGTTCATCTGGACAAGAACCTGACAAAAGCAGATATGGATCAGATTGCAGCCGGCGTACAGTTGGAAGACGGTGAAATCCATGCAGATGCTATCAGCTACACAGATGATTTCAAGAAAGACCAGGTAGGTATCGAAATTCACTCCGGTAAGAACCGTATCGTTCGCCGTATTTTCGAATCACTGGGATATAAAGTAGTAAAACTCGACCGTGTGTTCTTCGCCGGACTGACCAAAAAAGGTCTGCGCCGCGGAGACTGGCGTTACCTGTCGGAAGCAGAAGTAAACTACCTCCGCATGGGTTCGTTTGAGTAATATATAATATTGTATTAAAAAAGTTTTATGGAAAAGATTGGTAGAACAAAAATTGTTGATCTGTTGAAGCGCGAAGACATTGGCGCTATGGTCAATGTGAAAGGATGGGTTCGCACCCGTAGAGGTAGCAAACAAGTTAACTTTATCGCACTGAATGACGGTTCTACAATAAATAATGTGCAGATCGTAGTAGATCTGGCTAATTTCGATGAAGAGATGCTGAAACTGATTACTACCGGAGCTTGTATAAGCGTGAACGGAGTAATGGTGGAATCTGTGGGTTCCGGTCAGAAGGTGGAAGTGCAGGCTAAAGAAATCGAAGTGCTGGGTACTTGCGACAATACATATCCATTGCAGAAAAAAGGTCACTCCATGGAATTCTTGCGCGAGATCGCTCATTTGCGTCCGCGTACCAATACCTTTGGTGCAGTGTTCCGCATTCGTCACAACATGGCGATTGCTATTCACAAGTTTTTCCATGAAAAGGGATTTTTCTATTTCCATACACCGATTATCACAGGTTCCGACTGCGAAGGTGCCGGACAGATGTTTCAGGTAACTACCATGAACCTGTATGACTTGAAGAAAGACGAAAGAGGTTCTATCTCCTATGAGGACGACTTCTTCGGCAAGCAAACAAGTCTGACTGTATCCGGTCAGTTGGAAGGTGAGCTGGCTGCTACGGCGATGGGTGCTATCTACACATTCGGTCCTACTTTCCGTGCCGAAAACTCCAATACTCCCCGCCATTTGGCAGAGTTCTGGATGATTGAGCCGGAAGTTGCTTTCAACGACATAGCCGACAATATGGACTTGGCAGAAGAGTTCATCAAATATTGTGTGAAATGGGCGTTGGATAACTGTGCGGATGATGTGAAGTTCCTGAACGATATGTTCGATAAGGGCTTGATTGAACGTCTGCAAGGTGTATTGAAGGATGATTTCGTTCGTCTGCCTTACACGGATGGTATCAAGATTCTGGAAGATGCCGTTGCGAAAGGTCACAAGTTCGAATTCCCTGTTTACTGGGGAGTAGACTTGGCTTCCGAGCACGAACGTTATTTGGTGGAAGATCACTTCAAACGTCCGGTGATTCTGACTGATTATCCGAAGGAAATCAAAGCCTTCTATATGAAGCAGAACGAGGATGGAAAGACAGTACGTGCGATGGACGTTCTTTTCCCGAAGATCGGTGAGATCATTGGTGGTTCTGAACGTGAAGCGGATTATAACAAGCTGATGACTCGTATTGAAGAAATGCATATCCCGATGAAGGATATGTGGTGGTATTTGGATACCCGTAAATTCGGTACTTGTCCTCACTCCGGTTTCGGACTCGGTTTTGAACGTCTGTTGCTGTTTGTAACAGGTATGTCAAATATCCGTGACGTGATACCGTTCCCGCGTACACCGAGAAATGCTGATTTCTAATATTTCGGTATATTTATGTAAAACTCGCATAATCTTTTGATTGTGCGAGTTTTTTTATGCATTTGATTGTTACTTTCTCAAAATAAATCTTTATATTTGGACATACGCCTTTAAGAGTGTTAACTAAAATCATATTGTCATGAAAAAGCTCTATTTCTTTACCATGCTTTCAATCATGTTGTTAGCGGTAACAGGTGCGACGGCCCAGAAGAAAACCAAATTCAAACCGGCCGATTTAAAGGGGATCTGGCAGTTGTGCCATTATGTATCAGAATCTCCCGATGTCCCGGGAGCGTTGAAACCCAGTAATACATTTAAGGTATTGAGTGATGACGGCAGAATCGTGAATTTTACCATTATTCCCGGTTCGGATGCGATTATCACAGGATATGGTACATATAAACAGTTGACCGATGATTCTTATAAGGAGAGTATCGAGAAGAATATCCACCTTCCGATGCTTGATAATCAGGATAATATTCTGGAGTTTGAAATAAAGGATAATGATTATCTGCATTTGAAATACTTCATCAAGAATGATCTGAACGGAAACGAACTGAATGCCTGGTATTATGAGACCTGGAAACGGGTGGAGATGCCGGCTAAGTTTCCGGAAGATATTGTGCGATAGAAATGATCGTGTTTTATCAGACACGGATTTTACGAAACTGCTGCTTATTGTATTTGACAGCTGCATATTTCGTGAAATCCGTGTCTGTTTATTCTGTAGTAGATAAAAACGAAAGAACTTTGGACGAATTCAAAGTTTGTTGAAATAGAAACGGAACTGAAAAAACAGATATATAAAGCCTGTGTCCGCAGGTTATTCTAACTTTGCCTGCATCAACAAAAGTAGATTTATAGTAATGAAGAACAGACTTTTTATGGTAGTAGGTAGTATTGCTTTCCTGACTGCCTGTAATGCTCCGAAAGGAAATGAGATGGCATGGTTCGATCATGCGGTGAAAACGTCCGGGCATCAGTTGCTTTATATGGCAGAACAATTGAAGAATGAACCGGACACAGCCTGTTTTCCCCGTTCTATAAAAGACGGAAAGTACAGACTGGAACATCCTACGGATTGGACCAGTGGCTTTTATCCCGGTTCGATGTGGCTGGCCTACGAACTGACGGGGGATGAAGCGCTGGCCAAGGAAGCGCGTACCTATACGGATCGCCTGCAGGATATGCAATATTATACGGGCAATCATGATTTGGGATTCATGATGTTTTGCAGTTATGGACAGGCCATTCGTCTGAAGCCGGAACCGACGGACAGCCTGATTCTTGTTAACTCTTCCGAAAGTCTCAGTTCCCGTTTTCGTCCGGAAGTCGGACTGATTCGTTCATGGGATTTCGGAGACTGGAGCTATCCGGTGATTATCGATAATATGATGAACCTTGAAATGCTGTTCTGGGTTTCGGAGCAGACTGCTGATCCCAAGTATCGTGAAATAGCTGTTTCTCATGCTGACAAAACACTGAAAAACCATTTCAGACCCGACATGACCTCTTATCATGTGGTAAGTTACCAAGCTGAAAATGGAGAAGTGGAGTCGAAAGGAACCTTTCAGGGATATGCAGACTCATCTGCCTGGGCACGCGGACAGGCTTGGGGTGTGTACGGATACACGATGTGCTACCGCTTTACCAAGCAGCAGAGCTACTTGGATGCTGCCCATAAAATAGCCCGCTTTATCATAGACCATCGTCCGGCGGAAAATGACTACATTCCTTATTGGGATTATGATGCCCCCAAGATTCCCAATGAGCCGAGAGATGCTTCCGCCGCCGCAGTAACTGCTTCCGCATTGCTGGAACTGAGCGGCTATGGAGACAAGCAGCAGGGAGAAGAATATTTCCGCTATGCGGAAAATATCCTGAAACAATTGTCGTCCGAAGAATACTTGGCGAAGGAAGGACAAAATCTTGGATTCATCCTGTTGCATTCTGTCGGCAGTTTCCCCCACGACAGCGAAATTGATACACCATTGAATTATGCCGATTATTATTATCTTGAGGCTTTGAAACGCTATAAAGATTTGAAAGACCAATCGAATAATCAACCATTTTGACTCTAAAGAAGATTACGGAAAAACAATAGAATTAGTTTTTAGGTCGATGCCAGTCTTCATCTATGAGTTAAAAAAACAGGGGTTGTTTATAAGATTGAACTGAAAATATCTATCTTTACGATGAAATCTTTAATATGAGCTCATGAAAGACTGGCATTTGCTATTTAAAAACTTATTCGGAATATCCGTTTGCATTCTATTCTTTCCTCTGTATACCGTATTGGCTGCCGACAGCCATATCCATTTCAAGCGGCTGTCCGTAGATGACGGATTGTCGCAGAATACAGTGCTTGCCTTGACGCAGGATCATAATAATAAGATTTGGGTAGGCACGATAGACGGTCTGAACTGGTATGAAGGTTCCCGTTTCGTTTCTTATTATAAAGCGGCGGATGATACTACAAGCCTGGCTAATAATCATGTCTATTCTCTGCACACCGACCGGAAAGGGACGGTATGGGTAGGCACGCAAGTCGGCTTGTCCCGTTATAATATTGTCGGCAATGACTTTACCAATTATTCTTCACCGGACAGCCAGCCGATGCAAGTACTTGCTATCGGAGAGCCGGAAGAAAGTGAAAGGCTCTTGCTTGCTACTAATATAGGTCTGGTGGTTTTCGATAAGGAGACAGGACGGATGAAGATACAGCCGGAACTTGCCGGAAAAACGATCTATTCCCTTTGTCGGATGAATGACGGTTTTCTGATGGGGACTTCGGAAGGTGTATATTTCTACTATATACGTAACGAAAATGTGACTCAGCTGCTTGTTCAACTGAAAGACGAGATTATTTCGGGAATGCTTTATGATGACAGGAGCGGGAACTGCTGGCTGAGTTCATTGACCAACGGAGTGTATTGTATCGATAATAACTTTCAGATAAAGAAGCACTATAACAAGCAGAATACTCCCGGTTACTTTCTGACAAATTCGGTCCGTACATTGTGTCGGGATGATAAGGGAAGGATTTGGATCGGGACGATGGAAGCTTTGCTTATTCTTGAACCGGAGACGGAAACCTTTCAGATCAGCCGTTTTTCTCCCGAAGATCCTACCTCATTGGGGCACAATTCCGTTCGCTCCATCTTGAAAGATAATCAGGGTGGTATGTGGATCGGTACGTTTTATGGCGGGCTTAATTATTATCATCCGTTAGCCCCGGCTTTCGGACGCTTGCAACATTCTGCCTGGCGGAATTCCCTGAGTGACAATACGGTGAGCTGCATTACCGAAGAGCCGGACAGTAAGAATCTGTGGATTGGCACGAATGATGGCGGCTTGAATTATTATAATCGTGAAACCGGAACCTTTTCATTTTATCGGGCAGGAACTTCTGCCAACTCTCTGAAATCCGATAATATAAAATGTATATGGGCGGATAAGGATGGCAGTATCTATATCGGTACTCATGGCGGAGGATTGAGCCGTCTGCACCGTGAGAGTGGCAGGATAGAAACATATGCCTTTCCGAATTCGGTTTCCCTGACCAACAGCTGCTATTCTTTGTTGGACGGAACAGACGGAACACTTTGGGTAGGCGGTATGAGCGGACTCTACCTATTTAATAAGAAGACCGGAGAACTTTCGCAGCATCCGCTAGCCCAAAAGCATAATGAGCTGGAAAATGTATTGATATATACCTTGTTCCGCGATTCGAAAGGGAGAATATGGATAGGTACGGAAGAGAGCCTGTTCCTGTATGCAGACGGGAAACTGGAAGAGCTGCACCTTCTTTCTTCGACCTATCTGCATGGGTTGATACAGGCTTTCTGTGTGCAGGAAGATAGCCATCATAATATCTGGATCGGTTCTTCTACAGGGCTGTACCGCTATAAAGAGGAAGGAATGCCCGCTGCCTGGCAACAGTATACGATGAAAGACGGTCTGCCGAACGACTTTATTTATAGCATACTGGAAGATGAACGGGGACGCTTATGGCTGACTACCAATAAGGGACTTTCCTGTTTTAACAGGGAGGAAGGAACTTTTCTCAACTATACAAAGCAGGATGGTCTGCCTCACGACCAGTTCAACTTCTTCGGAGCCTGTAAAGCGGAAGACGGAACGTTTTATCTGGGTTCCCTCGGTGGTGTCACTTATTTCAAACCTTACGAATTGGGGGATAATCCCTATTCCCCGAATGCGGTTGTCACTGGAGCTGTCGTCTTTAATCAAGTGATTACGGATATGAAAAGCGAGCGGGTGCGTTATTATCAGGACGAACAGGGACGTATGCTCGGTATGTCGTTTCCTTCCGATCAGAAGTTGTTTAATATCCGTTTTGCTGTCATCAACTATCTGGCGGGGAAACGGAATCAATTCATTTATAAACTGGAAGGTTTCGAGGAGGAGTGGAATCACTCCCGGCATGTTTCGTTTGCCCGGGCAAGCTATTCCAATTTGCCTCCCGGAGAGTATGTATTCAAAGTGAAGGCATGCAACAATAACGGAAAATGGAGTGAAGCGACTACCGAATTTTTTGTGCACATCATTCCGATGTGGTATCAGACTTGGTGGGCAAAAACGCTTTTTGCATTATTCTCCGTAGGACTTCTTGTGTTCATTATATACTTTTTCATAGCCCGCGCCAAAATGAAGATGCAGGTACGGATTGAGCAGATCGAACGGAATAAGATAGAAGAAATCAGTCAGGAGAAAGTACGTTTTTACATGAATATGTCTCATGAATTGCGTACTCCGTTGAGTTTGATATTAGCTCCGTTGGAAGAACTGTTGGGACAGAAAAGCCTGATGGGGACTCCGGTGCGGCAGAAGTTGGATTATGTCTATAAGAACGGGCGAAAGCTGTTGCATATCGTCAATCAGTTGCTCGATTTCCGTAAGGCTGAGGCGGGAGCATTGCCCATTCATGTGGCGCAGACGGACGTCAATGCTGTATTGCAGGATGTATTCACCTTGTTCGCAGAGAATGCGCAAAAGCGGAATATCGACTTTAGCAAGAAGTCTGACCTCGAAGGGCATTTACTTCCGGCAGACAAGTCATACCTGGAAACGATCTTGATGAATCTGCTGTCCAACGCTTTCAAGTTTACACCGGATGGCGGCAAAATCTCGCTTTCATTATGGGCGGAAGGAGAAGTATATGGTTTTACTGTGAGAGATAGCGGCATCGGCATGACTCCCGAACAACTTACCCGTATTTTTGAGCGTTTCTATCAGATAGACGGGCAACGCAAAGGAACGGGCATCGGCCTTTCATTAGTGAAAATGCTTGTGGAGAAGCATCACGGAACTATTTCTGTAGAAAGCGTCCCCAATCAATATACGGAATTTAGGCTCACCTTTCCTGCCGACATCCATACTTTCACGGAAAAAGAACGGGAAATGCCCGAACGCGAAGCCGAAGGACCTGACTCCTTCGCGGAATTGCCATTGCCCGAAGAATATTTCGCCGGTGATATTTCATCTTCACTTTCTTCGGAACAGTCTGAAGATGACCAGATGGAGGATGTCAGCGAGGAAGATCGTTCCACTATTCTGCTGGTAGATGATAATAAAGAAATGGTGGATTACCTGAAAGATAACTTCCGTCAGAACTATGTGACGCTTACCGCTGGAAATGGGGAAGAAGCATTGACCATTATGAAAGAACATCGCGTGGACATTGTCCTTTCTGATGTGATGATGCCGGGAATAGACGGAATCAAACTCTGCCAGCTCATCAAGCGGAACTTGCAAACCTGTCATATTCCGGTGCTTCTGCTGTCTGCCAAAGGGAGTGTCGATGCACAAACGGAGGGGATTCAAGCCGGAGCGGATGACTATATCGCGAAGCCGTTCTCTATCCATCTTCTGAAAGGGAAAATCGCCAATCTGCTGAAAGCACGCCAACGATTGAAACATTATTATTCCAATACGATTGATATTGATACCGCTAAAATGACTTCCAATAATCTGGACGAGGAATTTATGAGCAAAGCCATTCAGGCAGTGGAAGAAAACATTGGCAATGAAGATTTCACGTCCGATGATCTGGCTTCCAAACTCTGTATGAGCCGTTCGTCGCTCTATCTCAAAATGAATTCCGTTTCCGGTGAACCGCCCGCCAACTTTATCCGGCGCATTCGTTTCAATAAAGCCTGTAAACTGTTGCTGGAAGGGCGCTACTCCATTTCTGAGATTAGCGGAATGGTAGGCTTCGGCTCATCTTCTTACTTTTCTACCAGTTTTAAGAAGTATATGGGTTGTTTGCCGTCAGATTATATAAAGAAGCACGCACAGTAACATTATTTTTTAGATGTGCCGGCGAAACTATTGCGAATCCAATAAACGGCTTTGATGTATTATTGAAAAAGCTCGGAGATCTAACCGGTTCCCTCCGTACTATTAGTCTTTTTATTCCTATTATCTAGTTCGTTCCACTACAGTTTCCCTTTCGTTCCACTATAGTGGTCCGCAAGGGGAACTATAGTGCTTTTTGCGGACCACTGTAGTGGAACGAATTAATATAGCTAACAAAATGCTTAAGGATAGGGAGCGGCTGACTTAAAGTATCCGACCATGCCCCATACCTATGCAGGAATGAATAAAACTGCGGTAAAAATGAGCTTTTATCCCCTTTGTAGCTACCTATAACTCCCCTTTTGGACGAATTTTAAATTGAAATGTACGAAAACAAAGTCGCATTAGACACTATCAGATAAGGAAGAATTGAATTGAAAGTCCCGTTTGGGGTGGTTTGTCTACATTTGCCTGTAGAAAAACCAATTATTTGATATCATGAAAAGAATACTATTTATTTCATTCTTATCCTTATCCGCAGTTGCACAGACAATGTATGCGCAAAAGCAGGCAGTCATCAAGCTGACGGCGCCAACGCTGATGCACGAGATGCGTGCCACTCCTTATCCGTTGGATAAAGCTGTGGTGAGTGACCGTGCGGTGTCTTTCCAGTGGCCGCTCCGTTCGGACATGAACATACCGGACAGCCCGTTGGACGGATTTGAGGATAAAACAAAAAAGGTGGATAAAACCAAAGTCACCTATCGGCTTCGCTACTCGCAGGATGCAGGATTTAAAGCGGGCGTCACGCAGGTAGATACCCGTTGGCCGTTCTACAATCCGGAGAAACCGCTTGCAGCGGGTACATGGTACTGGCAGTTCGGCTATATGGAAAATGGGCAGGTAGCGTGGGGAAGCGTGCAACAAGTCACCGTGGAAGACCGTCCGGGGAAATTCTGCCCGCCTTCGCTGAAAACGTTGTTGACAAAGCTGCCTGCTGACCACCCGCGCGTGTGGATGGTGAAGGATGAATGGAAAGACTTTATGAATCACAGCAAAAATAAGCCGGAAAGACAATGGTATCTGGAACGTGCCGACAAGGTGCTTCAGACTCCAATGAAATCGGTGGAAGATATCAATACCTCCCAGGTGAAAAACCTGAAGAATGAGATGCAGATCAATTCTTATCTTACCCGTGAGAGCCGTCGTATCATTGATGCGGAAGAAGGAAATGCCGAAGCGCTGATACGTGCATGGCTGCTGACGCAGGATGCCAAATATGCCGATGAAGCCATCAAACGTGTATTTACGATGGCGGATTGGGACAAGCATAAGAATGTGAAAGGCGATTTCAACGCTTCCAGCCTGCTGTCACTTTGCTCTATGGCTTATGATTCCTTTTATGACCGACTGAGCGCATCACAACGACAAACTCTTCTTGACGCCGTCCGGCAGAAAGGCGGCGAAATGTACGATAACTTCAACAACCGGATGGAAAACCACATCGCAGACAATCACGTATGGCAGATGACACTTCGCATCCTTACGATGGCGGCATTCAGCGTGTACGGTGATTTGCCCGAAGCAGCCACATGGGTGGATTATTGCTACAACGTATGGTTGGCACGTTTCCCCGGACTGAACAAGGACGGTGGATGGCATAACGGTGACTCTTACTTTACTGTCAACACTCGCACATTGATTGAAGTACCTTATTATTATAGTAAACTGACCGGTTACGATTATTTTTCCGATCCTTGGTATCAGGGAAACATCATGTACACCATCTTTCAGCAACCTCCTTTCTCCAAATCTGCCGGAAACGGAAGTTCACATCAGAATGTGGCACGCCCTAACAGTATCCGTATCGGCTATCTGGACGCACTGGCACGCCTTACTGGAAATACGTATGCTGCCGACTTCGTGCGCCGTACGCTGAAGGTGGAACCGGAATATATGAAGAAAGCCTTATTGAGCAAACCCGGAGACCTTGCATGGTTTCGTCTGCAATGTGATAAACCTTTGCCGGAAGGTGAGGGGCTGACAGCGCTTCCCGCAGGATACGTGTTTCCCGAAACGGGACTGGCTTCTTTCCAGACGAATTGGGACAGGGTAGGTGGTAACGCTATGTGGAGTTTCCGTTCCAGTCCATATGGATCTACTTCTCATGCGCTTGCCAATCAGAATGCGTTCAATACGTTTTATGGCGGACAACCGTTGTTCTATAGCAGCGGTCATCACATAGAGTTTACCGATATACATAGTATGTTGTGCCATCGTGCCACACGTGCTCACAATACGATTCTGGTAAACGGTATGGGACAGCGCATTGGCACAGAGGGCTACGGATGGATTCCCCGTTACTACGCCAGCGAGAAAATAGGCTACGTGCTGGGGGATGCTTCCAATGCTTACGGAAAAGTCATTTCTCCTCTTTGGCTGACACGCGGTGAACAATCCGAAGTACACTATACACCCGAAAACGGTTGGGATGAAAATCATGTGAAAACCTTCCGCCGCCATATCGTGAACTTAGGCAAGACCGGACTGATATTTATCTATGACGAACTGGTGGCAGACGAACCGGTGAACTGGAGCTATCTGCTTCACACTACAGCAAATCCGATGACGGTGGATAAATCGAATAATCGCTTCGTGCATATTCAGGCTACCAATCGTGGGGGAGCGTCGGACGCTTATCTTTTCTCCGGCGGAACGCTACAGACGGATACGACGAGCCGTTTTTTCTATCCGGCAGTCAACTGGCTACGTGCCGATGATAAAGGTAATTTCAAGAAATATCCTAACCACTGGCACTTTACCGCTACGTCGGAAAAGGCACAGGTGTATCGCTTTGCCACGATCATCAATACACATGCGCTGAAATATCCCGCTAAAGATCCCGAGATTTTATCCGACGGACGCATCAAGGTAGGCGGATGGCTTATCAGCGTGAATCTGAAGTCAACCGGTGCTCCTTCATTCTTTATCCGTAGCACTAAGGAAGAAGTGAACATCACTTACAAGGGAGAAGCTACTATCGTGAATGAAGATGGATATGAAACGGTCATGAGAGACACATTGCCCGAATTGGAAATCTGATACATAAAATGAAAGATACAGATATATGAGATACCCGAAATTTAATCTGAGAGCGATATGCCTGCTGGCGGCATTGTCAGGCATAGCCGTCCTGTCGGCACAGACTCCGGCGAAACCCCGTGTGCGGACTTCCGCCACACCGGAAGAAACAGCGGTTTACAAATCCGGCGGAAAGAAACAGGAAACGGTTGTTGCCGTCCCCGCAAAAGAAGAGGGAAATAGCCGGCATACTTCCGGCAATGCCCCGAAAGGGAAAAGAACGGTGGCCGTTGACGGTAAACGCTATTTGGCTCTGAAAACCAATATCGTATATGACGCCTGTGCTTTGCTGAATCTTGCTGTGGAAATGCAGGTACACAAGAAGATCACCGTAGAACTGCCTTTGGTTTGTAGCTTGTGGGACTTGGAGAGCAGACACGGGGTGCGTACGGTGGCACTGCAACCCGAAGCCCGTTGGTGGATGGGAAGCGAAGCAGGACGGGGACACTTCATCGGACTACACGCTCATGTGGCATGGTTTAACGTAAAGTGGAACGATGACCGTTATCAGGATACCGACCGGCCGCTGCTGGGAGCCGGACTGAGTTACGGCTACAAACTGCCCTTGTCCGATCATTGGGGAGCAGAGTTCAATGTGGGACTGGGATATGCCAATATGAAGTATAATACCTATTATAATATAGACAACGGTGCATTGCTGGATACACGTGTCCGCCATTACTGGGGAGTGACCCGTATAGGGGCGTCACTGGTATATCGCTTCTGACGTTTATAGAAACATACATATTAATATGATAACAATATGAGAAAAAGTTTATATATACTGACACATTGCACCTTCCTGTTATTCATCACTTTGTTGGCGGGCGGATGCAGCCTGCACGAAGAACCGGAAATGACATCCGAAGGAGAATTGGGGGTAGACCCGACAGCTGTGACGCTGAATCTTAATCTGACCATGAACCTTAGTCTGGCGGAAAGGGCACCGGTGACTGTCACCCGTGCATCGGAAAATAAATATTTGCGGCGCTTTATCATAGAAGCCTATCAGGACAGGCAGGTGGTGGCACGGCAGACGGTTTATGAAGAAGATTTCAATCGTTCCAGCCTGCCTGTCAGTATGAAATTACACGCCCGTAATTACCGCATCTTAGTGTGGGCCGACTATGTCAATGCGGAGACACCGGAACAGGGGCTTGTTTTTGATGCGAAGAATCTGGCTTTCATCCTTCCTGCCGGGAAGTATATAGGAAACAGCCGTTACAAGGATGTGTTTGCTGCCTCTGCGAGGGTCGATCTTACTTCTTATCGTAATCATTGGGAAGCTGAGGCCGGTCTTGATATTGAGTTATATCGTCCCGTAGCACGCTATGAACTGGTGGCTAAAGATGTGGAAACGTTCCTTTACAAACTCTCTTCGGGTGGATTGAAAGGCGAGACTTTCACAGCTCGTGTGAAGTACAGCGACTATTTATCTACGGGATATAACTTGTGGGATGATGTTCCTAAGAACTCACTGATGTATATGGAATACAAAGTAGCTTTTGAACGTCCTGCCGAAGGTACCAAAGAACTGAAACTGGGATTTGATTATGTATTGGTCAGTGCCGGTGAAACCGCTTCCGTTCCCGTAGAGCTGGAAATCTTGAATGAAAAGAATGAACTGCTGGCACGTACAACGTTCAGCGTTCCTTGCGAACGGGGTAAAAATACGGTCGTACGCGGTAATTTCCTTACTTCAGACATAAATGGAGGAATAGGTATCGACCCTGATTATGAAGGCGACCTGGAAGTGGATTTAGGAGAATTATAAAATTGGAATTAATAAAGAATTGCTTAACCATAAAAAATGAAATCATGAAAAAGAACTTTTTTTATTCGCTGATGGCTCTGTGTGTGGTGCTTTTCGCATCGTGCGGACAAGAAGAAATCGTATCGGACAACGGAAGAGAAATCAATTCTCCCGTAACTATCTCGGTGCAGACTCCTGTGGATAATCCTCTTAGCCGTGCGGCAGTGACTGTCCCCGATGACTATACTATGCAGTGTATCATGCAGTTGTTGGATGCGGAAGGTAATACGGTAGGTGAACAGGATATTAAACCGGTCGAAGGCGGTAAAGTTTCTTTTACCATAACAGTAGACGATCAGAAAAAAGTAGCGAAAGCGTTGTTCTGGGCTGAATATGTTCCGGGGAGCGGTGTGGCTGGTAAAGTATATGACACTGATGATCTGAGAGCTATTGGATATAATACTGCCATTGCTTCTTTTGATATGACTGATGCTGCGTTGATGGCAGCTTGCGACGCTTTCTGCGGAAAACTGGAAACTATCGGCAATGCCAGCGTGACGCTGACTCGTCCGTTTGCCAATGTAAGTGTAAAACCTAAAAATCCGGAGGCGGTATCGAATGCAACTTCTTTGGAAGTGAAATATGCAGCTTTAAGCGGATATGATATTTTAGAGGGAAAATGTTCCGGTACGGCATCTGTGACTTACAAGAATAGCAGCTTCAATCCTGCAAGTGGCGCATGGTTCTCTAATCTTTTCTTTGCTCCTGTGAATGTAGATAAGTTTGATGGAGAAATCGCCATGACACTGGGCGGGGGAATCGATAAAGTGATTAAGATACCGGCTAAGGCATTACCTTTGGATGCTAATATGCTGATTACAGCTAAATTTGAAATAGGAGACGGTAACTTCGACGTTGACGTAGAGGTGGACCCGGACTATGAAGAACTGGTTATGGAAGTCGGTAGTTATATCAATGCGGAAGGTAAAGTGGTACGTGATGCGGCAGAGGCTGTCGGCATTGTTTTCAGAATGGAGCCTATCGGCGCCGATGTGCCGGGAAATTATCCTGCGGCACTTCAGGGAAAAACAATTGCCGGGTATGCAGTGGCAATTGAGAATATGACAGCCGGTCGCCAGTCTCTTAATCCTGATGGTACGTTGACAAGTCTGGTTGAGACAGGAGCGGGTGTGACCAATGGGATACAATCTACAGAGGCTTTGCTTGCCGCTATTGGAGAAGTTCCGTTTAAAACAGCTTATGAGAAATGGGTGGGAGAACATACTCTTGACAGTGAAAATCTGAGTACATGGTATATCCCTGCTTTATCGCAGTTGAGTGCATTTATGAATACCTTGTTTACCATGAAAGAAGTGCCTGCTACGGGTAGTGAGGATTTCAGAAGTATGTCTGAATTTGGATTTGTCAATGGTAAGATGTTCGATAGAGACCCCATTAATACGGTGAACTATGCTTCCAGCACTATTAATAATCAGGGGAATGTCTCGGGTGTACGTATTAATGTAGCCAGTGGCTCTGTTACCAATGCACAGGAAGCAGGTATTAACGTCAAAACATCTGCAAACCAACAGGCTCTTTGCCGCCCGATGATTACAATCTTTAAATAGTCTCTGAATATCCGACCTTACTCAATAGTAGTTCTCAGAAAAGCGGGATGCCCCCGTTCCGCTTTCTTACCTGCTTTTTACAGGAACCTTTTGAATATAGACCCTGATCTTATACCTAGAAAAGAAGATAATATGCACATCACATTTCGCCTGTCGTTTTTTCTTTTGTTTGTTGTACAGTTGTTCGTTGGCTGTACCTCCGACTCACTGCCGGAACCGGACATTACGCCGCCTGAAACTGCCGGACTTCCTGATGCTTATCAGGATAAGATACGGACCCAACCTTATCCCAAAGCAGATAATGAACTGTATCTGAATCCTGCCCCTCTTATTGTTCCTCAAGCCATGAAGACAGGAGAAAGACTACAATTTTCTCTCTCACGTACGGAAGATTTCAGCAGTCCGGAAACACTGATCACCGAACCGCAGGAGTGGTGTCTGTTTAATCCTCATCGGCGGCTGGAGATCGGCACGTGGTTCTGGCGCTTTCGCTCTACAGATGCCAATGGTAGCAAACCAGCCGAATGGAGTGCTGTCTATCGTTTCGAAGTGAAGAGTGAAACACCGGAGTTTGTGACACCTGCTTTTGAGACATTCTTAGAAAATGCCCCCCGTCTGCATCCCCGTCTTTATTGTTTTCTTGATGACCGAATCGGGGCAGCCCGTGATCGGGTGACTTCACATCCCGAATACAGAGAATTGCAAAGTCGTGCTTCTCTGGCATTGAATACTGATTATACAGTAATAACTGATCCATGCAGTCGTGCCGAAGAACTTCGGCAGCATACTACTTATCTCTATCAGGCTTATCACCTGACTCAAAAAGAAATTTATATCGAAAAGCTACATCAGCTTCTCAAAACTTTGATGCGTGCCCTGCCTTCGGATGGACAGCTTTTCGCATCCAATTTTACCGCCACTAACATCGCTTGGTGTCTGGCTGCATCCTATGATCAGCTTTACGACCGTCTGCCTGTTGATGAACGTACTTCTGCCGAGGAGCAGATGATGCGGGTGGCACGCTATTATTATAAGGTAAATTGTGGTTTACAGGAAAACCATATTTTCGACAATCATTTTTGGCAGCAGAATATGCGTGTTCTTTTTCAGGTGGCTTTGATGCTTTATGACAAATCTGCCTATGCTTCTGAAGTGCTGCCGATGATGGAGTATTATTATGAGTTGTGGACGGCCCGTGCCCCTGCTTCTGGTTTCAATCGTGACGGTGTATGGCACAATGGTACAGGTTATTTCAGCGCCAATGTCTTGACTTTGGCTTATATGCCGGCTTTGCTTTCTTCTGTCACCCGTCAGGATTTCCTGCTGCATCCGTGGTATCGGAATGCCGGGCGTTCGATGGTTTATACTTGTCCTCCGGGATCTAAAAGTAATGGCTTTGGTGACAGTAGTGAGAAAGGTGATGAACCCAATCGGCTGGTTGCCGCCTTTGCTGATTATCTGGCGTGTGAGACGGGAGATTCTTATGCCGGATGGTACGCCGGAGAATGCCGGGATTTATTGCGGCGGGATTATGAATTGCGTCTTTTCCGTATGTGTAACGATCAGGATTATAGTACCGGTTTCCCTGCGGGTGCGGCTAAGATGGTGTGGTATCAGGATGCGGGCGAAGTAGCTATGCACAGCCATCCGGAAGATACGGAGCAGGATCTTGCACTCTCGTTCCGTTCCAGTACGTTTGGGTCAGGTAGTCATACTACTGCCAGTCAGAATGCGTTTAATCTGCTATATAAGGGAGTGGACGTGTATCGTAGTACGGGATACTATCAGAATTTCAGCGATGCGCATAATCTGATGTCATATCGTCATACCCGTGCGCATAATACATTGCTGGTAAACGGTATCGGGCAACCTTATTCTACCGAAGGCTACGGCAGTGTGATGCGCGCAATGAGTGGGCGACACATCAGTTACTGTCTGGGAGATGCTTCGCGTGCTTACAGAGGGATTAGTAATGACCCGATGTGGGTTAGCTATTTTAAACAGGCAGGTATTACGCAGACACCTGAAAATGGTTTTGGTACTACACCGTTGACGAAATACCGTAGGCATATATTGATGCTCCATCCTCGTACGGTACTGATATATGATGAGTTGGAGGCTTCGGAAAATGTTCGTTGGGAATGGCTGTTGCATAGTCCTGTAAAATTTGAGATTGATGCTATGAAACAGACATTGGCTACGGATAATGATGTGAAGAGATTTGTTGCCGTAACGCAACTTTTTGGAGGACATATTTTCGATTTATCTCAGACTGATCGTTTTGCTGTGCCTCCTGCCATTACCGGAACGGGATATCCCAACCAGTGGCACTTGACTGCACAGGTCAGCAGTTGTCCTGCCACTCGTTTTCTGGCTGTCATTCAAGTAGGGGAAACGAATGAACAGATTTCTGCTATCCGTCGCGACGGTGATACTTTCAGCGTGGGAGACTGGACGATTGAAGCCGTTCTTGATGCTTCACGGGCTCCGAAACTCATCGTAAATCATCGCACGGAACAGGTTGTGTTCAGTTATGGAGCAGATAACCCCATACTGGATGGTGAGTCTTATTCCCGTCGGTATGCAGGTTCTTCGCTGCTTTATGACGAAGTGGACGGAGCTTATCAGGTAGTGGAAATGACCGACCGGATCCCTGCATCTACCCGAGTGACCAATCAATGACAAACAATGAAATGTAATGAAAATCAACAATGAATAGAATATCATGAAAAGTAAAATTATTTGTGTGCTATTTCTGCTTGTCGGTAGTATATCCGGCATAAGTGCTCAGAGTTTGACTGTTACCGGAAAGGTAGTAGACAACGAAGGGCTGGAAGTGATTGGGGGGAATGTGACTGTGAAAGGTAAACAGAACACAGGTACCATTACCGACCTCAATGGTAAATACACTATTACTGTCAGCGATCCGCAAAAAGATGTGCTGGTATTTTCTTTTATCGGTCTTGAAAATATGGAAGTTCCCGTAAAAGGCAGAAAGCAGATTGATGTGACTATGAAGGCGGCCTCAGTGCTGCTGGATGAGGTCGTGGCAATCGGTTATGCTACGGTGAAGCGGAAAGACCTGACAGGTTCTGTGGCTTCTGTCCGCAGTGATGATTTGCTCAAAATACCTTCGTCCGATGTCACTCAGGCTTTGGCAGGACGTATGGCGGGTGTGCAGATTATACAGACGGACGGACAGCCGGGAGCTTCCATGTCGGTACGTGTGCGTGGTGGCATATCGATCACGCAAAGTAACGAGCCGCTTTACATTATCGACGGATTTCCTACGGAAGACGGTATGTCCAGTCTTGATCCTGCCGATATTGAAAGTATCGATGTCCTGAAAGATGCTTCGTCGACGGCGATCTATGGTGCTCGCGGAGCGAATGGGGTAGTCGTGATTACCACCAAAAGCGGTGCGAAGAATGAGGGAAAAGCGACTCTTACCTTCGACTCTTATGTAGGGGTACGTACCCTTGCCAAGCGTCTGGATGTGTTGAGTGTGGAAGAATTTGTGCTGGCAGATTATGAAAGAACGTTGGGTGACGCCACTGATCCGGAAGAAAGTATGCGGGCATGGCAAAACCGTTATGGCGGCTTTGTGGATATACATGAGAATTATGGCAATCGTGAAGGAATAGACTGGCTGGACCGTACAATGGGACGTACCACCGTTACGCAGAATTATCGTGTGGGTGTGAACGGTGGTAATGACAAACTGAACTATAATATGTCTTATGGCTACTTTAAAGATCAGGGAGCTATGGTGTATAGTGGAAGCGACAAGCATAATATTGCGCTCAGCGTGAAGAGCGAGGTGAACAAGCGGCTTTCCGTTACAGGACGTATCAACTTCGACTATCTGAAAGTATATGGTGCAGGAGTTGCCGGGAATGGAACAAACGAGGGAGGAAGCAATGTGGATGCTAAGTTTAATAAAATGGTGCAGATTTTGCAATACCGCCCCACGATCGGTATACGTGGAAGTGATGCGGACCTGTTGGCAGGAGAGGACCCTGTACTGAGTGATGCAGACGGAAATGTAATGCAGAATCCGTTGATTGCCGCTGCCGAAGAGAAAGACAATAAGGAGACGCGTACGTTACAGGCTAATGGCGGATTGACATTCAAAATTATAAAAGGACTGACATTCCGCAATAATACGGGGATGCGTTATCAACTTTATCGCCGGGAACTTTTCTATGGCGACCAGTCTATCATGGGAAGACGTAACGGTATTTACGGATCTATCAGAAATACGGAAAACGGAAGTTTTCAGACCTCTAATGTCTTGACTTTCGACAGGCGGTTCAAGAAAAAGCATAAAGTGGTAGTGCAATTAGGACAGGAATTTGTGAAACGCTGGACACGTGTGCTTGAATCTGGTGTCAGCGGACTGCCTACCGATGAATTTATTTTGGGAGATATGGGCTTGGGCACTCCGTCCGTTGCTTCGTCCGACGAAAACTATGATGACAATTTGCTTTCTTTCTTCGCCCGTCTCAACTATGACCTGACTGATAAATATATATTCTCCGCGACTTTCCGTGCGGACGGTTCTTCTAAGTTCGGTAAGAACAATAAATGGGGATATTTTCCAGCCGTATCGGCGGCCTGGCGTGTGGGTGAAGAAGAGTTTATAAAGAAACTGAATCTTTTTTCGGACTTGAAATTCCGTATCGGATACGGTTTGGCAGGTAACAACCGAATCGGAAGTTATAATAGTCTGGCTCTGATGTCTTCCGTCATTACGGCTATGGGAGATCAGCTCAATTCGGGCTACGCTTCCAAACAGATACCGAATCCCGACCTGAAGTGGGAGGCGAACAAGACATTTAATATGGGGGTGGATTTAGGTTTCCTGAATCAACGTATCACCGTTTCCCCCGAATTTTATATTAATAGGAGTAGTAACCTGTTGCTTAACGCTCAGTTACCATATTCTTCAGGCTATCAGAGTATGCTGATTAATGCGGGTGAAACGAAGAACACAGGTGTGGAACTGACGGTAAATACAGTGAATATCTCTACAAAGAAATTCAGTTGGAACACTACGTTGACACTTGCTCACAATAAGAATACTGTGGAGGCTTTGACCGGTGAGGCAGTACAACTTTATGAAGCCAGATTCGGCTTTAACCAGAATACCCACCGTATAGCCGTCGGAGAACCGCTAGGACAATTCTATGGTTACATTACAGACGGATTATATCAGGTGGATGACTTCAATTATGACGCTTCTACCCGGACTTATACGCTGAAAGACGGTATACCTTATCATGGCGATAAAGATCGGATACGTCCGGGAATGTGGAAGTTCAAGAACTTGACCGGAGACGATGATATAATTAACGAGGACGATAAAACCGTCATTGGCAACGCCCAGCCGAAATTCTATGGTGGTCTGAACAATTCATTCACCTACAAAGGATTTGATTTAAGCATCTTTCTTACTTTCAGTTATGGCAACGAAGTGCTGAATGCTACTAAATTGGTTACCAGTAAAGTGGGCAGTCTGAATTATAATTCTCTGGATGTGATGAATAGCTCCAATCGCTGGATGACGATCAACTCTGAAGGGCAGAAGGTGACAGACCCCGGAGAATTGTCAACCTTGAACGCCGGTAAAACAGTCGCTGCTTATCATGATGCCCAGCAAGGAGACAATTATATTCATTCCTGGGCAGTGGAAGATGCTTCTTATTTAAAACTAAGCAATGTGACTTTGGGATATACATTCCCCAAACGGCTGATTACGAAAGTGGGATTGAAGAATTTGCGTCTGTATGCCACAGGTAACAACCTGCTGACCTGGACAAAATATTCCGGCTTCGACCCGGAAGTATCTACGATGAAAAGTGGTCTGACTCCGGGAGTTGACTTTGGCGCTTATCCTCTCAGCCGTTCTTTTATTTTTGGTCTTAATGTAGCGTTTTAATTCTTTAATACACAGTAATCATGAAAAAAATACATCTGTTATATGCCGTATTTACCTTGTTATTAACAGGGCTCACCTCTTGCGAGGACTTGCTGACGGAAGAACCTAATTCCAAATATGACCGGGACCGCTATTTCGACTCGGAAGAAAAAGCGGAAATGGCAGTGATGGGAATATACAGCTCATTGTCGGACTTTAATCATTATGGTTGGTATGAAATGGCTTCTCCGGCATCGGATGATACCTATTATACGGCTCGTACACAATCTGATAATCAGGTTCATGACATCGCGCATTATCAGCTTAATTCCACGAATACATGGATTGAAAGTATGTGGAAACTGAAATATGAGGGGATTGACCGCGCTAATCTGACTATTGACGGTATAGTCGGTATGACGGGATATGAAGAAAATTCCCGATTGAAAGCGTTGGAGGCCGAAGCTCGTTTCCTGCGTGCCTTTCTGGCTTTTGATTTAGTAAAGTATTGGGGCGATGTACCTTTTAAAACATCCTATTCTTCATCTTATGAGTCCGCTTTTGGGGAACGTGTAGACAGGGAAGTTATTTATGATGAGATAATCTCAGATCTTACTTTCGCCAAGAATAACCTGGAGTGGGCAACGGCATCTTCTACCCCCGAACGGGTGACACAGGGAGCGGCCCGTGCATTGCTGATGCGTGTATATTTGCAGCGTGCTGGGTATAGCCTGCATTCCAATGGTCAGTTGGAGCGTCCGGAAGACAGTAAAAGGAAAGAATATTTCAATGCCGTAATAAAGGAGTGGGAAGCTTTTGGTGAAAATGGATACCACGGTTTTTATGACGGTGGCTATGAAGCACTTTTCAAAGGCTTTTCGCAGGGAGTACTGAATACAAAGGAGAGTCTTTGGGAAATAGCTTTCTATCATTCTCAGGGACGCCGTAACGGAGGAGCCTGGGGAATCTATAATGGTCCGCAGGTTGCGGAACCTACCGGAGTATCAGCAACCGAAGCAAGTCAATACATGGGACGTGCCAATGGTTTCTTTATCGTTGTTCCCGAATGGCTTAACTTTTTTGAAGAGAATGATAAGCGTCGTAATGTGATGATTTGTACCTATCGTTTCACTTGGAATGGTACTAAAAAAGAGCATATCAAGGAGGAAAGAAATGCCGGAAGCTGGTATGTGGGAAAATGGCGCCGGGAATGGATGACGAAAGAGTCATGGAACAAGAATATCAATTATGCCGATGTGAATTATTGCCCTTTACGTTATGCGGATGTAGTGTTGATGGCCGCTGAAGCATATAATGAAATAGGTACCGACAGACAGGAAGCCTGGAATTTACTGAATAGCGTTCGTACACGGGCTGAGGCCACACCTATTACAGAAGCGAATTATGAGACGATGATGAGTGAACGGAAAAAAACACATAACCTGACTTTTATCGACGATGCCACGCCGGAAGGAAAGTTCCGTACTGCTCTTTATTGGGAACGTGGTTTTGAACTGGCTTTTGAAGGGCAACGTAAATATGACCTGATACGTTGGGGAGTGCTGGGGAAGGCGCTGAAACTATTCGGTGAAGCGAGTTCTGTGAACCGGAAAGAGAACAAACCATACCCTGCTTACCGCAATTTTACCGAAGGAAAACATGAACTCTTTCCTATCCCTCTGAAGGAGATACAAAGTAATCCGAAACTGAATGGAATGAATAATAATGGGTATTAGTAAGACCCTCAACAGAATAGCTAACAGGAAAAATATATAGAAATAGTTTGCCAATTCAAAGAAAAGCCGTACTTTTGCAAGCCGATTATTATCACAAAATGATAAGAGATTAATTCATAGCAAGTTAGTCCTCCTTTGTCCGGGGAGGTTAATCTGTGGTGAAGAAAATTTTTAGTAGTAACATTTAAAAAACAAAATTAGAGTGGATACTTTAAGTTACAAGACCATTTCTGCAAACAAAGCGACCGTAACCAAAGAATGGGTTATTGTTGACGCTACAGACCAAACTTTAGGTCGTCTGGGAGCAAAAGTTGCAAAATTGCTGAGAGGAAAGTACAAACCAAACTTTACTCCTCACGTAGACTGCGGTGATAACGTTATTATCATCAATGCAGACAAAGTAAAACTGACTGGTAACAAATGGAATGACAGAGTATATTTGTCATATACAGGCTACCCTGGTGGTCAGAGAGAAATGACTCCTGCCCGTTTGATCACTAAACCGAACGGCGAAGAGAGATTACTGAAAAAAGTAGTGAAAGGCATGCTTCCTAAGAATATCCTGGGAGCTAAATTGCTGGGTAACCTGTATGTTTACGCTGGTAGCGAACACAAACATGAAGCTCAGAGCCCGAAAATGATTGATATTAATTCATATAAATAAGATATAATGGAAGTAGTAAATGCATTAGGCAGACGTAAACGTGCTATTGCACGCGTATTCGTAAGCGAAGGTACAGGAAAGATTACTATTAACAAGAGAGACCTTGCAGAGTACTTTCCATCAACTATTCTTCAGTATGTTGTAAAACAACCATTGAACAAGCTGGGTGCTGCTGAGAAGTATGACATCAAAGTAAACTTGTGTGGTGGTGGTTTCACTGGCCAGTCTCAGGCATTGCGTTTGGCAATCGCTCGTGCATTGGTTAAGATGAACGCTGAAGATAAGGCTGCACTTCGTGCTGAAGGCTTCATGACTCGTGACCCACGTTCTGTAGAGCGTAAGAAACCGGGACAGCCGAAAGCTCGTAGAAGATTCCAGTTCAGCAAGCGTTAATGTGCTGCCTGACCGAGGAATATGTTTAGTATCTAAACTACTGGGACTCTGCTCATAGACTACCCAGCGGTTGGTTTAGAAAAAACAAAAAAGAAAGTAAACGATTTAAAGAAAAAACAAGATGTCAAGAACAAATTTTGATACTTTATTGGAAGCCGGTTGCCACTTCGGACACCTTAAGAGAAAGTGGAACCCTGCAATGGCTCCTTATATTTTCATGGAACGCAATGGTATTCATATCATTGACCTCCACAAAACAGTTGCAAAAGTAGACGAAGCTGCTGAAGCTTTGAAACAGATTGCCAAATCAGGCAAGAAAGTTCTTTTTGTTGCTACTAAAAAACAAGCAAAGCAGGTTGTAGCTGAGAAAGCTCAATCTGTAAATATGCCTTATGTAATCGAGCGCTGGCCGGGTGGTATGTTGACCAACTTCCCGACTATCCGTAAGGCTGTGAAGAAGATGGCTACTATCGATAAATTGACTAACGATGGTACATATTCTAACCTTTCTAAGAGAGAAGTTCTTCAGATCTCTCGTCAACGTGCAAAATTGGACAAGACTTTGGGCTCTATCGCTGACCTGACTCGTCTGCCGTCTGCATTGTTCGTTATCGACGTAATGAAAGAAAATATCGCAGTTCGTGAAGCTAACCGTCTGGGTATCCCTGTATTCGGTATCGTTGATACTAACTCTGATCCTACAAACGTTGACTTCGTAATTCCTGCTAACGATGACGCTACTAAATCAGTAGAAGTTATCCTGGATGCTTGCTGTGCTGCAATGATCGAAGGTTTGGAAGAAAGAAAAGCTGAGAAGATCGATATGGAAGCTGCTGGTGAAGCTCCTGCAAACAAAGGCAAGAAGAAATCAGTAAAAGCAAGACTCGACAAGTCTGACGAAGAAGCTATCAACGCAGCGAAAGCTGCTGCCTTCATCAAGGAAGACGAAGAGGCTTAAATCTATAAATGTGCCAATTTGCTAGCGTGCAGGCGTGTGGTAGTTACCTCATCCTGCATTGTATTGGCAGATTGGCACATTTTTTATTTCGAAAATTATTATTCATTTAAATAAAGGAAATTATTATGGCTGTAACTATGGCTGATATTACCAAGCTGCGCAAAATGACCGGAGCTGGTATGATGGATTGCAAGAATGCATTAACAGAAGCTGAAGGCGATTACGACAAGGCAATGGAAATTATCCGTAAGAAAGGACAAGCTGTTGCTGCTAAGCGTTCAGAACGTGATGCTTCTGAAGGTTGCGTTTTGGCTAAGACTACCGGTGACTATGCCGTTGTCATTGCTTTGAAGTGTGAAACTGACTTTGTGGCTCAGAATGCTGATTTTGTGAAACTGACTCAGGATATTCTTGATCTTGCTGTGGCTAACAAATGCAAGACATTGGACGAAGTAAAAGCTTTGCCGATGGGTAACGGTACTGTACAGGATGCAGTGGTTGACCGTAGCGGTATCACAGGTGAGAAAATGGAGCTTGATGGTTACATGACTGTAGAAGGAGCAAGTACTGCTGTTTACAATCACATGAACAGAAACGGTCTTTGCACCATTGTTGCTTTTAACAAGAACGTTGACGAGCAGTTGGCTAAGCAAGTAGCTATGCAGATTGCTGCCATGAATCCGATTGCTATTGATGAGGATGGCGTTTCTGAAGAAGTGAAGGAAAAGGAAATTGCAGTTGCTATTGAGAAGACAAAAGTAGAACAGGTACAGAAGGCTGTAGAAGCTGCCCTGAAGAAAGCTAACATCAATCCGGCTCATGTGGACAGCGAAGAGCACATGGAAAGCAATATGGCTAAGGGTTGGATTACAGCTGAAGACATAGCTAAGGCAAAGGAAATCATTGCTACCGTTTCTGCTGAAAAGGCTGCACATCTGCCGGAACAAATGATTCAGAACATCGCTAAGGGTCGTCTGGCTAAGTTCTTGAAAGAAGTTTGTCTGCTGAACCAGGAAGATATCATGGACGCTAAGAAGACTGTAAGAGAAGTGTTGGCAGCAGCTGACCCTGAACTGAAGATTGTAGACTTTAAGCGTTTCACTTTGAAAGCTGAATAATCTATCTCAAAAAGATAATAGAGAAGGGCGGAACTTTTATGGTTTCCGCCCTTCTTCATTATCCTCCGATGCCTTTGGTTTTTGTATAACCTTCTTTTATCAGCAGGTCTATCACTTTCTGCTTGAAATCTCCTTGTACGATGATTTCTCCTTCTTTGGCCGAACCTCCGACTCCGCATTTACTTTTTAGCATTTTTCCGAGTTCTTTTTGGTCATTCTCTGTTCCAACGAATCCGGTGATGAGTGTGACTACTTTGCCGCCACGTTTTTTTCGGTCGAGAGAAACCCGAAGGTTCTGTTTGCTTTTGTCCAGCGTCACTTGTTCCTGATCGTCATCCATGTCATAGTTGAAATCAGGATTTGTAGAGTAGACTACGTTCAATCTATCTTTCCAATCATTATTTTTCATATACTTCAGCTTTTATTGTGTCAAAAGTAATATTTTGTGGGGAACTTTGCAATCTTTTGTTTACTTTGGCGTCTAATAATAAAACGAAATAAGACTAATAAACAGAAAATGATGAAACGATCCATAGCGTTTGCTCTCATATGTTCTTTTACTATTTCTCTTTGGGCACAAACATTTAAAGGCAGAGTCGTTGATCTTGCAGGAAATCCGATCCCCTATGCGGCACTCTATCTGAAAGAACTTAAAACAGGTTTCACTACCGATGATAACGGCTGTTTTCAGACCTCGCTCCGGCCGGGACAATATACCTGTGAGGTTTCCTCTTTAGGTTTCGCCGGACAAACATTCTCCTTTTCCATATCTGCCGGAGATGTGGAAAAGAATATTGTGCTCTCCGAACAAATATATAGTCTGCGGGAAGTGAATGTGGTGAAAGGTGCGGAAGATCCGGCCTATTCCGTAATGCGTAAGGCGATTGCGAATGCTCCTTATTACCGGACACAGGTGAAGGGATTTAGAGCCGGAACCTATCTGAAAGGTACAGGAAAAATGAAGACTATTCCCGCAATTCTAAAGCTGTCGAAGGAAGTCAGGAAAGAGTCGAAAGAGTTTTTGGGCAAGTTGTTTGTGATGGAGGAACAGAGAGTGGTGACTTTCAAGGCACCCTCTACTTGGGAAAATCAGGTGAAAGCTTATTCCAATTCATTTCCCGAGGAGATGGAGGTCAGAATCGGTCTGACTACTATTAACTTTTACGAGCCTACTATCTTCGATAAAGTATCACCGCTAAGTGCCGGAGCATTCTCTTATTACCGTTTTAAACTGGAAGGCTGCTATAGTGAAGGCAACCATCTGATCAATAAAATAAAAGTCATCCCCAAGCAAGACAGCCCGCGTCTGGTGTCCGGAGATTTGTATATTGTGGAAGATCTCTGGTGCGTCTCTGCGGCCGAATTTTCTATCCGTATGAGTGGCTTGAAGGCTACGGTCAAGGCAACTTGTAAAGAAGTTCAGCCTTCTGTTTTCCTGGCTACCTCCACAAGTATGTCCTGTGAAATCAAAATGATGGGATTTTCTGCAGAGGCTTCCTATCTGGCAGCAGTACATTATACGAATGTGGAAGTAGCAGACCGTCAGCAAGTGATGAATGGGGCTTCTGATGCCTCACCGAAGCAAAACAGGAAGCAGCAGAAACTTGTAAAGCAGATAGAAGAACTGTCGACGAAGGAGGACTTGACTTTGAGAGAAGCCTATAAGCTATCTAAACTGATGGAAAAGAACATTGCCGAATCCGATTCCGCACGTTCTCCGCATAAATATGAACGTAAAGTGAGAAAAAGAGAGGTGAATGTAAAGACCGATTCGCTGGCGGGCAAAAAGGATTCGCTTTATTGGGCAGCTATCAGAAGTGTTCCTTTGCGTCCGGAAGAAATACAGAGTTATATTCATAAAGAAAAGTTATCCCTCTCCAAAGACTCCCTTCAGGAGAATGATTCGGCTAAAACAACAGTCGGGAAAAAGATCATTCAAACATTCCTGATGGGTAAAACCTATCGTACTTCAGACAAGAAAGCATGGATTGGCTGGAAAGGCTTGCCCTCCTATGTGCCTGAGTATAATTTTGTGGATGGCTTCTGGCTGGGAGCTAAGTTTGAAACAGGGTTGAAGTTATCGGAGGCATCTACTTTGCAATTCACTCCTTCTGCTTATTATACCACTGCCCGTAAAGCGGTAGCAGGGCAAAGTGAACTCTCCTTGAGTTATGCTCCGAGGCGACGGGGATACCTGGAACTGTCCGGCGGAGTTCTTTCTGCCGATTATAATGGAGAAAGTGGAGAGTCCCGTCTGATAAATACCGTTGCCTCTTCTTTCTTCGGGCGGAATGATGTGAAACTCTATGAGAAGCGTTTCCTGTCTTTCCAAAATAAGATCGAACTGGCGAATAGTTTGTTGCTTTCTACCTCGCTCTCCTGGCAGCGACGGCAGATGCTGGAGAATCATATACATCGGAGCTGGTTCAAGAAAGAAGCGGAGTCGAATATTCCGGACAGCCGGGCATTCTATCCGATGCCGGAAAATGAATTGTTGAAAGCTTCCTTTGCCTTGGAATATACACCGGCTCATTATTATCGGATGCACAGAGGAAAGAAAGTATACGAAGAATCCAGATACCCTACCTTTACATTGCGTTATGACCGTGCCTTCCCGTTGAAAGGTTCTTTGCCTTCTCCGTCCTATCACTTGGCGGAGTTTTCGGCCAGGCAGAGCATAGAGTTCGGAATGTTTAATACACTGAACTGGGCTGTTAATGCCGGAACATTCTGGAATAAGAGCGGTATGCAATTCCCCGATTTCAAGCATTTTGCGACCACAGGCTTGCCGGTGACGGAACGCTCGTTTGATACAGGATTCTCTTTGCTGGATAATTATGCATACTCTACCAATACCCGTTGGGTACAAGCCAATATGTCCTGGTATACACCCTATCTGTTGCTGAAATTCCTTCCTTTTCTGAAAAAGAAGAACCTCGACGAAGCGCTGCATCTCCGTACACTCGTGGGATACGACCGTCGTCCCTATTCGGAAATCGGCTACTCCATCGGATTCATGAAACTGGCACGGCTGGGCGTCTTCCTTGGCTTCGACAGTTTGAAATACCGTTCGACGGGAGTTTCCGTCAGCATTCCGTTGTCAATCTTTGCGGGAGAATAGCACCTGTGTAGAAATACTATGAATCATTCTTGCAATTCCGAAAAAAAACGTATTTTTGTCAATCTTATAACCTGAATAAATAAAAGAAATGGCCGAGAACCAAAAGATACAGCAGATGGATTGTACGAAAGTGCCGGAGCCTACTTTGCGCAGACTGCCGTGGTACTTGTCGAATGTCAAGTTGCTGAAGCAAAGAGGCGAACGTTTTGTCTCTTCTACGCAGATATCTAAGGAAATAAATATTGACGCTTCACAGATAGCAAAAGACTTGTCGTATGTGAATATCTCCGGGCGTACACGTGTGGGGTACGAGGTCGATGCGCTCATCGAGGTTTTAGAGCACTTCCTGGGGTTTACGGAGATACATAAGGCTTTTCTTTTTGGAGTCGGCAGTCTGGGAGGCGCACTTTTGCAGGACTCCGGTCTGAAGCATTTCGGGCTTGAGATTGTGGCTGCTTTCGATGTAGACCCGACTTTGGTCGGCACTAACCTCAACGGGATTCCTATCTACCATTCGGACGACTTTCTGAAGAAGATGGAAGAATATGACGTGCAGATTGGCGTGCTGACCGTTCCTATCGAGATTGCCCAGTGCATCACAGATATGATGGTGGACGGGGGAATCAAGGCAGTATGGAACTTTACCCCGTTCCGTATCCGTGTACCTGAGGACATCGTGGTACAGAATACATCCCTTTACGCTCATCTGGCGGTGATGTTCAACCGCCTTAATTTTAACGAAATCAAATAATGAAGATTATTGCCGTAGGAATGAACTATGCCCTGCACAATCAGGAGCTGGGACATACATCCGTAAATAAAGAACCGGTTATTTTCATGAAGCCCGATTCGGCTATTCTGAAAGATGGCAAACCGTTCTTTATCCCCGATTTTTCGAATGAAGTACATTATGAGACGGAGCTTGTAGTACGCATCAACCGTCTAGGAAAGAATATTTCTCCCCGTTTTGCCAGTCGTTATTATGATGCATTGACGGTAGGCATTGACTTTACCGCCCGTGACCTGCAACGGAAATTCCGCGAAGCGGGCAATCCGTGGGAACTTTGCAAAGGCTTCGACTCTTCTGCCGCTATCGGCACCTTTGTTCCGGTAGACCGCTATAAAGATATCCAGCATCTGAATTTCAATCTGATGATTGACGGCAAGGAAGTGCAGCGCGGCTGTACGGCCGATATGCTTTTCAAAGTCGATGATATCATTGCCTACGTCAGTCAGTTTGTAACCTTGAAGATTGGCGATTTACTATTTACGGGCACGCCTGCCGGAGTAGGACCGGTCAGTATCGGTCAGCACTTGCAGGGATATCTTGAAGGAGAAAAACTGCTTGACTTCTACATACGTTGACCCGTGTATTCTTTATTTGACTCATTTATTAAATAGCTTATGAAAATAAGAGTAGGTTTTGGCTTCGACGTACATCAGTTGGTCGAAGGTCGTGAATTGTGGCTGGGCGGTATCCGTCTGGAACATTCCAAAGGGTTGTTGGGACATTCGGATGCTGACGTATTGCTGCATACGGTTTGCGATGCCTTGTTGGGAGCCGCCAATATGCGCGATATCGGTTATCATTTTCCGGATACTGCCGGAGAGTACAAGAATATCGACAGCAAGATTCTTTTGAAAAAGACGGTAGAGCTGATTGCGACCAAAGGATACCGTGTAGGGAATATCGATGCGACTATTTGCGCGGAACGTCCCAAACTGAAAGCTCATATCCCTTTAATGCAAGAGACGATGGCAGCCGTCATGGGAATCGATGCGGAAGATATCTCGATCAAGGCAACTACGACGGAGAAACTCGGTTTTACCGGACGGGAAGAAGGCATTTCCGCTTATGCTACCGTGTTGATAGAGAAGGACTTACAAAGCAGATTACTAACCCCCTTAAACAATAAATAGTATGAATCGAACTTTAAAATTATTCTTGGCACTGGTCTCTTTGTGTATGACCACCTTCTGCTTCGCCCAAAAGAGCGAATTGCAGTTCAACAAAGACGGTAAATTTAAAATTGTACAGTTCACCGATGTCCATTTCAAGTATAAGAATCCCGCTTCCGACATCGCATTGGAACGTATTAATCAGGTACTCGACGAAGAACAACCTGATTTTGTAATCTTCACCGGAGACGTCGTTTATTCCGCTCCGGCAGATAAAGGTATGTTGCAGGTGCTGGAACAGGTATCGAAGCGTAAGCTGCCGTTTGTTGTCACTTTCGGCAACCATGACAATGAACAGGGAATGACGCGGGAACAGCTATATGACATCATCCGTCAAGTACCCGGCAATCTGATGCCGGATCGTGGCTCGGTCCTTTCTCCGGACTATGTCTTGACCGTGAAAGCCTCTTCCGATGCGAAGAAGGATGCAGCCGTCCTGTATTGCATGGATTCCCATTCTTATTCTCCGTTGAAGGATGTGAAAGGTTACGCATGGCTCACGTTCGACCAGGTCAACTGGTATCGTCAGCAGAGCGCAGCCTATACAGCACAGAACGGCGGGAAGCCATTGCCGGCACTTGCTTTCTTCCACATTCCCCTGCCGGAATACAATGAAGCTGCTTCCGACGAAAATGCCATCCTGCGCGGAACCCGCATGGAAGAAGCCTGTGCGCCGAAACTGAATACGGGTATGTTTGCTGCCATGAAAGAATCCGGTGATGTGATGGGAATGTTCGTGGGGCACGATCATGACAATGATTATGCAGTGATGTGGAAAGGAATCCTGTTGGCTTACGGTCGTTTCACAGGCGGAAATACAGAATACAATCACCTGCCGAACGGTGCCCGTATCATCGTGCTTGATGAAGGTGCCCGCACGTTTACTTCCTGGATTCGTCAGAAAGACGGTATCGTCGACAAAGTTACCTATCCGGCAAGTTTCGTCAAAGACGACTGGACCAAGCGTTAACTATTGCCAGCTTCACGTTGCTGAGGCGGGTATATTTGGAACCGTAGCTTTCGAACAGGCGTGACACCCGCGCCGATGCTACATATATAATTTCTCCCGGTCGATATTCATGCTCTATTCCGGATAGAGTGCATGATACCGCACTGGGAGTTTTTGATGGGATGCTCATCGTCACCAGGTTGCCGCTGGCATCGTTCAGAGTCAGTATCTGCTTCACGAAAAATTGCGGAGTCGTTCCGTATACTCTTGTTTTATACGGATCGTCTTCCAGGCGTACTCGCATGACTTTCAACTTTAAGTCCGTCAGCTTCTCGTTCACTTCTCCCAGATAGCGGCTCTTCCGGCGTACCTCTTTGCTCTTACGCAGCATCACGTCCAGATGTATCGAATGATACGCCTGCGCTATTTTGACAAAACGCTCCTGTTTGGGAATCTTCGGAGTAAACTTATAGGCGATCCAGCTCAGATAGGCAGGATCGACTTTGAGGATTTCGTGCAGGAAGTGTCCCCTGTATTTGCCGAAAAAGATGAGGTCGTCACCGTTGCTCTGCATTCTCTTCTCGTTGTAATCCACAAGGATGAGGCACCGTCGCGAATAATAAAACATGGTGCTTGCCATCCGCAGGGACTCGTTAATATCGGGCGATAAATCATGTATATAGAGAATCGATTGCTTTTCGGGCAGGGGAGAGTAGAGCCAAAGGGAATAGTTGGGTTTTCCCGGTCGGGGCAACACCACCAGATAAACTCCTGCCTCTTTAAAGGAGGCTCTGCCTCGGTTGTATTCATTCAGTTTGGCATACAATAAGGCTTGCTCGCTTTCGGAAATTCCCGGTAATTTTGGATTAGCCATAATTGTTCTCGCTTTTGGTATAATTCAAATATACTGATTTTCTTTCAGAAAAGCAAGCCTTGGCGGGAGTTTCTTCGGATAAAACCTGTTGGCGAAGTTAACTCGTTTCCAATTTAGATTTGAATCAACGGCTGATTCGCATTAATAGCTAATAAAGCGAAAATAAAAATTAAGTCCGAAGATTATTCTTCTCCTTACCTCGTAAGGTATTCAGTTCAATGACACAAAAAGAGAAAGGGAGTAGTGTAGTAATAATTCATCGATTTACTTAGAAGATACAGAACTTTTCAAAATCAGCACCCATATCTATACGAAAGACTTTGACTAATTATGCAGTAACCGCCAATCATTTATTAATAAATTCTTTCATCGTTTATTATAAACGTCCTCCAAGTTTATTATAAACTCTAATTTCGTTATTCCTGCAATAAACATCCATTTTAAACAACAAAAAAGGCTGCAATTCCCATAAAGAATCGCAGCCCTTAGCTTATATCAGACTATCCAACAAGCATTACCCGGAGTGGGAATGCTTGCAATCTGTTATTATATTATACTTATTATTGCTCATTTTTCATCTATATTATCAATGTTATTGAATTTGCTTCCGGTTTACACTTACAAATATACAACATAAAAAGCGGTTTGTCAAGTCCTCCATGCTTCTTTCATACATCTGATTACAAATCATACGGATTTGAGCCAAATGATAGTCAGTAGTATCTTGAATCATTTTTAAACCGTTTTGAATAATTAAAGAGACAGTAGGAAATGATTGTCTGATGATGGCAATGGGGCTGTTGTCTGTTCATTCATTCGGGGACGCAAACTTTTCATTTCCTTTTTATGGCTGTCTGACTATAATCTTGTACTTTTGTATTCTTCTAATGATTGGAAATTCGGATGAAAGAACGAAATAAAAGAGTATTGGTCGGCATGAGTGGCGGTATAGACAGTACCGCTACCTGTCTGATGCTACAAGAGCAGGGATATGAGATAGTAGGAGTCACGATGCGTGTTTGGGGAGACGAGCCCCAGGATGCCCGCGAACTGGCCGCACGAATGGGAATTGAACATTATGTGGCTGACGAGCGTATACCTTTTAAGGAGACCATCGTGAAAAACTTTATCGATGAGTACAAGCAAGGACGTACCCCGAATCCGTGCGTGATGTGCAACCCTTTGTTTAAATTCCGTGTACTGGCGGAATGGGCCGACAAGCTGGACTGCGCCTACATTGCGACCGGACATTACTCTCGGCTGGAAGAGCGGAACGGGCACATCTATATTGTAGCGGGGGATGATGATAAAAAAGATCAGTCCTACTTCCTATGGCGGCTGGGGCAGGATATACTGAAGCGGTGTATCTTCCCGTTGGGCGACTATACGAAAATAAAGGTGCGTGAGTACCTGGCGGAGAAAGGATATGAAGCGAAGTCTAAGGAAGGCGAAAGCATGGAAGTCTGTTTCATTCAGGGAGATTACCGTGACTTTCTGCGGGAGCAATGTCCGGAACTGGATACGGAGATCGGTCCGGGATGGTTTGTCAACTCCGAAGGAGTGAAGCTGGGACAGCATAAGGGAGCACCTTATTATACCATCGGTCAGCGGAAAGGACTGGAGATTGCCTTAGGCAAGCCCGCTTATGTGCTGAAAATCAACCCGCAGAAGAATACAGTGATGCTGGGAGATGCCGAACAACTGCAAACGGAATATATGCTGGCGGAACAAGACCGGATAGTAGATGAGCAAGAACTGTTCTCATGCGAGAATCTTGCGGTGAGAATCCGTTACCGCAGCCGCCCGATACCTTGTCGGGTGAAACGTCTCGAAGACGGACGCTTGTTGGTACGCTTTCGTGAGACGGCTTCGGCTGTTGCCCCCGGTCAGTCTGCCGTATTCTACGATGGACGGCGGGTACTCGGCGGCGCGTTTATCGCTTCGCAGCGGGGGATCGGACTGGTGATCATAGAGAATAAAGACGAATTGTAGAATAAAATAAACAGAGAGATTCAGATGAAAAGATTAGTATTAGCGGCATTGATCCTGACTACAGCGGTGGGAGCATCTGCTCAATTTACCTCTACCGATACCTTGAAATATCGGATCAGCCTCGCAGATAAGGCTGCAACCACTTATTCCATCCAGCAACCGGAGAAGTTCCTTTCCAGAAAATCCATCGACCGCAGGTTGAGACAGAAGCTGGCTATCGACTCTACCGACTTGCCGGTATGCAAGAAGTATGTGGATGCCATACGGAAGAAAGGCGTCCATGTCCTTGTCACCGGAAAGTGGGATAATTTCGTTACTGTCTCCTGCAATGACAGTATGCTGATCGATGAGATAGCCAAACTGCCTTTTGTCCGTTCCACCGAGAAAGTGTGGCAGGGAAAAGTGTCGGCAGTTACCAAAAGAGATTCGCTGATCAATCATCCGCAGCGTTCGGACAGCCTGTATGGGCCCGCTATCACTCAGATTGAAATGAGCCGTGCCAATCTTCTCCACGATGCCGGATTCAAGGGACAGGGCATGACGATTGCCGTTATCGACGCCGGATTTCATAATGCGGACAGAATCGAAGCGATGAAGAATATCCGCATACTCGGGACACGCGACTTTGTGAACCCCGAAGCGGACATCTATGCCGAAAGCAGCCACGGTATGTCAGTGCTGTCTTGTATGGCAATGAATCAGCCGAATGTCATGGTCGGCACCGCACCGGAAGCCTCCTACTGGTTGCTTCGCAGTGAGGATGAGGCTTCCGAGCATTTGGTAGAGCAGGATTACTGGGCGGCAGCCATCGAATTTGCCGATAGCGTGGGCGTGGATGTTGTGAATACCTCACTGGGCTATTATACCTTTGACGACCCGACCAAGAACTATCGTTACCGTGACCTGAACGGACACTATGCACTGATGTCAAGAGAGGCTTCGAAGGCAGCAGATAAGGGGATGATCCTCGTTTGCAGTGCCGGCAACTCCGGCAGTGGCTCATGGAAGAAAATCACTCCTCCGGGTGATGCCGAGAATGTACTGACTGTGGGAGCTATTGATAAGAAGAAGTTGCTGGCTCCGTTCTCTTCTATCGGCAACACTGCCGACGGACGTGTGAAACCGGATGTCGTAGCGGTCGGCTTCAAAGCGGATATAGTGGGTACAGACGGTAATCTTCGTCTGGCCAACGGAACCTCTTTCTCTTCTCCTATCATGTGCGGAATGGTAGCTTGCCTGTGGCAGGCCTGCCCGAAGTTGACCGCCAAAGAAGTGATCGAACTGGTGCGCAGCGTAGGCGACAGATCCGATTTCCCGGACAACATCTACGGTTATGGCATTCCGGATCTCTGGAAAGCATACCAAATGAACAAAAAATAACGAACGGTCCGCTATTCTTCGTTGTTAGGCTATATCAAACTCGCATCTCATTATAGAAATGTGTCATTCATTTATTGTTAATTATGACTATGGATTCTCTTTCCCTACTAGAGCTAAACGCGCTTGTCCGGCGAAGTCTGGAGCAATGCCTGCCCGATGAATATTGGATACAGGCAGAACTGAGCGATGTCCGTTCCAACACTACCGGACACTGCTATCTGGAGTTTGTGCAGAAAGACCCGCGCAGCAACAATCTCGTAGCCAAGGCACGGGGTATGATCTGGAGTAATATCTACCGCTTGCTGAAACCTTACTTTGAGGAAACTACCGGACAGTTATTTACTTCCGGCATCAAAGTCCTGGTGAAGGTAACAGTCCAGTTTCACGAACTCTACGGTTACAGTCTGACTGTTCTCGATATCGACCCTGCCTATACGCTGGGCGATATGGCCCGCCGTCGTCGTGAGATACTCATGCAACTCGAAGAAGAAGGAGTACTGACCTTGAATAAAGAGCTGGAAATGCCGGTTCTTCCTCAACGTATAGCGGTTATTTCCTCTGCCACCGCAGCCGGATACGGAGATTTCTGTCATCAGTTGCAGCACAATCCCGGCGGATTCTTTTTCTATACCGAACTGTTTCCGGCGTTGATGCAGGGCAATCAGGTGGAAGAGTCTGTATTGGCTGCATTGGATCGCATCAATGACCGGGTGAACGAGTTTGATGTAGTGGTTATCATACGAGGCGGAGGGGCGACCTCGGATTTATCCGGTTTTGATACGTACCTCTTGGCGGCCGCTTGTGCTCAGTTCCCGTTGCCCGTCATCACCGGTATCGGTCACGAGCGGGATGATACGGTGCTCGACTCTGTGGCACATACCCGGGTGAAGACTCCGACGGCGGCTGCCGAACTTCTGATTCACCGGATCACCGAATCGGCAGATCATCTGGAAGAGTTATCCGCCCGTCTGCAACAAGGGGCGTATGCCCTGCTCGAACAGGAAGGACGGAGGCTGGAAATGATTCAGACCCGCATCCCGAACCTTGTTCACCGGAAACTTACAGATGCCCGCTTTGCCTTGCTGGCAGCCGGAAAAGATTTGGCGCAAGCCACTCAGACCCTGTTGTCCCGTCATCGTCACCGGCTGGAACTTTTGCAGCAGCGTGTGGCGGATGCTTCTCCCGACAAACTGCTGAGTCGTGGATATAGCATCACGCTGAAAGACGGAAAAGCGGTCACGGATGCCGCTTCGCTGAACCCCGGAGATCAGTTGGTGACCCGTCTGGCTAAGGGAAGTTTCACTTCCGAAGTCCGGCACCGATGAGGACACCCCTCGGCACCGATGAGAGACATCCGCCCCACCGGGCATTATTATTCATCTTAAATACAATAAATATGGCAGCTAAAAAAGAAACATATTCTCAGGCAATGGAGCGTCTTGAAAAGATAGTCCGTCAGATAGACAACAACGAACTGGATATCGACACTTTGAGCGAAAAAATAAAAGAAGCCAATGAAATTATTGCCTTTTGCACCGAGAAACTGACAAAAGCGGATCGGGAAGTCGAAAAATTGTTGCAAGAAAGGCGGCAGTCTGAATAATAAAAGTTATTTTTGCGAATCAAAGCGTAAAATAAACTAATACATAACGATATGAAAGAAATAGACTGGGCGAATCTGTCGTTCGGATACATGAAGACAGATTACAATGTGAGAATTAATTTCCGTAACGGCGCATGGGGCGAACTGGAAGTCAGCAGTGATGAACATCTCAATCTGCACATGGCAGCTACTTGTCTGCACTATGGTCAGGAAGCTTTTGAAGGTTTGAAGGCTTTCCGCGGCAAAGACGGTAAAGTACGTATCTTCCGTCTGGAAGAAAATGCGGCACGCCTGCAATCTACTTGTCAGGGCATTCTGATGGCCGAACTGCCGACCGAACGTTTCAAGGAAGCGATTCTGAAAGCTGTAAAGCTGAACGAACGTTTCATTCCGCCTTATGAAACCGGTGCTTCTCTATACATTCGTCCGTTACTGATCGGAACAAGTGCCCAGGTAGGCGTACATCCTGCCGAAGAATATATGTTCGTGGTATTTGTAACTCCGGTAGGGCCTTACTTCAAAGGTGGTTTCTCTACCAATCCGTATGTGATTATCCGCGAGTTCGACCGTGCCGCTCCTCATGGAACTGGTATCTACAAGGTAGGCGGTAACTATGCGGCCAGTCTGCGTGCCAACAAGAAAGCACACGATCTGGGCTATTCCTGCGAGTTTTATCTGGATGCAAAAGAAAAGAAATATATCGACGAGTGCGGCGCAGCCAACTTCTTCGGAATTAAAGATAATACGTACATTACTCCGAAGTCATCTTCTATCCTACCTTCGATCACCAACAAGAGTCTGATGCAGTTGGCAGAAGACATGGGCATCAAGGTAGAACGCCGTCCGATACCGGAAGAAGAACTGGAAACGTTCGAAGAAGCGGGCGCTTGCGGCACGGCTGCGGTAATCAGCCCGATTCAGCGTATCGATGACCTGGAGAACGGAAAGTCATACGTTATCTCTAAAGACGGCAAGCCGGGACCGATCTGCACGAAACTGTATAATAAGTTGCGTGGCATTCAGTACGGTGACGAACCGGATACACATGGTTGGGTGACGATTGTAGAATAATTGATCTTTAAGTATAATCTCTTTTAATTGCGTAATTACTATGTTAAAACAAAATTCAGAGTTGCGTGCTCAGGCACGTGAAGCCCTTCGTGGAAAGTGGCCTATGGCAGCCGTTGCTGCTCTTATTTATTCGGCTATTGCCGGTGGTTTGTCTTCCATTCCTTTTATTGGATGGATCGGTTCTTTGTTGGTCGGACTGCCTGTTGCATACGGCTTTGCTATTTTGATGCTGGCTGTATTCAGAGGAGCGGAAGAGGTTGATCTGGGAGTGCTGTTTGCTGGATTCCAGGAATATAGCCGTATCTTGACTACTAAGCTGTTGCAGGCTGTTTATACCTGCTTGTGGTCATTGCTGCTGCTGATTCCGGGCATTATTAAGTCTTATTCTTATGCAATGACGGACTATATCCTGAAAGACGAACCTGAATTGTGTAACAATGCTGCCATTGAAAGAAGTATGGCAATGATGGAAGGCAACAAGATGAAATTGTTCCTGCTTGATTTGAGCTTCATCGGTTGGGCTATCCTTTGCCTCTTTACTTTCGGTATCGGATTCTTCGTTTTGCAACCCTACATGCAAGTATCTCACGCTGCTTTCTATGAAGATTTGAAAGCTCAGCAGGGTGGTATTAATATCAATGTAGAAGTAACTGTCGAAAGCTGATAAACGAATAAATATCATCATATAGAATGGAGTACGGAGCAATCTGTACTCCATTTATTTTTGTAGTTTACGCCAAAAGTAAGTACCTTTGCGTTCTAATCAGTAATGAGATGGGAAAGAATAAATTAGAGAAGTTTGCCGATATGGCGAGTTACCCGCACGTGTTCGAATATCCTTATTCGGCGGTGGATAATGTGCCTTTTGACATGAAGGGAAAATGGCATCAGGAGTTTTTCGGAAATGATCATCCGATTGTGCTCGAACTGGGCTGCGGACGGGGTGAATATACCGTCGGACTGGGCCGGATGTTTCCCGATAAGAACTTTATAGCAGTTGATATCAAAGGCTCCAGAATGTGGACAGGCGCCACGGAATCCTTGCAGGCAGGAATGAAGAATGTCGCTTTCCTGCGTACAAATATTGAGATCATCGAACGTTTTTTTGCAGCAGGTGAAGTCAGCGAAATCTGGCTGACCTTCTCCGATCCGCAGATGAAAAAGGCTACCAAACGGCTGACCTCCACTTACTTCATGGAGCGCTACCGTAAATTCCTGAAACCGGATGGAATCATCCATCTGAAAACCGACAGTAACTTTATGTTCACCTATACAAAGTACATGATAGAAGCCAATCAGCTTCCTGTCGAGTTTATTACCGAAGATTTGTATCATTCGGATTTGGTAGACGATATACTGGGTATTAAGACTTACTATGAACAACAATGGCTCGATCGTGGTTTAAATATCAAATATATCAAGTTCCGCCTTCCGCAAGAGGGAGTTTTGCAGGAACCGGATGTGGAAATTGAACTTGATCCGTACCGTAGTTACAACCGTAGCAAGCGGAGCGGACTGCAAACGAGCAAGTGATAGGTAATAAGTAACAAGTTATAAGTAACAAGTAATAAGTAATAAATAGTAATTGAGTGGAGTTCTCAACTTTCCACTCTCAATTCTGAACTAATTATGACTCTTTATCCGAAATTAATATTGGATGCGCTGGCAACGGTGCGTTATCCCGGTACGGGAAAGAATCTGGTGGAAGCGGAGATGGTCGCTGATAATCTCCGCATTGATGGCATGGCGGTTAGCTTTTCTTTAATCTTTGAAAAGCCGACCGATCCGTTCATGAAATCAATGCTGAAGGCTGCTGAAACAGCTATTCATACGTATGTTTCACCGGATGTGCAGGTAACTATTACAACGGAAAGCAAGCAGGCAGCCCGTCCGGAAGTGGGCAAACTGCTTCCGCAAGTAAAGAATATAATCGGTATCTCTTCCGGTAAGGGAGGGGTAGGTAAATCTACCGTATCCGCGAATTTGGCGGTGGCTTTGGCTAAGTTGGGCTACAAGGTCGGCTTGCTTGATGCTGACATTTTCGGTCCTTCCATGCCGAAGATGTTCCAGGTGGAAGATGCCCGTCCGTATGCGGAAAAGATCGGTGGACGTGACTTGATTATTCCGGTAGAGAAATACGGTGTGAAACTGCTTTCTATCGGTTTCTTCGTTGATCCGGATCAGGCTACACTTTGGCGTGGCGGTATGGCGAGCAACGCATTGAAGCAGCTGATTGGCGATGCCGATTGGGGGGATCTTGATTATTTCCTGATTGACCTTCCTCCGGGCACAAGTGACATTCATCTGACTGTTGTCCAGACGTTGGCAATGACGGGGGCAATTGTTGTTAGTACTCCGCAGGCGGTAGCGCTGGCGGATGCCCGCAAGGGAATCAATATGTTTACGAATGATAAAGTGAATGTGCCTATTTTAGGACTGGTTGAGAATATGGCTTGGTTTACGCCTGCCGAACTACCGGAGAATAAGTACTATATCTTTGGTAAGGAAGGAGCCAAGAAACTGGCGGAAGAAATGAATGTGCCTCTGCTCGGTCAGATTCCTATTGTACAAAGTATCTGCGAAGGTGGGGACAATGGAACTCCGGTGGCGCTGGATGAAGATACGGTAACCGGTCGCGCTTTCTTGTCATTGGCTGCCAGCGTAGTTCGTCAGGTAGATCGCCGGAATGTGGAGATGGCTCCGACTAAGATTGTAGAGATGCATTAATAAGTGCTCTTATTTACTTTAAATATAAAACCTCCCGATGATGTACTTCTGTCTGTCATCGGGAGGTTGTTTTATCTTATGGTATATTGGTATAGCTTGTTGTTACTTTGCGATTGGTGATTCTACTTTTCCAATGCTTTCATCAATTGTTCTTTCATGGTGTCCACTCCGGGGAATCCGGTTTGTTTATAAGTGATGTTTCCTTCTTTGTCAATAACAAAGTAAGTAGGAACGCCCCGGATACTGAACTTCTCACGCAGATAGCTCCACTGTTCATCCGTCACACGGAAATGTTCTCCGTGAATGTCAGGAATCATGTTTTTCCAGGTTCCCAGCGGAGATGTTTCACCTGTGATGTAAAGGTAGATAATGTCTTTGTCTTTCAGTTCTTCTTTCATCGGGAGAATCTGTTTGTTGGCAGACCGGCATGGACCACACCATGTTGCCCAAAAGTCAACTAACAGCGTATGTCCCCGGAATTTGGAGATAATGGAGGGGAATAAATCTTCATTCGAAACTTCTCCTGTCTCATTAACGGTGAATCCTGTTTTCTTCTTGTTGATTTCTATTTGTTTCAGCAGGTCGTTGTTCATAGCCAGAGCCATGTCGTTGTATGCTGCGGGCATCGTTGCCAGTTCTGCCTTTTGCTTATCGTTAAGTGGATTGAGATCTCTCATGGAGACTCCAATCATCTGTGCTTTAAGATTTTGTATTAAGTAACTGGCGGCTGTATGATTGCTTAGGCTCTTAAGAATCTTATCATCTATGCCTATACGGCGTATGATGTCAAACAGTATCGGGTATCTGCTGTTGTAACAGGCTTTAGGTGAAAGGATATACGTGAAGTCCTGAAGACTTTCATAATATCCTTGCGGAATATCAATCTTAGTCTCGGCATAGTATTTATTTGCTTTTTCTCCTTCCAGCCCATTCGTCATGATATGAGCTAATTTCAAGTTCCTTTCTGTTTCGATAATCTTTAGTGCGGCAGACAATTCGAGGTCAGTATTAATAATCTCCTTATATGCAGGGCTTCCTTTCGACTGTGTGATTTGTTTTCTGAACTCAGGGAGTCGGGCAAGTATTTGAGCTTTATATTCTTCAGCTGTTTTACCATTCAGCTTTTTAATCTGTTGTTGGTATTCTTCATAACTATTACCTTCAGTGAAACTGAAACTCATAGGATGATCAGCCAGCTCTTGCTGTACTCCGGCTAAATAACCTCCGTAATAGATTTCTTTTCCGTATGGCTTTTCTGTTTGGCGAAGATGTGACTGCTTGCGAGCATTTTCGCGAAGATTGATAACGACTGAGGTGGTTTCCCCCGGTGCTAATAAGTAGCTGACAGCTCCAAAAGGAAACATGATCGTACATGGGGTGACCATGAAGACATTCATCTCATGATAAAACGTTCCGTCATCCTGAATGCGGATTTTTCCTTCCTGAGCTTCGTCTCTTATTACATCTTGAAAATAAAGACTGCCTTTGTTGGGCATCCCTTTTTGGTAGTCAAGGATTCTTCCTTTGAGAACTGCTTTGGCGTATTTAGCAACAGGTTCGGGCAACGTCGTTTTATGGTCTGTTTTGGTGACTGTAATGTCTTTAGGCAGTTTGAACTTGCTGAATGTTTTCTTGTCCAGCTGTATGCCCCATATCTTATATGCACCCTCAAAGTCTCCTTCAGAGAAATCCAGACAAGTCACGTTTTGAGGAATAGGTGGGAAAGTTAATTGGAATTCGGCTTCGCCGGATTCGGGCATCCAGAACTCTTTGTCCAGTGTAATGCCAATTCCCTTCCGAACAGGGTATAGGTTGCCATTGTTGTCTTTCAGTACACTACCGGTTGCGATCTTTATCCAGTATTTGGGCCGATAGAAAGCTTTGATATACACAGTGGTGACTGTGTCACTCATGACAATTTTGTCTATCTCTATACTTGAGGAACTCTGAGCTAAAAAGGGAGGACGTTCTACGATTCTGTCTTTAGCTTGTGTCATACAAAGTATGCTTAGCAGCAAACTTATCATTAATGCGAATCTTTTCATACGATTAGGCTTTTATCTCCAACAAATGTAATCATATTATTGTAATTATCTATGCGAAAACAGAAAAAGGAGCAGAATCGCTTACGATTGCTCCTTTTTTCTGTTATTTGTCAAAAGAGTAAGACTTCTTTTGCCGATATAAGTTTATTGTAAGCGGAATGTCATGGGGAGTGTATATTCTACGGCAACAGTTTTTCCATCTTGCTTACCCGGTTCCCACTTCGGCATATTTCTTATTACACGAATTGCTTCTGCATCCAGCCAGGCAGATACACTTTTTAATATCTTAATGTTTGATATATTGCCATCTTTTCCAATGACCATTTGTAACACCACTTGTCCCTGCTCTTTGTGTTTCTGGGCCATAGTCGGATATTTTATATTTCTGGCTATGTAGCGATGTAGCGCTTCAGGTCCGCCTGGGAATTTAGGCATCTCTTCTACTGTTTTGAAAGTAGGCTCATCGGCTATTGTTTCTTCTTCTTTACTGGCATAACCAACAATGAAGATCTCAGATATATCGGACGCGTTTATAGGCATTGCCTGTGGTGCCTCTTCGGCTTTTGCTGGTTCCGGGCCGGACAGACGGAAAGTTACGGGAACCGTAAATCTTACGTTCACAGCTTGTCCTCTTTGCTTGCCGGGTTTCCAATTAGGCATGGCAGCAATCACTCGTTCAGCTTCCTTGTCAAGATAGGGGTCTACGCCTCGAACTGTTTTAACGTCGGAAATGCTACCGTCTTTTTTGACTACGAACATCACAATCACACGTCCTTGCTTTCCATTTTCATGAGCTGTTGCCGGATATTTGATATTCTTGGCGAGATATTCCATTAGTGCTGATTGTCCACCGGGGAAGTCGGGCATTTCTTCTACAACTTCAAATACGACAGAATCGTTTACAGTAGCACTTTTAACGGGTGCCGGAGGAGGAGGAGCTACCTCTTTTGTTTTCTGCGTTCCTTTTTTATCCTGTAATGTCGCTACTCCCGTCATTCCATCGGGAAGTTCCGGACCATTGGCGAGTTCGGTTTGCGAGACACCTTGTTCTTCCGGTGCTGCTATCATTTCTTTGGCAAATTCTTTCGTTGTACGAGCTACTACTTCGATGTTGCTGATAATCATCAACAGGGCAGCCAAGGGAAGGAACATCAGATATTTAGTCCTTCCTATTTCTTTGGTTCTTCGTTTATTCATCATTTTGATACGATTTTTAAGTGGTAAAACATTGAAACTATTAGATAAATTTGCTGCAGCCTTGTGATGTGCCAGTCCCAGCAAGTGGTACTGGTATGATTTACTATCATGTCCCGTCTCTAATACCCGGTGATCTGCCATGTATTCCAGATTACCTCTGACTTCCCGTTTCATCAGCCAGACGAAGGGATTGAACCAGCAGAAAGTACACATGATCTCACTGACGAGTACATCTGCTGAGTGATATTGGCGGGCATGAGTCTCTTCATGCGTGATTATTTCGCTGATCTCGGATTCTGTATGCGATTCCGGATGTATGAATATCCAGTGGAAGAAGGAAAAGGGTCCTGTACCTTTCTTTAATATGTGTACACGAGATCCTTGTATCGTGCTTTTCGGGCATAGGAAATGTAATCGTATGATACTGCCCAGCTGGATCAGAAAGCGTAGGGCAAGAAGTAATACACCGGTCCAGTAGATAAATCCCAGGATTTGTGGAATTAGCTCCTGCCAGTTGACCGTTGTTTCCTGTGGGGCCTCGATGATTTGCTCCGGAAGTATGATCGTAGCATAAAGATCTGCCATTGCCACCATCGGCTCCTGCTCCTTTATCCACTCTTGAATATTCAGTAAGGGATAGAGCAGAGAGATGCCAAAGAAGCATAACAGAGCAGTCCGTCGCCAGTGGAAGAAGGTGTCTTTATGAAAAAACAACCGATAGAAAGCGTAGAACAATGCGATGGCTACGTTTATCTTTAAGAAATAGGCAAGTTCCGGAGTCATATCGATAAAGTTTCAGTTTATTTTTCTTTTCCTTTCTCTATCAGGTCGATAATGTCCTTAAGGTCATCCGTAGATATCTTCTGGTCCTTTGCAAAGAAAGAAACCATTTCCTTATAAGAGTTCTCGAAATAGTTGCGGACAACTCCACTCATGAAGTGGCGTTTGTATTCATTTTCACGAATAGCGGGAGTATATTGGTAGGTATTCCCTATATGTTTCGATTTTACATATCCTTTCCGTTCGAGATTTTTCACGATGGACGCAACGGTGGTATAGGGTGGTGCCGGTTGCGGATACTTGGATACGATGTCCTTTACGAAACAGTCTTGTAACTCCCAAATGTAGATCATTACTTCTTCTTCTTGTATAGTTAACTTTTCCATGGAGATGATGTTTAATTACGATTCTTTCGCAAAGCTACGAATATTTCGTAATAAAGCAATAGCTAGTCGGTTAAATATTGTAAATGCCTGTTTGGAATGGAGTGATTTGCGGGTAAAAGCCCCTGATTCTCGTAAGCATGAAAATAATGTGGATAAACGTTATATTCATCCAAATAAGCAATCTTTAGGACATTTAGGTGAACAAAAAGCCTATCGTGGCTTTTTTATATAAAATAAATGAAATACTTTTGTAGAGTATAAAACGTATGTTAATAAAAGGAGAGTGCGTTTCAACACAAAGCAAAGCTTGAAAGATTCCCCGTACTCGATAATGAAGCTATTAACTATGCAGCCCGGAGGGAGGAGGGAGGCAAACTAAAAAAATGACTGATATGAAAAAAGGTTTGATTTTTGTGCTGTTTGCACTTGTTTCTATCGTTTCTTATTCTCAGATTTCCTGGAATGCTAAAGTAGGTATGAACATGAGTAATTTCACAGGAGACGCTGATACGGACATGAGAGTAGGTTTTAATGTTGGAGTGGGAATGGAGTATCAGTTTACTGATATGTGGTCTATTCAGCCTTCGTTGATGTTTACTCAGAAAGGTGCAAAACTGGGTGATATCAAGGCTAATCCGATGTACCTGGAACTGCCGGTAATGGCTGCTGCAAGATTTGCTGTGGTAGACGGACAAAATGTAGTTGTAAAAGCCGGTCCGTATCTGGCATGCGGTATTGCCGGTAAATACAAGATGAATGGCGTTAAGGAAGATTTCTTTGGTGACAACGGCGGAGGTAAAAGATTTGACTTCGGACTTGGAGTGGGTGTTGCTTACGAAATCAACAGATTCTTTGTCGATCTGACCGGAGAATTTGGTTTGACTAAAGTGTATGATGCCAGTGGCTCTCCTAAGAACATCAACTTCTCTATCGGAGTAGGTTACAAATTCTAATTGAATTATATTCTCTTTATAATACCATTCATAAAGTCCTCTGCCCAATAGATGGAGCGGGGGACTTTTTCATTTCCTCCGATAAAGAAACTTCTCTTCCCATAAAGAAAAAACGATGTATACTTCCGAAGAAGCACACATCGTACTAAACTCTCTCTTTTAATAGTCTCAATCAGTCATCTGTTTGGCCAGATTCTCTTTTTCTTTCAGTTCTTTATATCTCTCTATGGCATGTTTTCGGCTCATCAGTATTTGCCAGCGGTATACCCAGCAAGTGGTGAGGAAATAAACGCCTGCTTGTATCCACAGTGCCTTGTATTCAAAGGCGACTTCGCTTAAGGTAGCTCCCATATTATTGATCTTCACAAAGCCGTTGATGCCGAATGTGGACGGGAAAATGTAAGAAACATATTTCCAGAACGGAGGAATGGCGGCTCCCGGCCACGAGATACCGGAAATAAACAGCAACGGTACGGAAGTGAATACAAAAATCAGCATACAGGTTTCCCGGTTGCGAATGGCGATGGAGGTGGTCATTGCAAAGAAAATGCAGGCTGCCAAATAGGGGGCGACAAATAATACCAGTGAACCGGGTTGCCCGATCTGGTTGAGGCTGAATAGTCTTGGCACGATATGCAGCACGTAAAATGATACCAGTACGTACACAAGGAAGTAACTTAGCCCCTTGCCAAGTACAATTCGCAGCGTTCCGTTATAATGCCGGTTGATGGGTACAAGGTCTTTAAACCGGTTGTTTTCCCGGGCAGTTCCTGCTGCCAGTCCGATTCCGAGCAATAGCGTCTGCTGTATGATCAGCACCAATACGGCAGGAATCAGGAAAGCGGCAAAACCGGCTGTCGGATTAAAGATGGAAATCTCTTCATATTCTATCGGATAACCGGTGATTTCGTCCTGTCGCTCGGTCGTGTTCCCGCTACGCGCGATCTTTATATCTTTATTCATATCCAATGATACGGCTGTATTGGCGATCAGCATGGATTTATAGTACAGCAATCCGCTCATGTCGCAATAGATGCTGACTTGCGTCTGTTTCCCTTTGGCGATGTTGTCGCTGAAATCAGATGGGATATAGATGATGCCGTATGCAAGCCGGTTCTTCAGCATTTGCTTGGCTTCTTCCATATCGGCACAATAGGCAACAATCTGAATGTCCGGTGTGGCATCCACTTTCCGGAGATATTCGCGGCCCAGGGATGAATGAGAGTCATCGACTACAACGGCCGGAACTTCTCGTACCACTTCATTGTCATAGATAAAGCTGTATAGTAACGGATAGCCCAGTGGGACGAGGATAAAGAAAATCAGTACCCCCTGGTCGCGGAAAGTTGTCTGAAACTCGCGCTTCCAGATATAAAACAGGTCGTTGATGCCTTGGGCTATCTTGTCTTTAAATTTTATATCTTTCATCAGGGTATGTATTTATAGTAAACCAATGCTTCTTTCAAGCGGTGAACCACAAAGAAGGGAAGCATCATGAATATTAATAATGCCATATAGTTGGACCATGAGTAAGCCATGCTGTATCCGTTGAGCGCCTGATCTACATAAATCAGGAAATAATGACGTAACGGAAACAGGTTGCTCAGGGCCTGCAAAACAGGATTCATTGCCATTACCGGAAAAGAAAAACCGGAGATGGAGAATGAAATCACTCCCCACAAGGAGGCGAAACTTAATCCGAGACGGAGTGTAGGCAGTGTACCTATCATGACGATGCCGCAACACTGGGATGCCAATACAAGGCAGAGCGTGGCGAATATCATCGGGAAGATACCACTGTTGCAGGGGAAATGCAGAAAACCATACAGGTATACATTGTAGAATATCCCCATTATGAAAAAGACCACCGTATGCGGAAGCAGTTTGCCTGCCAGTGCGATGTAAATGGAGTTGTTGCTCATCCGCAACCATTCACGGGCAGTGCGGTCTTTGATTTCTACACCGATAGAGTAAACGGTGACCATAAAGATGAGCAGCATGAGTACTCCCGGTATCAGTGTATTGCACAGGTATACCGAATAGTTCAGCCACGGATTGTTCAGCGGATGTGTGTCAATCACGATCGGTTGCAGGAAGCCCATTGCCTGATCTTCCGTAGCCCCTTTGGCGTACAGTACGCTCCTTGCCGCAGAGCCGGCGGTGAGTTCTCCCATCATTTTCATGTCTCTGAATAGTAAAGAACCTGCAATCAGATAGGAGTAATTGGTATAGAAAGAGATTTTGGGCTGCCGTTGGCTTTGTGCATCTGCCGACAGGCCTTTCGGGATATAGAAGAAACCGTAGATCTTGCCTTCCTGGACAGCGATACGCGCGTCCGTCACATTGCTGTAATGAGCTACGACACCTGTTTGCGAGAAAGCATCCAGATTGCGGACAATGTTGCGTGAAGTAGATGAGTCGTCCATGTCTACCACGCCGGCCGGAAGATTCTGTGGAAGTCCCGAATCCATCAGGGTCGTGAAAAATAGGTAGCAGAACAATGGAGCAATGACCATGCAAAATAGATAGAGCGGGCGTGATACTAACCGCCTGCACTCCCTCTGCATGACCTGCCATAAGGCTACATATTTCTTCTTTCTCTCTTTCATGATTATTTGTTAATGATGACGGACATACCCGGACGAAGATTCTCCACTTTTTCCATCGGAGAAGCTTTGACCTCAAATGTCTTCAAGTCGAACTGACCGGTAGTCTTGGTTGCCTTCCAGGCAGCGTAAGTTCCTAAGTCTTTCAGATAGTATACTTTGAGCTTGACTGTTTTATTATCCAGTGCGGGAACAACGGCTTCAAATTCTGCTCCCATAGTCAGGTTTTTGAGCAAGTCTTCGCGTACGTTGAAAGTCACCCACATATCATTGAGCTCGGCTATGTTCATGATAGGAGCACCTGTACCTACCAATTCGCCTACTTTCGGGAAAATCTCGGAAACTTCTCCGGCAGCCGGAGCAATCAGATAGGTTTCCTTAATGTAAGATTCTACTTCGGCAACAGCTCCTTTTGCACGGTTCACCAACGCTTCGGCAGCCATCTTGTCTTCACGTTCCGCACCGTTCTTTGCCATTGTATATTGTGCTTTGGCAGCTTTCTCGGTAGCGATGGCAGCGTCGCGTTGTGCGGTAACCTCGTCCAGCTTTTGTGCGGGCATCACACCTTGTTCATACAGGTTCTTGACTCTCTTGTATGATTTCTCGGCAATTGTAACACCTGCCTGAGCTTTCTGCCACATTTCATAGGCTGCCTGAATCTGTTCTTCGCGTGCACCTTTGATTGCTTTTTCGTTTTGTGCCTGAGCGGCAGCTTCGGCGGCACGTGCCTGCTCCATTTTAGCCACTACATCGGGGGCTTCCAGAATCGCCAGTGTATCTCCGGCATTTACGCTTTGTCCTTCTTTCACGCGAAATTCCAGTATACGTCCCGGAACTTTGCTTGAAATGCGGTATTCGGTAACTTCAGCCTGCCCCTGAATAATCTCAGGACCTTTGCGGAGCATGAAAAAGCCAACGACTGCAACGACTGCAATAACTCCCAGTAAAGTAAGAAATGCAAGCAGCATATTGCTGTTTTGTGATTTTATAGGTGCCATATTATTGATGAATTATAAATTACGAATAATAAATTGATTGAATACCTCAGTCTTTAATTGTCAATTGTCAACTGTCAATTGTCCATTATTTCAGCGTTCCCAAAGACTTCTTCAGATAAATCTCTGTCAGCTTCACGTCGATTTGTGCGTCAATCTTTTCCGATTGCGCGGACAGCCATGCCGTTTGTGCTTCCAGGACATTGCTGGTGGCAATGACTCCTTCTTTGAAGCCTAAGGTGGCATAACGGAGATTTTCGTCAGCCTTTTCCATATTCTTGGTTGCCATTATCAGTTTTTTGCTGGCTTCCTTTACTTTAAAAGCGGATTGGTTGACTTGCAATTCGATCTTTTCTCTCGCATCCTGAAGCTGATATTGTGCGATTCGTGCTTCTGCCTTGGCGGCTTTGGTCTTGTAGATACCTTCACCCCAATGCCAGATAGGTATCTGTACCATAACGCCCACATTCCACATTCCTTTGAATTTATTCTCAAAACTGTTGAATACGGAAGGATTGGTCACCATATAATTTCCCATCAACGCAATGGACGGAAGATGTTCGGCGCGGGTAACGTTTATTTTCTGTTTATAAATCTGAGTAGCCAGTTCAAGGCTGCGTATCTCCGGGCGATTGGCGTAAGCGGTGGACATGTCGAAGTGAGTCTCCGGTGTGAGCAGTGGAATGTCCTCCATATTTTCGTCTGCCAGCGTGATAGGAGAGCTGAGATCAATGCCACATAGTTGACACAACAACATTCGGGCCAGGCTTAATCCGTCTTCCACTTTAGTCAGTGTCATTTCCGCTTCGTTGACTTTCACACGCACGGACAAACCGTCGGCTTTTGTGGCAACTCCTTCGGCAATCATCTTTTCAACATCGCTGTCCAGCTGCTGCAAGAGTTTGAGATAGCCTTCGGCCAATTTCTTCTTGTTAACCAGTGATATGACTTGCCAGTAAGCCTGGTCAGTGCTCATGATAACCTCTTGCATACCCCCTTGATGTTGCTGTTGCGCTAACTCTTCGGCATACTTTGTGATTTTGTTATATGCACGGATTTTGCCGCCCATGTATAATGGCTGTGTCAGCGTGATAGCACCTGCATATACATTTCTAGTATCTGTACGGAGCGCGTCTACCAGTGAGCTTCCTGCCTGGTCGAGGGCGGGCAAAGCAGCTCCTAACTTTTCACTTAAGGAAGCGATAAGCGGTCTCAACTCCGGGTGTGCGGTAGCAATCTCTGTAGCTGTCTGTTGTATCGGACCGGCCAGATTAGTCCCCAATCCCGAAAGCGCCGCTTTTTGGTCATTGTTCAATAATGAAAATTCTTTTTGATTTCTCATGTAAGTTCCCGTTGCCGAGAAACTGGGCAGGTAGTTGGTAAACGCAGCTTTGTGCTGATAATGAGCGGCATTTATTTTTTCATTGCTTATCAACAGATCTTTGTTGTTGGCAAGAGCTAATGCGCGGCAACTATCTAGGTTTAGGAAGCTTTGCGCTTTTACTATAAAAGTCAGGCTCAACAGAATTGTCAGAAGAAATAGTTTTTTCATCGCATCTTGCATATTAATAAGGTGATACTTCTTTTTTTAATAACCACATTATCATATAAATTGTTTATTGAAATAGTTCGTTTTTTTGTACTTGTTGACTTAAACAATAATTGCATAAACAACGATGCAAATGTATGCGCTTTCTGTGAAAACGCAAAATGAATTAGCTTTTTTTAAATGCTTCTCTTAGGAAAATAGCTTTGGAGGTAGAAAAGAAAGAAGGCTGTCCCTCATAGCGAAGGACAGCCTTTCTTAACTTATATAAATGTAAGGGGATTGCTAATTACAGAGCACCTACTTCTTTCAAAGCAGCGTTTGTTCCGTGAACAGCTTTTGCGCTGGCAGCGAACTTAGCTTTTTCGTCAGCGTTCAGTTCCAGTTCAACGATCTTTTCGATACCGTTCTTGCCAAGGATTACAGGAACACCGATGCAAAGATCAGATTCGCCATATTCTCCTTCCAGATATACTGAACAAGGGATCATCTTCTTTTGGTCGTGAAGGATAGATTCAACAACGAATGCTCCTGCTGCACCCGGTGCATACCATGCAGAAGTACCCAGCAACTTAGTCAGAGTAGCACCACCTACCATAGTAGCAGCAGCCACTTCGTTCAGTTTTTCTTCAGAGATGAAGTTAGTTACAGGCATACCTTTGTAAGTAGCGAAGCGAGTCAAAGGAATCATAGTAGTATCACCGTGACCACCGATAACCATACCTTCTACTTCGTTGGCGTTGCAGCCCAAAGCCTGAGACAAGAAATATTTGAAACGAGAGCTGTCCAGTGCGCCACCCATGCCGATGATGCGGTTCTTCGGCAAGCCCAGAGCTTTCAATGACAGGTAAGTCATTGTATCCATCGGGTTAGAGATAACAACAAGGATTGCATTGGGAGAATATTTCAAGATGTTTTCTGCTACTGATTTAACGATACCAGCGTTTACACCGATCAGTTCTTCGCGAGTCATACCCGGTTTACGAGGAATACCTGAAGTAATTACAACAACGTCAGAGTTAGCAGTCTGAGCATAGTCGTTAGTGCAGCCTACTACAGTTGTGTCGAAACCCAACAGTTGAGCTGTCTGCATCATATCCATTGCTTTACCTTCTGAAACGCCTTCTTTAACGTCCAGCATTACTACTTCGTCTGCTACTTCATTGAAAGCAAGTACATTTGCACATGTAGCACCTACGTTACCTGCGCCTACTACGGTTACTTTTGACATAATACTATATATTTAAAAAGTTGATAATTAATTCCATGCTTTTTAGCGCGACAAAATTACAACGATAATCCTAATTAAAGAAATTTTTCCGTAATAATTTTCGTTAAAGAAAATGCCCAAGACTATGTTACTCTGTTACGAAATGATTACTTTTGTGCCCGTTATCGATTAACAATTGGAACTATGAACAAAAAAAGCCTTCTTATTGCAGCTGTAGCTGTTTTGGTGATAGCGATTGTCGGCATCACTTATTTGTTGTTTACTGAAAAGAAAGCCAATCGCGAGCTGGTACAGGAATTTCAGTTGGATAAGGAAGATTTGGAGAATGAATATAGCCAGTTTGTGCAAAAGTATGATGAGTTAAAGTTTACGGTAACTAATGACTCTCTCGCACTGTTGCTGGATCAGGAGCAATTGAAAACCCAACGATTGCTCGAAGAACTCCGTACCGTGAAAAGTTCGAATGCTACGGAAATCCGTCGTTTGAAAAAGGAACTGGCTTCTTTGCGTAAGATATTGGTGAGTTATGTCAATCAGATAGACTCACTGGACAGAATCAATAAACGCCAGCAACAGGTGATTGCAGACGTGACTCAGAAATATGACAAGGCTTCTCGGCAAATCAGTACACTTTCCGAAGAGAAGAAGAATCTGGATAAGAAGGTGACACTGGCTGCTCAGCTCGATGTTACCAACATTCGGGTCGAACCGCGTAATAAACGGGGTAAAGTTGCGAAGAAAGTGAAAGACGTGGTGAAGTTGGCTATCAGCTTTACAGTCGTGAAGAATATTACGGCAGAAAATGGTGAACGTACCATCTATATACGTATCACCAAACCGGATAATGACGCACTGACCAAGAGTGCATCCAACACTTTCTCTTACGAAAACCGTACACTGACTTACTCCATCAAAAAGTATATCGAATACAACGGTGAGGAACAGAACGTGAATGTATTCTGGGATGTAGAAGAGTTTTTGTATGCCGGAAACTATCGTTTGGATATCTTCGAGGGCGGTAATCTGATCGGCTCTCAGAAGTTTACGCTGGACTAACCGATATAAATTCAAGAAAAAAATGCGCCAATAAGCAGTAAAAGGCTTTTTGGCGCATTTTTCTATTAGAAAAAGGTTAACTTTGTGAAAACTAATAGAATAATGCGTATGAAAAAGCACTTGACTCAGCTACTACTATCATTACTGTTTCTGGTGGTGACAGCCATGACTTGCGATGAACAGGATTGGGTTGAACCGATAGATGTCCCCTGTACTTTGAAAGAAGTGGAGTTATATCATTGGGATAATGCAGGTGAGAAACCTAAGGAGGCTGTTGATAACAAAGTTCTCAAAGAAGCTTATATGATGGAGATTCGTCTGCTGACAGATGCGGGGGAAAAAGATCCGGAATCTCATGACGCCGATCATTATCTTCGCCATGTATTATCGGATGGCATCAAAAAGATTCAGATATTTACGGAAACAGCTTTTAATGAAGAATTTCCCGCAGGGGCAGAAGTCACTTCCTGCTTTTATGACTATCCGAAGACGTTTGTTAAAGATCAGCAGACAGATTTTACTGTTAATGGAGGGGTTATATCCATGATAGATGAAATAAATAAGATATATAAGGCGTTATTGACCATTCCCCAATCAGGCGGAGAGTTCCGTTTTCGTGTAGTGCTGACAATGGAAAGCGGTGAAACGGTTGAACGGCTGAGCGATCCGGTTACTTTCTATTAAATCTGCTGTCTATGAAGAAAATACACTTATTAGCCATGCTATTGTTTACTGCATGTGTTGTGCCTGTATCGCAGGCACAGGAAAGTCTGTTTCTTAAAGACCCATCTACCAAGAATAAGTTGCTACAGTTAGACTTGGATGTGGGAACCAACTTTGACCTGGCTTATCGGGGGAAGGGAAATATGTTCACTGCAATGTCGGATCAGAAATCTGTATTTCCTGCTATCAGCCTTCGTTTGCAACATTTCTTTTCGCGTAAATGGGGATGGTATACGAATATCCGTTTGGGGATTCCCGTGAAATATAGGCGGGATTGTTATACTGAATTAGCCCATGCAGTCGAAGCGGATTACTATGTGAATAATCTCATACCGGGAACGCAAAAGCCAGACGTTAATCCCTGTCTGGATTTTGGTGTTGCTTATCGCTTTGAAAATTCCCATTGGGCTTTTTATCCTCGTTTGGGGATTGGTGTGAATAGCATTTCCTATCAGCGTGTTTGTGCGGAACTAAAGAAAAAAGGAGGAAATGAATTATATAGAATAGAGTATAGAGGGGATGATGAAAGTAACTATGGTAGTGAGAGTATCGATGCTTTTATTCTTTCGGCAGGTATTACCGCCAACTATAAGCTCAGTCGAAATTGTTTTTTACTGTTGAATGTCAATTATATACAGCCATTGGGGAGATTTACTTATCGTAAATATGTAACAGACCTTTATACGGGAGAAAAGGTGGAGAGAGGAGCCTATAAAAGTTCTACATTCGCCCGTGCTCTGAATGTAAGTGTCGGCTTCGGATTCCCTATTTATCTGGGAAGAAAGACTAATAGAAAATCACCGCATAGAGAAAGAACCAGGCAGCTGATGGAACAGAAACGGAAAGCATACGGGTTGTTTCCGGGAAATAAATAACCGTTGATTCATATTCGTGTGGACATGAACATAAACTCTATAACATTACCGATAGTGCTCTATATAATTAGATCTCAATGACTTATAGTTTCCTTTCATTTCCTGTAATGGAAACTGCCGTTTCCCAGTGAGGGAACGGGCGTTCCTTTTAATGGAAACGACCGTTCCTTTTAAAGGGAACTGGCGTTTCCTCCGAGGAAACTAACGCTTGCCCTATATGATACTGATGCTTGATTTGTATGGACTAACAATTTAGCGTATAATCATGTAGAAAGAAGCCAAAGTTCTACTTCCTCAACAAAGTACTGACACCCCTCATTCAGTTGTTTCAGGTTCGCTCGCAAACGCCTATCAAGAAGGGAATGCGGCTGAAAGCACTCTTCTGTACCCCGTCTCTTGGATCTTCTGAGGAGGGGACAGTGGTTTCAGCCCTTTCAGCCTGAAAAATAATTTATTCGAACACTTGCAATTGTTGACTCGGACAGAGCCTGTGTTTTCGATAAACAGAGGCTCTGCTTAGGATAAATAGAGGTTCCGTTCGAGACAAACAGAGGTTCCGTTCGAGGCAAACAGACCCGCTGTTTTTTTCTGAACAATTGATTTGCTTATTGATTTGAGATAAGACGGTACTTCACTAATCTTCAGCCCGGTACTGAATTACTTTTACCTCGGTGCTGAACAACCTTTACCTCGGTGCTGAGTGAAGTTCATTGCCGAGCTTACCAAATTTTAGCAAGGCTGAAAGACCTGAAACCACTGTCCCCTTCTCAGAAGATCTAAGAGACGGGGTACAGAAGAGTGCCTTCAGCCGCTATCTCCTTCTGGATGGGCGTTTGCGAGCGAACCTGAAAAAGCTGAATACGTAGTGCTCCTATAAGTCTTGTACGTATAGGGAAGTATAAAGAAAGAAGGTTGATTCATTTTGCAGAAGTGATTTATTCTGTACAGTACAGGTTTTATTCTATGCCAAACGGTTTGTGGTACTGGATAATGCATCTATTACCATAAGTTTATCGGAGCATTAATCGTTTAAGAGATTTTAGATGCCTTAACGACAAAAGAAGTAGTCAATTTTGTTATATTCCCCAAGTAACCAATTAATATAACAAGATTATGAAACAGAAAAGAGCTAAAATTGGATTTACCGGATGTGCCAAAGCGTATATCCGGAGTTTGCAGGAAGAAGGCCGCTATTCTACGGCACATGTGTATAAGAATGCGGTGCTTTCATTTACGAGATTTCATGGCAGTACGTATATTGCATTCGAGCAGATCACTCGCGAGTCTTTGCGACGTTACGGACAATACCTGTACGATTGCAAACTGAAACTCAATACGATCTCTACCTATATGCGAATGTTGCGCTGTATTTACAATCGTGGTGTGGAAGCCGGCATCGCCCGTTTCGTCCCCCGATTGTTTCGTGATGTTTATACCGGTGTGGATGTCCGGCAGAAAAAGGCGATACCCGTAAAGGAACTGCATACACTTCTTTATAAAGCACCGCAGTCCAAACGTTTACGGCGGACTCAGGCGATAGCCCGGTTAATGTTTCAATTCTGCGGAATGCCGTTTGCTGATTTTGCGCATTTGGAAAAATCGGCTTTGGCACAAGGAGTATTGAGATATAATCGTATCAAGACAGGTACACCTATGAGTCTTGAAGTATTGGACGCCTCCCTGCCAACGATCAGCAAACTTCGCAATAATGACTCTGTCCGGGAGGATGGGCCGAATTATCTGTTCAGTATCCTGCGAGGAGATAAAAGTCAGAAGGATGAAAGTATATATAAAGAATATCAGTCGGCACTTCGACGGTTCAACAATCAGTTGAAAAGTCTTTCGAGGGAGTTACATCTAAAGTCGGTTGTCACTTCATATACCATCCGGCACTCCTGGGCAACGAATGCCAAATACCAGGGTATACCTATTGAAATGATCAGTGAATCACTGGGACACAAATCTATTAAGACGACTCAAACCTACCTGAAAGGCTTTGAACTGGAGAAAAGAACAGAAGCAAATAAACTGAATTGTTTTTACGTTGAAAATTGCAATAATATCAGATGTAAATAGTCAAGCTGCTGATTATAAGAGAAATGTCATATCTATTACTTCTTAGGTAACGGAAATAAATACGACGCAAAGATATATAAAAAGAATCTCATATCCCAAATTTATAATACATTATTTTATTTCTCTGACTCAAGAAAATAAAATAACACGATGAGAACACGAATACCTTTGATTTCATGTTCTGCCCCCTTATTGTTTGTCATCCGACAAATTTTCCTTCATAAACCCCTAATATACATCATTTTTCTCAAAGGCCGCCGCCTTTTCTACTTCTTTTCCCCTACATACGGAGTCCGGGAACGAACTTCCGTTACCTAAGAAGTAATAGATAAATGTAAGTAGTAAATAGTGACACTCAATTCAAACAGCGATCTCATTTTGCATGCCTTCTATTTACTTTGATTATAAATTTATCCATTGGTATGCTTGTAAAGGTACACACAGTGACAAAATAAAGAGAATGCACATTGCTTCTATATGGGCAATGTCTTAAAAAGGGTTTTTAGTTTACTTATTTAAAAGTAAAAGAAGAAATGGAAAGTTTATGGAAAGTCTGGTTCTCCAAAAGGAGAAAAGTGTATGTTCGGATAGCCCGTCGGTATGGCTCCACTCCGTGGAGAGTGTATTATTTAGGACATGGAGGCAGGTGCAGGTCGCTCAAAGACATGCAGATATTGGAAGCGCTGCAGCAGCAGGGAGTTATCTCGCATATTTATCCTTGGTGATAGCTGACTGAAAAAATACTTGAACATATTTAATTATGTGTCGGACAGAATATGAATAATTATAAAATATGGGGTGAGATGTTTTTCTAAAAAGGTTACTGTGAAGTACCCGAATGGGGATAAACCCTTTATAGCATGTTTATGTTTCCCACAACATGCTTATTGCTTATATAAACGGAGTCTCTTGGATGCCCGTTTTATATAATTGTTTGTTTTTGTTTAAGTACATTCTGTCCTGGTGAGGAAGGATGTACTTTTTTATGCCCGAAAGTCCGGAATCTGATAGTCGCGAAGGTCCGGTCGGAAGATCAACGCCTTCCGTCCGCTCCCCACATCATCTTGCTGCGAAGGGTATCGAAGAAAATATGATTAAACCGTTTCACTACTTTTATACTGTAGTCTGCCCGGCGAATGGTCAGCTGAGTCGTCTCCTTGCACGTTTCGCTGCTGCCGTCGATGGCAACGAGGAAGTTATGGCTGCGGCTTTCCACGTCCAGCGTGATTTCCCAGTCGTCACGAATGACGATAGGACGGACGTTGAGGCTGTGCGGAGCTACCGGAGTAATGGCGATCGTATTGGAATGAGGAACGATGATTGGACCGCCTACGCTCAATGAATACGCAGTAGAGCCGGTAGGAGTGGCGATCACCAGTCCGTCTGCCTGATAAGTATTCAGATAAGCGCCGTTGATCGCAGTACGGATACTGATCATGGAAGAACTGTCCCGCTTGAGCACCGCAATCTCGTTGAGGGCATAGGGCGATTCCTGAAGATTTCTGTCATTGCAGATAAGCTGCAATACACTTCGCTCTTCCACACTGTATCTGCCTGCCCGAATCTCTTCGAAAGTCACCTCCATCTCTTCGGGTGAAACATCGGCAAGAAATCCCAGTCGTCCTGTGTTGATGCCGAGAATGGGGATTTGTTTTCTTCCCACCCGGCGGGCAGCTTTCAGAAATGTGCCGTCGCCTCCGATGCTGATAACCATATCGGCTGTGAAGTCATTACCTTCGAGCAGAGCGTCGACAGGCACTTCCATTTTTAAGTCTGCCGTCAGGAACTGGTAAAACTCCCGGCACATACAGATTTCCGCTCCCTGCTTCTTGAGAAGCTGGAACAGTCTGAGGGCGTGCGAAGACTTTTTAGGCTGATACGTATTTCCGAAAATGGCAAATTTCATAAGCTGTTTCATTAGTTTCGGTTGCAAAATTGGCATTTTTTCTTGGATTTCTACTTTAAATAACCAAAAAAGAACTGAGAATGCGTTTCGTATTATTAGGCAACTAATAATAATATTTGTATTTTTGCGGCAAATATTGCGTAAAACTATGACTAAATTAAGTGTAAACATAAACAAGGTTGCTACATTGAGAAATGCACGCGGTGGGGATACCCCCAATGTGGTGAAGGTAGCACTTGATTGTGAAGCTTTCGGGGCTGACGGTATTACTGTTCATCCTCGTCCCGACGAACGCCACATCCGCCGGGCAGATGTATATGATCTGCGTCCGTTGTTGCGGACCGAATTCAATATCGAAGGCTACCCGTCGCCGGAGTTTATAGACCTGGTATTGAAAGTGAAACCTCATCAGGTGACGCTGGTCCCTGACGATCCTTCGCAGATTACTTCCAACTCCGGTTGGGATACGAAAGCAAATCTGGAATTTCTGTCGGAAGTTCTCGATCAGTTCAACAGCGCAGGCATCCGTACTTCCGTATTTGTTGCCGCCGACCCGGAGATGGTGGAATATGCGGCAAAAGCAGGTGCCGACCGTGTGGAACTTTATACGGAGCCCTATGCTACGGCATATCCGAAGAATCCGGAAGCGGCTGTTGCCCCATTTGTGGAAGCAGCCAAAACAGCCCGCAAACTGGGCATCGGCTTGAACGCCGGACACGACTTGAGTCTTGTGAATTTAAACTATTTCTATAAAAACATTCCTTGGGTGGACGAAGTATCCATAGGTCATGCCTTGATCAGCGACGCATTGTATCTGGGACTGGAACGTACTATTCAGGAATATAAAAACTGTCTACGCTAATGAATGTATTGATGTTATTGGCCCAGGGTGCCATGAATATGGCCGACTCGCTGGCAACTGCCAACCCGGTGCTGACTCCGGTCAGCGCCCCCGAGATGAATATGCTTGATATGGCTATCAAGGGTGGTTGGATTATGATTGTACTGGGTGTACTGTCTGTAGTCTGTTTCTACATCTTATTTGAACGTAACTATATGATCCGTAAAGCGGGAAAAGAAGACCCGATGTTCATGGAACGGATCAAGGATTATATCCATAGCGGTGAAATCAAAGCGGCCATCCAGTATTGCCGCACGATGAACACCCCTTCGGCACGCATGATTGAAAAAGGAATCAGCCGTCTGGGACGTCCCATCAACGATGTGCAGGTAGCCATCGAGAATGTCGGTAATCTGGAAGTTGCCAAACTGGAAAAAGGCTTGACCGTAATGGCAACAATCTCCGGTGGTGCTCCGATGCTCGGATTCCTCGGTACGGTGACCGGTATGGTACGCGCATTCTACGAAATGGCTAATGCGGGAAGCGGCAACATCGATATTACCTTACTTTCCGGCGGTATCTACGAAGCCATGATCACCACCGTAGGCGGTCTGATCGTAGGTATCATTGCCATGTTTGCTTACAACTATCTGGTGATGCTGGTAGACCGTGTAGTAAACAAAATGGAAGCTCGTACGATGGAATTTATGGACCTCTTGAACGAGCCTGCCCAAAAGTAACCCTGAGACGTTAATCACTATCATTAACCACTAATCAATAATAAAGTGGGATTAAAAAGAAGAAATAGAGTATCGCCCAATTTCAGTATGGCATCCATGACGGACGTTATCTTCCTGCTGCTGATATTCTTTATGATTACCTCTACGGTGGTATCGCCCAATGCCATTAAGGTGTTGTTGCCGCAAGGCAAACAGCAGACTTCGGCCAAACCGCTGACAAGAGTCGTGATCGATAAAGACCTGAACTTCTATGCCGCTTTCGGCAATGAGAAGGAAAAGCCGCTGTCGTTGGACGAACTGACTCCGTTCCTGCAAAGTTGCGCGGAGAAAGAACCGGAAATGTATGTGGCATTGTATGCAGATGAGTCGGTGCCTTACCGTGAAATCGTGCGGGTGCTTAACATTGCGAATGAGAATCATTTTAAAATGGTGCTGGCTACACGCCCGCCAGAAAACAAATAAAGTAAGTAGTTGCTACTTAACTACTAAAAAAAGAAACAATTATGGACGACAGAAGAAAAAAGGGTGAATTCGTCGGCGCGCTGGGTGCACTGTTGGTACACGTGGCAGTGATAGCTCTTTTGATTCTGGTGAGCTTTACGGTTCCCCAGCCGGATGAAGACGCAGGCGGCGTACCTGTGATGCTGGGAAATGTGGAGTCTGCCCGAGGCTTTGATGACCCTTCGCTGGTGGACGTGGATATACTGCCCGAAGAACCGGAAGCACCTGCACCTGCGGAAACGCAGCCTGAACTGCCTTCGGAACAGGATCTGCTGACACAGACCGAAGAAGAAACGGTAGTGCTGAAACCGAAAACGGAACCTAAAAAGGAGACCGTGAAACCCAAAGAGGTAGTGAAGCCCAAAGAACCGGTGAAGAAACCCGAAAAGACAGAGGCAGAGAAAGCTGCCGAAGCGAAACGTCTTGCCGAAGAAAAAGCGGAACGTGAACGGAAAGCCGCCGAAGAGGCTGCGAAGAAAAAGGTTGCCAACGCTTTCGGAAAGGGAGCGCAGATGGGAGGCAGCAAAGGAACTTCCGCCAGCGGTACGGGAACAGAAGGCAGCAAGGACGGCAATTCATCCACCGGAGCGAAGACCGGAACCGGAGGTTACGGAACATTTGACCTCGGCGGACGTTCTTTAGGTACGGGCAGTCTGCCAAAGCCTGCCTATAATGTGCCCGAAGAAGGACGTGTGGTAGTCAATATCACCGTCAATCCGGCGGGAGCAGTCATTGGAACCAGTATCAATCCTCAAACGAACACCGTGAACTCCACCCTGCGGAAGGCAGCGGAAGACGCGGCAAAGAAGGCTCGCTTCAACACCGTGGAAGGACCGAACAACCAGACTGGAACCATCACTTATTATTTTAACCTGAGATAGTATCACTAATCAAAAATATAGGATTATGGGAACTGTATATGCTTTTTTTGCAGATGGCTTTGAAGAAATAGAAGCCTTTACTGCTGTCGACACTTTGAGACGTGCCGGACTGAATGTAGAAATCGTATCTGTCACTCCGGATGAAATTGTAATGGGCGCTCATGATGTGTCATTACTCTGTGATATAAACTTTGATAACTGCGATTTTTTTGATGCCGATCTGCTGTTGTTGCCGGGAGGAATGCCGGGAGCAGCTACGCTCGACAAGCATGAAGGGTTGCGAAAACTGCTTCTTGACTTTGCTGCCAAAGGAAAACCGATTGCAGCGATCTGCGCGGCTCCGATGGTATTGGGCAAATTAGGTTTGCTGAAAGGCCGGAAAGCAACTTGCTACCCCAGCTTCGAACAATATCTGGAAGGTGCGGAATGTGTCAGTGAACCCGTAGTTCGTGACGGAAATATCATCACAGGTATGGGACCGGGTGCTGCTATGGAATTTGCTTTGGCCATCGTAGATATGCTGGTCGGCAAAGAAAAAGTAGACGAACTGGTAGAAGCGATGTGCGTAAAACGCTAAGCTGTCTATGAAACAATCTGTGATTATTGTCGCCGGTGGAAAGGGCTTGCGAATGGGAAGTGATCTTCCCAAACAATTTCTTCCTGTCGGTGGCAAACCTGTGCTGATGCGTACGCTGGAAGCATTCCGCAAGTACGATGCGATGCTTCAGATTATTCTGGTACTTCCCCGTGAACAGCAGGGCTTCTGGAAACAGCTTTGCGAAGAACATCATTTTTCGGTGGAACATCTTGTGGCAGATGGCGGCGAGACCCGTTTTCATTCGGTGAAGAACGGGCTGGCGCTTGTGGAGGTTCCCGGTCTAGTAGGAGTGCACGACGGAGTTCGTCCGTTTGTATCCCTTGAAGTGATTCGCCGGTGTTACGAACTGGCGGAGCAGCATAAAGCAGTGATTCCGGTCGTGGATGTAGTCGAAACGCTGTGTCATCTGACGGATTCCGGAAGCGAAACGGTGAGCCGTACTGAATATAAGTTAGTGCAGACTCCTCAGGTTTTTGAAGTGGAGCTGCTGAAACAGGCTTATGAACAGGAGTTTACTCCGTTCTTTACGGACGATGCTTCGGTGGTCGAAGCAATGGGCGTATCCGTACATCTGGCAGAAGGTAATCGCGAAAACATAAAAATAACAACTCCCTTTGACCTGAAGGTCGGGAGTGCTCTCTTGTAAATGTTCGATTTAACCACACGCGACATCAAATTTATCTCCGGTGTAGGTCCTCAGAAGGCCGCAGTATTGAACAAGGAGTTGGAAATCTACTCGTTGTATGATCTGATTTATTATTTTCCTTATAAATATATTGACCGGAGCCGCATCTATTACATTCACGAAATAGATGGCAATATGCCGTATATCCAGCTGAAAGGAGAAATTCTCGGCTTCGAGACGATAGGCGAAGGGCGGCAACGGCGACTGACGGCCCATTTCTCCGATGGAACGGGAATCGTCGACCTGGTGTGGTTTCAAGGCATCAAATATATATTAGGTAAGTATAAACTTCACGAAGAATACATCATCTTCGGTAAGCCTACCGTGTTTAACGGGCGTATCAATGTGGCGCATCCAGACATCGACAAGCCGGATGATCTGAAACTTTCTTCCGTCGGGCTGCAACCTTATTATAATACGACGGAGAAAATGAAGCGGAGCTTTCTCAATTCGCACGCGATTGAGAAGATGATGGCTACGGTGATCCAGCAGATACAGGAACCCCTGCCGGAAACGCTTTCTCCCAAAATCCTGTCGGACCATCATCTGATGCCTCTGACAGAGGCACTCCGGAATATCCATTTCCCGACGAATCCCGATTCGCTGCGCAGAGCTCAGTATCGTCTTAAATTCGAAGAACTGTTCTACGTGCAGCTGAATATCCTCCGTTATGCGAAAGACCGCCAAAGACGATATCGTGGATATATCTTTGAACGGGTAGGGGATGTTTTCAATACTTTCTATTCGCAGAACCTTCCTTTTCAGTTGACGGGTGCTCAGAAACGGGTACTGAAAGAAATAAGGAATGATGTGGGAAGCGGGCGGCAGATGAACCGTCTGCTTCAAGGAGACGTGGGTAGCGGTAAAACCCTGGTAGCGTTGATGAGTATGTTGCTTGCACTGGACAATGGTTTTCAAGCGTGCATGATGGCACCCACCGAAATTTTGGCGAACCAGCATTACGAGACAATCAAGGAACTGCTTTTCGGTATGGATATCCGTGTCGAACTGCTGACCGGATCTATCAAAGGAAAGAAGAGGGGAGCGATCCTGACCGGACTGCTGACGGGAGACGTGAAAATCCTGATAGGTACGCATGCGGTCATTGAAGACACGGTGAACTTCTCTTCTTTGGGACTGGTCGTTATTGACGAACAACACCGCTTCGGAGTGGCACAGCGTGCCCGCCTCTGGACGAAAAATATACAGCCGCCTCACGTGCTGGTGATGACCGCCACACCTATTCCGCGTACACTGGCGATGACGTTGTATGGCGATCTGGATGTTTCTGTCATTGACGAGCTGCCGCCGGGACGGAAGCCGATAACTACCATTCATCAGTTTGACAACCGTCGGGAAAGTATGTACCGTGCCGTACGCAAGCAGATAGAAGAAGGACGGCAGGTGTACATCGTCTATCCTTTAATAAAGGAAAGCGAGAAGATCGACCTCAAGAACCTGGAAGAAGGTTACCAGCATATCCTGGAAGAGTTTCCCGGCTGCACCGTTGCCAAAGTTCACGGCAAGATGAAGTCTGCGGAGAAAGATGAGCAGATGCAGCTCTTTATTTCCGGACAAGCTCAGATTATGGTTGCCACTACCGTGATCGAAGTCGGGGTGAATGTGCCCAATGCTTCTGTGATGATCATTGAGAATGCCGAACGCTTCGGACTTTCGCAACTCCATCAGTTGCGCGGTCGGGTGGGACGTGGCGCCGAACAGTCTTATTGTATCCTTGTGACGAACTACAAACTGACCGAAGACACGCGGAAACGGCTGGAAATAATGGTGCGCACCAACGACGGGTTTGAAATAGCGGAAGCGGACTTGAAACTGCGCGGCCCCGGTGATTTGGAGGGGACGCAGCAAAGCGGCATTGCCTTCGATCTGAAGATTGCGAACCTTGCCCGTGACGGTCAGCTGTTGCAGTACGTCCGTTCGATAGCCGAAGATATTGTAGATAACGACCCGTCAGCCCAAAGTCCGGAGAACGAGATATTGTGGCGGCAACTGAAATCTCTCCGGAAAACGAATGTTAACTGGGCGGCTATAAGTTGAAAAACGGTTAAACATGCAGTTTATTTACGATAATGTGTTGCAAAACATATTTCGTTTCTATTCCTCCTATTTATAGGGCTTTAACGCCGCTTTTTCTGTTCTTTTCATCTCCGTACTTCTGAAAAATAGTTAATGACTTACTTGCCCTTTCATCGGAAAATACTATCTTTGGGGGAATTTTTTATAGTAGATGTATAGTTTAATCTTTTGAAAGTCACACATCATGATCGAAAAAACGCTGGTTATTTTGAAGCCGTGTACCCTTCAACGGGGATTGGTTGGTGAGATTACTCATCTCTTTGAACGTAAAGGACTACGGTTGGCCGGCATGAAAATGATGCAACTGACGGATGAATTATTAAGCGAGCATTATGCCCACCTGAGCAGCAAGCCTTTCTTTCAGCGCGTGAAAGATTCGATGATGGCAACTCCTGTCATTGTTTGTTGTTACGAAGGTGTGGATGCTATTCAAGCAGTCCGTACGTTGGCGGGACCAACTAATGGACGTCTGGCTGCGCCGGGAACCATTCGTGGGGATTATAGTATGAGTTTTCAAGAAAACATCGTCCATACTTCCGATTCTCCGGAAACTGCGGCTATCGAATTAACGAGATTTTTTAAACCTGAAGAGATATTCGACTACAAACAGGCGACTTTTGACTACCTGTATGCGAACGACGAATATTAATTGAATTGACAAGAACGAATGAATTTCAATTGCATTATTAAAACAGGATTGGTAGCTGTAGCAGCTATGGTCAGCCTGAGCTCTTTCTCTCAAGACCTGATTGCTCGCCAAGCTCCGATAGACAAGAAATTAAAAACCGTAGACTCTTTGGCACTGCAGAAACAGATCCGTGCCGAACAGTCGGAATATCCCGCCTTAAGTCTTTATCCAAACTGGAACAACCAGTATGCGCACGCTTACGGCAATGCTATCATCCCCGATACTTATACCATCGACCTCACAGGCTTCCATATGCCGACTCCGAGTACGAAGATCACTTCGCCTTTCGGTCCCCGCTGGAGAAGAATGCACAATGGTCTGGACTTGAAGGTGAACATCGGTGACACGATTGTAGCTGCCTTTGACGGTAAAGTACGTATCGTGAAGTATGAACGCAGAGGATACGGTAAATATGTAGTGATTCGTCATGACAATGGATTGGAAACCATATACGGACACTTGTCCAAACAACTCGTTGAAGAAAATCAATTGGTAAAAGCCGGCGAAGTGATCGGTCTGGGTGGTAACACCGGACGTTCTACCGGTTCTCATCTCCACTTTGAAACCCGCTTCCTGGGAATCGCCATCAACCCGATTTATATGTTCGACTTTCCGAAACAGGATATCGTAGCCGATACTTATACTTTCCGCAAGACGAAAGGTGTGCGTAGTGCCGGTTCTCATGACACTGAGGTAGCCGACGGAACGATCCGTTATCATAAAGTGAAGAGCGGAGATACATTGTCACGTATCGCTAAAGTGCGTGGAGTATCGGTCAGCACGCTTTGTAAGCTGAACCGTATCAAGCCGACGACCACCTTGCGTATCGGACAAGTTTTACGTTGCTCGTAAAGATGTAATACAATATTAGCTTTGGAAGAGGGCACTTTAATATAATTTAGAGTGCCCTCTTTCTGTTTTTACTTAATTATTGTTACCTTTGCGCACTATTTGGAAGAAGATGAAAGATACCAAGCAACAATTTGAACATGTCATCGCCTTGTGCCGTGACTTATTCTCCAAGAAGCTGCACGATTACGGGCCTGCATGGCGTATCCTGCGTCCGGCTTCGGTTACTGACCAGATTTTTATCAAAGCTAACAGGATTCGCAGTATCGAAACCAAAGGGGTGACTCTGGTTGACGAAGGAATCCGTTCGGAATTTATTGCGATAGTCAATTATGGCATTATCGGTCTGATCCAGCTGGAACTGGGCTATGCCGAATCTGCCGACATCAGCAATGAAGAGGCTTTGGCTTTATATGACAAGTATGCAAAGGAGGCGCTGGAGCTGATGCTTGCCAAAAATCATGACTATGATGAGGCTTGGCGCAGTATGCGTGTGAGTTCCTACACAGACTTGATTCTGATGAAGATATACCGTACCAAGCAGATTGAAAGTCTGGCAGGGAACACGTTGGTGTCGGAAGGTATTGACGCCAACTATATGGATATGATTAATTATTCAGTATTCGGATTGATCAAGATAGAATTTGAAGGATAAGAACTTACATATCATCCAGAAGATAGGGGCGAATGTCTGCCGTTTTCTCTTAGCGGCATCGTTCATCTTTTCCGGTTTTGTGAAGGCTGTTGACCCGCTGGGTTTCCAGTATAAGATACAGGACTATCTGACTGCCTTCGGGGTGATTTCCTGGTTCCCTTCTTTCTTCCCGTTGTTGGGAGGCATTATATTATCCGCCATCGAATTTTCAATCGGTATCTTCCTGTTCTTCGGTATCAAGAAAACAATCTCCACCACATTGGCGTTGGTGCTGATGATCTTCATGACACCGCTGACGCTGTATCTGGCGATTTTCGATCCGGTGTCGGACTGCGGTTGTTTCGGCGATGCCTGGGTATTGGCTAACTGGGAGACATTTGCAAAGAACATCGTACTCCTGCTTGCCGCGATTGCTACATTCCAGTGGAGGAAAATGCTGATCAGATTCGTAACCCGAAAGATGGAATGGCTGATTTCTCTGTACACGATATTCTTTGTATTTACACTGTCGTTCTATTGTCTGGACCGTCTGCCTGTGCTGGACTTCCGTCCTTACAAGATCGGACAGAATATCATGAAAGGCATGAGTATCCCCGAAGGAGCGAAGCCGAGTGTATATGAAAGTGTCTTTATCCTGGAAAAGAACGGGGAAAAGAAAGAGTTTACACTGGACAATTATCCGGACAGCACATGGACCTTTGTCGATACGCGTACCATTCTGAAAGAAAAAGGATACGAACCTTCGATTCACGACTTCTCCATGATGGAACTGAATACGGGTGATGATATCACGGAAGACGTGCTGACGGATATGGGATATACCTTCCTGCTGGTGGCACATCGTATCGAAGAGGCGGACGACAGTAACATTGATTTGATTAATGAGATATATGACTACTCGGTAGAGCATGGCTACAGATTCTACTGCCTCACTTCCTCACCGGAAGAGCAGATAGAATTGTGGAAGGACAAGACCGGTGCGGAATATCCTTTCTGCCAGATGGACGACATTACGCTGAAGACGATGATCCGCTCTAATCCGGGACTGATGCTGATAAAGAACGGTACGATTCTGAACAAATGGAGTGATGAAGACATTCCGGATGAATATGTACTGACTGACAAACTGGAGAATCTGGAACTCGGTCAGCAGAAGGTCCGGAGTGATGTACATACGATTGGATATGTATTCTTGTGGTTCGTCATTCCGCTGATACTGGTGCTGGGAGTGGATATTCTGATTATCCGCCGCCGCGAACGGAAGAACGAAAGGCGGAAGCAGCAACAGGAAGTAAAAGAACAATAAATTTATTAACCCTTTAAATAAAGAACAAAATGAGAAAGAACATTGTTGCAGGAAACTGGAAAATGAACAAAACCCTTCAAGAGGGTATCGCTTTGGCAAAAGAACTGAACGAAGCATTGGCTAACGAAAAGCCTAACTGTGATGTAATCATCTGTACTCCGTTTATTCACCTGGCATCTGTTACTCCGTTGGTAGACGCTGCTAAGATCGGTGTAGGTGCTGAAAACTGTGCAGACAAGGCATCCGGTGCATATACAGGTGAAGTTTCTGCTGAAATGGTAGCTTCTACAGGTGCAAAATATGTAATCCTGGGTCACTCGGAACGTCGTGCTTACTACGGTGAAACTGTTGCTATCCTCGAAGAAAAAGTAAAATTGGCTCTGGCTAACGGTCTGACTCCGATCTTCTGTATCGGTGAAGTGCTGGAAGAACGCGAAGCTAACAAGCAGAACGAAGTAGTAGCTGCTCAGATGGAATCTGTATTCTCTCTGTCTGCTGAAGACTTCTCTAAGATCGTCCTTGCTTACGAACCGGTTTGGGCTATCGGTACAGGTAAAACTGCTTCTCCCGAGCAAGCTCAGGAAATCCACGCTTTCATCCGTTCAATCGTAGCTGACAAGTATGGCAAGGAAATCGCTGACAACACTTCTATCCTTTACGGTGGTAGCTGCAAGCCTTCTAACGCTAAAGAACTGTTCTCTAACCCCGACGTAGACGGTGGACTGATTGGTGGTGCTGCTCTGAAAGTTTCTGACTTCAAGGGTATCATCGATGCGTTCAATGCATAATTAGAATATCTTTCGGGCATGGATATGTTTGTCCGTGCCCGAATTAAACTTTTATCGAATGAGAAAACTAGGTTTACTTTTATGGATGCTGGCTTTTACCGCTGTTGGTGCACAGGCGCAGAACATCATCAAGAGTCTGGAGCGTACAGTGCCGGGACAGGGAAAGGTGACGATTCATCAAGACCCTAAGATAGAGGCATTGATAGGCGTGGAACGTCCTTCTATGGGCGAACAGAAAGTGTTGAAGGCAGCCGGATTCAGAATACAGGCGTATGCCGGTAATAATACCCGTGAGGCAAAGAATGATGCTTATCGTGTAGCTTCCCGCATCAAAGAGTATTTCCCCGAACTGACGATTTACACTTCGTTCAATCCTCCCCGCTGGCTTTGTCGTGTGGGTGATTTCCGGAGCATTGAAGAGGCGGACGCGATGATGCGTAGGCTCAAGGCAACCGGTGTATTCAAAGAGGTCTCTATCGTCAAAGACCAGATCAATATTCCTTTATAATTGTATCATGTTAGAAAAAGAAGAAATTGTCTCTCCGAATCTGGAGGAATTGAAAAGTCATTATCACAGTATTATTACTTTGTTGGGTGAAGATGCCGGAAGGGAAGGTTTGCTGAAGACCCCCGAACGTGTTGCGAAGGCTATGCTGAGTCTGACAAAAGGTTATCACATGGACCCTCATGAAGTGTTGCGTTCGGCTAAATTCCAGGAAGAATACAGCCAGATGGTGATAGTGAAAGACATTGATTTCTTCTCTCTCTGCGAACACCATATGTTGCCGTTCTACGGAAAAGCACACGTGGCATATATCCCTAACGGCTACATCACGGGATTGAGCAAGATTGCCCGGGTAGTCGATATCTTTTCCCATCGCCTGCAAGTGCAGGAACGCATGACGCTGCAAATCAAAGACTGTATTCAGGAGACACTGAACCCATTGGGAGTGATGGTGGTAGTGGAGGCAAAGCATATGTGTATGCAGATGCGCGGCGTAGAAAAACAAAATTCTGTTACTACTACTTCAGACTTTACAGGAGCTTTCAACCAGGCCAAGACTCGCGAAGAGTTTATGAATCTGATTCAGCACGGCAGGGTGTAATACGCTTTACAAAATGTGGACGATGTAGTTCCCCGTCAATGAGGATTGCTTCCGGCACCGATGAAGGGGTGTCTCGGCACCGATGAGGAGGGGGAGCGGCACCGATGAGAAATTTAGCGTAATACAACGCGGTCGCCCAAGCGCTTCGCCATCAGACTTTGCACTTCCCGCATCTCATTGTAACGCTGCATCAGCGAATTACATTTCTCATTGTCATGAGCGAGTGCCGGATCTTGCAGGGCATAAAGCATATGCTTCAGTTCTTCCGTGACAATCGCATATTTGAAGTTGATCATCAACATCGGGACGAGCTCGTACAGCCGTTCTTCATCTGTCACGATCTTCTGTGATTTCGAGTGATATTTACTTAGCTGATAACGTACATTGATCAAGTCCACGCTCAACCGGCTGATGGTCTGGTCGGGATGTGCCAGGAAATAGCGTTCCGCGATAAAGCCGGCATCGTGTATATGCGTGGCGGCTTCTGTCAGAATCTGCCGGTGCAACGGATTATGGAAAGCCAGGTCGTCTTCCTTCAGATCATTCACCACATATTCGATAACGGTTACCGGAATTTCATTTCCTTCTTCGTCGGTAAGGTTACACATCACTTTTTCACCATAGCGGACTACTGCCTGCAGGATCAATCGCTCAAACTTATAGAACTCCTGACCTTCTTTCCCTTCCTGCGGAATAAAGGAGGTATAAGAATCTCCGGGAACAGCGGTATCCGTAGTGGAGGCAGGTGCATTGCCGGGAGGAAATCCTGCCGCACCTCCTGTAGCAGCAGACATCGGATCTGCGAAAGATACGATATTTCCTTCGTCATCATATTCGGGTTCCGGTGGCATTCCTGCATTGCCGTAGGGGCTCGATGGACTAGAATAAGTCGGCGTGCCGGAAGCGGCAGCTGCACCGGAGGTATCTCCGGTTGTTGAAGCTGAATTATTATAGCTGGGACGATTGGCTTTTTCAGCCTGCGCCTCTCTTAATTTGGCGACTTCCGCTACCAGCAGTTTTTCTTCGATGCGCAGATGTTGGCCGCATTCTTTGATGTAGACATCCCGTATAATGGCTTCCGGTATGACGGAAATGCTTCGTACGATATTAGAAATCAGTTCCGCGCGTTTGATCGGATCTCTTCCCGCGTCTTCCATCAGAAGGTCGGTCTTGAAGCGGATGAAATCTTTCTCGTGCTCACGGATGAATGACTGGAATTCTTCCGAATTATGTTTGCGGGCAAAGGAGTCCGGGTCGTCTCCGTCCGGCAGCAGGCATACTTTGATGTTCATGCCTTCTTCCAGCAGCATATCGATTCCGCGGATAGAGGCTTTGATACCGGCTACGTCACCGTCATAGAGTACGGTAATGTTATTGGTGAAACGGTGGATCAGACGAATCTGTCCCGGCGTCAATGCGGTGCCCGATGAAGCGACTACGTTTTCTATGCCCGACTGGTGCATGGAGATAACGTCCGTGTATCCTTCCACAAGGAAACATCTGTCCTGCTTGACAATCGCCTGTTTGGCAAAATAGATTCCGTATAGCTCGTTACTCTTGTGGTAGATTTCCGATTCGGGAGAGTTGACGTATTTCACCTTCACCCCTTTGGTGGCGGTGCTGAGCACACGTCCGCCGAAGGCGACTACCTTTCCGGAAAGGGTATGGACGGGGAAAATCACACGTCCCCAGAAGCGGTCACGAAGACGGTGGTCATCCGTTTCGTAGCAGATTCCCGTTTTCACCAGGAATTCTTTCTTGTAGCCTTTGCGCAATGCTTCTTGTGACATGGCATCATGGCTTTCCGTACAATAGCCCAACTGGAATTTCTCGATGATGTCATCACGAAATCCACGCTGCCGGAAATAAGCCAGACCGATGCTGCGGCCGTCCACATGATTCTTTAAGATATTCTGAAAGTAATCGCGGGCGAAGTTGTTGACAATGAACATACTTTCGCGCGTTGTCTGCGCCTGTTTCTCTTCATTGGTCAGCTCCCGTTCTTTGATTTCGATGTTATATTTCTTGGCGAGATATTTCAGTGCCTCGTAATACGACATCTGTTCGTGCTCCATGATGAAGTGGATCGAGTTTCCGCCCTTACCGCAGCTGAAACACTTGCAAAGCCCCTTGGCAGGGGAAACACTGAATGACGGAGTCTTTTCGTTGTGGAACGGGCACAGACCGACATAATTCACTCCGCGTTTGCGCAGGGTGACAAACTCAGACACTACATCTACAATCTGTGCGGCATCTAAAATTCGGTCTATGGTAACTTGATCTATCATTCTTCTTTTCTCCTGTGATTCCGTTTTTGCGGATACAAAGGTACATATAAAAAAATCCCCTGCAAAGAACTTTCTTGCAGGGGATGGTTAAATCTTATCGAAACAGAGGATGATTTACTTGATCTTTTCCCGAATCTTGGTGAGGTAGGCTTTCATACCTTCCGCATCTTTCTTTTCGATGATTTCGAGAAGATTCTTCAGCTCTGTACGGATATTGGTCACTTGTCCCGGCGTGCGTGGGTTGAACAGGATTTCCTGCAGCAGGTAGTCATCTTCGCTCAGCAGCCCCTTTGCGATAGCCATATGTTTCTTGAAAGTCGTTCCCGGAGCTTCCTGATGCTTCATCACCGCAGCAAATACGAAAGTCGATACGAACGGGATGGAGAGCGAGTATGCCACCGTTTCATCATGTTCGTCGAACGTATATTCGAAGATGTTCAGGCGCAGCGTTTGGTAAAGGTCTTTGAAGAAAATCTTTCCCAAATGATCTCCTTCACTGATGATAATCGCATTCTCGCTGCTCAGATTGCTGAGACTGGCAAACGTCGGTCCGAACATCGGGTGACTGGAAACGTACCGGAATCCGCTTTCTTCATAGAACTTCTTCAGTCCTGTCTTTACGGAAGCGATGTCACTGATGATACAGTCTTTGGGCAGCACAGGCAGTACCTTGCGGAAAGCATCCAGCGTGTACTTTACGGTGACGGCATTGATGACCAGTTCCGGCTCGAATTCCTTGATCTCCTCCAGCGTGGTGAAACGATACGTGTTATACACGAAACGCAACTGGTGCGGGTTGACGTCAAACACGGCCGTCTCGTGCTGAAAACTCAGTATATCCGTAAAGAAGGAACCCATTTTACCGGCTCCGAGGATTAATATTCTCATATCTATATGTATTTAGTTTTAGTAGTTAAGTACTTACTACTTGACTACTTAAAAGCCCTACTTATTAATGATCTCTATCTGTTGGCGGACAGACTCTTCGTGGATTGCTTCGAAGATCAGCTTCATAAAGTCTGCGCTCATGCCGCATTGTTCTCCTTGCGCACCGCGCTTTTCCAGGATTTCATTGTAGCGTCCTGCTTGAAGAACGGTGATTCCGTGTTCTTTCTTGTAAGTACCGATCTCGCGTGCTACGCGCATTCTCTTAGCCAGTTCCTGGATGATGTTGTCGTCACATTCGTCGATTTGCTTACGCAGTTGGCTCAGGCTTTCTGTCGTCTGGGTTTCGGTACGGATCACCAATAAGTTGAGGATGTAGTCGAGTACATCGGGCGTTACCTGTTGAGAAGCGTCGCTCCATGCGCAGTCCGGATTGCAGTGACTTTCCACGATCAGACCGTCGAAGTTCAGGTCCATTGCCTGCTGGCAGAGCGGGGCAACCAGTTCACGTTTTCCTCCGATGTGACTCGGGTCACAGAAAATCGGCAGGTTAGGCAGACGGCGACGCAGTTCGATAGGAATGTGCCATTGCGGAAGGTTGCGGTATATCTTTTTGTCGTAGCTGCTGAAACCACGGTGGATAGCTCCCAAACGTTTCAAGCCTGCGTTGTTGATACGTTCCAGTGCACCGATCCACAATTCCAGGTCTGGGTTTACCGGATTCTTTACCAGCACGGGGATGTCGACCCCTTTCAATGCGTCGGCAATTTCCTGTACGGCGAAAGGATTGGCTGTGGTACGTGCGCCTACCCAAAGGATATCGATTCCTGCTTTCAGACATTCGTAAACGTGTTTGGCAGTCGCCACTTCGGTAGAAACATACATACCTGTCTCTTTCTTCACTTCCTTCAGCCAGGCAAGTCCTTCTACACCGATTCCTTCGAAACCTCCCGGTTTGGTACGCGGTTTCCAGATACCGGCACGGTATATCTTTTGTCCTTTGGCTGCCAGTTGTTTGGCGGTTTCCATTACTTGTTCTTCAGTCTCTGCGCTACACGGGCCGGCGATAACAATCGGTCTTTTGGCTTCGATGCCCGGTAATAAAATTGATTCGAGTTCCATATTCTTATTGTTTTTATTTTATTCTTGTTCTTATTCTTTCGGGCAGGCGTTTCCTGGTCTGCCGCTGATTTACTTTTATCGGTCTTTTCTTTTTAAGAAAGCTTCTTGATTCTTTCCAATGCTTCCGCCAGTTTGGCATCCTTGCAACAAAGGGAAATACGGATAAACCTTGCTCCGTTGCTGCCAAAGATGAATCCCGGCGTGATAAATACCCTTGCCTGGTGCAATACTTTTTCGGTCAGTTCCTCTACATCCTTGCACGAAGCGGGAATCTTTCCCCAAAGGAACATACCCACCTGGTTTTCGTCGTAGGTGCACCCCAGCTCTTTCATGATTTCACCGGCCAGATGGCGGCGGCCGCGATAGTTGTGGTTGTTACCTTCGTACCAGTCCGCTTCGGCTTCCAGAGCTGTGGCGGCTGCCAGTTGCATGGCACGGAACATACCGCTGTCGATATTGCTTTTTACTTTCAGTATCCATTGTACGAACTCGGCATTCGAAGCCAGCATTCCGATACGCCATCCCGGCATATTGTGGCTCTTGCTCATGGAGTTGAATTCGATGCAGCACTCTTTGGCTCCCGGTACGCTGAGAATACTGATCGGCTTTTCGTTCAGGATAAAGCTGTACGGGTTGTCATTCACGATGACGATATTCTTGCGGCGTGCGAAGTCTACCAGACGTTCGTAGAGTTCCGGAGTGGCGTTGGCTCCTGTCGGCATATTCGGGTAGTTGGTCCACATTAGTTTCACGCGGCTCAGGTCCATCTTTTCCAATGCTTCGAAATCGGGCATCCAGCCGTCTTCTTCTTTCAGGTCGTAGCTGATCACTTCCGCGCCGAGTATTTTACTCAGAGAAGTATAGGTGGGGTATCCCGGATTCGGCACCAGTACCTGTTCGCCCGGATTGACAAAAGCCAGCGTGACGTGAAGGATACCTTCTTTGGAACCGATCAGCGGCTGTATTTCCGTATTCGGATTCAGTTCCACTCCATACCAGCGTTGATACCAGGCTGCGAAACCTTTACGGAGTTCCGGTATGCCCACATATGGTTGGTAACCGTGTCCGTTGGGGTCGTGAGCATTGTTGCACAATGTTTCGATGGTAACTTTTGAAGGAGGCATATCGGGACTTCCGATACCCAGACTGATAACATCTTTCCCTTCTGCATTCATTTGTGCTACCTCTTTCAGCTTCTTTGAGAAGTAGTATTCGCTGACACTTGCCAGTCTTTCGGCAGGAGCGATTTTATACGTTTGACTTTCCTTCTGCATATTCGCCTAATATTTTAAGTTCTTTGGTTAATGGAGTAATTGCTGCTATAGATTGTTTATATCTCAGATAATCATTGAAAGATACATCGACGTAAAACTGATATTCCCATTCTCGTCCGATGATCGGCAGCGATTGTATCTTTGTCAGATTGATGTTGTAGAACGAGAGAATGGATAATACTTGCGACAGGCTTCCTTCTGTGTGTGGCAATGTGAATACCATGCTTGCCTTGTTGGTCGCCTTTGCGTGATGCTGGCGGAGTTCGTCCACTTGCCACGGATCGGCAACTACCAGAAAACGGGTGAAGTTGTGCTTGTTGGTCTCGATGCCTTCTTGCAGCACTTTCATTTCGTAGCGTTCTGCCGCCGCTTTCGAGCAAATGGCGGCATGGCCTTTCAGGTTTTCTTTCTTGATGATTTCCGCACTGCGTGCCGTATCTTCTCCTTCCACTACTTTGAGTTGCGGATGCTGATTCAGAAAATCACGGCACTGCATCAGGGCGATAGGGTGGGAGTTGACTTCTGTCAGGTCTTCCCAGCTTTCTTCGGGCAGGCAGACGAAGCTATGTGAGATGCGCAGCTTGTATTCGCCGATAATCTGCGTACCGCTTTGTCTCAACAGTTCATTGTTGTGCAGCAGGCTTCCCGCTATCGTATTTTCGATGGCTAGCATTCCGATGACCTGGCTGTCTTTCCGTATCGAAGTAAACACGTCTTCGAAGTTGGCACAACAGATTAACTCTATTTCTTCTCCCTCGAAGTACTTGTGTGCGGCGATATCGTGATATGAGCCGAGTGTTCCTTGAATTGCTATCTTTTTCATTGTTCTAATAGGGTTATATAAAAAAATCCCGCGTCCATATGGAAGCGGGATTTATATGATTAATTTCTTCATCTCAGTCCTTAAGCATCATGTCACTTGATACATACAAACTCCCGCTCTACTTTCTGGCTAAAGTAAAAGTAAAAAAAGAAGTAATATGCATAAGAAAATGATTTCATACGAATCTTTGTTTCTGCTTTGGTTTCTAATTCTGGGGCAAAAGTAATAATTTTCTGTTAGATGCAAACAAAAAGCGATACTTTTTTTGTTTTCTTCCCTAAAAAAGATGAAAAGGTCACCTGATATGACAGTAATGTTTCAGTTAAAAATGAGTATATACTGCCGTCTGCCTAGAAGATTCCCGGGAGTGCTTCCGGCTTCGGTCCCAGGTTCTTGAATTCTCCGTTCAGACTAGCTTCGTCTTTTGGATTCAGCTCCAGTGACTTCTTCATGTCTTCTACGGAACCGTCTTTATCACCGTTCAGTAGTTTGGCGCGTCCGCGTTCTTTATAGGCTTCGGCGAAGTTCGGGTTCAGCTCGATGGCTTCGTCAAACAGGGCGATTGCTTCCGCCAGTTTCTTCTGATTGATATAAAGCTGTCCCAGATAGAGATAGGCTTGTTCGTTGAATGGATTTATTTCCGTCACAAACTTGTAGTCCGTTTCCGCTTCTTCTTCCTGTCCGTTGGCTTCTTTCACCTTGCCACGCAGCAGGATGGCGGTCTCTTCTTCCGGATTCTGGGCGAGTACGGCGTCTATGTCTTCCATTGTTTCTTTGTATTGCTTCATTTTCAGCAGAGCTTCCGCGCGCATCAGACGGGCTTCGATGAAGTCGTCTTTCAGAGTGATGGCTTTTGTCAGATGAGCGATAGTCATGATTTCGTCATCCTGTCCTTTGCGGGCTTTTCTGAGCAGGAAGTGTGCGACTGCATTTCCTTCTTCGATGGCGATTGCTTTGCTGGCAGCCTCTTCCATTGCTTTGTAATCTTCCTGGATGTAGCAGACATTGGCCAGCGTGAGGAATGTGCTGGTCACATGAGGTTCCATTGCTGCCATTTTCTCCAGAAGTTCGCGGGCTTTTTCGGTTTCTCCCATCGGGATATAAAGTTGGCTGAGATAGCCCATCGTTTCGAAATCCTCTTCGATGGCAAGCGCCTCAGTAAAGCACTTTATGGCATAATCCGGACGTCCCATGCGTTGTGCACGCAAGCCGTCATATTTGAATATCTCGAAGTTTTTCTGATCGTTTTTCTGTTTTTCACTCTCCGGAGTTTCGGACTTACCGGAGAAAAAAGACTTAAAAAAGTTCGGCATGATAGTGTTGTTTTAGAGTTTATCTGCAAATGTAATAACTTATTTTGAAATATGTAGCATTCCGTCCTGCATCTTCAGCTCGCCTTCGTCCAATAAATATCGGATTACTTGTCCGATATCCTCTTTTTCCGCCTTTATCTGATCGGCTGTTTCGGCAGGAGTGAGAGGGCTGTGGCTGAGTAATTCGAGTATTTGCCTTTTCACTTCTTCGTAAGATTTCTCGGATAAGTTGTCGGTGGTACGCTTGCTGAGGCAGACATCGCATTGCCCGCAGTTGTGTTCGTTTTTCTCTCCGAAGTAGCGGAGAAGCATTCGGCTCCGGCATACGTTTTCGGTGGTGACGTATTCTTCCATTGCCTTGATGCGTGCTTCATAGCGTGCTTTGCGCTCTTCGTAGACGCTGGCGGGAATATGCAGGAAGCGTAACTCCAGTCGTTCGCGCGTATATATAATATAAGGTGTCTTTTTGCGGGGAATGTAGTCCACGATGCGGCGTTTGGTTAACGTCACCAATATATTATAGATTTGCTGGCGTGTCAGTCCGGTGCGGACGGCAAGAGATTCTTCGCTGATGTAGGCATAATCGGTGAAAACTCCTGTGTATGAGCGAAGAATACTCTGTATCAGAGCTTCCGCCTCCTTTCCCATCTCCCGCAACTTGTATAGTTCGTCCCGACGGATGGTAAAGAGAATCCGTGATGAATTATCCTGTTCGTCCGTGTATTCCAGATAGCCTGCCTGAGTCAGTATTTTCAAGGCACTGTCTACCGGCACCGGAAAGTATTTGAACTTCCGGCAGAACTCTTCCAGATTGAATTCACGGATACATTGAAAACCGTCGCCCATCGCCATTTGGTAATAGTACTGGAGATGTTCGTAGACATTCAGAATGTACTCCTTGTCGGGGAAGGTGTCGACCACTCGTTTATGGAGTGTTGTCTTGTCCGATTTGGAGTATAGGATGACGGCATAGGCTTTCTCTCCGTCTCTTCCGGCACGTCCGGCTTCCTGAAAGTAGGCTTCGGGAGAATCGGGCAGGTCGAGATGCAGCACGATGCGGACATCCGGCTTGTCGATACCCATACCGAAGGCATTGGTTGCCACCATGACGCGGACTTCTCCGCTTTGCCAGCGTTTCTGCCGGAGGTCTTTGACGGCATTGTCCAGTCCTGCATGATAGAAGTTGGCGGTTATGCCTTCGTTCATCAGCAGTTCGGTGATTTCTTTGGTGCGGCGTCTGTTGCGGACATAGATGATGGCACTGCCCGATATTCGTTGCAGGATATACAGGATTTCTTTCGTTTTATTGTCGGTTTTGCGCACGATATATGCCAGATTCTTCCGCTCAAAGCTCATGCGGAAGACATTTCCTTCCCGGAATTTCAGACGGGCCTGAATATCTGTTACGACTTCCGGAGTGGCCGTAGCCGTCAGTGCCAGTACCGGAACTTTCGGCAATAGCTCCCGTATCTCCGCTATTTTCAGATACGCCGGACGGAAGTCGTATCCCCATTGTGAGATACAGTGGCTTTCGTCTACCGTAATCATGGAGACTTTCATCGAACGCAACTTGGTGCGGAATATTTCCGTATCCAGCCGTTCCGGTGAAATATAAAGGAATTTGTAATTGCCGAAGATGCAGTTTTCGAGTGCGGTAAGTATTTCCTGCCGCGTCATGCCCGAATAGATGGCAAGAGCTTTGATTTCCCGCTTCCGCAGATTCTGCACCTGATCTTTCATAAGGGCGATAAGCGGGGTGATGACGATACAAATGCCCTCCTGGGCGAGAGCGGGCACTTGAAATGTAATAGACTTACCGCCTCCGGTAGGCATCAGTCCCAGTGTGTCTTTGCCTTCGCCGATACTGGTGATGATCTCCTCCTGCAAGTCGCGGAAGGAGTCATAACCCCAGTATTGTTTTAATATCTCCTGATACTTATTCAATCGGCTTTATATCCTCGATTTGAAGTTGGACTTCGCCACGTTTGTGCGTGTTCTCCTCGATCGTATAGCAGATGTCGAATGAACGCTTCGTCTTGATATAGCGCACATGAGAACTCTGTCCGAATGCGATGCCGTTCATGACGTTATTCGACTTGTTGTCAACGAGTTCCAGCTTGATATGTTCCTGATCGCGTCCCACTACTTTGCTGGTTCCGTAGTCATAGACGTGATGCGTACAGAAGATCGGTTTGATATTGTCCGGACCGAAAGGATTGAATTTCTTCAGATCATTGAAGAATTTCGATGTGATGTCTCTGAAGTCGATCTCCGCATCTATATTGATGACGGCGCTGGTTTGTTCCGGCAGAATATGTTGTGACACGTATTCCTCGAATCGTCGGGTAAAGACTTCCACATTTTCCACTTTCATGGATAATCCCGCTGCATAAGTATGTCCGCCGAAGTTCTCCAGCAGGTCGCGGCAATGTTCAATCGCCTTGTACACATCGAATCCGGAGACGGAACGTGCGGAACCGGTGGCCATATCATCCGTCCGTGTGAGCACTACTGCCGGGCGGTAGTAAACTTCTGTCAGACGGGAAGCTACGATACCGATGACACCCTTGTGCCATTCCTCATTATAAAGCACGATGGAACGGCGTTCGGACAGCCCTTCGAGATTGGCCACAATATTGTTAGCTTCTTCTGTCATGCTCTTGTCGAGGTCTTTCCGGGTTTCGTTGTACTGATTGATTTGTCCCGCTTTCTCCAGTGCGGCAGAAAAGTCCTTCTCTGTGAGGAGGTCCACCGCTTCCTTACCGTTCTGGATGCGTCCCGATGCGTTGATACGTGGTCCGATTTTGAACACGATATCGCTGACGGTGATCTCCTTTTCGGAGAGTCCGCATACATCGATGATGGCTTTCATGCCGACGCTGGGGTTACTGTTCAGTTGCTTCAGACCGTGATAGGCGAGAATACGGTTTTCGCCCATGATTGGGACGATGTCCGATGCAATGCTCACCGCTACGAGGTCGAGCAATGGAATCAGATGATGAAATTCGATGCCATTGTTGATCGCAAATGCCTGCATAAACTTAAAACCGACTCCGCAACCGGAAAGGTGGGTGTATGGATAAGTGTTGTCCAGACGTTTGGCGTTCAAGATTGCGACGGCAGGGGGGAGGATATCGTCCGGCACATGATGGTCGCAGATGATAAAGTCGATTCCCTTTTCTTTCGCATACGTTATTTCCTCCACTGCTTTGATTCCGCAGTCGAGTACGATGATCAATCCTACGCCGGTCTCTGAGGCATAGTCAACTCCTTTTTTAGAAATGCCATACCCTTCGTTGTAGCGGTCGGGTATGTAATAGTCAATGTTCGAATAGAACTGTTGAATAAACTTGTAGACCAATGCTACGGCAGTAGTACCGTCTACATCATAATCTCCATAAATCAGAATACGCTCTTTCTTTCCCATCGCCTTGTTCAGACGTTCTACTGCAATGTCCATGTCCTTCATCAGGAACGGATCGTGCAGGTCGGGCAATTGCGGGCGGAAAAACTTCTTGGCATCTCCTGCCTTCGTTATTCCCCGCTGCACCAAAAGTTGTCCAAGTATCGGGCTAATGCCTAATTCCTGGGCCAATGTCTGGCTTGTCTCTGCCTGTTCGGGTGTAATGGGTTGATAATTCCATTTGTGATTCATTTTATATATTGTTTTTTCTTTTTCTGTTCTCAGGGGTCAGAAAGGCGCTACTTTCCAACAAGGGGTAAAAGTACGAAAAAAAGCGGAAGGGTATAGTAGATATGACGAAAATATTTCAAAACCTGTGGAATTAGCTCCTTACGGGCTTGGTATTCAAATGGAGCAAATGCATACAGATTTGAATCAACCGCTGATTCGCATTAAGAGCTAATAAAGCGAAAATAAAAATTAAGTCCGAAGATTATTCTCCTCATAACATCATAAGGAATATAGTTCAATGACACAAAAAGAGAAAGGGAGTATTGTAGCAATAATTCATCGGCTTACTTAGAAGATACAGAACTTTTCAAAATCAGCACCCACATCTATACGAAAGACTTTGACTAATTATGCAGTAACCTCCAATCATTTATTAATAAATTCTTTCATCGTTTATTATAAACGTCCTCCAAGTTTATTATAAACTCGGAGGACGTTATTCCTGCAAGGAATATCAATATTAAGCAACAAAAAGGGCTACAATTCTCATAAAGAATCGCAGCCCTTAGCTTGTATCAGACTATCCAACAAGCATTACCCGGAGTGGGAATGCCTGCAATCTGTTATTATATAATACTTATTATTGCTCATATTTCGTCTATATTATCAATGTTATCGAATTTACTTCCGGTTTTCACTTACAAAGATACAACATTAAAAGCGGTTTGTCAAGTCCTCCATGCTTCTTTCATACATCTGATTACAAATCACATATAAATGAATTAATTTATATCCGAATATATTAGTTATATGACGGGAGAAGTATATCTTTGTGTGATTAGTTGCTACACGAAATATGAATCCAAAACTTACAGACTGTTTATGAGAAGAAATCTTGTTGGTATCGTTGTTCTAATCTTGTTGTCCGTTAAGGTCGTAAATGCACAGACTGTTGCTGATTCTATAGCAATAGTGACAGCTCCTTGGGAAGTGGTGACCGTAGAAAAAGGAATTGTACATAAGCGGGCTTCCATCCCTTCTCTTTATCAAGGCACTCAGTCCATTAATATATTGGAGATAAATCCGAAGGCTGGCAAAAAGATCGGCATTGCCTTTACCGGACAATTAGAGAAAATAAGCCGGATTGCCCCGAAACATCAGGCGACCGGAGCCATCAACGGTTCCTATTTCGATATGACGAAAGGAAACTCCGTCTGTTTTCTGAAGGTGGGAAGTCAGGTTGTGGACACTACTTCGTTGGATGAATTGAAGTTGCGGGTGACAGGAGCGGTTTATGAGAAGAAAGGAAAAGTGAAGCTCATTCCTTGGGACAGGCAGATCGAGAAAAACTACAAGAAAAATAAAGGTTCTGTGTTAGCTTCCGGTCCGTTGATGTTGAAGGACGGGGAATACTATGACTGGAGTCAGTGCAATGCCAATTTTATAGAAACCAAACATCCGCGTAGTGCTGTTTGTCTGACTGAAGAAGGAAAGATTCTGTTTGTTACTGTCGACGGGCGATCTCCGGAAAATGCTGTCGGAATCAACATTCCCGAACTGGCACATCTGCTTCATGTATTGGGTGGAAAAGATGCGCTGAATCTGGATGGGGGAGGCTCTACCGCCTTATGGCTGTCCGGTGCACCGGAAGAAGGAATTGTGAACTTTCCCTGTGATAACAGAAACTATGATCATCAAGGAGAGCGTAAAGTGGCAAACTTCCTTTATGTTCATTAAAATGAAAACTCCTTCCTGAACTTGATAAGTGAGGAAGGAGCTTCTGTTTATTTAAAAATCGAATACAATTTATAATCGAATGATACCATCGTTTTTTACAAGTGCTTTATTGCATTGTGGATGGAGCCTGCCCAGTAATTTCGCAGTCCGAAGCCTCCAGCTTTCCCATCAGTGCTCCACTCTTCTATGATTTCTTTGGTATCTGTGTCGAAGAATACCACCTGATAGGTTCCTCTATTGGACGCTTTATTCAGAAACTCAGCGATAAATACCATACCGACGCCCGCTTCTTTGGGTATAGGAAGCGCTTGAATAGCAGCGTTCACTTGCTCCTTAGTCAGAGTGTACTGTGTCTGGCTTGTGAACAGCTCATCCGGATTGATAGCTTCATTTACTTTGTTTACCGGTTCCAAAGAGATTTCGCTTACCTCTTTTTTCAGTTGTTTTCCTACATCGTACTTCTTGGCTTCTGCAATAAAAAGTTCGTTGATTCTTCTGAAAGCGAGTTTGAACTCATAGGGGGACTCTTTGGCACCGAATACCTTTACCTGAGAGTAATCCACACCATAAAATTTGATAGACTGAATGTCTTTCGTAGCACTGCTGCCTTGTCCGAAACTGAACAGGCTAATGCTCAAGAATAAGAATAGAATAAGTTTTTTCATATACGTTCATGTTAAAGTGATTAATATATTGTGTTGTCTTCTTTTAGAATTCGAAGCCGACTTTCACGCCAATGGTATTTAATGTCTCATATTCGTCGGTATAGCCAAACCAGTGGGCAATGATCAGTTCGTCGTGTCCCTGACTGGCAAATTCGACTTTGAGATTGAGTGCCATTTTTGCTTTCAGGGTGATACGCAGCCCTGCTGCCAAAGAAACATAGACTCCGGTGATATCTCCGGCGGTGTATCCGAGTCTGATATTGGAAAATGGAGTAAGTTTCTTATTGAGAAAGTTGGCACGGAAGTCTGCGAATATCGGTACGGCTGTACACTCGGCATCATTATATCTGTCCAATGCCACACCGCCTCCAATATAAAAATGGTTGTTGAACTGGAAGCCGTGAGAGGTTGATAACTCTAATTTATTAGCACTGATCGTGTTTGAGTTTCTTATGTCCCAAAGATACCCTGCCTCGAAGAAACCTTTGTAACCTTTCAACGTAGCGTGTGATCGTTTTCTAAAAGTAGAAAAGTTCCTTTCTTTAGTAATCTTCTCTATTTCATCAATAGAACAGATGAAGACGCTACCCTCCGGTGTCTTTATTTTCAGCAATTCATTGGAGGTTTGTTCGATAATGCTTCCCCGGATGATACTTCCGTTTTTCAGATGCACCACTTCGGTATAGGTTTGCGCTGTACCGTAGGTGCTAAACCCTATCAGTAAAATGAGAAATAACAATAGCTTTTTCATATACGTCGGTACTAAAGTTATGAATAGGTTGTCTAATCAGCACTCAAAAGTAGGGAAAAATTATCGTAAATCAATGAACTTGATGCTTTTTCTGCTTTCTCGATTAAAAAATGGCTGAAAGCAAATAAACCTTTTTCAGATTCGCTTCCAGCCATTATAGCTTATAGTAATACAAATAATTTTGTATTTGGTAGTTTATGTCCTTTTAAAAATCAAATCCAACTTTGAAGCCGATGCCGCTGATATTACTAGTGTCGTCATAATAATAATAACTACTACTATAACTATAATTATACTCTTGATAATCATACTGCAGTTTGAGGCTTATAGCCTTTTTGCCTTTTAATCCAAATCGTACACCTATACCGACAGAAGAATAAAAGCCTTCTACATCTCCTACAGAATATCCAAACTTAGTATCAGCAAACGGAGTTATTCTTTTATTAATGAAGTTAACCTTGAAGTCTGCGAAGATAGGTACTGAGATTTTGTCAGCGTCTGTATAGTAATCTAGAGCTACACCTCCACCTAGATATAAATAATTGTTGAATTGATAACCATGTGACGTAGAAAGTTGTAGTTTGGAAGCATCCATATCACTGACATCCACAATATAGCCTAAGTCTGCAAATCCTTTGTATCCTTTCATTGCCGTTCTTGCGCTTTGCCGATAATTCTGAGTGCGTAGGTTTTCTTTCGTAATTTTCTCCACTTCATCCATCTTACAAACGATGAGGCTACCATCAGTTGTTTGGATTTTTAAAGATACGTTGGGCACTTGTTCGGTGATAACTCCTTTAATAACACTTCCATTTTTCAGATACACTACTTCTGTGTAGTTTTGTGCGGTCATGTAGGTGCTGATACTTAATAATAAAGTCAAGACTAATAATACTCTTTTCATAATTTTATTTCTATTGGTTTGTTATGTTATAGTGATTAAGTAAGGCATTTGCAGCATTTTACTTTGCAAAGGTAGAGAATCTTTATCGTAAATCAATGAACTTGATGCTTTTTCTGCTCATCGGCGGCATTTGTATCTTGGCAATGTACTCTGCCGACTCGAAATTGATGGTCGGTGCCACTCTTACTTTGGAACGGAATAAATCCTTGATCTCTTTGGCAAAGCTCTCGCTGCGGTTCTCGCTTCCTATACGAATCAGAATTTCATCCGTACCCAGTTCGTTGGTGTATACTTCTACAATGTAGTTCTTCACGGATGGGATATTGTCGAGAATATCGAATAGTGCTGGGGGATATAAGGTCGTGCCTTTGTACTTGATCATCTGTCCTTTCCGGCCGAGGATAGAGCTTAGTCGGATGGTGTTTCGTCCGCAGGCGCAAGGTTCGGTGTGGTGGTAACAGATGTCGCCTGTCTTGAAGCGTAGCAGGGGCATCCCTTTCACTCCCAGTGTGGTGATGGTCACTTCGCCTGCTTCACCTTCGGCTACGGGGCGGTTGTCATCGTCAAGGAATTCAACGATGATGAGCTCCGGTTGCAGGTGTCCGCCGTGGAATTCATTACACTCGGTGAAAGAAGATTGCATTTCGGTGGAGGCGTAGGTAGAATACAGTTGCAGGGCAGGCCATTTATCATGTATCTTTTGTCCGAGGGTATTCAGCTGAAAGTCTTGATTGCGCAGGGCTTCACCGATACAGATGCACTTTTGCATGGAGCATTCGTTGTGGCCGATATGGTTTTTCTCGGCAAATTCTATCAGTTTGATGAGGAAAGAAGGGACTACCATTCCCCAGGTGGGATGTATCCGGCGGATGGTATCCCATTGAAGTTCGGGGATGCCGTTGCCTACGCGAATCACTCCCATGCCCAGTTCGCGGGCGCCCATGTAGTAGGCGAGCCCTGCCATGAAGCGGCGGTCGATGGTAGTCATCAGTTGGAGGACATCCTGTTTGGTACATCCGGTGGTGGTAAAAGACAGGTATTCGTTGTAAGACAGCCGGTCCAGATCTTCGGAAGTCAGAACGAACGTTACCGGATCGCCTAGCGTACCGGAAGTGGTCACGTAATCGATGATCTCTTCTCTGTCTACGCAGATAAAGTCATCGTTATGAAGTTGCAGGTCTGTCTTGGTGGTGACAGGGATTTGTTGCAGGTCTTCTATCTTTTTGATTTGATTGATATCAATATGGTGCTCTTCGAACATCTGTTGATAAAACTTGGAATGTGCTTGCAGATAGGCTAATGCTTTAGCCAGTTGTTCTTCCTGGTAGCACTTGATTTCTTCCGGTGAGCGGAACTGAATTTCAGGATTCTTTTCCATCTTAGGATTGTTTTTGAATTTTCTGTTGAATACGTTCTTTCTCTTGCAGCTTTGGAATCGGTCTGCTCAATGCTTTTTTCCAATAGCCAACGGCTTGCTGAGGCTGACGGATCGCTTCGTAATAATCTCCCAACACTTCATAAACAAAGTAGAGGGAAGGATTGGAAGCTTCGTATCTCTTTAATACACTGTCTTCTACTTTTTCCTTTCTCCTGATCTTTTTCAGTAATAGCGGAGTCAGCTTTTTGTAGGTAAGGAGCTGCTTGAACTCCGGCTGTTCCATGAATGTATCTGCCGGAATCGTTTGTTCCGGCTCGGATATTTCGCGTAGGACATCCACCTTAGTGAGTATTTTGTTTAGATCGTAGGCTACATATTCTCCGCATTGCCACGGTGAGGTAGATACCCACATTAATAGCCGTTCGGGTTGGAAGATTACAGAATGATGGGCGATAAACTGATTGATAGCCATTTCATTTGCCAGTCCGAGGTCGGCATTTTGCAGACCTTTGTGATTGCGCAGGATAGAGGCAGCTTTAGTTACATCTATCGGGCGGTTTTCATTGATTAATTCTTTCAGACGGGCAAAACGGTAAGGACTGTCGGAAGTACGGATGTTTTCCATGTTTCGTTCATCTTTGCTGAATGCTTCCGATTGATAATGATTGGTGCAGATAATCCGGTCTTTTTCTTCTCCGGTGAAAAGTACGGTTTTCTCCGGTGATTTCTCTATAATGGCGGCCTTACCGTCTTTGGCGGAACCTATGAGTATGGACTCGGAAACGAATGTCTGCCGCTTTTGGGCAATCTCGTAGGCTTCTTCGATAGTCGACGCATATTGTAATATTTCTCTAGTCAGAATGGAGATCGGAGTAGCGGAACCTGTCGGTACGGCGGACTTGGCGGCATTGATTGTAACCGTCAGACCGGTTTCGTTCATGCCGGACAATACACCTATCATGCCGGGCCATCCCACGGAAGCGAACTTATAGCCTTGCTCCGGTTTATAAAAAGAAACCAGTTTGTTTTGTGCAAAGGCGTCGCCTACATAAAAGTCGAAGTTACGTCCGATCAGTAGCGATGAGTCTGCACTTTGCGTCCCCCAAGTGGCGAATGAACTGCATCCCACCAACATATAATCCTGCATGGCGTGTCCCAGATCATGTGCCGAATGGTAGTTCAGCTGGCGTTCATAAGGAGTGCCGATAAAATCATATTCGTGTGTGCATGAAAGCGAGATTCCATAGATTTCATCCCGAAACTCTTCCGGTACGTTTTCACCTAGATTCCGGTTAAACAGCACGATGAAGAACCGGAGGAATTTAAGGTAGCTCTCAGAAGGAATGATTTCGCGTATTTGATCTACAAACACTTTTTCTTGGTGAGAAAGCAGATCGGCAGATAATTTACCAATAGCTTCGCCTCTTTGGAAGGCATCTCCACACACTCCCATTTCCCACAATCCGCTTTTACTGTGACGCAGGAAGTTGTTTCCATACCACCGAAGGCTGTCTCTATAAATCACTTTGTCTATCGTGATTCTACATTTGTATGTCGGAGTTAACATATCCGCAGAGAAGTAGAGATAGCAGATTCCTCCTACTAGTACGACAATAAGCAATAAAAGGATGCCTGTTGCGTATTTGATTGTTGTCTTGATCCCTTTACGCATTTCCTATTTTTTTAGCTAAGTATTCTTGTCCCACAAATTCGGCACAGGTAAGCATTGCCGTTAACGTGACTCCCAATGCGCCGTGTACATTCAGATTCTGACCGGTGAGGAAGAGATTGCCCAATCGGCTTCGTGTAGATACAAAGCCGATTTGCGGACATTTGTAATCTTTGATAATGCCGTAGGCAGAACCCTCTTCCGTGCCTGTATAGTCACGGTAGCTCAATGGGGTAGTGGTATGTATCTCTTCTATACAGTCGGAGAAATCAATGCCATGCTCCTGAATAAAGCGGAGTATCTGCTGTGCTTTTTCTCTCTTGAATTTCCGGTAGCTTTCTCCCCGCCGTTCGGGAGCCGTATCTTTCCATTCGGACAGTTCATTCATGTACATCGGGGTCAGGATGGAGACAATGCCGGCATATTGGCTGTCTTCGGAAGAGGCTTGCATCGAAATCATGCAGTTGGTGGTCCGTCCCGGATATTGCTGTTTGTCATACCATACCTCATTGTCCCCGTGCAGATATAAATTACGATTCTGATACGGAAGGCTTTTCTTTTTCATCACCAGATAAAGAGTGAAGATACCATACGTGTTTTCGAGCGAACTGATCCGGGAAATATAGGCATTCTTGATGCTGCGGCTTTTATCCAGTATCTCCAGCATTCGTTTGGGATGTATGCCGGAGATGACAGATTCGCTTTCCAACCGTTCTTCTCCGTTGATAATCACTCCCTGTACTTTCTCGTTTTCAACAATGATGCGGGTTACCTCACTGTTGTTGAACACTGTACCTCCGTTTTTCCGGATAACATTGATTAGTTCGAGGCTGACCTGCATACTTCCGTCAACGAAGCGATAGGCTCCTTCGATATAGGAATGATTGATCATTGCGTGCTGGTAGAAGGTGGAAACATCTTTCAGACCTCCATAAAGTAGTGCGGAACCTGCCAGTACATTCTGTAAAGTCGGATCGGGGATTATATCTGCAATCAGTCCGGCTGCCGAAGTGCAGAAATACTTCATCCCTTCCAATGCGATTGTGCCTTGTTTCAGATGATCTACACTGATCAGATTGCCGACAGCCTGCAGTTCTGCGGTATATCGTTTCAGATGTTCCTTTTCGTGAGGGAAAGACTGGCAGAGAGTTTCGATAAACTGCGGGTATCCCATCGCATAGTCATACGATTTGCCTTTATAGTAGATGGTATCGAAAGCGGTATCGTCCAACCGTCTTACTTTCAGCTTGTCCATGATGCCGAAATAACGGAAATACTGGTTCATCACTTGCCCTTCGTCCAGACTGCCGACGTAGTGAATGCCTGTATCAAACAGATTTCCTTTCCGTTGGTACGTCTGGAAGCATCCGCCGAATTGCGCATTCTTTTCTACCACGCATACGTTGAATCCTTCTTTGCTGAGAATTGCACCGCATTCCAGTCCGCCAAGGCCACTTCCGATGATGATAATATCATATTTGCTCATGCGAGTCCGGTTTTCTGAATATATAAATAGTGTTCGATGTATATTTGTCATTGGGGATGATCTCGACGTTCATTCCAAATGCCGCCGCCATTTCCCGAAGTTGTGCTTCTGTGGTGAAGCAGAGTTTTTCGGTAGTCCGGTTAAAGTTGAAGATACGTGTAGACAGTAACTCCGTCAACCGGGTCAACCGGTGTTTGGAAGTATTAGCCGAGTTGCCGTCACGTATAATCATCATTCCTTGCGGACGCAGCAGAGCTGCACATTTCGACAGCAATGTACGCTGATGTTCATAACTCATGTAATGCAGCATATCGTTCAGTATGAACACATCACTTTCCGGTAACGGGTATTGCAGTGCATTGCCGTATTCGAACCGAAGACGTTCATTGCGCAGCCATCCGTGTTGGGCTACGGCTATCTTGTCTTCATCGTAATCGATTCCCAGAATTTCCCGCTCTTCTGAAAGTAAAGACAAGGTGTAGCATAGCGGTCCGAATCCGCAACCGATATCCGTTATCTGTCCTTTAACGGGAATAATCTGATTGAACAGCCGATAATTCTTCTCCATCTTTACTTTGATACGGATATACCATTCTTCTACAGGCCCCTTGTAGATATAGTTCTGTATAAGTGCTTCGTAGAAAGCAGGATTGTCCGTCGTATTCATTTCTCCGCAGATGCGGGCATACTCTTGTTTCATGTAGGCCGATATGCGTTTGGTACGCTCCTGATAAGTTACTCCGAAAGACAGATCATCAACGGGGATACGGGGAAGTATTTCCGTGTAGATAATTCCTTTGCGGATATTGAAGGGCTGTGCTTTGGCGATAATCTTGTTGTTGCCGTATAGTAAGATCGGAAGGATATCCAGCTGCAACGTTTCTGCCAGATAGAATGCTCCTTTGTGGAAGCGTTTCATCTTTCCGTTGTAGGTGCGTGTACCTTCGGGGAAGATAGCGATGGAGTATCCCTCTTGTACTTTCTTTCGCATTCTTTCCACGTACTGCTCGTATCCTTCGCCTATGTAATAGAAGTCGGCATACCGGATGATGGCTCCGAAGAAAGGGGAGTGCCATACCCAGTGGTTGGTCACCATAACGATTTTGGACGAAAGGGACAGCAACACCAGGATATCGATAAACGACTGATGATTGGCAATGATGATTGCCGGACGGTCGAATCTTTCGTTGGTCTTATTGATGTGTTCTTTCTTGACGGAGGTAGCTACCAGCAGGATTCCCTTGCAGGTAATCTGTATCAGTTTGCAGACCAGATGCTGCTTGCTGCTCTTGCGCACTGGTACCGGATAAAGCACTATGATCAGCAATCTGAGCAGAATACATCCGATGAAGAAAAGCAGGAAAAGTATCACCGTACGCATCAATCCGATAACGGTATACGGCGGCAATCCTTTGGAAGCAGGGCCTGCAATGAAGAAACGGAAAATCAGAGGCTGGATCGTATAGGCAACCAGCACGACTGCCATCATTCCAAGGATTGAAATCAGCGAAATAGATTGCAAGGCCGGATGTCTGGCAAATACAAGCGCTCCCATTCCGACTACTGTGGTGAAGGCGGAGAAGAAGATGGCTGTCTTGTGTGAGTTCAGTACTTTCTTGCCGGTGCGGTATTTGTTCTGCAGTCCGTCCATGATGAAGATACTGAAGTCATCGCCGATACCGAATATGAAAGTGGAAAGAATGATATTGATAATATTGAACTCAATCCCCAGAATCCCCATTAACCCTAAAATGATCACCCAGCTGACCAGCATCGGGAGGAAACTCATCAATGTAAGTTCGATACGTCCGTAGGAGAACCACAACGCAAAGAATATCAGGAAAGAAGAGATATACAGGATGAGATAAAAGTCATTGTTAACGGCAGATACCCATTTATTGGTGAAGTAAGAACGGTCGAAGATCACGACATCTTTCTCTTTGCTGAACTGCTCATACACTGCTTCTTTAGCTGTTTCACTGACACGTACCTGACTGATAAGCATTGTAATGGAATCGGCCGACGTCTGCCATTCGTTTAGCAATTTACCGGATAAGTCCTCCGATTGTGCATTATAGACATACTCTTGAAAGGAGCCGTCCAGCCATTGACGGAAAGAATCGAAGCTTCCGGGACGGAAGCGATAGGAGGCGGCTACAGTTTCCAAGTCCTCATAAACCTGTTTTTTCCTATCATTCGTCCAATAGCTCTGCCACTTCTCCAGACGTTTCTGCTGCTCTTGCGGAGAAATCAGGAACTGGGAGGCGGAAGCATAGTCTTTAATCAGCCCCTGTTCTTTCAGTGCAGCTAGTTTCCGGTTGGTTTCCGCGTATGTTTCAGTAGCCCTGTTCATGTCTTTCCCCACACTGACAAAAAGGACTGTCTTTTCGTGATTGTCAAAGAGCTGCATCAGCTTTTCTTCCGATTGTTTAAGGTGCGGAGGCTCGAAGTTGAGGCTCATCATGTCATTGTTGAAACCTACCTTTTGCGAGGTAAACAGACAGATGACAGTGATCACAAGAATGCTTCCTACCAGCCATTTGTTCTTCTCAAAAGGATAAGCGTTTATTTTCTCAATAAGGCGCAGCACTCGTCCTTGCTTTACATCTGCTTGTCCTTTCAGAAAATGCGGCAGGTAGATTAGACAGAAGAGAGTGGTGCCTATCAATGCCAGAGAAGCGAATAACCCGAAGTCTCGCAACAGATCGGAACTGGTAAATACCAATCCGAGGAAGGCGCCGATTGTTGTGAAGCTGCCGACTGTCAGCGGATACGCTATCTCTTTGATTAACTGCTGAACGGTGGATACGTGATTCTGATGCGCCAGCATATGGATGGAGTAACTGAGCGCAATGCCCATGACTGCCGATCCTGCCCCTACGGCAATAGCGGAGATACTTCCTTTAATAAAAAAGATAAGAAACAGGGCAAACAATCCTCCGAACAGTACAGGCGTGATAATCAAAGGAATTGATCTCTTCCGTTTGAATACCAGCGAGATGAATACGATAATGATGACAAGGGCGATGGAAGAGGTCAGAATCGTATCCTGTTTAATCTGGCGGGCATTGTAAACTCCTACCGAGGGACCTCCGAAATATTCCGCACGAAGGGTCGGGTGCTGTTTCTGTACTTGTTGAAGTTCTTCTTCCAGTATCCTGACCAGTTCATCATTTTTTCCGGTGCTGCCGGTACTGAATACGGGAGTAATAAACATCAGCAGGGTAGAACCGTCTTGTGAGAAGATATGCTCTTCATTGATCTCGTAGTTGGCTTCCAGCTGAAAATCCTGCAAATGCTTTAAAGCCTCGTTGCCGAGTCCGAGAGGATCTCTGAGGATATAACTTCTTAATGCGATTCCGGCAGGAGAAAGCAGACGGGTGTAATTCTGCTGCATGATTGTCTGAATACCTTCTTTGGTCAGCAGAGAATCAAACCTTTGGTAATCGGCATCAGAGAGGAAAAGTGGCAGGTGGTCGTAGACAAAGTCCGTAGCCCCGCCGATAAGGCTTTGGTCTACCTGTGCGAAGATTTCTTTAATCAGCTTATCTCCGGCTTTGTCGGTCAGCGTCTGCTGCAGTTGGTCGGCAGCTTCTATCAGAGAGTCCGGTTCTACGATGCCGTCAGCGTCTGCTGCAGACAGCATGATGATGATCTTATCCTTGATTTTGAGGTTATCAAATACCTTGATTGCATTTTGCGAGTCCTTGGTATCGGGGAAAAACTGGGTTACATTCTCTTCGAACCTTACCTGCAGGGCAAAGAATCCCATGAACAGTACACAGCAGATGAGTGACAAATAGAACAGAATCTTGTGTCTCTCAAAATAGTCATATAGTCCGATAAAGAATTGTGTCATATCTTTTTTCTTCTACAAGCGGTAAGCAGCACGAGGGCGACGATTCCCGCCACTACGCTGCAAACGACTGCAAAGATAACACTTCCTATCAAATATTGCTCTATGACCGATTTTACATTTTCAAAGGATAGTTCGTTTAATTGCAGGTTGATGGGTTTTCCCAGCACCTTGCATCCGGTTGCATAGCTTCCGTATAGCAAAAACGGAATCATCGGAGGGATACTGATATTGGCTGCAACGATAGCGATGACTTTGTTGAGTCTGAGCAGATGCGCCAGAAATAAGGTGATCAGCATCTGGTATCCCCAAACCGGTACGATGCCCATAAATACGCCGAGCATGATGGCACTGGTGATTCTCAGATTGGACTCCGGTGAATGAGTGACATAATCGGAGAAGAACTTCTTGCAGTTCTGCCAGGTCAGCTTGCGGAAAAAGTTGCGGGGGATAATCCACAGGAACGTGATAAGTACCAGTATTGTATTCAGAATACTGATACGGGTAAAATCCTGAAAGGGACGAAAATGGGATACTCTTTCTTCCTGAGGGGGATAATAGACGTGTACCGGAATGTTTTTAACGGCAATGCCTCCCCATGCTGCGAAGACGAGGGCTTCCAGTTCAAATTCATATTTAGCGGTATAATACCATCTGCCTACATTCATCCGTTGCAGCGGGTAGAGCCGGTAGCCGGACTGTGTATCTTCCAGTTTGATCCTTGTCTCCAAGGTAAACCAGAAATTGGAGAACTTGTTGGCAAATGTATTCTTGCCCGGCATATTGTCCGAAGCCAGATTACGGGCACCTACCAACAGGGTATCCGGTTCTTTTTCTATGGCCTCGATAAATTCGGGGATGTCCGAAGCAAAATGTTGCCCGTCCGAATCAATGGTAATGGCATAGCGGTAGCCTTGCCCTTTTGCGTGACAAAGTCCGTGTTTCAGTGCGGTCCCTTTCCCCTTATTGACAGGGTGGGTAATGACTTGTATCTCTGTGTAACGGTTGAGTATACCGGCTGTCTCATCCGTCGAACCGTCATTGACGACGAGGATATCCGGAGCATAAAACTGTACGCTCTCTATAACGGCGGCAAGGGTCTTTCCGTTATTGTAGCTCGGGATGATAACGATGATTCCCAGTTGCTTTAGTCTTTCGTGCCAATAGGCTGTACATCTTTGTTCCTTCATAACTGGGGGGTAAGTACGGCTTTTAGTTTGATGAACGGCTCATCCTTTGCGATGCCTTCTGCCTGTAACTGGAGGTTGTGGTCCTCTGTCTCCTTCAAGCTCCATGTCAATGATATCCGGGGAGTATCTGTCGGGTTGATAGCCGAAAGAAATTTACAGGAGGATATTTGCGTATATTGTATCTTTTGGTGGCGTATGTTTTCTACGCTCTCCTTGATCAGTTGCAGCAGACAGACGCCGGGTACTACCGGGTGCGCCGGAAAATGTCCCTGGTAGATGGCATGATCGGGATTCAGTTCGAGAAGAACCGTTCCGGATGTTTCGTCCGGTTGTTCTGACGACAGTATAGTATAGAAATTGTCAAGTAGCATATCAGTTGTCTTTAGGCAGTTTATCGAGTTGGATCGTCAATCGTATCCACGGGTGTCTTATTCTTACTTGTTCCGGATCTCCCTGAGTTTCTCCGGTGATGGATACAATCGATTTTCCGAATCCTTTTCCACTGTTTCTTTTTTCAATGGCACCGTCTTTGGAGGTCCGTACCCGAATACCTTTACCGCTGAGGAATAAATGCCTGAAATCCATTTCGAGCAGCTTCAGCACTTTCTCTTTTTGCATGGGAGCGACGCAGCTGTTGACAAGGAAATCCTCTCCACGCAGGGAAAAATCAAAAAGGCTTAAACCGAAATAAGTCGATGCCAGTATCCGTATTTCATTCTCCGGCATACGCCGTACTATCAGCATACCGCTGAAATGATGTTTCATGAAGTCTAACTGGATGTTGTACTTCTGCGAACCTTCTCCTGCCGTTAATTCGATGGCAGGAGGCACAGTGCCGCCTTCTCCGCTTATCCGCGGGGAGCAGGAAGTCTGTAGCTGCACTATCAGGAAGAACAGTACCGACAGGCTAACGAACCGCAAACTTCGTCTCATCCTTCAGTGAGTTAAACTTTTTATGATAAAATTCGTATTCCGTATAGTTAGTAGCTGTCTCGGACAGGCGGAGTTTGTATACCGACATATCTTTCTTGTCCAGCCAGATTTCTATCCCGTTGATATAAGCCTGCACCGCTTTGTTGGTCGGCTTGATCTTGACGAGATAGTAATGTGCATCTTCAAAGTATTCTAGCTGGTAACTGGAAGACATCTTGGACAGGTCGCCTATCATGCAGGCCGTCAACATATCCTGCATCTGATTCATCATCTTGTTGGAACTCAGATTCATGATGCTTTTCTTTCCGTCTGAGACGATTTTGAGTTTGTTGCCATTGATGACGATGAGATAATCCATCGGACGGAAATACTCCATACAGATCTTGTTGCTCTTCTGATAGCTGAATTTGCCTTTCGAGGTCACCTTCTCATCGAAGACATCCAGATATTTCACTTGTGTGAAGTCGCTTTCGATGGATTGTACGGTTTGTGCTTCCTTTGCCAGCCGGCTCTCAAATTCCTGAAGTTGCGTCATCTTCTTCATCGTCTGAGAAGACACGGAAGCGATGGATAAGAAACTTAGTAGTAAATAGGTTGATAAAGTTCTCATACGTTCTTGTATTATGTCCATAGTTTATCCAGCCGGACAACGGTATACTCCTGTTCTTTCAGTAAATCCAGTATTTGCTTCACCAACAAGTCGCTGTCGGGCATCCGGTCGTGCAGCAAGATCACTGATCCCGGCGTCAGACGTTTCCGTATCCGGCGAAGTATTTGTTTCGGTGCGGGTTGTTGCGTATCCAGCGTCCGGATGTTCCATCCTATGGAGGTATATCCCAATTGCCGGACAGCTTTCGCAATGGTCGGATTGGTCACACCAAACGGCGGACGAAACAAAGTAACCGGCTGCGAAGTTACTTGTTCTAGTTCAGACTGGCAAGTTTGCAAGTCTTTTTTCATTTTAGAGAGGGGGGAGACTGGAAACAGGGCCGAGTGCGTATAAGAGTGGTTACCGATAAGATGGCCTTCCGCTATCATTTGTTGCAGCAGTTTCTCATTTCCCTTTATCTGCTTCCCGATACAGAAAAAGCAGGCATTCACCTGATACGCTTTCAGTACTTCCAGTACTTTGGGAGTCTGAACGGAATCGGGACCGTCGTCAAAAGTCAGAGATACGATCTTTTCAGCGGTCTGTTTCTGGCAAAACGACCGGAGATAGATTCCCGCCTTGATGCTGTAGGAGGCATAGACAAGGACGGACAGTATCAGTAGCAGACAAAGAACGAGGCAACCGATGATCATACGCTTTTCCGGATTAGCATCAAAGAATGATTGATGGAGTGGTGATGATTGTATATCAATAGGTTAACAGTGTCATTGCAAGAGGCTAATTCCTTGACTGCTTTCCATACTGCATAAGAGGAGGCGGTAGGATATTCTCCACATTCGTCTTTAAAGCTGAGGGAAAGGCTGTTCGGGAAAAGCTCCGTTTCGAGCTTCTTGTAGATTTCATTTTCCCCTTTGATACTACCGTCTTGTACGGGGAATCCGTTCTCCTCTGTAATGACTGCATCCGTTTTATCAGTCGGTCCGGTTTTGCCGGTAATCAGCCAGTGAATATCCTGTGTCTCTAAGCCGTATCGTTGCAGAAAGCGGGAGATTCTGCTGCTGATTTCTTCGGCCGTTTGCTTTCCGGCATAAGTTTCTACTCCTCTGATTTCTGCCAGCGGATGACTACCGGCTTCCCGACTCAGAAGAAAAAACTGTGCGCCTTCTCCGGCTTGTATTCCTTTGAGCAGTCCCAGACGTTGCTGGATGATGTAGCTGCTGTCCGTGATTTCATCCACTGCTCCGACAAGTATGTTTTCACTCCCTTCTTCTATCTTCATCATGGCATCCAGCAGGGCACTTTCAAAACTCAATCCACGGTGAACGTAGGTCATGTTATAGGCGTGTATCTGACGGAGCAATGCGATTTGTGCACCAATCGTGTTGAAGGTGGATTGAATAAAGGGAGTCGGGTTCAGCATCCGCTCTTCATTGTCTATCAGTGTGTTCAGAAACTTTTCCGTATCGCTCAGACAGCCTAAGCCTGTTGCCGTAATGATCCCTTGTATCTTTTCGGGAGCGATGTCGGCGATACATTCCAGTCCGCAGGCCACCCCCATCTTTATGATACGGCTCATGCGTCTGCGAAGGGTTGCATTCGTAATGATCACCTTGTAGTCGGGTTCGCAAGCTGATAAATACGGATGATTCTCCGGATTTCCCTGCGGATGAATGGAAGCGGTATGCTGGATATAAACAGGTTGCATAGGTCAGATACTTAAAGGTTCGTTGACAGCGGAAAAAAGGAGCGATGAGTCGTTTCCTCCGAAACCGAAGGAGTTGGACAGTACATACCGGATGGGTAATCCTTCACGGAAGGATGTTTCCGGCACTAATCCCGTTTCCGGCATGGGTTCCGTAAAATTCAGATTCGGGTAAACCATACCTTTATATATAGAGAGTACGGAATAGACAGCCTCAATGCCTTCGGAAGCTCCTAATGTATGTCCGATAAATGCTTTTACCGAACTGAAAGGCGGGACAGCCTTGCCAAAGATTCTCCGTAGCGCGGCACCTTCCGAAGCATCATTGCCGGGGGTACCAGTGCCATGTACGTTAATATAATCAATTTTTTCCGCAGAGACACCACTGGAGGCAATCGCCTCGCTCATGGAAGAAAATGCGCCGTCTCCTTCCGGAGAGCTGCCTGTCTGGTGAAAAGCCTCGTTTGTATTGGCAAATCCGCTTAGCTCACAGTAGGGAGTTCTTTGGAGTGACTTTTCCGATTGAAGTACCAGGTATCCGGCCCCTTCACCGAGATTCAATCCGGCACGGGAACGGTCGAAAGGGCGGCAGTGATCCTTGTCCAGAATCATCAGCGAATGGAATCCATTCAGCGTGAACCGGCAGAGGGCGTCCGTGCCTCCCACTATGGCAGCGTCCAGCTGACCGTGTCTGATCATTCGTGCCCCCAGCATGACAGCGTTTGCTGCTGACGAACAGGCGGTGCTGATGGTCGTTACAAAATCTCTGATGCCCAGAAACGAAGCAATGAGTTCCGTGCTGGCACCGCAATCGTGAGAAATCACTTCTCGCAGTCGTCCCCGGGAGGGATCTTGCTTGAAAGCCTCGTAGAAATGTTCGCTGAGATCCATGCCACCGACGGACGTAGCGGATATAAACCCGATGCGCAGCGGTTGCTGCTGTGAGGCATTCCGTGTGCCCTGCATAGGGAGTCCGGCATCTTCCAGTGCCTCTTTGGCCGCCATCATTCCGAGCAGTGCCGTACGGGAAACTGTTTGTAGCGGAGACAGCGATAACAACTGTTTCAGTTTCTCATTGTCGCATTTCACTTCAGATACGGGCACATCGAGTGCTGTCGGGAAAAGGGTTACTTTCCCGATGCCATGCCTCTTTTGCTTCAGAGCCTCTATATTCTCAGAAACTCCGATGCCGATACCTGAAATGACTCCCAGTCCGGTGACGTAAATCTTCATGGATTACTTTTTACGGTTGGCAGTGATGTAATCGGCCAAGGTACGTACCGAATAGAAGATTTCCTTTCCTTTACCCGGATTTTCGATTTTGATGCCGTATTCACGTTCCAGAATCAGGATGATTTCGAGCGCGTCGATCGAATCGAGGCCGAGTCCTTCGTCTCCGAACAGGGGCGTTTCGTCGTCGATATCTTCCGGAGTGATTTCTTCGAGGTTTAACTCTTCGATCAGTTTACCTTTCACTTCGTCTCTTAATTCTCTTTCCTTTTCGCTTGTAAATTCGTTCATGGGTGTTGGTATATAAGTTGTTTAAATTCTGCGTGATAATGTCCGTCAAATAGTTCGCACCAGCCGATGATACAGGTTTGCAGCTTCCCTTTGGCCATTACGATACGTGCGTAATCTTCCAGCAGTGCTTCATCGTAACTCTGGCTGACAAAGAACGTATTCTCTCCCTGAATCTTGTGCCGGATACATATTTCGCCCAGTACGACATTGGGGAGCGTATAGACGAATACGGCAGGGCTGGCAGACGCATCTCCGTCTTTGCTGATGATAGCCTGGTGTTTGCAGTCCGTATCCAGCGATGAGGAGGTGTTGGCAAGTAGAATCGCTATTTTTTCCGGCTGATAGGCTGTGTCTTTCAGCAGGTACCCGGCAGCTACATAACCCAGTTTGCAAAGATCGTCCATTTTGTAGAACTTCATGTTGTTTTCGCCCAGGCTTTTGTACGCTTCACGGATAAACGGTGCAAATTCCGTTTCCTGTGAACTGAAGATGGTTTTCCCTGCAAGTTTAACGGTTCCCTGCTTGATGGAGACGGTCTGACAGGTAGCTATGGGTTGTATGAGGCATGACTGTCCTTGTTTCTGATAAGCAGGGAGAGAGAGAACAATTGCGGCATTGCATCCTCCGAAACCGGAAGCCGTCTTGATACAGGATTTCATCGCAATTGATTGGTGGGCGGCGTTGACTATGACAGGCATAGGCACTCCGGGAGTCTCGTATCCTAATGTTCCATACATGATGCCTTCCTTCAGCTGCTCGATACAAAGAATGCTTTCGATAATCCCGGAAGCTCCTAATGTATGACCAACGTACGGTTTCAGACTGTTGACCGGTACCGAAGACAGACCTGCCAGATGAATTGCCTTGGATTCCATCTCATCGTTATAGACCGTAGCAGTGCCATGTGCATTGATAAAACTGATATCTTCGGGAGTTACTCCGGCTTCTTCCATTGCCTGACTGATGGCGAGAGCCAAGCCGTCACCGGTTCGGGACGGACCGGAGATGTGATTGGCATCGTTGCTGACAGCACCACCCGAAAGCAGTATATCCTTTGCACTGCCTGCCGCACTCAGTAATACGGCTCCGCAGGCTTCGCCCAGATTCAGACCATCCCGCTGTTTATCATACGGCCGGCATCGCTGCGCGCTGACAGACCTGAAAGACAGGAATCCGCTGGTGATAAAGTGAGAAAGAATATCTCCCCCTGCCACAATCACTTGTTTGTAACGTCCTGTTTCTATCCATCTTTTGGCAACGATTAAGGCAGATACACCTGATATGCAGGCATTGGAGATCACTTCCACCCGATTGGCTGTCCGGAAGAAACCTCCGATTCGTTCAGCCATTTTCCCAAGGAAGACGGGACTGTCGCCCAACAAGTCTATATTTCCTTTGGTTGTAGAAAGTAACAAGGCACAATCCTGTTTGCAGAGATCGGCTCCCGACTGGGAAAGTATCTCCTGTATGGTGAGTATGAACAGTTGCTCCAAGCGAGGATAAGCCTCAATCTGTGCCTGTCGTGCCCGCTTTTCCAGTTCGGCGGAGTCAATCAGTCCTGCCTGTATCGGGGTGTCGGATATCCGGTTGCTCTCAGAATCCGGTCCTGCTTCCTGCAGATGGACTCCACTCCGGTAAGTACGGATTGCTTTCAGGTTTTCCTCTGTACCGAAGCCTAACGAGCTGATCAGCGTATGGGCGGTGATGTATATATTCAAAGGATGTTCCATTTCTTTTTCCACTCCGTGTAGAAAGGAGGATTAACAAGTTCAAGTTCTTTATTCAGATTCAGAAACACCTGTATAGTGCTTCCGGTAGCTACAACGCTTTGGTCTGTAGCCCGGTAGATCACATATTCGAAATGGATCTTGGCTGCATCGCAGGCGATATAGCGCGTTTCGATAATCGCCTCCTCGCCAAAGGACAGCGACTGTTTGAACTGACAGGCCAAATCAACAATGGGAACCATATAACCTTCCCTGTAAATGCTCATATAGTCCAAACCATATTGCTTGCCGAAAGCCTCTCTTCCGTCTTCAAAATAACGTACATACTCTCCATGCCATACAATTTGCATGGAGTCTATCTCGCTGAACCGTACTCTGAGTGTAGTCCGGTTGGTCAGAGCTGCGCTGTGCTGATTCGTTTTCCGTTTCATTCTTTCTTTATAAATATTTTCATCCGGCATTCGGCTGTCAGTTTTTCATCCGCTTTTACTTGTGCCGAAATCAAGGTAATGTCAAAGACTTCCTGCACAACGGTGATTTCCGTCAATAGTTTCTGTCCGACATCCGGCAGGCTGTAAATCTTTAGTTTATCCACCGAACCGATAAATCCCAACGGGACCTCCTTGCCTTGCTGCGTATAAAGAAATCCGATACGTGCGGCGGCCGATTGGGCAATATGTTCGATGAGTCCTGCTTCCTGTAGCTTTCCTGCTTCGCAGAATATATTGTCGGCGGTGACGGTCAGTCCCGAATACGAACGGTCTTCTTCGATACCGAAGAAACAATCCACCATGACTATCGGCGGACGCTGCGGAATCAGTCCGAGTATTCCCTCTCCGTGTATGGTTGCTTCCTTGTTCATTTCAATCTGCATTGTACGATGCTGTGCCCCATACCCAGGTGGTCATGTATTTCTTCTATCTCCAGACCTGCCGCTTCGATGCATCGTTTCATGTCATCCGAATGATACATCTTGCTGTTTCCATTGGCCATAGCCGTAAAATAAAGGCTGATTTGAGTCAGACAATAGGCAGCTGTATCGAACTTCTGACGGTTCCAGAAGGTTTCCATGATATAAAGACGGCCCTCTTTGTTCATTGAACGTGCCGCACGGGTCAGAATGCTGGTTACCTCCTCTTCCGAGAAGCAGTCGAGGAATTGGCTCATCCAGATGGCATCAAATCCAGTGGGAAAAGGAACAGCCGGATCGAGCAGATTGGCACCGTGTCCGTGAATACGTGCCGCTTCGGGCAATTCTTTGGTCTGTTGGCGCATCATTTCCAGTTGTTGCGGAAGGTCCATGATGGTCACTTCTACCGTCGGGTTATAACTTACGCATCGGGTTGCCCAGCGTCCGGTATTGCCTCCTACGTCCAGTAAAGTTTTGGGATGGCGGGCGAAAACGATTGCCAATGCTTCGTCGAAAGAGCAATCCGAGTAATAGTGGTCGAAGCCAAACCAGCTCTTCTGTACCTGAGCCGGCAGACTGGACAGTCCTTCATAGATAGTACTCCATTCTCCGAATACTTTCAGACCTTCCGGACGCCCTTCAGTCAGTGCTTCTTCGAGATGGAACATTCCCAGATAGTTGACATCATGGTTGAAATCCATATTCACCCGTACCATTTTGTCGTTGAGCAGGAACCAGCCGGCTTTGGCAAGCTGGTAGTGTCCTTCACAAAGGAGGACGGTACCGATTGTTAACGATGCTTCCAGCAGTACCTGTACGGCATAGGAGGACAGTCCGCAAGCCTTGCTGATTTCTTCCTGTGTCAGTCCTTCGCGTCGGTCGGCGAGTAACTGGAAAATACCGAATTTAAGCATCAGTCGTGACACTTGGAATACAATAGGTCCGAAAGCTATTTCCTGTGCCAGCCGTTGGGCCTCTACTGCTGTCATCGGTTCTTTGTCATATCTATTCTGTTGCATCTCTATGTTTTTATATTGAATCTGTAGCTTGCTTTGTTGCAGGCTTCCAGAATGAATAATAATTAAACCATTGCTCCGGATAACGTTTCAAGATATGTTCCAGAGTCGCTGTATATTGTTCCAGCAGGGCGGTTTCTGCCTTTTTCTCTTTGCTTCGTGTCACCGGTTCCGCCACAAAGAAATGGAAACGATACGTCCTTCCCGGTTCCCTCATGGCAAAGTAGAACACTACCGGAACTTTCATGCGCGAAGCCAGCAGGAAAGGACCGGCAGGAAAAGGAGCTTCCTCTCCCAGTAAACAGCCTGTCAGCAGCTTCTCTTTGTTCAGGTAGCGGTCGCCTTGAAAGCAGACATATTCTTTTTTGTCCAGTGCTTCGGTAATGCGGAACACGTGCGTCAGGTTATCTTCGTTGACCGGAATAATCTTATACTCCTTGTCCTGCCCGTTTTTCTCCAGCATTTCTTTGATTTTGCGATGCTCGGCGTCGTACATCACAATGTTGATCTTCTTTCCGTAATCATCGAAGAAAGGAACGCCGATTTCCCAGTTTCCCACGTGGGCACCAATCATGATCACTCCTTGTTCGCTGTTCAGTAATTGCAGAAATTCGGGATATCTTTCGAATTCGAACCGGTATTTCTTTACTTTCCCGTTGGCGATGGCTACTTTATCTATCAAAATTTGTCCCAATCGGTAATAATTGCGAAGCAGCATACCGAAAGAGCGCAATCGGCTGTATTTAAGGATATGGCGGGCATAAAACCACGTGCTTTTCGTCGCTTTCGGTGCGAAAGGAATGAAGTAGAGGACTACCAGACTCAGAAAGCCATAGGCGGCAGTGATGCCCAGATACTTAATCAGATAAATGAAGAATAAGTATCCGAATGTTCCTCCCCGGGTTTTGCCTTTCCACGTCGACATATACTTACTTTGCTTCTTGCATACGGGTGATGACAAGGTCGTAGAAGTCTTGGAAGGTCTTGATACCTGCAAAGTCTTGTCCTGTCACGTTAAATCCGAAGTTCTTTTCTACCAGTACCACCATGTCAACCAAGTCCAGACTGTCCAGCTCCAGTGTTTCCATTAGTGGAGCATCCGGTTGGATCACTTCGATATCTACTTCGAATTCTTCTGCCAGTGTAGTTCTTATTTTCTCGATAATTTCTTCGTTTGTCATATATCTATAGTTCTATTAATGGATTATTCATTGATTTTACGCAGGATAAGCGTGGAGTTGGTTCCTCCGAATCCGAATGAATTGGAAAGGAAGGTGTCAAATTCCATATCTACCCGTTGTGCAGGGATGTTCAACTGTGCCGAAGCTTCGTCCGGTTCTTCGAAGTTGAGGTTGGGAGCGATGAAGCCGTTGTTCATCATCAAGGTGGAGTAGATCACTTCACTGGCACCCGCCATCCACATTTCGTGTCCGGTCATCGATTTGGTCGAAGTGACATACGGACGGTGTCCTTCGAATACTTCGGCGATCGCTTTGGCTTCGTTCAGGTCGCCTACCGGTGTCGAAGTGGCGTGCGCGTTGATATAAGCAATCCGGTCGAGGGCGATTCCCGCATCCTTTATGGCCATCTGAAGCGAACGTTTCGGACCATCTACGTTCGGTACGGAGATGTGGTCGCCATTGGATGAAAAACCATAGCCGATGACTTCCGCCAGGATGGGTGCACCTCTTTTTACGGCCGATTCATAGCTTTCGAGTACCAGACTGGCGGCTCCTCCGCTGGGGATGAGGCCGTCGCGTCGTTTGTCGAAAGGTTTTGAGGCTTTTTCTGGCTCCGCTTCCTGCGTAGAGAATGCGCTCAGTCCATCGAAACTGCCTACGGCATACGGATTGACTTCCTGTGCACCACCGCATAAGATGCAATCCTGTAGTCCCGATTTGATAAGCAGATAACCCATGCCGATAGCGTGAGAACCGCTGGCGCAGGCACCTGCGATGGTGAAGTTGACCCCTCTCAGTTTGAAGATGACAGACAGGTTCATGGTCACCGTCGAATTCATTGACTGGAAAATGGAACCGGAACCTACCAGAGCCGTGTTCTTCTTTTCACGGATGATGTCTACCGCATTGATGACGGGAGCGGCACTGCTGTCGTTACCGTATAAGATACCCACTTCGTTGGCTTCGAGAAAAGCCTCGTCGATGCCGGCGTTGCGGAAAGCCTCCAGAGTAGCGAGATAAGCATATTCACCCTGCTCCGGCAGGCAAAGACGTTTGCGGCGGTCCAACAGCTTTTTCAGTTCGGGACGTTCCAGTATGCCTGTCAGTGCCGAAAAATAACCGAGTTCTTTTCGTACCGGATCGATGCCGATGCCCGATTTCCCGTTATATAGTGAGTCTTTTACTTCATCCAGATTCTTGCCGATGCAAGAATAAATCCCCATTCCCGTGATAACCACTCTTTTCATTTTATGTCTGTTCTATCTTTTGTTTTTAGGTATATAGTCCTCCGTTGATGGAAATCACTTCTCCCGTGATGTAAGAGGAGGCAGGGGAGGCCAGGAAGCCGACCAGTTCGGCCACTTCTTCCGGAGTCCCGAAACGTCCCGCGGGAATATGTTTCTTCCATTCGTTTTCGTCGATCCCTTCCGTCATGTCTGTACGGATAAATCCCGGAGCAACGGCATTGACAGTCACTTTCTTTTTGGCTACCTCCTGTGCCAGTGCCTTCGTTGCGGCTATTACGCCACCTTTGGCGGCGGAATAGTTGGCTTGTCCTGCCATTCCCTGTATGCCCGACAAAGACACGATGTTGATAATACGTCCGTATCGCTTGACCAGCATATTTTTCAGTAATGGCTGTGTCACGTAGAAGAAACCGTTCAGACTGATATCGAGCACTTTGCTCCATTCTTCGCCTGTCATCCAGAGCATCAGATTATCTTTGCGGATACCGGCATTGTTCACAAGCACTTCGATATACTCGTCGGGGTGCCGGGCATTCCATTCTCCCAAAGCATCGGCGATGGCGGCAGGGTCGGTTACGTCGAATTTCATTAACTCGCCGTCACTCCCTTTTTCCCGTACCAGTTGCAGTGTCTTTCCCGCTTCCGTATCGTTACTCTGATAGTTGATAAGTATGAAGTAGCCCATCTCCGCCAGCTTGCAGCTGACGGAACGACCGATACCACGGCTTCCTCCGGTTACTAATGCATATTTCATATTATTTATTTTCTTTTTTGAGATAGCTTATCATTCTTTCTATCTCTTTGTATTTGGGCGTATCCTCCGTAAATACAGGAAAGAAGTTGCGTATTTCCTCATATACCCGACGGCTTTTGGGACTCAGCTGTTCCTGAATCTTCAGATAGTCGATGGCCTGCACGATGCCCATAAACTGGATAGCCATCACCTGATACGAATTCTCTATGACTTTTTTGGCCAGTAATGCCGAGTTCGTTCCCATGCTGACGATGTCCTGATTGTCATTATTGTTAGGGATGCTGTGTACATACATCGGGTTCGATAATGTCTGACATTCGGCAGTGGTAGAGGTGGCGGTGAATTGCGAAGCCTGCAAACCGTAGTTCAGCCCCAGTACTCCCAGATTGACGAATGGGGGCAGAATACCGTTAATACGGTCGTGGAACAGATAGTTGATCTGCCTTTCGCAAAGCATGGTCAGCTTGGTGACGGCGATTTTTAGTTTGTCCATCTCGAATGAGATGTAATCGCCGTGAAAGTTACCGCCATGATAAATATTCTGCGTTTCCGGGTCAACAATCGGATTGTCGCAGGCAGAATTGATCTCGTTGATCAATACCTTTTCGGCATTTTCCAGTTCGTCATAAACCGGTCCGAGCACTTGCGGAACGCAGCGCAGTGAGTAATAAGCCTGTACTTTATGCTCGAAGATTTTTTCCGTATGTATCTGGTTGTATAATTCGTTTTCTCTTTTGCGTACACATTGGCTGCCGGCCACCCAGTCTCTCATCATGGCGGCTATTTCCTGCTGCCCTTTGTGATGCTTCGCTTCGTTCAGCGCCTGCGACATGAGGTCGTCATAAGAAGCTGCGATTTCATTCATCATCACCGAGGCGGCCACCGACCAGTGAAGCAGGTGACGGGCATATATCAGATTAACGATACCGATGCCTGTCATTACCGAAGTCCCGTTGGTTACGGACAGTCCCTCGCGGATACGCATTGTAAAGGGTTTCAGATTATTCTCGCGGAGAACGTCGGCAGCATTGCGTAACCGGCCTTGGTAGAACACTTCTCCTTCGCCTATCAATGTCAGGGCGATGTGTGCCAGTTGTACGAGGTCGCCGCTGGCACCCACACTTCCGTGTTCGGGTATAAACGGGTAAATGCCACGATTGATGAATTCGCAAAGAAGGGATACCAGTTCTATATGTACCCCCGACTTTCCTTGCAGGAAGGTATATAGGCGTGCGATCATGGCTGCTTTTACATACAGTTCGGGAAGCGGTTCGCCGGCACCTGTAGAGTGGCTCCGGATGATGTTGTATTGAAGGTCGATCAGTGACTGGTCTTCGATTCTGTATTGAGCCATCGGACCGAATCCGGTATTGATGCCGTAGATAATCTTGTCGCTGGAGAAAGATTGCAGGAAATGGAAACTTTCCTCCACCTTTCGGATACATTCTTCGGAAAGGTCTAGTCTTTCATTTTCAAACAATACTTTGCAGAGGGTATCCAGATTTATACTTTTGTCAGCTATCATTTTACGCTATAGATATTTCGTACCTTATATTATTAAGGTGCAAAAATAGGCAATTTCTATTATATAGCGGACATGATTCCGTATAAAACTTTTCTTATCGCTCAGGTTTTGGCTTTCCGAAGTCAGGCACCGATGAGGAATGGTCCCGGCACCGGGGAAGGCCCCTTCCGGCACCGATGAGGAGTATCCCCGGCACCGGGGAACTTATTTCTTTCAGTTTTTCTTCTTGCGTACGTCTTTCCCTTCGAATTTGCAGATCGCCTCTATCCAGTCTTCGGTTAGCGGCATCGACTCATGTTTTTCCAGGTCGAAAGTGACCATGATCGATTTGCAGATACATTTCACCTCTTGGGTTTCCGTGTCGATCACCCGTTGGATGAGATGAAAGCTCTTAGTTCCAATCTCAGAAACGGCGGTTTGTACGGCAATATGATCGGATGCGAAAATCTGCTTTACAAAATTGGCTTCGATATGAACGACCACTATGCCGATCTTTTCCCAGTCCACTCCCGGACATACGGATGCGAAATATTCAGTCTTCCCCAAGTCATAGAAAGAAAAGTAGACGGTATTGTTGACGTGACCGAATTTATCTACGTCGTTGAAGCGCAACTGGATAGGCAGTGCATGATGAAATACGATTTCTTCCATTGTTTTCCCTTAATCTTTTTTATTTCGACGCAAAAGTACTACTTTTGCGTGTTATTCTCAACAGAAATAGTTCAAGAAATGATAGAAGATATTAAAAAAGCCTGTCAGGTGATGAATGAAGGAGGTGTCATCCTTTATCCCACCGATACCGTATGGGGCATAGGCTGCGACGCTACTAACGAAGAGGCTGTACGCCGGGTGTATGAGATAAAAAAACGTGCCGATAGCAAGGCTATGCTGGTACTGGTAGACTCTCCTGTGAAGGTGGATTTTTATGTACAGGATGTCCCCGATGTGGCATGGGACCTGATAGAAGTAGCCGACAAACCATTGACTATTATTTATTCCGGTGCGCGGAATCTGGCCCCGAACCTGCTGGCGGAAGATGGCAGCGTGGGTATCCGGGTGACCAATGAAGATTTCTCCAGACGACTTTGTCAGCAATTCCGTAAAGCCATTGTTTCCACTTCCGCCAATATCAGCGGACAGCCGGGAGCGGCCAACTTTACTGAGATCAGCGAAGAAGTCAAGTCGGCAGTGGACTATATCGTTGGCTTCCGGCAGGATGATATGAGTCGTCCCAAGCCCTCAAGTATTATAAAGTTAGACAAAGGCGGAGTGATCAAGATAATTCGTGAATAAATGAAAAGAGAGGAGAAACTGAGTTTACTACAGCGTTGCATCAAATGGCGGGAAGCTAATATCAAGGAAAAGCAGTTTATCCTGATATTGAGTTTTCTGGTCGGAATCTTCACTGCGATTGCCGCTTTATTTTTGAAGTTCCTTATTCATCAGATACAGAATTTCCTGACAAACAACTTTAATGCGACATCGGCCAACTACCTGTATCTGGTATATCCGGTGATAGGTATTTTCCTGGCGGGATGGTTCGTGCGTAATATTGTGAAGGATGACATCAGTCATGGTGTTACCAAGATTCTGTATGCGATTTCGCGTCGTCAGGGACGTATCAAACGACATAATATCTGGTCATCTACGATTGCCAGTGCCATCACGATCGGCTTCGGTGGATCGGTCGGAGCGGAGGCGCCGATTGTACTGACGGGTTCGGCCATCGGTTCCAATCTGGGAAGTGTTTTCAAGATGGAACACCGCACGCTGATGCTGCTCGTCGGTTGTGGCGCGGCAGGAGCGATTGCCGGAATCTTTAAGGCTCCGATTGCCGGACTGGTATTCACGCTGGAAGTGCTGATGATCGACCTTACAATGTCTTCTCTGCTTCCTTTGCTGATTTCCGCTGTGACTGCGGCGACCGTTTCCTATATCACAACCGGTACGGAGGCTATGTTCAAGTTCAACCTCGACCAGGCTTTCGAACTGGAACGTATCCCTTACGTGATCTTGCTGGGAATCTTCTGCGGACTGATTTCTCTCTACTTCACACGGGCGATGAACTCCATAGAAGGGGTATTCGGAAAACTCAAGAACCCTTATCAGAAACTTGCTTTTGGCGGTGTGATGCTGAGTGTGCTGATTTTCCTTTTCCCTCCGCTCTACGGTGAAGGTTATGATACGATCAACCTTCTGCTGAACGGAACTTCGGCGGCGGAATGGGACACGGTTATGAACAACTCCATGTTCTACGGCTATAGTAATCTGTTGCAGGTTTATCTGATGCTGATTATCTTGCTGAAAGTGTTTGCTTCCAGTGCGACGAACGGTGGCGGCGGTTGTGGTGGTATTTTCGCTCCTTCGCTTTATCTGGGATGTATTGCCGGATTCGTGTTTTCTCATTTCAGCAATGACTTTGCTTTTTCCGCCTATCTGCCCGAAAAGAATTTCGCCTTGATGGGAATGGCGGGTGTCATGAGTGGGGTTATGCACGCTCCGTTGACAGGAGTGTTCCTGATAGCCGAGCTGACCGGAGGTTACGATTTGTTCCTGCCGTTGATGATTGTGTCTGTCAGTTCCTATCTGACGATTATCGCTTTCGAGCCTCACAGTATCTATTCCATGCGTCTCGCTAAGCGCGGACAACTCCTCACGCATCATAAGGATAAGGCAGTGCTGACCTTGATGAAGATGGAGAATGTGGTGGAGAAAGATTTTGTAGCCGTGCATCCGGAAATGGACTTGGGAGAGTTGGTAAAAGCCATTGCCGCTTCCCACCGTAATATGTTTCCGGTGACGGATAAAAAGACCGGCGAATTGTTGGGAATTGTCCTGCTCGACGATATCCGCAACATCATGTTCCGGCAAGAACTTTATCACCGTTTTACTGTTAATAAATTAATGACATCTGCTCCTGCCAAGATATTCGATACGGATGGAATGGAACAAGTGATGCAGACGTTTGATGATACCAAAGCATGGAATCTGCCGGTAGTGGACGAAGAAGGACGATATCAGGGATTTGTCTCCAAATCAAAGATATTTAACTCATACCGCCAAGTACTGGTGCATTTTTCCGAAGATTAACCGGCAAGGTGCCGGAGCCAGGTTACTATGCAGATAACTTCTACGAAGATAATAAGAAGATTATGAAGAAAGAAGATTTAAGGATCGTTTATATGGGTACTCCCGATTTTGCGGTGGAGGCCCTGCGTCAGTTGGTAGAGGGTGGTTATAACGTGGTAGGCGTGATAACGATGCCCGATAAACCGGCCGGACGCGGACACAAAATTCAATATTCTCCTGTCAAGCAATATGCACTCGAACAGAACTTGCCGTTGCTTCAGCCTGAGAAACTGAAGGATGAGGCTTTTGTGCAGGCGCTTCGTGAGTGGAAAGCTGATCTTCAGATTGTGGTTGCTTTTCGTATGTTGCCGGAGGTGGTCTGGAATATGCCGCGGTTGGGTACTTTCAACCTGCACGCTTCGCTGCTTCCTCAGTATCGGGGTGCTGCTCCTATCAATTGGGCGGTTATCAACGGCGATACAGAGACAGGTATCACTACCTTCTTCCTGCAACACGAGATTGATACCGGGAAAGTGATTCAGCAAGTACGTGTCCCCATTGCCGACACGGATAATGTGGAAGTGGTGCACGATAAACTGATGATACTCGGTGGTAAGCTGGTGCTCGAAACCGTGGATGCGATCTTGAATGATACGGTGAAACCGATTGCTCAGGAAGATATGGCGGTAGTGGGCGAACTTCGTCCCGCTCCGAAGATCTTTAAAGAGACTTGCCGGATTGACTGGAACTCTCCGGTGAAAAAGGTGTATGATTTCATTCGTGGTCTGTCGCCTTATCCTGCTGCATGGAGTGAGTTAGTCAGTCCGGAAGGAGAAGCGGTGGTGATGAAGATTTTTGAGAGCGAGAAGATTTATGAGGCACATCAGCTGGCTGTCGGAACAGTTGTGACGGATGGCAAGAAATATATAAAGGTGGCTGTGCCCGATGGATTTGTTTCTGTTCTGTCTTTGCAGCTTCCCGGCAAGAAACGTCTGAGGACCGATGAATTGCTTCGTGGATTCCGCTTGTCGGATGGATATAAAATGAATTGATAGAATGAACTGACCGCGGTCAAGCTAACTTAGAACTTAAAACAATAGAATGATGAAACCGATTATTTCTCCTTCCATTCTTTCTGCCGACTTTGGTTATCTGGCGAGAGATCTTGAAATGATAAACCGCAGCGAAGCGGAGTGGGTGCATATTGATATAATGGATGGAGTATTTGTCCCTAATATTTCATTCGGCTTCCCGGTGTTGAAGTATGTAGCAAAGTTGACGGACAAACCGCTGGATGTACATCTGATGATAGTCAATCCGGAGAAGTTTATCCCCGAAGTGAAAGCGTTGGGCGCACATACGATGAATGTTCACTATGAGGCTTGTACGCATCTTCATCGGGTGATTCAGCAAATCAAAGAAGCTGGAATGCAGCCGGCAGTGACAATCAATCCGGCGACTCCTGTTGCTTTATTGCAGGATATCATTCAGGATGTGTATATGGTACTTATCATGAGTGTGAATCCAGGTTTTGGCGGGCAGAAGTTCATTGAGCATTCTGTAGAGAAAGTCCGTGAATTGCGTGCTTTAATAGAACGGACCGGTTCGAAAGCATTGATCGAAGTGGACGGTGGTGTAAATTTGGAAACGGGTGCCCGACTGGTGGAAGCAGGGGCGGATGTGCTGGTAGCCGGCAATGCTGTTTTCGGAGCACCGGACCCGGAAGAGATGATCCGCCAGCTACATGAGCTTTAATCACATACGATCTATATACGATACTTCCGATTTAAATTGAACACTAATTTTATCCATCAGTATCCTTATATACGCCTGATTATCCCGTGGATAGCAGGCGTTTTTTGTGGCGATTGGTTGTTCGACGAATCGATGAAACTGCTATGGGGTATTCTTATCTTTTGCCTCTTTGCAGGACTATCCTTTGCCCTTTATTTTCTAAAACGCCACTCCCTTCGGTGGTGTTTTGGAATATCTGTCTTTGCGCTTTGTTTCGCAGGTGGGTGGCTAGGCATCACTTGGCAATTAAAACAAACCGTATATGACTTTCCGGAAAAGGAAACTGTCTATCGGGCGCGATTAACGGATACTCCGGAGGCAAAGGAACGGACGTTGCTCTGTAGGGTATTGCTTGAAGAACTACGAGATTCATCAGGTGTGTATCCGATAGGGCGAAAGGCTATTCTTTATCTGCAGAAAGATTCATTGGGCGCTTTATTGAAGCTGGGGGATAAACAACTAAAGATGGGAGATGAACTGCTGGTATCTGCCCGCATTGCTTCACCCGTCAACGGAGGAAACTTTGATGAGTTTGACTACGCTCGCTATTTGATGCGTCATGGTATTAGTGGAACGGGGTATGTGGTATCCGGAAAATGGGCATTAGGGTCGTCATCGTCTTTTGCTCATTCTGCTGCCTCCTCTGATCCTTCTTCCCAGGCTTCTCCTTTTGCTGCTTCTCGGTCTTCCGATTCTCTACATTCCATCAGGTATACTGCGATGTTTTATCGGGAAAAGGTGATGAATCTTTATCGGAAGCTGGGATTTGAAGGAGATGAACTAGCTGTGCTTTCAGCGTTGACCGTGGGTGAGAAGACCGATTTAAGTGACTCTATTCGTGAAAGTTATTCAGTATCCGGTGCCAGTCATGTCTTGGCTCTATCCGGCCTGCATATAGGGCTTTTGTATGCTTTGCTTTTCCTTCTTTTGAAACCTCTAACGAGGAAGTGGCAGGCAGGCCGATATTTTCGTTCCGTTCTGCTCCTTGTTTTATTATGGTCTTTTGCCTTTTTTACCGGCCTGTCGCCGTCTGTAGTCCGTTCGGTAAGTATGTTCTCGGTTTTGGCAATAGCGGAACTGTTCGGTCGCCAATCATTGACTCTGAATACACTGGCTGCTACCGCATGGGTAATGCTGCTTGTCAATCCGGCTTGGTTGTTCGATGTTGGTTTTCAATTATCTTTTCTCGCTGTACTTTCTATTTTGATGATTCAGAAACCGGTCTATCGGCTGTTGCCTGTGAAGAACAGGATAGGCAAATATGTTTGGGGATTGATGAGTGTATCGATAGCTGCGCAAATAGGAACCGCTCCGCTTGTAATGCTATATTTCTCCCGTTTCTCCACTCATTTTCTGCTGACTAATTTAGTCGTCATACCTTTGGTGACTGTAACTTTGTATGCTGCCGTTCTTATGCTTCTTCTGACTCCGCTGCCTGCCGTTCAGTTTGTTGTGGCGGAAACAGTCAGATTACTGTTGAAAGTGCTGAATGGTTTTGTCCGGTGGGTTGAGCAGCTTCCTTATGCTTCTTTGGATGGTATCTGGCTTTATCGGCTGGAGGTGTTGGGCATCTACATATTCTTGCTGCTTTTCCTTTATTATTCGAGGGCCGGAAGGTTCAGGAATCTGGTTATTTGCTTTTCCTGCCTGTTGTGTCTGGGCATTTATCACACGGTCATGCGCTGGTATGACCGTCCTTGCCCGAGCCTTGTATTTTACAATGTCCGTGGTTGTCCGGCGATTCATTGTATTGCTGAGGATGGAACTTCTTGGCTGAACTTTGCCGATACCCTTTCAGATAAGCGCCGTTTGCAGGCTGTAGCGGCTAATTATTGGAGACGTCATCAACTTCTGCCTCCAATAGAAGTGATGGCTGATTGTCAGAACGTTGACTTCTGTCGTCATCAGCAGATTGTATTTTATCATGGCTGCCGTATTTGTATGGTGACCGACAATCGATGGCGGAACAAATCTGCCGCTTCGCCGTTATTTATTAATTATATGTACTTATGCAAAGGCTATAACGGTTGTCTGGAAGAACTTACCGGACTCTTTTCTCCATCTTGTATCCTGTTGGATGCTTCCCTTTCAGATGATCGTAAACAGCTCTTCCGGAAGGAATGTGAGAGACTGCATCTGCATTTTATCACTCTGTCTGAAGAAGGTTCTGTGCGGTTTTTGCTCTAAGTACGAAGAATTATCGTACATTTGCAACTCGAAAAAGAATATGGTATGTTGACTAAAGTAATAGAACAGGCAAAAATCGACCACTTTACCAAGTGGTTTGAGCGCGCTGACAAAATAGTAATCGTTTCTCATGTGTCGCCCGACGGCGATGCTATCGGCTCTTCACTGGGGCTTTATCACTTCCTGGATTCACAGGAGAAGACAGTAAATGTAATTGTTCCTAACGCTTTCCCCGATTTCCTCCGCTGGATGCCGGGTAGCAAGGATATTCTTTTGTATGACCGCTATAAGGACTTTGCGGACAAATTGATTGCCGAAGCTGATGTGATCTGCTGTCTGGACTTTAATGCCCTGAAGCGTATTGATGACATGGCGGATGCCGTGGCAGCTTCTCCGGCACGCAAAGTGATGATCGACCACCATCTTTATCCCGAAGAATTCTGTAAGATCACCATGTCTTATCCTAAGATATCTTCTACTTCCGAACTGATATTCCGTCTGATTTGCCGTATGGGCTACTTCAGTGATATTTCAAAGGAAGGAGCAGAATGTATCTATACCGGTATGATGACGGATACAGGTGGCTTTACCTACAACTCCAACAATCGCGAGATTTATTTTATCATCAGCGAACTCCTTTCCAAAGGGATTGATAAAGATGATATCTACCGTAAAGTATACAATACATATTCGGAGAGCCGCCTGCGTCTGATGGGGTATGTGTTGTCAAATATGGTGGTTTACTCAGATTACAATGCCGCATTGATATCGCTGACAAAGGAAGAACAAAGTAAGTTTGACTATATAAAAGGTGACAGCGAAGGGTTTGTGAATATTCCCCTTACCATTAAGAACGTATGTTTCTCCTGTTTCTTGCGGGAAGATACGGAGAAGCCGATGATTAAGATTTCGCTCCGTTCGGTCGGTACTTTCCCATGCAATCAGCTTGCAGCCGAATTCTTTAACGGAGGCGGTCATCTGAATGCTTCGGGTGGTGAATTTTTCGGAACGATAGAGGAGGCGAAAGCCGTCTTCGAACAGGCACTGGAGAAATATAAACCTTTGTTGACAGCCAAAAGCTAAGAATGGAAGGTTAAAAGTAGACAGAGAAAGGTTAAAAGTTACCAACTTTCAACTTTCCCCTTTCATCTTTCAATGAATTTGAGATACATTTGTGCAGAATATAGCTAAATAACAGATAATGAAGAAACTTGTATTTTTATTTCTCTCTTTGTTGGCGGCCGGAGGTATATTCCAGGCGTGCGACGATTCAAAGACTTACGCTGAAATGTTGGAGGACGAAAAGAATGCGGTGAATAAATTCATCAAAGATAAAGGAATCCGGATCATTTCACAGGACGAATTTGAGAAGAATGATACTGTCACCAATTTGGACCGGAACGAATACGTTGCCCTCTCCGATGGTGTATATATGCAGATTGTAGATCGTGGAAGTGCCGAGAACAAAACGGATACTTTCGCTAACAACAATGAAATCTGCGTCCGTTATATCGAAGAAGATATAATGACACGAGACACTACCTGTTTCAATGTTTTCCTCGAAGAGTGGGGAGATGCAAATCAGCTTTACACGAATCCTGCTGTATTCCGTTATGTAGCCGAAGGCAGCTATGTGTACGGTACTTTCATACAAATGGACTATTATTGGGCAAGTTATTATCAATCAACAGCAGTACCTGCAGGCTGGCTGCTTGCACTACCTTTTGTGCGCAACTATGCCCATGTACGTTTAATCGTTCCTTCCAAGGTAGGACATTCATCAGCACAACAATACGTCAATCCATACTATTATGATATTTGGACATTCAGCAAAGCACTGAATTAACCCCCATATAAATCTTAGTTAAAAGACCTATGACTCTAATCAAATCTATCTCTGGAATCCGCGGAACTATTGGCGGAGGAGCGGGTGAGGGACTAAATCCGCTTGACATTGTAAAATTCACCTCGGCTTATGCTACTTTGATTCGTAAGACCTGTAAGGCACAAAGCAACAAAATTGTAGTGGGACGCGACGCCCGCATCTCAGGTGAAATGGTAAAAAACGTAGTTGTCGGCACACTGATGGGAATGGGTTGGGATGTTGTAGACATCGATCTGGCTTCTACCCCGACTACCGAGCTGGCTGTGACGATGGAAGGCGCCTGTGGCGGTATCATCCTGACAGCTTCTCACAACCCCAAACAGTGGAACGCACTGAAACTACTCAATGAACATGGAGAATTCCTGAATGCGGAAGAAGGCAATGAAGTACTTCGTATTGCTGAGGCTGAGGAATTCGACTATGCCGATGTAGACCACTTAGGCTCTTATCGCAAAGACCTGACTTACAATCAAAAACATATTGATAGCGTACTGGCTCTCGACCTGGTAGATGTGGAAGCTATCAAGAAAGCGAATTTCCGTGTAGCTATCGACTGTGTAAACTCTGTAGGAGGTATTATCCTTCCGGAACTTCTGGAACGTCTGGGTGTGAAACATGTAGAGAAACTCTATTGCGAACCTACCGGAAACTTCCAGCACAACCCCGAACCACTTGAAAAGAACCTGGGTGACATCATGAACCTGATGAAAGGTGGAAAAGCGGATGTTGCATTCGTTGTAGACCCGGATGTTGACCGTCTGGCTATGATCTGCGAGAACGGTGTCATGTACGGTGAAGAATATACATTGGTTACTGTAGCCGATTATGTATTGAAGCATACTCCGGGCAATACGGTTTCTAATCTGAGTTCCACCCGTGCTTTGCGTGATGTAACCCGCAAATACGGTATGGAATATAGCGCCTCTGCTGTAGGAGAAGTTAATGTAGTCACCAAGATGAAAGCAACTAATGCTGTAATTGGTGGTGAAGGGAACGGTGGAGTGATCTATCCTGCCAGCCATTACGGACGTGACGCTTTGGTAGGTATCGCTTTATTCCTCAGCCATCTGGCTCACGAAGGAAAGAAGGTGAGCGAGCTTCGTGCTACTTATCCTCCTTATTTCATAGCCAAGAACCGGGTAGACCTGACGCCGGAAATCGATGTGGATGCTATCCTGGCTAAAGTAAAGGAAATCTATAAGAACGAAGAAATCAATGACATCGACGGTGTGAAGATTGACTTTGCTGATAAGTGGGTGCACCTGCGCAAGAGCAATACGGAAGCGATTATCCGTGTGTACAGCGAGGCTTCGACTATGGAAGCTGCTGAAGAGATCGGTCAGAAGATTATGGATGTAATCAATGAACTAGCCAAGTAAACGACTATTCATTTGTCGTGATGATATAGAGAAAGGAGAACTTATAAACAAGTTCTCCTTTTTTAATGCTCTCCTGTTGCATCCAAATCGTTAATATGGAATTTGTCTGAGTGAAGACAGAAGAAACTTTTGGAAATATGCTGCTGAAAATATACCTTTGTCATATTATACATCTGATTAGTTGTCAATATGCTATGAAAACACATCTGATTCTAATTTTTGTTACGTTGATTTACTCTTCTGTTAGCTTAGCTGACAATGTAAAAGATACCTATTTTTTCCGGAAAGTTGACTACCAGCAAGGATTGTCCAACAGTGCCGTGCTTTGTCTCTTTCAAGATAACGAGGGATTGATGTGGTTTGGTACCTACGATGGAGTGAACTGTTATGACGGAAAAAGCATGGAAGTGTTTCGTTCCGACTTTTCAGAGCAAAAGACATTGAGCAACAATGTTATCCATTCCATCCAGCAGGCAGACAGCAGTTGTCTGTGGATTACCACGCATCTGGGTGCCAATCGTTTTTCGAAGGATTCACGGCAGGTAATCTGCAATTATGAGTTTGGCGGTGATTTTGTGATTCATTCCAATTCCGTGGGTAATACATGGGCTTTGGGTTATGGATGGATTTCATACTATAATACCCATCATCGGCGTTTCATCAATGTACCGATGCCTGACATTCATATGCTGAAGGTAGATAGCCGTGCTTTCGTGACAGACGAGGGCGAACTATACCTTTTCCCCTATCAGAGTGGTGATCTTTATCGCTTCTCTCTAAGTTCCTTCGATCAGGATACGCTGAGTACCCGGCTCGATGTCACCCCTTCCCGTTTCCATTCGAAAACGATAGAGTATGTCTGTTATCAGAATGGTGTATTCTGCTTCTATGATTCTGATAAGGATCTTTTTGTATACGATATCTCAAGGAAGTCGAAGATATATATACGCAATATTGGCGATATGGTGCGGAAGTACGGGGTGGTCTCCGGTATCGTGCCTTTTCACGAAGATATAATGGTTGCCTTCCAGACCAATGGACTGATACGGCTGCGTATGTCGCAAAAGTATGCGGAAGAAGTAGTAGACCGCAACATGAGGATATTCGCCATCTATAATGATCCCCAGCAAGGAGTGCTGTGGATAGGTTCCGATGGACAAGGAGCAATTATGTACTCAAGGAAATACTCCATTGCCACAAATGTGATGCTCGGTAGTCTGTCACCTAATCTTAGCCGGCAGGTGAGATCGATCATGACAGACAGGTATGGTGGGCTATGGTTTGGGACGAAAGGAGACGGTTTGCTGCATATCAGGAATTATCGTGACGGTATACGGGCTTCTGATGCGGAAATCTATTCGCCTGATGGAAAGCAGAGTGTTTCATCGTATGTCAAGCTGGATAAGGAGTTTCAGGTATATGCTATGACGCAGAGCCGCTATATGAATGGCTTCTGGTTAGGGACAGGTTTGTCCGGCGTATGTTATTACTCGTTCGATGACGGACGGCTGCATGAATTGTCGCAGGAACTTTCACAGAAGGTCAGCGAAGTCCACGCCGTCTTTGAGGCGAATGACACTACCTTATATATAGCTTCGTCGGGGAGCAGCTTTTGCAAAGTTGTGCTCGATAAGAGCAAACGTGGAGAGGTTCGGATGAAGTCGTGGAAACATTACCGTTTCTTCTACGAGCAGCAGGAAATCAATCTTTTCTATAGCATGGTGCCCGAAGGTGATTCTTTGCTGTGGCTCGGAAGCAGACAGAGAGGGCTGGTACGTTTCAACCGGGAGACGGACGAATATCAGATATACTCTTTGAATGAAATGTTGCATAAATCGGTGGACGATATCCTCAGTCTGCATTGGTATAAGGAAGACCAGTTGTATGTAGGCACTACTTCCGGTCTGGTGCGCGTCACTTTCAAAGGGCGCAAGCTCGAAGCCGATTATATCGGGCGTGAACAAGGATTGCTCAACGACATGATACACAGTATCCTCGAAGATGACAACGGACTACTTTGGCTCGGAACAAACCGGGGACTTATCAAGTTTAATCCGGACAATTCTTTCTCGCACGCTTATTATTACAGCAGCGGCATACAAATCGGAGAATTCAGTGACGATGCCTATTATCATTGCCCTTATACCGGCAACCTTTTCTTCGGAGGGATTGACGGATTACTCTATCTGGATAAAAAAGTATCTGCCGCTCCGGAGTATTATCCGGAGATATTGTTGCGCAAGTTGGTCATTGAAAAGACCTCTGTCAATCTGCAAGACCATTATTTGCCTGACAGGAAAGGGCTGGAGATGCGGGGTGCCAATGTTTCTTTCTCTCTCTTTTTCGTTGTTCCGGATTATGCGAGTGGCGGTGACGTGGAGTACTCCTATATACTTGAAGGATATGACAAAGACTGGGGAGCTTTCAGCAGCGTTAACGAAGCATCCTATTTCAATGTTCCGTCCGGGCATTATCTCTTTAAGGTTCGCTATAAGAAGGATGTATTTGCTACTGAATATAAGACCTTTGCCATCCCAGTCTACATTCTTCCGCCGTGGTATCTGACGGTGTATGCATATGTCGTTTACCTGTTGTTGGGACTTGTACTGATGGTTTATGTGATTCATTTGTTCCGTAAATACTTCCGTCACGAACGCGTGTTACAGGAATTGCTGGAAACGGAACACCGCAATGCTTCCTTGGTGGCAGACAGCTATAAGGAACGTGAGGTACTCGACAACTGTACGCTTATTTACCAGGCGTGCGACCAACTGAATGATAAAAGCCTTTTGCCGGGTGAGCATACTGCGAAGGTCAATCAGATTCGTGAGTCTGTCATGGCCCTGCTCTTCGGAGTAGGCATTGGGGATGAATGTTTCCGGTTGCTGTCGTCTTTGCAGTTCTCCGTTACGGGGCGCCTGTACCTGTCGAAGCTGGCGGAAGAAGTACTACAGGTACTTGAGAAAGAGGGATACGATACGACTGTGATCCGTCTGGACATTTCTGAGAATTTCACCTTCCCCGCCTATAAAAACGCCTTGCGCTGTATTCTCTATTTCAGCTATCTCTATATATCCAGCCGGAAAGGGAAGGAAGTATCTCTGACCGTAAAAGAGGAGGAGAACAAGATGCTGTTGACGTTCCTTTCCTCCGATGATACGGTGAAAGGCTTGCATGATGTACTCTCGACGCAGGAACCTCTGCCTGTCAAAGGTAAAGACTCGGATGACCTGTTCCGGATCAGGACGATGCAGCGTTTCGTGTTTTCAGCATTGAAACAGCAGAACTGTACCCTCTCTTGTGCGACCGATGCCGAACAGCAGAACAAGCTGACCATAACTTTCGATCCGGCTGTCATTGCAGAACAGAACGAAGCCCGCAAAACGGTCTTGCTGCTGGAGGACAGGGAGGAGATGATCTGGCTGATAAGCGGTTTGCTTTCCGATGAATACGAAGTTCGTCCGGTGAGAAGCATACAGGCGGCCTTTGATGAGATGCACACTTCGGCTCCTGTATTATTCCTGGTGGATATGCTGATGTATACCGATGCTGAAAGCACCTTTATGAAATATGTCAATAAGAACCGTACAATGCTTTCGAAGACTGCGTTCATTCCGATGTTGACATGGAAAGTGAGTACGGCCATGCAGCGGGAACTGATTTTGTGGGCGGACTCCTATATCGTTCTTCCTTATGATATTCCTTTCCTGAAAGAGACGATTCATAAAGTGATTTATGGCAAGCGGGAGGCTAAACAGGTATATCTGGAAGAGTTGGAAGGCTGGACCAATTCGATTGTGTGCACCACGCCTGAGCAGGCCGATTTTATCCGTAAATTCTTGCAGGTGGTGGATCAGAACCTGGACCGCGAAGATTTGGGCTCTACCTTCATTGCCGAACAGATGCTGATGAGTTCCCGTCAGTTTTACCGGAAACTGAAAGAGATTTCGGGAATGTCTCCGAGTGATCTGATCAAGGATTACCGAATGGAGAAAGCGGCTCGTTTATTGCGGAATGAGGATTTGTCGATACAGGAAGTTATCTCTGATATCGGTATTTCCAGCCGTGCCTATTTCTATAAAGAATTTACCCGTAAGTTTGGTGTGACTCCGAAAGTGTACAGAGAAAAGCTTTTGGAGAATGAAGAACTTGATAACTGAGAATAGAACAGCATGGTATACGTTGCCCGTAAGTATCGTATTCCATGCTGACCTGTGCTGCTATTTACTTAAAATCTTCTTGTACTCTCTTTTTTCCTGTATTGCATATCCTATTGATATATAAAAGCTTATGTAGTACTCTGATTTACCATTTGTACTTTAAACAGACATTTTTTCTCCCTTCCGTATTTTGGCGTACAGGAGTATCCTGTTTCCTTCGCTATTCATTTATTTTGCATCAACGTGTTAAGCGTATTTGATAACCTTATTATTAATTAAAAACAAGTAGTATGAATTTGTTTGAAATGAAAAAACATCGCATCAGATCATTGTGGCTACTGTTATCGTTACTAATGTGTAATGTGGCAGTGTGGGCGCAGGGAAGTTCTGTCACAGGCCGTGTCTCTGATGAAAAAGGTGAACTGCTCATCGGTGTGAGCGTTCAGGAAAAAGGTACGGCGAATGGTACCATTACTGATATGAACGGTCAGTACACCTTGAAACTTTCAACCGGAAATCCTATTCTGCTCATATCTTATATAGGGTATAAGCCGCAAGAGGTAAAAGTAGCGAAGCAAAAAATCGTAGATGTTGTTTTAGTGGAAGATGTGTCATCACTGGATGAAGTGGTGGTAGTGGGTTACGGTAACCAGCGTAAAGTTTCCGTAGTAGGCGCCCAGTCTTCGCTGGATGTGGGAAGTATCAAGATGCCGGCGGCAAAACTGTCTTCAGCCATTTCCGGACGTATCGCAGGGGTGGTTGCCGTGCAGCGTAATGGGGAACCGGGACATGATGAGTCCGACATCTGGATTCGTGGTATCTCTACCCTGGTGAACAACGGACAAAGTTCCAGCCCACTGGTATTGGTGGATGGAGTGGAGCGCAGTTTCAATAATATCGACCCGGAAGATATCGAATCCTTCACCGTGTTGAAAGACGCTTCCGCTACGGCTGTATATGGTGTACGTGGAGCCAATGGAGTCGTTATTGTAAAGACGAAACCCGGACGGGTAGGAAAACCGCAGTTCAGCGTCGATTATTATGAAGGCTTCACTCGCCTGACAAAGAAGGTGGATATGGCAGACGCTTATACCTATATGGATGCGCGTAATGAGGCACAGATGAACACCAATAATACTCTGAAATATTCTCAAGCGTATATTGAGGCTACCAAGAAAGCGAACGGTCTGTTGCCGAACGATAATCCCCGCCTGTTCAATCCATACCTTTATCCGGCAGTCGATTGGGCGGACCAGCTGTTCAACGACTGGGGACACAATCGCCGCGGCAACATCAACATCCGTGGTGGCGTACCCAATGCTAACTACTACGCATCGTTGAGTTATTACGGAGAAACAGGTATGACACGTAACTTCAAACTGGAAAACTACAACACCCAGATGAAGTATGACCGTTATAACTTCACTTCCAATCTGAACCTGAAACCCACTTCCAAGACAACAGTCGATTTAGGTTTCTCCGGTTATCTGGGGCAGGGACACTATCCGCAGAGCAGCACCTCCGAGTTGTATGCCTCCTGTATGGATGTCAATCCGGTGATCTACCCGATGTTGTTGCCGAACGGTAAAGTGCCCGGCATCAATACCCAGCAGAAATTCAACCCTTACGGAAAACTGGCACGCGGCGGTTATTACGACGAATTCTCAAGCCAGCTGAACTCGAATGTACGTGCGACACAAGACTTGGACTTTTGGAGCTGGAGTAAAGGACTTTCCGCTTCTGCGATGGTAGCATTCGATACATTCAATTCACGTAAAAGAAGATATAATCGTAGTGAGCCGATGTACGCTTTCGGCGGAAGCACCGACGAGAACGGACTTTGGGTGGAAGATACTCTGTTTGATCAGGAAACGGGTGATTATGTCTATTCGGTACTGGGTGAAGCAGACGGTAGTCTGAAACTTCAGGACCCGGAGCAATGGAGCAATCGTACCGTCTATGTGGAAGCTTCGTTGAACTATGACCGCAGTTTCGGCAATCACCGTGTGGGCGGTTTGTTGCTCTACAATCAGAAAGTATACTGGGACTTGAATGCCAAAGATGTGATCGGCGGGATGGCTTACAAGCAACGCGGTGTTGCCGGACGTGCCACTTACTCATGGAACGACCGTTACTTCGCCGAGTTCAACCTTGGTATCAATGGTTCGGAGAACTTCACTCCGGGCAATCGCTACGGTGTATTCCCGGCATTTGGTCTGGGATGGGCGGTCTCTAATGAATCTTTCTGGGAACCGATGCGCAAATATGTTTCTTTCCTGAAAATCCGCTATACGGACGGATGGGTAGGTAGTGACACTGCAACTGGAAGACGTTTTATGTATCAGGGCGTGTTCAAGGATTTGAACGGAACCTGGTTTGGCACCAACTATAATGGTTATGGGGGGTATGGTGAAGAAAAATATGGTGTGGACGTAACATGGTCCAAGTCGCGTAAACAAGACTTGGGTATCGACCTTAAGTTCATGAATGATAACCTCTCGTTTGTAATCGACCTCTTTAAGGAACGTCGTGACAATATCTTCCTACAACGCAGCACCATTCCAAGTTATGCCGGCTGGATAGAAAATCCGTATGCTAACCTCGGTGTCGTAGAGAACAAAGGTATTGAAATAGCCATGGACTATACGCAGAAACTGGGCAAGAAAACATTCCTGACCGTGCGTGGTAACTTTACCTTCAATAAAGACAAGATCGTTGAAAACGACCAGCCGCCGGTAGACTATCCGTGGATGGAAACACGCGGTACGAACGTAAATGCTACTTGGGGATTCATTGCCGACGGCCTGTTCACCAGCCAGGATGAAATAGACGACCATGCCAAGCAGTTCGGTAAGCTGAATGTGGGAGATATTAAATATCGTGACTTGAACGGTGACGGTGTGATTGACGACTATGACAAGACAGTGATCGGACGTGGTGATGTGCCCAGAATTTATTATGGATTTGGAGCCGACTTGCAGGTAGGAGATTTCTCTATCAGTGCTTTATTCCAGGGCACGGCGCAGGCAGACCGCTATCTGGACGGTATTTCAATCAAACCTTTTTGGGATGATGAGGGACGTGATAATGTATATGCCAATATCACCGACCGTTGGAGTCCGGATAATCCGACCAATCAGGATGTGTTCTATCCGCGTATGTATGTAGGTAGTGACGGCAATGCCAATAATGTGAAAAAGAGCACTTGGTGGGTAAAGGATGTCGGTTTTCTTCGCCTGAAGCAGTTGAACATTTCCTATAATATACCGAAGAAGCTGTTGGATCGCTGCTTCCTCAAGAGTGCGAGCGTATACCTGATGGGAACCAACCTGCTCACGTTCTCTAATTTCAAGTTGTGGGACCCGGAATTGAACACAAGCAACGGAACGACTTATCCGAATGTGTCCAGCTATTCAGTCGGTGTTAAGTTTAGTTTTTAACTCTAAAGTCAAGATAGTCGTATGAAGAATAAAGTAAGACAATATATCATAGCTGCTTCGGTTTGTCTGGGAATGACTGCCTGCGGCGATTTCTTTGAGCCAATACCTGGTACGCAATTCGGTCTGGAAGAGACTTTCGCCTCCAAGCAAAGAACCGAGCAGTACTTGAGCAATGTGTACAGCTACATCCGTGAAGTAGGAGATGTGCTTCACCTGGATGAAAATATGAATGGCGGTATCTTTACCGAAGCTTCGCTGGAAGGAGCCAATCGCTGGAACAAGACTTATGCCGAATGGACTACCGGAGCTGCCACAGCTTCTTACAGTCAGGCAAAGCGTTATTTTACCGATTACTACAGAGCAATCAACAAAGCGAGCACCTTTATCCAGAATGTAGACAAATGCGAGGAGGCGGGAGCTTCAGTGCGCGGTCGCTGGAAAGAGGAGGCACGTGCTCTGCGGGCATACTATTATTTCGAGTTGCTGCGTGTCTTCGGTCCTGTACCTTTGATTGGCGAGACTACTATCCCGCTGGATGCTTCGTTAGAAGACCTGATTAAGGAACGAAATTCGGTAGACGAATGCGTGGAATTTATCACGACGGAGTTGCAGAGAGCCATTGACTCAGGCGATCTTCCGTTAAAAGCCGGAAAGGCGAATCTCGGACGCATGGACGTAGCTGCCTGTATGGCGTTGAAGGCGAAGACTTATCTCTACTGGGCAAGTCCGCTGTATAATGGCAATACTGATTTGGCATCCGTGAAGAACGATGATGGAAAGCAGCTGTTCCCACAAACGGAAGATCCCGGCAAATGGACGACAGCCAGAGATGCCTATGAGAAGTTTCTGACTTTCGCTACCGGTCAGGGATATGGACTGACAGAAATCTACCGGAACGGTAAGCTGGACCCGTATGCGTCCTGTCGTGCTATCGGAGAATTTTATACCACTAGCTGGGAATCATTTGATGAGTTGGTGATGGTAAAACTGCGTGATGCATGGGATTATACCTATTGGACTTGTCCGAAGTTCTCCGGCTTCCAGGATACCAGCGTGAGCGGTGGCGGCGGTTATTACACCACACAGGAGACTGTGGATTTGTTCTTTACCAAAAACGGGCTGACTATTGATAACGACCCTTCTTACGACACTTTTGAAGGTGTGCCGGGACCCGAACATTTTACATCCGGCAGGTATGCCGACCCGAACAATCCGGATCTCATCTATTTCGATGCGAACAATTCGAAGGTGCTGAAGCAATGGAGAGACCGTGAAGCGCGTTTCTACGTAAACGTCACTTACAGCGGATCTATCTGGGTGAACAAGGGTAAGTATGATGAAGAAATGCGTGCCGACTTTACCAATGGTCCTAGCGGAACTTGCGGAAAATCCAAGGCTTCCGGTGACTGTCCGGATTCCGGTTACCTGATTCGCCGTGGAGCGAAATCTACCGATAATCATGGTTCAAGACTTTTCTCTCCGATTGTTCGTATGGCAGATATGTATCTGGGCTATGCCGAAGCCCTCTGTATGTGCAACCAGCTGGACGAAGCATTGCCTTATCTGAACAAGATCCGTACACGCGCCGGCATTCCGGGGTATGCGTTCACAGCTACTGAAGATAAGATCGAATGTCCGAAGACACAGACTGCCCTGCTGAACCGTATTCGTCGTGAACGTTTGGTGGAAATGGCATTTGAGTGGAACCGTTACTTCGACGTACGCCGTTGGAAAGTGGCGGAAGGCAACAATGATCCTGAACACTGGATTTATCCGGCATACCACACAGGTGGTGAAGGCGGCAACGTATACGGTATGAATATGGACAAGGATTATCCTGCATTCTTCGAGCGTACCCTTCTGGAGGCTCGCGTACCTTTCACGAAGAAACAGTATTTCATGCCGATTCCTTACGACGATATTCGCCGTATCCCGGCGCTGAAGCAGAACTTCGGATGGTAATCCTTTAAACATTAACTCTTAAATAAGACAATTATGAAACATTGGAAAGATATAGCATTGGGGTTGTTTGTCTCGGTGGCACTGACTGCCTGCTATGGCGAAGAAGACGCTTTTGCAACTCCTGATATATACAAAGGTTACGAACCGGTATTGAAAGACGGCAGTACAGTGGCGGGCTATGCACCCGCACCGCTGACGGAAGCAAAATACGACAGCTATCTGAACGAGCTCTACCTGACCTGGGATGGTGGTAACACCGGATGGGAAAAGAGAGACGAATATGTAGGTGCCGAAGTGGAGTTCAACTCACTGCTTTCGGGAAAGAAAGTGAAGCGTGTGATGATCCCGAACACTGGTGATTTTGGAAACCTGACCGTGAAAAGAGATCACGGACTTCCTTCTGCCACCTTGCGGCTGAGTAAGTATCGCACGGTCGTGGTGACAGACAGGTACGGGGTACAGGCATTCCGTTTCCGTTCCATCTATAAGGACAGCGAAGGCAAACAGATAGAGAGCGAATGGGTGAATCTGAGCGATGAATTGGAAAAGGCAGAGATAGAAATCGACATGAACTATATGGCTTGGCAACATTTCAGAAACAGTCAGGCGAATCCGGTGAAGATTCACTTTGAGAGCAACTCGGACATCAGGTCGGTAGACTATCTGGTGAATCATCTGGGAGGCGGAGAGATGGATAAGGCAGTAGAAGAATTCCGTAAATGGTATTATATGGATTGCGCGACAATGTCGTTCGAGCCTCATAACATCGCTTGTGACCCTTATGAGAATCTGACCTTCTTTATCAAGAAAGAACAGACCGGAGGTGCATACGCCATCGACTATCCTTCTCATAACGAAGGAAGAGGAATTGTCTATCCGGCCTCGGAAGGCAATCTGAACGATGCTTGGTGGAAATTGCCCGATATGCAGGCAGTGGTGATGCACGAAATGGGACACTGCGTGGAATGGATGCCGCATAAAGGCCATTACATCATGGAAGGTGTGCAGGATTGCGACCGTCAGGGATATCAGGAAGGATGGCCGGATGCTTTGAAAATATCGAATGGCGGATTCTTCGGACTTGCTACGGAAGGACAGATGAATGAATATCGGGCCGCCCTCGAAAAGAGTTATGAGAATCCGCAGGATGATAAATACTTCGTCTGGCAGATTGACTACAATACTTCCGGAGCTTTCATGAGCTGGCTGCGGCTTTACAACGGTGACTTTGTGCGTATGTTGCCGTGGACGGTACAGATGGATGCGCTGACCAATGACTGGAGTCTGGAGTTTGCCGTGAAGTACATTCTGAAGGAGAGCTATCCGACCCTTACGATGAGAGAGCTTTGGGAGGAATACAGAACCGAAGTGCAGGCGTTCCTGGACAATAACTAATATAGAATGACAACCATGAAAAAGGTATTATTTATATATACAGTGCTGTGTACGGCTCTATGGAGCTGCAATACAATGGACTTGAGTGACGTGGGATACGGTGACGGTGACCGTCTGAAATCTTCCCAGGTGAAAGAAGTGCTCTATAATGCAGAAGGCTGTTGGAAAGCCGATTATCAGGGACATGAATTCTTTTTTCAGTTCAGCGAAGACAGAAAGGTGATTCTTGATTCCGATTTTCTGGAGCAGGCGGTAGAGGGAACCACCGCTTTTGCCGCCAGCGGAAAAGTGATGGAATTGACTATTGACAAGTGCGATGTACACCTCAAGAACTTGGGTACGGAATATGCGGATACGAAATTCATCATATCTGAGATTCCCGCCGAAGGTGCCGCTGCCAAATTGACGCTGGTCGGGACTACGAACGGAAAGACGATCGAATTACAGCCGACTACCAGAGGATACATCAATGGCATCGTTGCCGCAAAAGCTGACTTTAACGAGTTGTTTGCCAAGAACCTGTTGGATAACCAGGCTATTTGTGATGCTTCCGGCAATCTGATCGGTTATTATGGACTGGTACTGAACGGCGTTGATGATCTTTCCGTTAAAGTGATCATGCTTGAAAACAGAGACGGGAAAGACACGAAAGGACATACTCAGTATTATGAGTCGGCGCTGACCAAGGAAGGGAAAATCTTTAAACTGGACACTCCGGTAGAAGGAATTAAGGCTGTGGATGGAAAAACTTATGCCTTCAAGTCGATCGATTGTAGTGGTGAAACGGTGGCTGTTGACGGAATGTCCGGCGTTGCGTTCACTTCCAATAAGGATGCTGTAAGAGATTTTGATTATGTGACAGCCGGCAAGGAATACTCATTTGGCAAGGCTCAGAACAAGGCTGACGCTTGTGATGAGATATGGGAAGGAACAGGCGGACAGGTTACTTCATCGGGCGCATCGCTTGCCGATTTTAATGCGATGAAGTACGACTACGGCTGGTCGGGGAGCCCCAGACAAAGACCGCTGGTCATCTGGACATGGTGGTTTGCCAACCTGGCTTTCCCTAGTAGCAGAGACGGCGAGAGTATCATGATGAATAATCTGGATAAGGACCGCATTCTGTTCAGAAATATATCCGGTAGCGGAGAAACTTGCGGCGGAGGTACTCTGAATTCGACGGAAATAGCCGAAATAAATAATTATTGCCGTCACCTGTTAAGCACGTGGTTCAATGAAGAAGGACTGTTTGTCGTTCGGCATGACCGCCTTGGTGCAGGAGATAAATTCTACATTTACTTACTGTGTCCCGATACGGATGCTACAGAAAAAGGCGGAATGTGGATGAAGTTGCAAAGAAAAGAAGAATGACTGATAACAGATTACTAATATCTAAAAACTGATAAAGATAATGAGAAAACTATTTGTACTAATGTGCCTGGGCATAGCTTCTGTGATGTTTGTGAACGCCCAAACCAAATCATTGCACCAGTTGCAGCAAGAGTTTGTTGACCTGCGTTGTGGTATGTTCATCCACTTCAATATGCCTACCTTCTTTAATGAGGACTGGCCCGATCCGGATGCTTCTCCTGCACTTTTCAATCCGGCGAAGATGGATTGCAGACAATGGGCAAAGGCGGCAAAGACAGCCAACATGACCTATGGATGTCTGACAACGAAACATCATAGCGGATTCTGTATCTGGGATACTAAAACGACGGATTACAGCGTAATGAGCAGCCCCTTCAAGCGTGACGTAGTGAAGGAATATGCCGATGCGTTTCGTGCCGAGGGACTGAAAGTGATGCTTTACTACTCTATCCTCGATACACACGCCCGTCTGCGTCCGAAGAAGATTACTCCGGAACACATCGAAATGATCAAGGGACAAATTCGCGAGTTGATGACCAACTATGGCGAAATCACAGCATTGATCATTGATGGCTGGGATGCACCGTGGTCACGCATCTCTTATGACGATGTACCTTTCGAAGACATCTACCGCCTGGTGAAGTCTATCCAGCCCAACTGTCTGGTGATGGATCTGAACGCTGCGAAGTATCCTGCCGAGGCTTTGTTCTACACCGACATTAAGTCTTATGAACAAGGAGCCGGACAGCATATCTCCAAAGATGCCAATCGTTTGCCCGCCTTGTCTTGCCTGCCGCTGCAACAGAACTGGTTCTGGAAAGAAAGTTTCCCGACTACTCCGGTGAAATCTCCGGAACAGATGGTGAACGCCAACATCATCCCTATGGGATCGGCCTATTGTAACTTCATTCTGAATGTAGCTCCTAACAGAGACGGATTGATGGATGCCAACGCACTGAAAGCATTGAAAGAGATTGGAAAACTCTGGAAGAATGAAGGCCGTGTAGCTGAAATTCCCGAAGCCGACGCTCCCATTATATCTTCCAATATCGCCAAATATCAGCCGGCAGAAGGTACATGGAGTAATGACTACGCTGTCTTTGACTTTGCTAATGATGATGATTTCGGAAGTTGCTGGAACAGTCATCCGGAAGTGAAAGTTCCCTGGTATTCGGTGACCTTCGAACGTGAGAAACCTTTCAATATGATTGTCATTACCGACCGTAACAATGACCGTTTGCAGGAATATCGTCTGGAATATCGTGTCAATGATACCTGGAAATTACTGTCTGAAGGTAAGGCTCCTACTTCTCAGCGTGTGAAAATTCACCGTTTCGACACCGTCTGGGGAGATGCGGTACGCATGACAGTGCTGAAATCCAACGGAACTACTTCTATTGCTGAATTTGGAGTATATTGTGAGCGGAAATAGAAAACCGCATGGACACTGTTTGAAATAAGGGTTTGAATAGTGTGTTTCTTCAGTCTCTGAGACATGATTGTTGAGGTTTGCGGACTAAGAGAATCATGTATCAGAGGCTAATAATGACAGGGCGACTAAGAATTTGTCTGTCTGTCCATGTATAACCTGTAAGTATCGTATTTATTCATGAAAAAACTTCGACTGTCTGTCTTTTTTGTCGCACTGCTTTCTGTATGTGCGATGTACGCCTCTCCCTACAATATAGCACCACAAAGCCGTGTGAGTGCCTCTTCCGTACTCGATGACTCTCACAAGGCGGAGAATGTAACCGACCGGCTGATTCGAACTGCCGGAAAAGGCGAATGGGCTTCCAAAAGCAGAGAAACTTTCTGGGGAGAGATTGATTATCCGTGGATTCAGTTGGACTGGGACAGGGACGTGTGCATCAATCAAGTCGTACTGTATGACCGTCCGGATGAACACACACACACTGCAAGTGGTATTTTGCACTTCAGCGATGGCAGCCGTGTCAATGTCTGGCAGATAGCCAACGACGGCAGTCCCAAAACCATCACATTTCCGGCAAGGAAAACCCGCTGGGTGCGTTTTGAAGTGACCGACGGGGACGGAGAGCATCTCGGTCTGTCGGAAATAGAGGTCTATCCGGCTCCGGAAGATTATACGGACTATGTTTCCTGGGTCAATCCTTATATCGAATCGGCCCGTGGGCGTTATTTCTTTTTTATAACAGGGAACCAGCCATTTGGTATGATTGGGGCAGCACCTCTCACCCGAAATAAGAATCAATATGGCGGAGGATATAATTATAATTCGACCGAAGTACTGGGATTTCCGCAGATTCACTGCTGGATGTTGTCGGGACTTACACTCATGCCTGCCACCGGACGCATAGATCCGACATTGGGCGAGCAACATTGGAAGTCATCGTTCAGTCACGATGGAGAAGTCGTGCAGCCGGGATATCATCGCCTCTATCTGGATAAGTATGATACTTGGGTGGAACAGACGGCAACAGACCGTTCCAGCTTCTACCGGCTGACATATACCAAAGACTGCGAAGCGAATATCTTGCTGAATTTAGGTGGCTATACAGGCACTTCCACCATGGTCAATGCCCAGGTGAAGCGAAGCGGAGCAAATGAGATCAGTGGTTCTTTTGATACGATGGGGCGGTTATGGGGAGGCCCTGATGTAGTCCGGATCTTCTTTGTGGCCGAGTTTGACCGTCCGTTTAGTGAACTGGACGGATGGGCGGGAACGGACTATAAACAGGGGATTACCGAATTGCAGGGCACTACCGACACTAAACCGCAGGTGGAAGGATGGTCTTATTACGACGCATCCACATCGGGAGTTTCCGCCAGGTATAAGATGCAGTCAGGAGAGCAGTTGCAGATAAAGATGGCTGTCTCATACGTCAGTGTCGAGAATGCAAAGGAGAATCTGAAGCAAAGCTGTAATCACTGGGATTTCGACCGTACACGTCGGGAATCACAGGCAGAATGGAATGAATGGTTAGGCAGGATAGACGTAAAAGGAGGAACCGAAGCGCAAAAAACGAAATTCTATACAGACCTGTGGCATACGCTTCTGGGACGACATAAGATCGATGACTCAAACGGAGAATATCCTGATTATACACAAGGTGTACGGCACGGTGCGCATACGCTGCAGGCCCGGCTGAATGTGAAGCAACTCCGGAAAGATAAGAACGGACGCCCTATACACCATATGTACAATTCTGATGCTTTTTGGCTGAGTCAATGGAATCTGAATACATTGTGGGGCATTGCCTATCCTTCTGTGCTCGATGACTTCGCGGCTTCTCTCATCGAATATGACGTGAATGGTGACTTGCTGCCACGCGGTCCATGTGCAGGCGGATATTCCTATATAATGAGCGGTTGTCCTGCCACATCGCTGATAACTAGCGCATACCAGCGGAATATCACTCATAAATGGTCGCCGAAAGCCGGCTTTAAGGCAATGAAAAAGAATCATGGCAAAGGTGGTATGCTGGCGCTGGATATGGATCAAGAACTGGACTTCTATGTCCAGCACGGATATTGTCCGGATAATGCCGGACTGACGATACAGTGGGCATTTGAAGATTGGGCTTTGAGCGAAATGGCTCACCGTATGGGGATGAAGAAAGAGAGCGCTTATTTTCGTAAACGTGCATTGGGATGGACGGCTTCCTTTAACGATGAAAAGAAACTGGTCTTGCCACGACGCAAAGACGGCAGCTGGTTGCATACCGATCCGACGAGTGGCAGTGGATATGTAGAGGCTAACGCATGGCAGGCTACATTCGGCCTTTCACATGATATTCCCCGTCTGGCGGAACTGATGGGCGGCAATGACAGTCTGTGCTCCTTGCTGAATGGTGCTTTTGAACAGGCTGCTCCGATGGATTTCGTGTATGGCTATAGTGGCGGAACCGTCAGCTATGCCAATCAGCCGGGGTGTTCCAATGCTCATGTTTTCTCTCATGCCGGACATCCGTGGCTGACTCAATATTGGGTTCGCAGGGTTAAGGAACAGGCCTACGGGGCCACTACACCGGATAAGGGATACGGAGGTCACGATGAAGATCAGGGACAGATGGGTGGAGTAAGCGTCTTGATGGCGATGGGATTGTTCAGCCTGGATGGCGGTTCCCGCCAGAATCCGGTATATGACATTACCAGTCCCGTCTTTGATGAAGTGACGATACAGCTAGATGCCGATTATTATAAAGGGAAAACCTTTAAGATAAGAACCTATGATAACTCTGTGAAGAACTGCTATATACAGCGTGCTCTGCTGAATGGGAAGGAACATAATGCTTATCAGTTACCACATTCACTTCTGGAGCAAGGGGGTGTACTCGAATTGTGGTTGGGGGATACGCCAAACAAGCAGTGGGGAGTGGAACGCTAAGCATATTTTTTAGACATCATCAGACAGGGTAGCGTCTTCTGTCTGATGGTGCTTTTTGAACTTGTGTACATAGGTAATGAAACTTTTCTTACTTATGCGTGTGTCTTTTAGTTAATTTGTTCTATATTTGTCAGCAAATTACTATTTAACACACAACTTATAATGAGGTTTTCTTCTATCTATACAATAAAAATATATCTGATACCGATCTTGTTAGTAACACTACTTTATCCACAATTTTGTTTTGCAATAAATGGAAATGACTCCTATCTATTCAGAAAAATTGATTATCAGCAAGGCTTATCCAATAGTGCCGTACTTTGTCTTTTTCAGGACAACGAAGGTTTGATGTGGTTTGGTACTTATGATGGCGTGAATTGCTGGGATGGGAAAAATATGGAAGTATTACGATCCGATTTTTCAGCATCAAAGACTTTAAGTAATAATGTAATTCACTCTATCCAGCAGGCGGATAGCAGTTGTTTGTGGATTACTACACATTTGGGTGTCAATCGACTTTCGAAAGATTCTCGACAGGTAGTGGGGTATTATGACTTTACAGATGATTATTATCTACATTCTAATTCCAAGGGAAATGCGTGGGTGATAAGTGATAAAGGAATCTTTTATTATAATACTTATCATCAACGGTTTATGAAGATTAAGAGTCAAGATGTCTCTGTGAAAGACATGGATCGGCGTTCATTTGTAACTGATGATGGTACTTTTTGGATTTTTCCTCATCATACTGGACAATTGTTGCAGGTTTCACTGGATGCTTTTAATCGTGATACTCTTTCTGTCCGTTCCAATATAGTGGTTACAGATTTTCATTCGAAGCCCATCAACAATGTGTTTTATCAGAATGGTATTCTTTGTTTTGTGGATGTAGAACAGGATCTTTACGTGTATGACATCTCCCGGCATTCTAAAATTTATATTCGTAATCTTTCTTCATTGGTGCAGAAGTATGGGAAAATAATGGGAATACTTCCTTTCTATGAAGATATCATTATTGCTTTCCAAACCAATGGCTTGGTACGTCTTCGTACCTCAAAAAAATATGAGGAAGAAATCGTGGATCGTAATGTACGTATATATGATATTTATCGTGAACCAAATCAGAATATTCTTTGGGTTGCTTCGGATGGCCAAGGAGCTATCATGTACGCTAAAAAGTATTCTATAGCTACAAATTTGATGCTTAGTAGTTTATCTCCTAATTTCAGTAGGCAGGTACGTTCCGTAATGACTGATAAATATGGAGGTCTATGGCTTGGAACGAAAGGGGACGGACTTTTACATATACGGAATTATGAAGATGGTATGAATGTCGCTGCAACTGCAGTATATTCTCCTGTCGGCAAGCAAGAGGCTTCCTCTTATGTTCGTTGGAATAAGGAATTTCAGGCTTATTCATTATTACAAAGTAAATATATGGATGGCTTTTGGGTAGGATCGGGTAATCCCGGACTATTTTACTATTCTTTTGCGGATAAATCCTTGCATTGTATCGAGGATAGGTCGACAGATCCTGTCATCGAAATACATGATATTTATGAAGAGAATGACAGTGTACTTTATGCAGTTACAGCTGGAGTCGGATTTCGAAAATTAATACTGGAGAAGAAAGAAAGAGTAATTCATCTCAAATCGCAAAAGCGTTATCATTTCTTTTATGAGCAAAAAGAGATAACCATGTTTTATCCTATGTTAGCCGAAGGGGATTCCATACTTTGGTTAGGAAGCCGGGAAAAAGGATTAATTCGATTTGACAAACAGACAGAAGAATATAAAGTCATTTCCTTGAAAGAAATACTGCATAAATCTGTAGATGATGTACTTAGCCTGCATCGCGCTAAAGATGGGAGGATGTATGTAGGAACAACATCAGGATTAGTATGCTTGGATTTTGACAAGAAGCCAATTAGTGCTACTTATATTGGAAGAGAACAAGGTCTGCTTAATGATATGATACATGGCATATTGGAGGATGCAAACGGATTTTTGTGGCTTGGTACCAATCGTGGACTTATCAAATATAATCCCAAAAACATTTCTTCGCATGCTTACTATTATGCAGCTGGTGTGCAGGTGGGTGAGTTTAGTGATGATGCCTATTATCAATGCCCTCACACCGGACGTCTTTTCTTTGGAGGTATTGACGGCCTGCTTTATTTGGATAAGGAGGTAGCGACGGCCCCGGAATTCTATCCGAACATATTATTGCGTAAGCTAATGATTGGACGCAAGGAGGTTAATTTGGGAGATTACTATACTGACGGTGGCAAAGCATTAAGTTTCAAAGGAGCAAAAGCATCTTTTTCCCTTTCTTTTGTCGTACCTGACTTTCTTACTGGAGGCGATGTAGAATACTCCTATATGCTGGATGGATTTGATAAAGACTGGACTTCGTTCAGTAGCATCAATGAAGCATCCTATATGGAAATTCCTTCCGGTAGCTATGTTTTTAAAGTTCGTTATAAGAAGGATGTATTTAATACGGAGTACAAAGTCTTTTCTATTCCTTTGTATATCCTTCCACCCTGGTATCTTTCTACGATAGCTTATGTCATTTATTTACTGCTGTTTCTGTCGATTGCCGGTTATCTGATTCATTTGTTAAAGAAATATTTCCTTCAGAAGCGTATGATGCAGCGGCTGTTGACAGCAGAAAGCAGTGGAGAACTTCCGGAGTCAGCCAGCCTTAACCGCGAGTTGCTAAATCGCTTTACGTCCATTTATCGCTCTTGTGATCAGTTGCGTGCGGAAAATCTCCCTTATGAACAGCGTCTCAGGATTATGGAACAGGTGCATGAGACTGTTATTGCAACTCTTTTCCGTCCGGGAACTTTGGCTGTTGAGGAACTCAAACTGTTTTTTCCTACAGAGTATGCGATTACTGGCTGTATGTGCATGAAAGAACTTTCGGTGGAGGTACTGAATGTGCTGGAAGGACAGGGAGTAGATATATCCTCGGTAAAACTAGCCATACCAGAACACTTTGTTTATCCTGTTTATAAGAATGCTTTACGCTGTATGCTCTATTGGTGCTACCTTTATATTGCCGGAGTAAAAAGTAAGTCGGATATTGTAGTGGATGTGAAGGAAGAGGAAGGGCGAATGTTGTTGCAGTTCTCTGCTGCAGATGATACTGTGAAGGAATTATATAATCAACTTTCCGGTTCGGAAGAAGAGGGAAGAAGAGATAGTAAGGAAACAGAAGAGACGATCACTACCCGTCAATTACTGTATTCTGTGCAAGCGGCTTTGAGACAGCTGCATATCACTCTTCACTATGCTGACAGGGAAAAGGATCATTTATTGACGTTAGCCTTTGAACCGGCTATCATCAAGGAAACTGAAGAGCATGGAAAGAAAACGGTTCTTCTTCTGGAGGATAGGGATGAAATGGTATGGCTGATAAGTGATCTGTTAGCAGATGAATTTGTTGTTTGTCCGGTGAAAAGTGTACAACTTGCGTTTGAAGAAATACGTAGATCAGCTCCTGCTTTGTTGCTGGTTGATATGTTGATGTATGCAAAAGCAGAGAGTGATTTCCTGGAATATGTGAATAAGAATCGCACTCAACTTTCGAAAACGGCATTTATTCCAATGTTGAATTGGAAAGTGAGTTCGTCCATTCAGCGTGAATTGATTATGTGGGCTGATTCATATATTGTACTTCCTTATGATATTATATTTTTGAAAGAAGCGGTTAATAAAGCTATTTACGGTACTCGGGAGGCAAAGCAGATCTATATGGAAGAGCTTGGTGACTGGGCTGGGCGTATTGTTTGTACTACAGAAGAACAGGCTGACTTTATTCGAAAACTATTGCAGGTAATAGAACAAAATCTTGACCAGGAAGAACTGGGATCAACCTTAATTGCTGACCGTATGGCGATGAGTCCGCGTCAATTCTATCGCAAGTTTAAAGAAATATCTAATGCGGCTCCCAGTGACCTGATAAAGAGTTATCGGATGGAGAAAGCTGCACGATTGCTGCAGAATGAAGAACTTTCTATTCAGGACGTTATCACTGAGGTTGGTATTTCCAGTCGTTCCTATTTTTATAAAGAGTTTACTCGCCGATTCGGAATGACGCCGAAAGATTATCGGGAGCAACTTCGATAATGCTATCCTAACCATCTTATTCTTTACTAATTGAGTTTTTGGATGTATTACCCGAATCCTTAGATCCGTAGTTTCGGATAATTAAGTATTTCGTGCCCTTTATTTATTCGTTCCACTATAGTGGGACGCAAGAAGCACTATAGTTCCTCTTGCGTTCAACTATAGTGGAACGAAAGGGAAACTACAGTAGAACGAATAAATTTGAACTGATAAGAATTTAATTTTTCGTAGTCTTCCGGTTAATGATTCGGGCTTCCTTCATCCCATCTGTTCTTTGGTCGCTTGGGTGACAGATATATTTGAATTCATGTCTGTATATGTTTTGTTCATTACTGCGTACGAATAAACTTTTTAATAAAAGTGGAGAAAAAGCGGCTATTCTAGCTTGATACAATGTGCGCAAACTTGTGCTCTGTTTGTGCGCGAATGAATGCTATATGTTGATCTATAGGTGTTTATGATGTGCTTTGTTTCTCCTTTTTGTTCTTTGAATGAGCGTTCTCATTTTGACATAATTTTGTCACTTCTGCGGAATATTCTTAATATTAAAAGTTTTTAATTTGCTCTCGCTTATAAGAGTTTTATAGGCGATTGATAACCTTAGTATTAATTAAAAAAAACAAAGTAACATGAATTTGTTTGAAATGGAAAAACATCACACAAAGACATTGTGGCTATTGGCATTACTGCTAATATTTAGTACAGTAGTGTGGGCACAAGGTACTCCTGTAACAGGGCGTGTGTCTGACGAAAAAGGAGAATTGCTCATTGGAGTGAGCGTTCAGGAAAAAGGTACTACGAATGGTACCATTACAGATACCAATGGTCAGTATAATCTGAAACTGACGAGTAACAATCCCATTCTTATCGTATCCTATATAGGATATAAATCACAAGAGGTAAAAGTAGGCAAACAGAAAGTGCTGGACGTCATTCTTGCAGAAGATGTATCGTCTTTGGACGAAGTGGTGGTTGTGGCTTACGGACATCAACGTAAAGTATCGGTAGTAGGTGCGCAGTCATCTATGAAGATGGATGAGATTAAGATGCCGACCGCAAACCTGTCGTCAGTGATCGCAGGTCGTCTGGCTGGTGTGGTAGCCGTGCAGCGCTCAGGTGAGCCGGGACACGACGATTCGGATATCTGGATTCGCGGTATCTCTACCTTTACGGGACAAAACTCCAAACCTTTGGTTTTGGTAGATGGCGTGGAACGTAGTTTCAACAATATCGACCCCGAGGATATTGAATCGTTCACTATCTTGAAAGATGCTTCTGCTACTGCTGTATACGGTGTACGTGGTGCGAACGGTGTAATCATCATCAAGACCAAACCGGGTAAAGTCGGAAAACCGCAGTTTACTGCCGACTACTACGAAGGATTTGTGACACTGACCAAACGTCCCGAACTGGCAGATGCCTATACTTATATGGATGCTGCCAACGAAGCTAATCTGAATACGAATAACAAATTGCTATATACCAATCAGTATATCACCGCTACAAAGAAGGCGAATGGTTTGTTGCCGAATGACAATCCGGGCATGTACAATCCGTACCTTTATCCGGCAGTCAACTGGATGGACGAACTGTTTAACGACATGGGACACAATCGCCGTGTGAATATGAGTGTCCGGGGTGGTGTACCTAACGCTACTTACTATGTATCATTGAGCTATTACAATGAAAGAGGGTTGACCCGCACGGCACGTATGGAGAATTATGATGCCAATATGCGCTATGACCGCTACAACTATACAGCTAACCTAAATCTGAAACCGACCGAAACAACTACGATCGATTTAGGATTTTCCGGTTACCTGTCAATGGGTAACTACCCGCAACAGTCAACAGGCGATTTGTTTAGAGCGGCAATGAGCATCAATCCGGTTTATATGCCGTTGATGATGGAAGACGGATCCATTCCGGGCATTTCATCTAATGGTGACTTCCGTAATCCTTATGCCGACTTGACTCGCCGCGGATATAAGAATGAATCGAAGAACCAGTTGAACTCAAATATACGTGTGACTCAAGATCTGGGCTTCAAGGAATGGAGTAAAGGGCTAACCGCATCGGCAATGCTTGCATTTGATGTGAAGAATGAACGTTCATTATTTTATAATAAGCGCGAAGATACTTATTATTACTCTGGTACGAAAGATGCTGTCTCCGGTCTGTGGAACGATGATGTGTTCGACGAGAACGGTGCTTATCGCTTGAGTCGTACATACCAGGGTAGCAAAGAACTTTCGTTCGATACTGAGTCTATTACTGAGAGAAGTACTTACTTCGAAGCTTCACTGAACTACGACCGTTCTTTCGGCTTGCACCGCGTAGGTGGATTATTGCTTTATAATCAGAAAATACGCCGTTATACAGTGGACAAACAGGATGAAAGAAACAAATCCGCCAGTGAACGGATTGTGAATTCATTACCTTATAAACAACAAGGACTTGCCGCACGTGTCACTTACTCCTGGAATGACCGTTACTTCCTCGAAGGTAACTTGGGATACAATGGCTCCGAGAACTTCAGCCCTGAAAAACGTTTCGGTTTCTTCCCGGCTATCGGTTTGGGATGGGCTATTTCTAATGAAGAGTTCTGGCAGCCGCTACAGAAATCCATATCTTACTTCAAGGTTCGCTATACGGACGGTTTGGTAGGTACGGATGCGGTGACAGGTCGTCGTTTCATGTATCTGGATCAGATGTCAAGTCAGGATGGTTACCGTTTCGGTGCGGAAAACAACTCGACTTCCGGTTGGGGATTTGCCAAGTATGGTGCAAATGTAGGATGGTCTACTTCAAGAAAGCAAGACTTGGGTATCGACCTGAAATTTCTGAAAGATAATCTGTCCGTTACAGTAGATTTGTTCAAGGAACACCGTAAAGACATCTTTTTGAGTCGTGCCACCATTCCTGATTACGGAGGATTTATTGAAATGCCTTACGGCAATCTGGGTATCGTAGATAATAAAGGTATTGAAGCTACCTTAGAGTACACTCAGCAACTGGGAAAGAAAACATACCTGACCGTTCGTGGTAACTTTGCATGGAACGAAGATGAGATTATTGAAAATGATGATCCGACTGTTGCTTACCCTTGGCTGGAAAAGAGAGGAACAAACGTGAATGGACGTTGGGGATGGATTGCCGAAGGACTTTTTACCAGCAATGATGAGATTCTTGACCACGCAAAACAGTTTGGTGAAGATTATCCGGGACAGGTATCACAGGTGGGTGACATCAAATATAAGGACTTGAACGGTGACGGCGTGGTGGATGATTATGACAAATGCCTGATCGGTCAGGGAGACGTGCCTAAAATTTACTACGGTTTCGGTGCTGACTTGCAGGTAGGTAACTTCTCTATCGGTGCTATCTTCTCGGGTACGGCAAAAGCCGACCGTTGTCTGAGTGGAGATGCTGTCATGCCGTTCTCGGATGCTTCCGGTATCTCTAACCTGTACAGCAATATCGACGACCGCTGGTCTGCTGACGATCCGACCAATCAGAATGTTTTCTATCCTCGTCTGCATTACGGTTCTTCAGCCAATACGAACAATACCAAGACAAGTACCTGGTGGCAGAAAGACATGAGCTTCTTGCGCCTGAAACAGATGACGATAGCTTATAACTTCCCTAAAGCAATGATAGCAAAGACGTTCTTGAAGAGTGCGCGTATCTATGTGATGGGAACCAACCTTCTGACATTCTCTAAGTTTAAACTTTGGGACCCTGAATTGAACACGAATAATGGTGCGAGCTATCCTAACTCCCGTACCTATTCCGTAGGAGTGAATGTTAGCTTTTAATTTATAATCAGACATCAGATGAAAAATATATTTAAAATAGGAGTTCTGGCACTGTCGATGATAGGCGGACTCTGCTCATGCAACGACTTTTTTGATTCCATTCCCGGTGACCAATATGACTTGGATGGGACCTTTGCAAATAAACAGAAGACTGAACAGTATCTGAATAATGTATATAGCTACGTGCCGGACGAAACGCGTGAACGCTGGCCGAAAGATGGTAATAATATGGGTGGTATCTGGAGTGCCGGCTCGTTGGAGACGAATATAACGTGGTCCTGGCACATCACCAATGAATGGACGGCAGGTACTGTGTATGCTTCTTCCGACTGGATCAATTACTGGTATATCCAATATTACAAAGGCATCTCCAAGGCAAGTACATTCATTGCCAATGTAGATCGTTGTACGGAAGCTAACGCCACCGAGCGCCAGGTGTGGAAAGCACAGGCGAGAGCATTGAGAGCTTACTACTACTTCCTCCTGTTCCGTTCTTACGGACCGATTGTTATTCTTGGAGAAGATGCGCTGGCACTGGATACTCCATTGGAAGATTTGCTGAAAGAGCGTAATTCGGTAGACGAATGTATAGAATATATCGCTAATGAATTCGACCAGGCAGCAGCCGAACTTCCGGTGAAGTACGACGGAACTAATCTGGGACGTTTTGACCGGGGTGCATGTAAGGCATTCAAGGCTAAACTTTTGCTCTATGCTGCCAGCCCCTTGTTCAATTGCAATAAAGACTATGCTGAGATTGTGAATACAGACGGAAAACAGCTCTTCCCGCAGGATACATCCAAAGAACAGGAGAAATGGGAGACTGCCCGTGCTGCTTACAAGGAATTTTTCGATACGTATGTACCAAGCTCTTATAGTTTATATAAAGTAATGAATGACGGTAAGGTCGATTTCTATGAATCTTATCGCCAGATGACTTCAGGTACTTATTATGCGAATAACAGCGAACAGATTTTCATTCGTCTTGCCGATCACGGTGACCATACTTACGAATTGACTCCTTATCATGGACAGTTGGATGATGGTTCTGTCAGAGGTGGTCTGGGATTTGGTACGACACAGGAAATGGTTGATTTGTTTTATACAGATAAGGGACTCCGTATTGTAGAAGATCCGGATTATAAGGAATATACGGGTATACCTACTTCAGAGTTTTACGGCGGTAGTGATTACAATAACCCACAGAATGCCGGTACCAACTATTTTTTAGCCAATACGAATAAGACGCTGAAACAATGGGCAAACCGTGAAGCACGTTTCTATGTTTGTATCACCTTCAACGGCTCTACTTGGATTAATGCTTCCACAAACGCCGGTAAGATAACTACTGAACTGAACGTAAACGGTAATTCGGGATATAACAAAGCCGGACACGACTCTCCACTGGAAGGATATGGCGTACGTAAAATGGCTCCTATGGACAGAAATGCCGGAAAACACTGCGCTAACCTGCTTCGTCTTGCCGATATGTATTTGGGATATGCAGAGGTATTGAGTGCTTGCGGCCAATATGGAGAAGCTATGAAATATGTGAATGAAGTGCGTGCCCGTGCAGGTGTACCGGGGTATGGCAATGCAGGTGGAAAAGATGCCAACGGTTTGGATTACATCGCTTATCCGGAAAATCGTGATGACGTAGACAAACGTATCCGTCGCGAGCGTCTGATTGAATTGTCATATGAATGGAACCGTTATTTCGATGTCCGTCGTTGGAAAGTGGCAGACATGGCCGTGGGTGACGACTGGATTTATCCGTCATACCATAAAGGTGGTGAAGGTGGCGAAATTCATGGAATGAATGCCAAAGCCGACCCTCCTCAGTTCTTTGAGAAGGTAGTGAGCGAGACCCGTGTGTTTGCTAAACGTCACTATTTGTTCCCGATCCCTGATAACGAGATCCGTCGTAATCCGAAGATGGTACAGAACTATGGATGGGCGGCTACCGAATCGGAGCAATAATATCCTGCTTTAATTAACTTTTAAATGGAAAGAACAATGAAATCTATAAATATAAAGAAAATCGCTTTTTACTCGGCTTTCTTACTTCCGCTCGGATTGTCTACCGCATGCTCGGATGACGACGAGACAGGACCGGATACATTTCCGTACTGGGTGCTTGAAGAAGGCAATACGAATATGCCTTCTTCCGGAATCGTGCTTTCGCAATATAAAGACTCTCCGGTAGGAGCGGATGTGTGCAAGTTGGTGGATAATGACAAGGGCACAAGTTACGTGACATTCCACAATCAGTTCTATCTTCTTTGGAATGGTAATAAGAGTCTTGCCGTCAACTACTATTCACTGACTTCTGCCCCCGATGCTCCGGAAAAAGATCCGAAGTCATGGACGCTGTATGGTTCGGAGGATAATAAAATCTGGATCCAGCTGGACAAGCAAGTGAATCAGACTTTTGCGGAAAGAGGAGAGACAAAAGAATATGATTTTGAGAATGAAGGTACATACCGTTATTATCGTCTTTCGATTGACTCCAATGGAGGAAGTTCCTCCACTCAAATAGCGGAATGGGTATTGAAAGGTATTGTGTCTGATAACATTGATGATTTGATGGGATTGTCGACCGGAAATACTTTCGATGCGACTACACCGATGGGGAACCATTATGCCAACAAGCATATCACGACCGAGGATGACCGTGCTTGGCTTCAAGATGCAGCAAATGAACCGAACACGCTGCCTTCTGCATCCGGTCTGAAGTGGACAAACTTCACAGTGGAGAATCTTTACCCGTACGGAACACCTCTGCCTGCTGATGTCAACCAGCACGGAATCGGTGATTGCTCGGCACTTGCAGTCTTTGCTTCTATGGCTTATATGTATCCTAACTTCGTTAAGTCATTGATCAAGGATAATGGTAACCAGACTTATACGGTTTCTATGTTCGATCCGCAGGGAAAAGCAATAGCTGTTACCGTATCGTCTCAGTTCCTAGCCGACAACAATGGTAATATCGGAGCAGTGACAGGCAAGAACAATAAAATCACCTGGGCTACTATTCTTGAAAAAGCGATCATGAAATGGAATTACATCTACAAAGTAAATCCGGATATCGGTGGAATCGGTAGCGAGCATGCAGCTCCGCTCTTTACAGGTAATGGCAGCAGCTTTGCTTTCTCACCGGGTACACTGAATGCAAGAGAACTGAAGCGCGCGGTGGAAGTCTCAATGAATCAGGGCAAGATTGTAGTAGGAGGTTTTACGCAGAAAGATCTGCCTGCCGGCACGCTGACAACAGTGACAGGGCACGCTTTCAGCATGATGTACTCTACCGATGCATCGGCTCTGTTCTCCATGCGTAATCCTTGGGGAAACAACAGTGAGGGCCGTAAGGAAGACGGAGTGCTGAATATACCCAATAATGATGTGATTCCGCCTATTATCGATCTTCGCATCATCGACCCGGGAGTAGCAACCGAATGGGGAATGAGTACGCTTCTGCCGTATACTCCTCCGGCATATTGAGAAGGAAACAGCTTTGTACATTAAAAAAACAAGAAAGAAGAATATATGAAAAACTTAACTTATATATTAATGTCGTTATGTCTCGTAGCCTTATATAGCTGCGGCATGACGGACGTCTGGAAAGACTGGGAATCGGAAGGCGCATCGAATCCGGATCGCTTGAAACCTTCTGAAATTAAAAATATGTTGTGTGCAGCCGACGGCTGGAAACTCAATTATCAGGGGCATGACTTTTACTTCCAGTTCTTTGAGGACGGAACGGTGATTGCCAATTCAGATACATCAATTGAAGAAGCGACTACGTATACTACGTATTATTTTAATCCGCAAGGAGATAAACTGGTGGCATTGATTATTGATGGTGCTGGACACCTGTCTGCTCTGACCAGCGGTTCGGAAGATACCTATCTGATCACTGCCGTAGCCGACAATAAGATAACCGCCACAGGCTCAAATAACGGTGCAGCCATGAACCTGGCAGCAGTATCGGCTACTGAAATTGAAGAACAGATGAAAGCCAAAGCTGATCTGCTCATGATGTTGAATATGAAAAAGAAAGGCTTTATGAACGGAGTCATTCGTGATGCAGACGATGCGTTTGTAGCTCATTATGCCATTTCTTCATCAGAAAACAAGATCCGATTTATCTCGATTGAGAATCGGGTAGCTGTTCATCAGGAGGCCGACCTGACTATCGATGGAAGTACATTCGCTTTCAGTGGTATTAGCCTGAACGGGCAAAGTGTAACGAAACTCGCATATTCAAATGCGGGAGAAGGTTCCGTACGGCTGGAAGGGGCGTTTGGTTTGAAGGTGACTTCAAATAAAGATGCGGTGAGCTATTACGTAAGCGCCTCTTATCAGGATTATGCGATAAGTGCTTCTGAAAATAAAGGTGATGCCAACGAACTTTTATGGAAAGAACTGGCTTGGGAGAATATGACAAGAATTGAATTCAGCAGACGGGAAGGAAGACCGATCGTTGTTTGTTTGAAAAACCAGTATGGAGGATATCTCTTCTATTGGGCCGGAGAAAGTAATGGTGACGGAGCATCCAGTGTTAAGTTTACCAAAGATGAAGTTGATCGAATTTATGTCCCTAAATATAAAGTGGAAGGGCTGTATGGTGGAAGTGCCGAAGCTCTGAATGAAGGTAACCGGAAACTGGAAAATTTCTTGGCTACGTGGTTTGGCGAAGACGGCCTTTACGTAGTACGGGAATCAGTTGGCTCTAAAGATTATATTTACTTCCTGAGTCCGACAACTGAAAATTGGTTTAAGGTAGAAAGATAGTTTTTTGTTATTAAGATAAGGGCATGTTGATTTTCGACATGCCTTTATGCTTCTGAATTTCGGCTGATACAGTTGAAGTATAGTACTTATTTTTGTCCTCAATCTTGTGCTTCAATTGGATCACAGGTCTTTCTTCCTCTTGATTATGAGTCTTTTAACTTGTACTCTATTTGACTTCTAGTTCTCTACTCTGACATTCTCGTCCGAATGTGCTTTTTGTCACGTCAGAGTATAGTTACTAATTTTATATTGCGTTAATTTGTAAGCAGAAATGAGAATCAAAACGCATTTGGATAATCTTTATATTATTAATAGCTTAATTCATATACCATGAACCCAAAGAAACTATTCACTTTAGCGATAGCCTTGTTGTCCGGAACGTCCTCCCTTTTAGCCCAGCTGCAGCCGGTGGATTACGTGAATCCCTTGATGGGAACCGACTCCAAGATTTCGCTCTCCAACGGAAACACCTATCCTGCCATTGCACTGCCTTGGGGGATGAACTTCTGGATGCCGCAGACCGGAAAGATGGGGGACGGTTGGGCTTACACGTATGCTTCTGACAAAATCAGAGGTTTCAAGCAGACCCATCAGCCCAGTCCCTGGATCAATGACTACGGACAGTTCTCCATCATGCCGATGACCAAACAGCTGAAGATTGATCAGGACAGCCGTGCTTCCTGGTTTTCGCATAAGGCAGAGAAAGCAACTCCTTATTATTACAGTGTTTATCTGTCAGAGTATAACATGACAACGGAGATTGCCCCGACAGAGCGTTGCGCATATTTCCGTTTCACTTTCCCCGAAGCGTCCGATGCCTATGTGGTAGTAGATGCTTTCGACCGTGGTTCGTATGTGAAGGTGATTCCCGAAGAAAATAAGATTGTAGGTTATACGACACGCAACAGTGGCGGTGTTCCGCAGAACTTCAGGAACTACTTTGTGATAGAGTTCGACAAGCCTTTTACATTTAATAAAGTATGGGCGGACTATCATCTGGTAGAGACACATCTTGAACTGCAATCCAATCACGTAGGTGCTGCCATCGGTTTTTCGACAAAGAAAGGCGAGCAGGTGCATGCCAAAGTGGCTTCCTCATTCATCAGTCCCGAACAGGCGGAACTGAATCTGAAAGAAATCGGAAACAAGACATTCGAACAGACCAAGGAAGCCGGACGTAAGGCTTGGAATGACGTACTGGGACGTATCAAAGTCGAAGACGATGATGAGAACCGGATACGTACCTTCTATTCTTGTCTGTATCGTTCGGTATTATTCCCCCGTATGTTCCACGAAGTGAATGCGAAGGGTGAAACGGTACATTATAGTCCTTATAACGGTGAAATCCGTCCGGGATATATGTTTACTGATACCGGCTTTTGGGATACGTTCCGTTGCCTGTTCCCGTTTGTCAATCTGGTATATCCTTCAATGGGAGAGAAGATGCAGGAAGGACTGTTGAATACATATCTTGAAAGCGGATTCTTCCCCGAATGGGCGAGTCCGGGACATCGTGGCTGTATGGTCGGAAACAATTCGGCTTCCGTAGTGGCAGATGCTTTCATGAAGAATGTGACCAAAGCGGATGCGGAGAAAATGTATGAAGGCTTGTTGGTGGGAGCCAACAGCGTACATCCGAGAGTTTCTACGACAGGACGCCGTGGATACGAATATTATAATAAACTGGGTTATGTGCCTTACGATGTGAAGATTAACGAGAATGCGGCGCGTACCTTGGAGTATGCATACGATGACTGGTGCATCTACCGTATGGGTGAAAAGTTAGGTCGTCCGGCAGAAGAACTGGAACTCTATAAGAGCAGAAGCCAGAACTACCGCAACCTGTTCGACCCTGAAACAAAACTGATGCGCGGAAAGAACGCTGACGGCACCTTCCAGACTCCTTTCAATCCGTTCAAGTGGGGGGATGCCTTTACCGAAGGAAACAGCTGGCACTATACGTGGTCTGTATTCCACGATGTACAGGGACTGGCCGATTTGATGGGCGGCAGAAAGATGTTTGTCAGTATGCTCGATTCTGTGTTCAACCTTCCACCGATATTTGATGATAGCTACTACGGAGGTGTGATTCATGAAATCCGTGAAATGGAGATTGCCAATATGGGTAACTATGCGCACGGCAACCAGCCTATCCAGCACATGATTTACTTGTATAACTATGCAGGCGAACCCTGGAAAGCCCAGTACTGGCTGCGTGAAGTGATGAACCGCCTCTACTTTGCCACTCCCGACGGTTATTGTGGTGATGAGGACAACGGACAGACTTCTGCCTGGTATGTGTTTACCGCTTTAGGTTTCTATCCGGTATGTCCGGGCAGCAATGAATACGTGATGGGTGCCCCTTATTTCAAGAAAGCGACGATCACACTGGAGAACGGCAAGAAACTGGAAATCTCCGCTCCTAAAAATAGTGATGCCAATCGTTATATCCGTTCGCTGAACTATAACGGCAAGAACTATACAAAGAATTATCTGAATCACTTCGACCTGCTGAAAGGCGGACGTCTGGTATTTGATATGGATAATAAACCGAATAAAGGAAGAGGCATCAACGAATCAGACTTCCCTTATTCCTTCTCTCGTGACAATAAATAAATGGACATGAACTATATGAAGAAGCAAATTGGATGGATGGCTATGGCGGCAATAACCTTGTCTGCCGTAGCTCAACAACCGGTAGATTACGTGAATCCGATTATCGGAACAAATGGGATGGGGCATACATTCCCCGGCGCCTGCACCCCTTTCGGATGGGTACAATTGAGTCCGGACACAGATACAATACCACATAATATCAACGGTGCTTATCAGAAGAATGCGTATGAATATTGTGCCGGTTATCAGTACCGGGACAAAACCATCGTCGGTTTCAGCCATACGCACCTCAGCGGTACGGGACATTCCGATTTGGGCGACATCTTACTGATGCCTGCGGTCGGCGATGTGAAGTTGAATCCCGGACGGGCGGATCATCCGGAAGAGGGTTACCGTTCGCGCTTCGATCATGCCACAGAAAAAGCGACACCCGGATACTACGAAGTGATGCTGGACGACTATGGCATTAAAGCGCAACTGACAGCTACCCAACGGACAGGCGTACATAAATACACCTTCCCGAAAGGAAAAGACGGGCATCTGATTCTGGACCTGGTGCATGGCATCTATAATTATGACGGCAAAGTACTGTGGGCAAACCTGCGGGTGGAAAACGATACTCTGCTGACAGGATACCGCATCACCAACGGATGGGCACGTACGAATTATACCTATTTTGCCATCTCCTTGTCACAGCCGATCAAAGACTACGGATATAAGGATAAGGAAAAAGTATTGTACAATGGTTTTTGGCGTCGCTTTAACATGGAGAAGAACTTCCCCGAAATCACCGGACGTAAGATTGTAGCCTATTTCAACTTCGATACGGCCAAAGAACCGGAACTGGTAGTGAAAGTAGCTTTATCGGCAGTCAGCACGGAAGGCGCTGTAAAGAACCTGCGTGCCGAGGCTTCCGGAAAGAGCTTCGAACAACTGGTGGATGCTGCCCGGACAGACTGGAACAATGAACTGGATCATTTCGAAATAGAAGGTACACCGGATCAGAAGGCGATGTTCTACACTTCGCTTTATCATACCATGATTAATCCGTCCGTGTATATGGACGTAGACGGTTCCTATCGTGGTCTGGATCATAACATACATCAGGCGAAAGGATTCACTAACTATACCATTTTCTCGCTTTGGGATACATACCGTGCGGAACATCCGTTCCTCAACCTGGTGAAACCGGAACGCAATGCGGATATGGTGGAATCGATGATTAAACATGAACAGCAGAGTGTACATGGTATGCTGCCGGTCTGGAGTATGATGGGGAATGAAAACTGGTGTATGAGCGGTTATCACGCTGTGTCGGTATTGGCGGATGCAATAACCAAAGGAGTCTTTTCAAATGTGGATGAGGCATTGGCGGCGATGGTGAGCACATCTACGGTACCTTACTATGAAGGTGTAGCCGATTATATGAAGCTGGGATATATCCCGTTGGATAAAAGCGGTACGGCAGCTTCCTCTACGCTGGAATATGCATACGACGACTGGACTATTTATCAGACAGCCTTGAAAGCCGGTAATAAAGAGATAGCGGATACTTACCGCAAACGTGCCCTCAACTATCGTAACATCTATGATACAAGCATCGGTTTTGCCCGTCCCCGCTATAGTGACGGCACATTCAAAAAGGAGTTCGATGTGCTGCAAACTTACGGTGAAGGCTTTATCGAAGGTAATTCATGGAACTTCTCCTTTCACGTACCGCATGATGTGTTTGGTATGATTGACCTGATGGGAGGAGAAAAGACATTCGTGCAGAAACTGGATGAACTCTTCTCCATGCATCTGCCGGAGAAGTACTATGAACATAATGAGGATATTACGGAAGAATGTCTGGTAGGCGGATACGTACATGGCAATGAGCCGAGCCATCATGTGCCTTATCTGTACGCATGGACTTCCCAACCATGGAAAACACAGTACTGGCTGCGTGAAATCCTGAACAAGATGTATAAGAACGATATCAACGGACTAGGCGGAAATGACGATTGCGGACAGATGTCGGCATGGTATCTTTTCTCTGTGATGGGCTTCTATCCGGTTTGTCCCGGTACAGACCAGTATGTCCTTGGTGCTCCCTATCTGCCCTATCTGAAGCTGACACTTCCCAACGGAAAGACACTGGAAATCAAAGCGCCGGGTGTCAGCGACAAGAAGCGTTATGTACAGTCACTGAAACTGAACGGCGAGTCTTATGATAAAATGTACATTACGCACGAAGATATCCTGAAAGGAGGCGTACTGGAATTTAAAATGTCGGCATCGCCCAACAAACGTCGTGGAATCTCATCGGAGGACAAACCTTATTCATTAACTAACGGAATCAAATAAAAGCATCAATAAATAATCAAGAAAAGAATATGAAAAAGAGACATTTGGTATATGCAATTGGCCTGATTGTGGGCATGGGAGCTTGTGCGGCAAGTGCGAAGAAGCAGGCAGAAGCAAAACCGGACGTATGGAAAAGCTACAATGTAGGAACTGTCTTGTTCGAAGATAAAGCTCCGGAAACAAAAGGTTCGGACATTTATCACCGGATCATTCCGGATGCGGAGTCTTATATCAAGGAGCAGGCCCGCACCGTATTGGCCACTCTTTACAGTTCGCCGGAAGACAGCATAACTCCCGTGAGCAAGATACATTATACACTGGAAGACATCGAAGGAATTTCTGCCAAAGGCGGCGGTAATGGAGACGTCACTATCTTCTACAGCACACGGCATATCGAGAAATCATTTGCGGAAAACGATACGGCAAAGCTGTTTTTCGAAACGCGTGGTGTACTCTTGCATGAATTGACGCACGCCTATCAACTGGAACCACAAGGCATCGGCTCTTACGGAACCAATCGCGTATTCTGGGCATTTATTGAAGGAATGGCAGATGCCGTGCGTGTAGCCAACGGCGGATTCGATGGACCGAATGCCCGTCCGAAAGGAGGAAATTACATGGATGGCTATCGGACGGCAGGTTATTTCTTCGTCTGGTTGCGCGACAATAAAGACCCCGAATTTCTGCGTAAGTTCAACCGCAGTACACTGGAGGTGATTCCCTGGTCGTTTGACGGAGCTATCAAGCATATCTTGGGAAAAGAATATAGTATAGATGAACTATGGCATGAATATCAGGTTGCCGTAGGTGATATACAGGTGTAATACGATTGGATATGGTTAATAAAGTTGGTAGAAAAAGGTTGTTTTTGGTTTGGTCGTGTCTGGTGAGTATCTTGCCGGGCATGGCTCAAACTGAAAAGCTGACGGACTACGTGAACCCGTTTGTCGGTACGGATGGTTATGGAAATGTTTATCCCGGTGCACAGATTCCTTTCGGGGGAATCCAGATAAGCCCCGATACGGACAGCCGCTTCTATGATGCAGCTTCCGGATACAAATACAATCATCTGACATTGATGGGATTCAGTTTGACGCACTTGAGCGGAACAGGTATTCCGGACTTGGGCGACTTCCTGTTTATCCCCGGAACGGGAGAAATGAAGCTGGAACCGGGTACGCACGAAGACCCCGATCAAGGCTATCGTTCGCGCTACTCGCATGATAAGGAGTGGGCGTCCCCCAATTATTATGCTGTGGAACTGGCAGACTATGGAGTCAAAGCTGAAATGACTTCCGGTGTGCGCAGCGGTATGTTCCGTTTTACTTATCCGGAGTCGGACAATGCGTTCATCATGATTGATATGAACCATACGCTCTGGCAATCCTGCGAATGGTCGAACCTGCGAATGATAAACGATTCGACTATCACCGGATACAAACTGGTGAAAGGGTGGGGACCGGAACGTCATGTGTACTTCACGGCTACTTTCTCAAAGAAGTTGACCGGACTGCGCTTCGTACAAGACAAAAAGCCGGTTATTTATAACACTTCCCGATTCCGCAGCTCTTATGAAGCCTGGGGAAAGAATCTGATGGCTTGTATCTCCTTTGATACAAAAGCAGGGGAGGAAGTGACGGTGAAAACAGCCATCTCTGCAGTCAGCACAGACGGTGCCCGGAATAATATGAAGGAACTCGACGGATTAACTTTCAACGAGTTAAAGGCAAAAGGTGAAGCCCTTTGGGAAAAGGAACTCGGAAAATATACGCTGACCGCTGACCGAAAGACGAAGGAAACGTTTTATACTTCCGCCTATCATGCCGCTCTGCATCCGTTTATCTTTCAGGATTCGGACGGACAGTTCCGCGGACTGGACAAGAACATAGAAAAAGCGGAAGGATTCACGAACTATACGGTGTTCTCCCTTTGGGATACCTATCGGGCTTTGCATCCCTGGTTTAACTTGGTTCAGCAGGAAGTGAATGCGGACATTGCAAACTCTATGTTGGCTCATTATGACAAGAGTGTGGAGAAGATGCTCCCTATCTGGTCTTTCTACGGCAATGAAACCTGGTGCATGATTGGTTATCACGCCGTATCCGTATTGGCGGATATGATCGTGAAAGAAGTGAAAGGCTTCGATTACGAACGTGCATACGAAGCGATGAAAACCACAGCGATGAATCCGAACTACGACTGCCTGCCGGAATACCGTACTTTGGGATATGTACCTTTTGACAAGGAGGCTGAGTCAGTATCAAAGACACTGGAATATGCTTACGATGACTATTGCATCGCACAGGCAGCCAGGAAGTTAGGTAAAGAAGACGATTATCATTATTTCCTCAACCGTGCTTTGTCTTATCAGACCTTGATTGACCCCGAAACGAAATATATGCGTGGACGCGACAGCAAAGGTGACTGGCGCACTCCGTTTACTCCGGTTGCCTATCAGGGTCCGGGATCGGTACATGGCTGGGGTGATATCACAGAAGGATTCACGATGCAATATACCTGGTATGTGCCGCAAGACGTGCAGGGATATATCAACGAGGCCGGCAAGGAACTGTTCCGCAAACGCCTGGATGAGCTTTTCACGGTCGAACTGCCGGATGATATCCCCGGTGCACATGATATACAGGGACGTATCGGAGCCTATTGGCATGGAAATGAACCTTGTCATCATGTCGCTTACCTCTACAACTACCTGAAGGAACCGTGGAAATGCCAGAAATGGATACGTACCATCGTCGACCGTTTCTACGGAAATACACCGGATGCATTGAGTGGTAATGACGATTGCGGACAGATGTCTGCGTGGTATATGTTCAACTGCATCGGTTTCTATCCGGTAGCTCCGTCCAGCAATATTTATAATATCGGTTCGCCATGCGCAGAGGCTATCACGGTCCGGATGAGCAATGGGAAAAACATCGAAATGACAGCGGACAACTGGTCGCCGAAGAACCTGTACGTGAAGGAACTTTATGTCAACGGTAAAAAGTACGATAAGTCCTACCTGACGTATGATGATATCCGTGATGGAGTGAAACTTCGTTTTGTGATGAGCGGCAAGCCGAATTACAAACGGGCGGTGTCTGATGAGGCTGTACCTCCTTCGATTTCTTTGCCGGAGAAGACGATGAAGTATAGTCAGCCCAGATAAAAACAGTTCCTCGTCCACTCGCATCTCACTGATTTGTTAACCGGATCGACTGATGTCTACGAAAGTGGTGTAATGGTGCAAATTACATGAAAATAATTTGTTTTCTATTGTTTAAAGTTTAACTTTGTTCCATTAACCATAGAGAAATCTTGTATTTTGTAATGAAAATATTCTCTCTTTTGATATTCATCTCCTTCTTTTGCTTATTTGATTGTCTGGCTGGTAATTCGGAGAAAGATTCCTATTTTTTCTCTAAAGTAGGTTACCAACAAGGATTATCTAATAGTGCAGTGATATCGGTTTTTCAAGATAGTGCCGGTTTGATGTGGTTCGGAACGTATGATGGAGTAAATTGTTATGATGGAAAAGACATGGATGTCTATCGTTCAGACTTTTCTACCAACCTGAGCAATAATGTAATTTATCGTATTCGTCAGGCAGATAACAATTGTCTTTGGATAACTACGGGGGCAGGTCAGAATCGTTTCTCTCCTGTCCTTCGTAAAGTAGTCGGTACGTATGAACTTCCCAGCGAAAACTGCCTGCACTCCAATCATAATGGAAATACATGGATCATCGGTTATGATTGGATACGCTATTATAACACCCGCTATGACCGTTTTATAGAAGTCGAGCGCCCTCCGATGGTTATAGACAACCTCACGATGCGCGCTTTTGTTACGGATGACGGGAAGTTATGGGTATTCCCTAATTCTTCCACGGGTGAAATATACCAATTCTCAGTAGATTCTTTCGATCAGGATACTTTGTCTGTCTCTCCTCATATCTTCACTTACGCATTCCATTCCAAACCGATTGATTACGTCTATTATCAGAACGATGTGTTTTGTTTTGTGGACGCGGACAAGGACTTGTATATGTACGATATTTCTCGTAAATCAAAGATATATATTCGGAACATTGCATCTTTGGTTCAGAAATACGGGGAGATCAAAGGCATTGTGCCATTCTATGAAGATATAATTATCGGCTTCTGGACCAACGGACTGATTCGTTTACGTACTTCCCAAAAATATGAGGAAGAGATTGTCGATCAGAATGTACGGATATTTGATGTGTATAAGGATTCCAAGCAAGGAATACTGTGGCTGGGAACGGACGGGCAGGGAACTGTCATGTATGCAAAGAAATATTCTATAGCCACCAATTTAATGATGAGTGACTTGTCGCCTAACTTAAGCAGGCAGGTTCGCTCTCTGATGACTGACAAATACGGAGGTCTGTGGTTTGGTACAAAAGGAGACGGACTATTGCGTGTGCCCGATTATCGGAATGGGGTGGATGCGACGAAAGCGGTTGTCTACTTCCCCGATTTCAAACAACGTATCTCCTCCTATAGCAAGGGACACAAGGAGTTTCAGGTATACGCTTTGCAGCAGAGTCATTATATGGATGGCTTCTGGGTAGGTTCCGGACTTTACGGTTTATTGTATTATTCATTCAAGGACGATTGTCTTCGTCAGGTAGTGGATACAGTGGACAGACACGATATGGAGATACATGCCATTTATGAAGCCAGTGACTCGACTCTCTATCTGGCAACTTCAAATGGTGGACTTTGCAAGGTAACGCTTGATAAAACAGCCGGTCAGATTCGTATCAAGGAACGAAAGAACTATCATTTCTTTTATGAACAACACGAAATACATACGTTCTTTTCCATGATACCTGAAGGAGATTCCATATTGTGGCTTGGCAGCCGTGGAAGCGGGCTGGTACGGTTTAACAGACAAACGGAGGAATACCAGGTAATCTCTCTCAAATCGTTGTTGCATAAAGCGGTAGATGATATCCTTTGTATGTATCGTTTCCCTGACGGTCAGATGTATATCGGCACTACTTCGGGGCTGGTGTGTCTGACGTTCAAAGGAAGTAAGCTAGAGGCGGGATATATCGGGCGTGAACAGGGATTGTTGAATGATATGATTCATGGCATCTTGAAAGACGCGAATGATTTTCTTTGGCTGGGAACTAATAAAGGACTGATCAAATATAATCCAGTCAATCGCTCTTCGCATACTTACTATTATACAGGCGGGGTACAAATCGGGGAATTTAGTGATGACGCTTATTATAAATGTCCTTATACGGATAATTTGTTTTTCGGAGGTGTCGACGGTATGCTTTATATGGAACAGGAGAATGCGATTGCTCCGGAATATTACCCCAATATCATCTTGCGTAAATTGTTTATCGGACGCACTGAAGTCAAGTTGGCAGACTATTGCACTGAAGAGGAAGGCATAGAACTGAAGAGCTCGACTGTCGCCTTTTCTTTGAGATTTGTTGTGCCCGATTATATCCGGGGAGCCGATGTCGAATATTCTTATATGCTTGAAGGCTACGATAAGGAATGGACACCGTTTAACAGTATAACGGAAGCCTCATACTCACAAATACCTGTGGGAAACTATGTTTTCAAGGTACGCTATAAGAAAGATGTTTTTGATACGGCATACAAAACCTTTTCCATTCCTTTGCGTATCGCTCCCCTTTGGTATCAGACAACTTTGGCACGCATTATCTATGCGCTGCTGGCTATATTGATCATCCTGTATGTGGCTTATCTGTTACGGAGATATTTCCAAAATGAGCAGATGATAAAAATGATGCGTGACACGGAGAATAAAAATATTCCTTCGGGCACAGTCGGTGAAAGTCCGGGCAGGGATTTAGTGAACGGCCTTACTTTAATTTATCAGATGTGCGATCATTTGCGGGCGGAAAATACGACGTATGAGCAGCGCTATGCGAAGATAGAACTTGTGCGCGAAACTGTGATGTCGTTACTGTTTTCCTCGGATGCCCTTTCCGACGAAGAACTCACCACCTTGTCGCCTGCCAATTTTACCATATCAGGGTGCCTGTGCTTGAAAGAACTGGCGGAAGAAGTGCTGCAAGTATTTAGAAAGCGCGATGAAGATGTTTCGAAGATTCATATCGCCATTTCGGATAGTTTCAGTTTCGAGATATACAGAAATGCGCTGCGTTATATCTTTTATTATATTTATTTCTTTGCCTGCCATCAGAAAGATGGAGAGGGAATCACCATTGATGCGGCAAAAGAAGAAGGGAAAATGCTTCTGACTGTGACTTCGGAGGATGGATCGGTGAAGGAATTATATGAGACTTTTTCAGGTCAGTTGCCCGCTATGGAGGCGGACCGGATGGATAACGCGTTCCAGATGCGGATATTTCAGCATTTTGCACAGTCGGCTTTGGAGCAGGTCTGTGATGGCATCCGCTATGAAGACAGAGAACAAAGTCAATATCTGACTCTTGTTTTCCCTCCTGTGAAGGCCTCCGAATCATCGTCCGTGAAGAAAACGGTGTTATTGCTTGAAGACTGTGACGAAATGGTGTGGCTGATTAGTAATTTGCTTTCAGATGAATTTGTGGTTCATCGGGTTAAAACGATTCAAGCCGCTTTCGAATATGTGAAACAGAATACTCCTGCTGTATTTCTTGTGGATATGCTGATGTATGCCGATGCCGAAGGTACGTTTATGGAGTATGTCAATAAGCATCGTTCTTTGCTTTCAAAGGCAGCATTTGTTCCTATGCTTAGCTGGCAAGCATCTTCCACGGTTCAGCAGGAACTTATAAAGTGGGCCGATTCCTATATTGTGCTTCCTTATGACATTCTGTTTCTGAATAATGTGGTTCATAAGTCGGTGTATGGTAAGCAGGAAGCTAAGCAGATTTATGTCGAGGAACTGGGCAGCTTGTCAGAACGAATCATCTGCTATACTCAGGAACAGGCAGACTTTATCAAGAGGTTTTTGCAAATTGTAGAGCAGAATCTGGATAAGGAAGATTTGGGTTCTACTTTCATTGCGGACCGGATGGCAATGAGTCCCCGTCAATTTTACCGCAAGCTGAAAGAGATTTCCGGTATGTCTCCCAGTGATTTGATCAAGAACTATCGGATGGAGAAAGCTGCTCGTTTGCTGTCCAATGAGGAATTGTCTATTCAGGATGTCATTTCGGATGTAGGGATTGCCAGCCGTTCTTATTTTTATAAAGAGTTCACCCGTAAGTTTGGTGTGACCCCTAAAGACTACAGGGAATTGCATAAGAAATGACTTTTTTTCTCTTTTTCTTCCTTTGCATCCTCTCTTTTTTCTTGTGCTCTCTTTACGCATGATATATTAGTATCTATCAGATAATCAATATTTTAGTTTGTGTCTTAAATGTCCGTTTGTTCTCCTCTCGGACATTTTTGCTTATGCTTTTCACTTTGTCTGTAGGCGGCACTAAAAGTCGCTGAATAGTAGGTTTATTTGCATTCAATAGAAAGTCTTACATGAGTTCGAAGTATTCACTTTAATTGAATTTAGTATGGAAAGCACAAAAAAGGAAAGTTTGTTTTTGTATTTATATGACAGCTATGTTGATGACCTGTATGCTTATGGGAAAGCGTTAGGTGTATTGCACGAAGATCTTCAGGATATCATTCATGATGTTTTCCTTCATATAATGGATCATTATACCGGGCTGAATATATGCGATAACAAACAGGTGAAATTTTATTTGCTGAAGTGTCTGAAGAACAAAGTCGTTTCGAATGCAAGAAAGAATATGGAGATTTATAACATCGAAAACCTGAATGACTCTGACTTCCCAATATATGTGACAGGGCTGGACTTGCTGATAAATAAAGAGGAACGGGCTAAATTGATGAACCGGATAGAAAAGATGCTGCAATGTCTGACGGCACGCCAGCGAGAGGCTATTTATCTCAGATATATGCAGGAATTAAGTTATGAAGAAATAGCTGAAATGCTTCATATCACCGAAAAAGGGTCTCGAAAACTGGTATCCCGGGCTATGATAGAGCTGAAGAATGTAAAACTGTTACCCAGATGTATGCATCTTTAGTTGTTAACTATATGTGTTTCTGATGAGTACGTTCCTATAAATTCTCAAGTATTCTCATGCCTATGAGAAAAAATACTCATCGCAGTGAGAAAAAATTCTCATAGGCATGAGAAAAAATACTCATACCTATGAGAAAAGATTCTTATTGTGATGAGAGTAAAGTTAGGTTAGAATGTTGTATTATAGTTTTTATAGTCAATCGCTTCTATCTGTACCGGACCGAATAAACCGGAAGACTGTAATTGCGAATCATCCCTCCAAGGATTCACTATAGTCCATGTGGAACGTTGTTCTACAGGTAATTTCAGATCGCCGATCAGGCGATTCATCCAGTTATTAACAACTTCTACTCTGATGGAATTCTCACCTTTTTTCAGATAATCCGTTATGTTGAGCCGGTATGGATAAGTCCATGCACCACCTGCGTATTTCCCGTTCAGATATACTTTTGCCATCGCTACTACTTTTCCCAGGTTGATATATACAGGTTGGTCGGGAAGCTCATTGATAGTAAATGTGTTTGTATAATCTGCTGTACCGGAATAATATTTGATACGCGGGTCTTCTGATGTTATCCAGTCTGTCAAGGTGTTGAAGACGATACTTTCTTTGGGACCTTGTCGTTTCTCTTCAAATTTCACATTCCAGGGAGTGTTGATTGTAGTGAGAATGGATGGCTGGGGATAATTCTTGCCGGTCACTGCCTTTTCTTTTGTATCCCGGAAGATGATGAAAGAACTCTCGCATGACTCTAACTGTAGCGGAACAGTAATTGATGAATCTTCTTCAGAGAATTCCGGTAGAGGGCGAATTTCATTCGTAAGAGGATTCCATAATTCCGGTTTCATTCCGGATACTCTGAAGGTGGCTTTGAAAGAAACGAAATTATTGCTTTGGTTGGACAGGAAATAAATATCTCCTTCACCGGTTGCCCGATGGATAAATGAGATGGGGGCTCCATCACTGATTCGGCAATCAGGCGATAGTGTCAAAGTTGCGAATACCTCTTCCAACGAATGCTTCTCCGAAAATACTTTTCCCTTTCCATACGATGGATGGGCCCAAAGTTCGGAAGCTATTTTCTGAACCTCCTGGTCTGCGGCTGGATAATCGACCAGACTGGGGGAATATTTCGGTGCCGGTCCTAATATGACAAGACCTTCTTTTACAAACTTCTTTATTTGCTTCAGCAGTTCCGGTCGCATACTTTCCTGTTTAGGGAGTACAAGTACACGGTATTGCATACCACTCTCTAAAGTCAGCTTATTATCTTTCACCGAAGATTTTGTTAATAATACTTCTGCATTTATATAGTCGAAAGAATATCCATGTGGCAAGGCTGGATCACATATCCCTGTCATTTTCGGAGTGTCTTCTCCGATAAAGTAAGCCACATCCGCTATATACGTTCCTTGTTGCAGCATGAAGTTGCAGCGTTTCAAGTATTGGTTGAATACATCTAACTGGTTAAACCAGGTGTTGTGACGGTTGAACTCATTACCAAATGAAGTACTGACGCCCGGCACTTTGTCTTCCCAGGGCTGGTGAATGTAGACATGGAGCAATGTACTGTTGATGCCTTCTGTAAAGAAACGATCCCCTCTTTGTTTTAGTGTGTGGGGATATCGGCTGAAGTTGGCGCCTCCTGCGGTGAATGACTCTGCCCAAACTTTATTCTTGCCGTAGATATGGGCACAGGAGGAAGCGGCACGGTTCTCTATATCGCCTAATGACCCTTCGCACCAAAATTCTCCGCCGATTTCATCCGACTGACCACCGTATTGTAGAAATTCACCGGGGAATCCCCAATGTCCGTAATTCTCCAGCCATGTCGTCAGACCGTGTCGGTGGCTGACTTCACGGAAGCCTCCGACGAAATCGTGGGCAATGCGGTCGGCAACCAAACGACGGAGATCCCAAAGAAAGCGGTCGGACCTGTCCGGACTTCCTATCACGATTCCTTGCAGGGTGGGCAGGTAAGGGATCGGGTCATATTTATATTTCTTTTTAAAGGCGGCCAGCATATCATCTGTCCAGTTTTGTCCTCCGGTTTCATAGCTGTCCTGCACCACTACTTTGAAGGTCGAACGATCTTCGGGAGGGATACGGCGGAGAATTTCTCCCATGTAAGCGTCGAAATGGGTAGCAACATGCTTTTTACTCATTTTATCTACTTCCAGTCCCCTTCCTTCCGGACTTGCCGGAGAATTAGTGACTCGGGTAGGACACATGGCTGTCCGCATGATGGTCCATTCGCCCGGAGGAACTTGCCAGTTGAGTTTCCCATCTTTAAAGTAAGAAGTGATGTCTGTTACTTGTTTCGGGTCTATCAGCATATTCTTGTCGGAAACCTCCGGCTGCTTTTCCCACATATAGTCATGCCACATTGGCAAAGGATATTGGAACATTTTGGCAAATGTTTTTTCAGGATAACGTTCTATTACAGGTTGGGAGGATAAGTCGACAATCATATCGGCGTTTCCGGAGGCGTGGACGAACAGGCGGAATTCGGTACCTGTGGTTTCCGGTATAGCGGTGACAACAGGAGCGTAAGGAAGAAATCCTACATTCAGTCCGGTGTTCACTCTGTCTATTCCTATTCTTTTCAGCAGACGATAGTCTGCTCCGTCTTTCACGTATAAATCTGCTGTAGTTCTGAGTAGGGAAGGGCTTGCAATGCTAATACTGCGAAGTGTTACGTTGTCCGGTACTTTTATTTCCAGGACTTCCTCTTTCCCTTCCCGTTTTTTTATAGTCCAGCTTTTATGATATATATTTTCTGTCAGTTGGGGAAAAGCGAGGACACGGATGTCTTCCGCATCTTCTGCAACAGGAGGGAGGCTCGCTTGCAGGTTTTGCGGTCCTTTTACTTTTAGTTGGGAGGAACCTACATAGCGCATACTTTCATTCGGTTTTATCCACGGTCCGCCGGACTGGCTCCATCCCGGGCTGTTGAAGATACCGATTTCGATATTCAATTCGCCTGCTTTCTTCAGTGCTGTATGCAGAATCTTCCACCACTCTTCCGAAAAGAGTTTGACTTTGCCATACTTCACTTCATCCAGACCGATGTTACCGATAAAGGCTCTGTTAATCCCTGCCTTTTTCATGGCTTCCAAGTCCCGGATTATTCCTTCTTCAGACAGGTTGTCTGAAATCCAATACCAGTATATAGCTAATTGAGTATCATCAGGGATTTGTAAAAAGCCGGTCTCGATTTCCTTGAACGACAATTCTTTTTTATTCTTCGCATTGATTGTCAACGGGAATAAAGTGATTGCAATGATTAGAGTAATGAATCTCATCTTTTTCAATTGAATTTATGTTATAGTTAAAATGCAGTTTGAGTCCGCTTTAAAAGTCTTTTCCTGTTTTATCTCCTGACCGATGTTTGTTGTGAGATAAGATACGTTGGCTTTTAAAGTGGACTCAATTATCTTTGGTGGTTCAGATTACCACTGAGGTGGTATGTACCCTTCGAATACACCGCTGCTTTTCTCCGTTGCCGAACCGGGGTGCATAAGCATGATGTCGATTGTAGGCGGAATACGATTATCGTTGGGGATATTCAGCACTCCGTCTTTTTCTCCGTCTCCTCCCCATGGATTACGCATGGCAAACAGGGCGTAGGGATCGGAAGAATACATCCCGCTGTAGCAGTGCATGGTCACTGTTCCCTGGTTTCCGATATTTTGGGCTTTGTTGAATCCTCCCGTCACGAAATATCCTTGTGCCAGACCGGTTCTCACAACTTTGGTCATTTCCTCATTTGTCAGTTTTCCGGGGCCCCAGCAATAAACCAGGTCACCCTTTCCGGTGAACAGAGGATTTACTTCTTGCTGAGGGATTCCGCCAAGGTTGTAGTTTTTCCAATATATATGCCTGTATTTCATAAGCGCTTTTTCGAGCACCGTTCCCCAATTGAGGACAACATTTTTGCCGCAGGACGTAAAATGGTCTCCGTTCTCGTTAGAAAGGAATTTGGAGGTAACGGACACTTCTATAGGTTTGCCCATCGGATCGTACATGGAGATCGTGTACGTTTTGTCACCATTATCTTTAATGATGGACTGTATAAAGTCGGGATGTACAAATGCCATAGAAGCAAATGAGGCAACAGCACAGCAGTCTCCGATGCCTCGCTGGTGTATGTCAGCCGGCAGCGGGCGACCGAAAGGATACAAGGTCACCGGATGTTCCACCCATTGAAATCTGCCGTCACCATCGGTGATGGTCGGTTCGTTGGAAGCAGTGCGCAACCATGTCCTGACTTCGTCCGTCGTTTCGGGCCTGTTCTCAAAGTGTTTTCCCATAGGGGTGATGGAGCTAAAAGTACTTCCTTCACTGCGTTCCAGTATTCTTGAAACGTCGGTATATCCATGCAGATTCCATTCGGCTATTTGAGTGGTGTTGCTTCCGCCATTTTCTGTCACTTCCAGTTTATAGTACAGATATTCCTTCTTGTTATTGAGAAGAAATTCTTTCTTTTCCTTTCGTGCCGAAAATACCTGGTTCTTCTGAGTATCGATTGCCACCCACTCTTCGTTGTCGTTCGAACCATAGAGCGTCCATGATTTGGGGTCTTTTTCCGGTGAATCGGCTGCTGACATTAAAGAATAATGATTGGCAATGGCCTGTTCACTCCCCGACCACATAATATAGAAGTTGCTGTGGGGAATGATAAATTTCGTGTCCGCATTGTTGTCGATAATATATCCGAGTTCCGTCCCTTGGGGGAAGTCTGCAAATCCGGGAGTTAAGACACCTGCGGCAGGCATATTTATATTCCAGTATTTGATTGCTATCGCTACTTTCTTTAGAACCAGCTCTGCTATCTGTGTGTCACTGCCTCCATTATTACTCTGTATCTCCAGTTTGTAATGTCTGTATGCAGTAGTATTCTCACATTGGTATTTTTTCTCTTCTTGCCGTTTGGAGAATACCTGGTCCCTTTGCTGGTCGATGCGCGTCCATGCCTTGCCATCAATCGATCCGTAAAGCGTCCATGATTGAGGATCTTTTTCCGGTGAGTCGTTGGCGGATGTCAGCGTGTAATAGTTGATGGCTATCTCTTCATCTCCTTCCCATAGAATATAGAACTTGCTATGGGAGGTGACAAATTTCGTATTTATGTCGCCGTCTACTATTTTGCTGATGTCCGAACCGGAGGGAGCGTCTGTATATTGTGCCGTGATTACTCCGGCAGAAGGTACATTGGTGACATCATCTCCGATTCTTACTGAAGCCGGACTAGTATAGGACGGTTCCGGTGGTGGTTCCGGTGCACCATCATCGTCCGAGCAGCTGTAAAAAAGGCTTAGCGGTATTAATAATACCAAATAAATAGCGGGCTTTATCAGATTTGATATCCAACTGTTTTGGCTTGTTTTAGATATATTCATTTGATTCATATTCATTTGATGGATTTATTCTGTTCTTTTTTATTCAGGAATGCGCCTGATATCAGGGAAAACGGTCATACGTAGCACGGTTGTTCCGACAGGAACCAGTTCTATCACTTTCTCTTCTCCCTTCCGGATGACAGAAGGCATATAGGGAGTAAAGTTGTCTCTGTATAGTTGCCAGTTTGTGACAGTCACAGCTTTTACTTTCAGTCTGACAGGAGTCGTTTCAGGATTCCAGAGATTACTGTAATCATTGCTGTTGACTACCTCGATATTTTCTGCATCCACCGGTGCATAATTCCATTCAGACAAAGGGGTTAGGATGCGGGACTGGAACTTGATGCCGTCATGTTCCCTGGTTTCCGTGATCTCTTCTTGGGCTTTGACGTTCAGAGAGAATACTAGCGGTCCTCTTTCAAAAGCTACCCCATCGTATGGCATGGATACGGAGTGTGCTTTCATCGGTAATTTTAATTCGATGATGTCTCCGTCGGAGAATTTGCGTTGTACTTCTACAAAAGTACCAGCTTTGCAGACGATATCGGCAGCCTGCCCATTGACCGTAATAGAAGCCCCTTTGCACCATTGCGGAATGCGAAGCCAGAAAGAGAAAGAAGTGGAACGCTTCATCTTCATCCGGAAACGGATCGTTTCCTCAAAAGGATAATTCGTTTCTTCCTGTATGGTGATCTCGTTCTTGCTTCCTTTCAGTTTAGTGGTGAAAGAGGAAGGTGCGTACATAGCCGCTACAATCCCGTTATCTCCTTTTTTCATCCATTGGCGAGAGCAGAAGAGAGGAATCATGCGGTTCATATTGCCATTGCAGCATGCCGGTCCGTGTGCTACTCTATATGCCATACGATCCTGTCCGCCGACATACATACAAAAGCTGGAATTATTTCTGGCTATTACCTGATTCGGACTTGAATAATACTGAAGCGACTTGAAGTCTTTCCATATCACACTGAAGGCTGCGTTGAAACAGATCTTTTCCATCAGATCCGCCCATTGTACGTCTCCGGTTGCCTGTAAGAAATATCCCAGTGCCCATTGTGCGTCACTCACACAGCAGGTTTCATGCACTTCATTAGGCATATTTCCATCATGGGCTTCGTTGCCGGAAGGTATACCATCTGCCAGTCCGTGATACTTGTATACCTTCTGAATCCCGTGGATGGCCGCATCGAGATATTCCTTTTTACCTGTGTTGATATACAGTATCACAGGGATCTTTAATGTTTCAAAGGAACTGACGGAATGTACGATGGGCACTTCGTCCGATAAGAAAGCCTGCATGGTGAACGGACTTTTCCGACTGCAAAAAGCTTTATATGTGTCTTCTGCTTTTTCGATAAAGAAAGCGTCATTGGTCTGCTGATACAGCCAGCATAACATTTCGATATGCAACATGGTGCGTTCGTTGAAATCCCATTCCGGTCCTCCTGTCTTAATCAGAGTCTGTGAGCGTGCGGCATTCTTGTAATGATTGGACAGCGCCTTGATGATTCTGGGCGATGGATTCCTGGAATACTCTGCCATGATTACTCTGAAGAAGACGACATGCGGCCATAAATTATGCAACTCCGGACCGATAAAGCCATCTTCTTTGGGATGATCGATCTGAAAATCAACCCACTCCTTTACGCGTCGGGTTAACTCCGGATCGTCAATGAAATAACCGCACCGCAATGCACCGTCTGCCCAGTAGCCGGTCTGCTCGAAGTCTTCCCAGCGATCCATTTTCTTTTGGGCGGCGTCTCCCCAACCTTCCTTGTCGAAAGGAGCACCGGCCACCTGAATGTGACCGGTTAATCCATTTCTTTGCGTAGTCAGTACTTCTTTCATCCAGCCTTCCGCTTTCATTCCTTCAATGCCGATATCTTGCAAGACGGATTTGTTGGTCTGGGCGGAAGCTGTACTTCCGCCAATGAGTAACAGGCTTATCAGGCAGGAAGAAAGGGTACTGTTAAAACGTATTGTCATTTGAATTTATTCTAGGTTACTATTATTGTTCTTTATTTTACCATTCAATTGCCTGATCCTCATCCGGAATCAATTCATTGATCTTACGTTCTGTCGTCATGCTTCCTTCTACATTATAGCGAATAGGAGTGCCTTTTATCGATGTGATGTCATCGTAACTGTATTTGATGTACATGGTGACATAATAGTGAGTCAGGTAGGGCAGGGTAGGATCTGCTTCTGTCCGTATCTCGTAAGTCGGATTATTGTCTGTCAATGCAAAGTTGATAGGATTGGCAGGGTCTGCAGACCGTACGTCCAATTTACCATTTTCTTTGAAAGTTGCTATAATCTTATAAGTAGCACGGTTGATATCCTCCTCATCCGTCACTCCGGCGTAGAAGAAAACAGAGTTCTCATCTACTACCCACGCGGTGCGGGTGTTCATGATCAAAGGTTTCTCATATCCTGTCAGATCGAGATAAATTCTCATGGAGGTGGCAGAGTAAGTTCCTGAATAGTCATTGAACGGCATCACGCGGAGCAGTGCTTTAGCATTTCCCTTTCGTCTGTTCATGATGTAAGATGGATTCTCTTCTATTTTCATAGGCAATATCCATTTCTCTACCAGGTTCAGATCTTTAAATTTGAATTTGATCTCATACATTTCCATCGAACTTCCGGCCGGAATGTGGCATATCGGGGAAGCGAACTCGTAATGTTGTTCGGAAAGCTGCTGATAATGCAGATCGGTACGGAACTGGTAACGTTCTTCGTTGAGAATCTTCAGGGTGTCATTATCTACGCTGAGACGTACGTCCAGATTCTGCTCATTGACTTTCGAACCGCTGACAATGACCGGAAGTTTGTAAGTCACCTCTCCATTGGGCTTGTAGCGCAAATAGATATTGGTAACTCCCTGGTTTTCATAAGGAGCCTTGAGAGAAACCATCTGGGTGTAAAGCTCATCTTCCCATTCGTTATTGCATGAGCTGCACATAAACAGGGTAGTTGCAATAGCTAAAAAACTATATATCTTTTTCATATCAGTACTCTTTTATTTTTATTAGTCATAGGATGTCCATCCCGGTGCCTGAGTTAAACGATTGTTTTTCTTTAATTCATCATGACTGATCGGCCAGAAATACATTTTGCGGGAGAAAGTAGAGCGGAGGCTCGGAACTTCAACCTGAGTATGGAATAAGTTCGCCTGTTCTGCCGGCATCAGTGTATTGCATCCGTATACTTGTTCGATTTGCTCGGTCGGTGCGTCTTTCCAGCGTCTCAGGTCATAGTAGCGTTGATTTTCGGCAAACAGTTCGATTTGACGTTCGTGTTTTAGCCTGGCTCTGAAGTCGTCCTGAGAAAGATATACATCTTCCGGGAAATCCGGTACTCCGGCACGGATACGTATATGTGACACTGCATTGCTCATTTCCGTGGTATTGCGATAGATATCGTAAGTGGTGGAGCCGTCCCAGGAACTTACCGGATAATGGCTGTCACACTCATTCAATGCCTCAGCATACATCAACAGGATATCGGCATAGCGAATAGCCGGTTCTACTTTCGGATAGACAGTTCCGCCATTGTTTTGTATATCCTTGGGGCTGACGTATTTCATCATACCGATGCCATTGCGCAGCCATAGCTGACTGTCGTTGCGGCCATCACTGTTACCGCGATAATACCAGATCTGCCGGTATCTGTACTCAGCGTTCGTAGCGCTGGAGAAAGCCCAGAATGCTCCGTTGAATGCTACTGATGCATAAAAGCGAGGTTCACGGTTGGCATATTCCAGATTTACTCCTTTTCTCAGATGTGGATAAGTACCGTTGTTGGCTTCAGCTTCGCTTACATAACCTTTGGGGTGGTTTTCTCTGTCGAATGTTTCCCCCGCATTTGTTTCGTAAGCGTCACATTGCTTGCCGGTTACTCCATGACAGTTGTATCCTCCTGCGCTTGTCGGCAATTGATGGCGTACCATGATCGCGATATCCGTATTATTTTGTCCGCGGGTAAAGATCAGTTCCGGATTTTCCGATGCATATAAGTCTCCGTTAAAAAGAGAACGATAAGATTCAAACGGGTCGATGTCCGCCCATCCTTCCGGGTAATTCTTGTTCGAATACTTCTCATTAAATGGAGGCGTAACTGTTTTCGGATATGCGTCACTGCCTTCGTTGCGTTTCGATGCGGTATACAGTTTATATACACTTTGTCCGTTGTCCTTCAGGTTGATAACGTCAAGAGCGGCTGCGGCTGCGGTTGCCCATTTGGAGTTATCCGGGGTCTGAGAAATCAGATTACGTCCTTTATCGTCTACGAAGTCAGCCATTTCGGGATTACCGTTCATCAAAGGGCTGGCGGCATACAGGTATGCTTTGGCCCGAACAGCGAGAGCTGCTCCTTTGGTCGGACGTCCGATGTTGATGATATCACGTTTGTAAGGCAGATCCTGCGCTGCCAGCAGCATTTCTTTGGAGATGAATTCCACGCATTCGTCATAAGAATTTCTTGGTAATGACAGATCGTCGTATGATGCATTATAATCGATGGCGTTTTCCGGTAAAACGGGGATAGGGCCATATTTGCGGAGTAACAGCCAATACATATATGCCCTTAAAAAACGACCTTGTGCTTTGACGTCCTTAATTTCTTCCGGTGTGTAGTCTTCGTTGATGTCAACATTGTCTATCAATATAGAGGCCTGGCGGATGCCCGCGTATGATTGCAGCCAGGAACCTTGAAATCTGCTTTCGTTGTATTCTCCGTGGATAAATTCTTTGTATTCTTCACCACGGTCTCCATAATACATATCGTCGGCAAAGTTGGTAAGGCAGTGGTCTTTTTCTGCTATGTCCATGTTTTCTCCGGTCAGATAGAGATAGGCTTGTGCCAACCATTGTTCGGTATAATCCCTGCTCTTGAAAATACGTTCTTCATTTTGACGGTCGCCAAAATAACGCTCCACACTCAGATAATCAGAGCAGGAAGAAAATACCAGCCCCATTGCTCCTATAAGTGTTGCAGCTAAAATATGCTTTTTATTCATGTTCATCAAAAGTTTATAAGTTAACAGTTAATCCTAATGTCCACGTTTTAGATAACGGATATTGTTGTCCGTTGGAGCTACCCAGTTCCGGATCCCATAATTTGAAATTAGAGAAGGTCAATAAGTTCGTTCCGATAAGGAAGAAGCGGATGTTATTGAACCGGATTTTATTAGTGATGCTCTTAGGAAGAGTGTAGCCTACTTCCAATGTCTTCAGACGGATGTATGAGCCGTCGCGCAGCCAGTAAGTGGAAGGGCGGTAGTTGTTTACATTGCCTCCGTAGCTCAGACGCGGATATTTGGCATTTACATCTTCGTTCTCACCCAATATCCAACGGTTGGATTCGACTACGTCTTTCAGTACATTTCCCCAGTCTCCGCTGGAGAAAGGATATACCGTGAAACCGTCAATGAAGAAAGATGACTTGCCGGCTCCCTGGAAATGCACGTTGAAATCCAGCCCTTTCCATTGGGCGGATGCACCGAATCCATAAATCAGATTGGGGCGGGTGGTCGCACCGATAGGAACGATGTCATTCTCATTGATCACTCCGTCGCCGTTGATATCCTTATACCGGATATCTCCGGGCATCACTTTGCTGCCGTCGTCTCTGACATTGTTAACCACGAATTGCTGTTTCGGACTGTTGCGGATTTCCTCATAATCTTTGAACAGACCTAAAGCAACCAGCCCTTTTGCCTGATCGACTCTGAAACCGGCTTGGCGCAGGTATGGGAAATTGGTGTATGCTTCATCAGTTTCCTTAATTTCATTTTTACTGTAGGTTATGTTGCCGCGTAGGGTAAGGTTCACATTTCCTATTTTTTCATGATATCCTACATTGCCGTCGAAACCTTTGGAAAGCACTGAACCAATGTTGGCGTAAGGAGATGATGTTAAACCGACGATTTGCGGAATGTTATTGCGTGACATAAAGATGCCGTCGCGTTGTTCATGGAAATAGTCGATCGATCCGGTTAGTTTGTCATTCCACAAAGAGAAGTCCAGACCAATATCATGTTTCGTTGCAATTTCCCAGGTGACTGCATTGGACGCTACTCTTGAATAGGCTAATATCTGATAAATCATGTTATTTCCAATATCTCCCCAGTTATATGACTGGTCTGCGGGCGGAACCTGATTCTGGATATCTCCTTTTTCCGGGTCCGGTTTCCATGTCGCAAATTCTGCTAAATAGGGGAATCGGGTATTCATATAGTCATTACCTACCTTACCATAAGAATAGCGAAGTTTGAACATATTCATCCAGGGCAAATTCTTTTTGATAAGACTTTCTTCTGCTATATTCCATGCTACGGAATAGGCGGGGAAGAAACCGAACTGATGTCCTTTGGCAAAGTTTTCAGAACCATTGTATCCGAAGTTGAAATCAAAGAAATAGCGATATTTCCATCCGTAAGTAAAGCGACCTGCTACACCTTGATGGCGTCTTTCAATCCCTTTGATAATATCGTCGTCGATGTTGGAGGTGTTGATGTTCTTATCTTGCGAATATTTAAGCACTCCGCTTACGCGATGATCTCCGAATGCTCTTTCATAGTGAAGTTCCGCTTCCAGGAATTCTTTGCGTGATCCTGTAGCACTCGATTCCTGAGACATTAAATGTTCTTCGGCAATACGTCTGAATACCACATTCCCGTCCGAATCACGAAGTTTCTCCGCTCTCCATTGTGCCGGCCATTTTACACGGCGGATGTAGTTGTCATTATAGGTATCATAACCGAAGCGGCCGATGAATTTCAGTCCCGGAGTAATGAATTTGAAGTCTTGTTCTAGTGTGATATTCGTTTGGATAGAGTTCTTCCAGTTCTCAATATATCCGGTTTGGGTAGCCAATACCCATGGACTGCTCTGTGATCCTCCTCCGTAGGCGGGAACATAACCGTTTGAATACATGATAGGAATGGAGATCGGATTCTGTCCCATCAGAGATGCCCAGATTTGTCCCGAGTCCGAACCGGGTTGGTTCTGCTTTTCGAGTGAACCGGCTACACCTACTTTCACTAAAGTTGTTTTAGTCAGATCCATATCTACATTCATGCGGTAGTTCCAACGCTTGTAATTGGCGTTCGTATTGTAGTCTTTCATCGTATCATCTACTTTGTACATACCGCCTTCGTCGATGTAGCTTGCAGATACAAAGTAACGTGCGGTGGTACCACCACCATTGATGTTGATAGAAGCCCGTTGAGTCAACGCACCTTCTTTCAATAGCTGATCCATCCAGTTTACATTAGGGAAGAGGTCCTGGTCTAATCCGCTGCGAATCAGCATTAAATCTTCATCGCTGTAGAAAGGAGTCTGGTTGCGGGTGCTGCGTGCCTCATTCATCAATTTGGCATAAGTATATCCATCTGCAAATTCGGGCGTGTACGTACGGGAGTTGTAACTGGCTTCATATTTAGCGTCAATATGTACTTTTCCTGCCTTACCGCGTTTGGTTGTGATTAAAACGACACCGTTGGCACCACGTGAACCATAGATGGCGGTGGCGGAAGCATCCTTTAATACAGAGAATGACTCGATGTCTTCGATACTGATTTCATCCATGCTTCTTTCGAATCCGTCTACTAACACCAATGCACCTGTTCCGGCTCCGAAAGTCGAGATACCGCGAATCCAGAACTCGGAAGTGTTATTTCCCGGTTGTCCGGAAGTCTGCCGGGCAAGTACACCGGCCACATTTCCGGCGAGGGCATTCGTTATGCTTGAGGTAGGAGTTTTTAGTGTTTTCAGGTCTACTGTTGTGACGGCTCCGGTCACTGTCACTTTCTTTTGTATACCGGTACCTGTTACTGTGACTTCATCCAGAATATTGGCTTCGGCCTCTTTCAGCACCACATTGACTATCTTTTCTTCTTTTACCAATACCACTTTCTTTTCGAATCCGATATAGGAGAAAACCAGGCGTTGATAAGGTTCTATTTTGATTTTATATTTACCGTTTATATCAGTGATTGCACCTAAACCCGGCGCATCTTGTACGGTCACATTCACACCGATCATGGGCTCTTCTTGTGCGTCTGTGACGAGACCGGTCACCTCAATAACTTTCTGCGCATACATGCAGGTTGAGTATCCTATTAATAATAGGGTAAATAATATGATTTTTTTCATCTTCAATGTCTGTTTATATTTTATTCAATCGCTATGAAACGAATACGCTTGTTGCCTCGGTCTGCAATGTAAAAAGTACCATTGTCTTCATCATAGGCAATTCCTGTAGGTTCTAAGAAGCGGGCTTCCGTGCGCAAGTCACCGTCAATATATCCATCGACTTTTCCGTCGGCAGATGCAGTACCCCGGCCGGCATAAGTGGATACGACCCCTTCGGGAGTGATTTTGCGGATACAATGATTGCCCGTATCGCAAAGGTAGAAGTCGTAAACGTCGTCTTTTCCTGCATTGACATAGTCCTCATTCTTGACGAATACACCTTGGCTCGGACCACTGAAGCGGGCGTTGCTCCCCATACCGTCTGCGTATCCGCCTGTGAATAATTCCCCGGCCACTTTGTAGGGAGGTTGCAGTTCTCCGTTGTTATAGTCGGATCTCAGCAAACTTTCGAGTCCTACGATATAGAGGTATTTTCCTTCCGGATGGAATACGATGGTACTTCCCCAACCTTCCCGGTCGTTCTCTATCACATTGAAAAGCTGTTTGGATTCCCATTGCTGGCTCTGCTCGTTAAATTGAGCTCTCGCCTTCATGATAGCGGCTTTAAAATAGGTGTTGTAGTAAAGCCCCTTTGCGGTAGGATGTACTGCACAGGAATAACTGCATCGGTCATAAACATAAGGATTGGCACTATTGAAATGTCTGGAACGCAGCAGATAGGCGACGGCCATCATACCTTTGTCACCGCGACCGTTGTCATCGGCAATAAAGAGCGTGTCTCCGTCGGGATGGAACGCCAGTCCCTGCATTCTGAAGAAGCCGCCCTGTCCGTTGGTAACTATTGTTGAGACGTCTTCATTATCCAGGCTTATTTTTCGTAATGCAAGTTCCTGTTCTGTCAGATACAGGGCTTTTTCGTCCCCATACTTATCCAAAGCAAGCCAGTATGGTTTGGTAAATTCGGCATCCTTGAAACTTCCGTCCTTCATGGCCGAATGTCCTAGTTCGTCGACCTTTCCGCAGAGCGTGGATACCATGATTTTAGACTGGTAGCTGAACTTCTGTTCAAATGTGTAGTCAACCACCATTTCCCCTTGTTCATTTTCAATCTTGACGTTCACGTCACCATTGAAAGCCCGTCGGGGAACCATACAATGAATGGCATCGCCGTTGGCACCTATTACTTTGGCACTTTGCCCTCCGATACTTACATGGATTTTGGAAACATCTTTTCCAAAATTACTGCCGTAAATGTAGAGGCGGGTGCGGAGTGCTCCTTCGGTCGGAGTAAATTCTGTGAATACTACAGGCTGCGAAGGATCATAAACTTCTGAGTTTTTCTTGTCATCTTGACAAGAGGTTGAAAAGAAACCCATCAAAGAGCAAATAAGCAGGCAAATCAGACTTTGCCTATTACTTCTAGCTTTTTTCTGTTTCATAAATAAATTAGATTTAATAAATAAATTATAAACATTTCGTTCTGTCACTGTCGTCCAATCTTTACCACTAAAATATACCTTGAAATCCAACTGAAAAACTTTAAAATGGCCATTAATGCATATTATCTCATTATCTGTCTGTTGACAGATAATCATTCATTTGTTATTCTTGTTCTTTTCTGATGTCACGCAGAATGCGTGCCTGTAATTGCCGTCGTTCATCTTCCGGCATTTTATCGTCGTTCAGACGGATGGAAGAGACTATTTCTTTCGTCTGTTCCATCTTTGCTGCCTGATCCGGATTCTCTTCCATCCATATCTGCCAGTGTCTGTCCAACTCCTTGGTCGGATTCAGACACCACAGAATGAATTTCTCGTCATTCAGCATTCTCATGTCTCTATATACAGATCTGTCATTCTTCATCACCTGAACGCTTTTATTTGATAAACGCAGAAAGATTTTTTTTATCCCCATGAAAAAGAAGAAAAAGATGGGGGCAAAAAAAAAACTTTTGCGTTTCTTTTAGTAGGAGCTTTTAGTAAGTTGCTTATATTTATGTTTTAATAATTATCTAATTATTTTTTATGAGAAACAAAACCTCTTTTCATTCAGGCAGGATCTATTTCTTGTTATTATTGGGTATATTAGGGTATCCTCTGATGCCGGCCGGTGCGCAAACGGTGTCGGGGAAAATAGACCGGAAAGCACTTGTGACCAGACATAACCTGTTGATCAAAGACCGTAACCTGTACGGGCCCACCCAGGTCGGCAACGGTGAGTTTGCATTTGGTGCTGATATAACCGGTCTGCAAACTTTTTCCAATGGCGCTAACACAATGTCCAACTGGGGATGGCATCAGTTTCCCACTCCGGACGGACAAAGGCCGGAGGACTTCAAAGGGCAGGAATGGGACACGCAAGGCAGAATGGTGAGATATGATGTACAGAACCCCGAACAGCAGAACCTGAGAAACTGGATGGTTCAGAATCCTCAGAGAATCCATTTGGGACGTGTCGGACTCATTCTGAAAAAGAAAAGCGGCTCTCTTGCTTCATTAAATGATTTGCAGAATCCGGAACAGGTGCTGGATCTGTGGAGCGGGATATCGACCAGCACTTTCAGTATATCCAGTGAACCTGTGACGGTGACGACCATCGGTCATCCCACGAAAGACGCAATTGCCGTTCGTATCAAATCAAGAAAGGTAGCAGAAGGTTCTATAGGCATCTTCCTTGATTTTCCTTATGCCAGCTTAAGTGAGTTTGGCAGTGGCGCAGACTGGGGACAGCCGGACAAGCACCAAACGGCAGAAACTGTAAATGGCAAACAGGTTTGTTTTCAGCGTACCATGGATGCTACCCGTTATGATGTGCGAATGTCATGGGATCAGAATGCAGACTTCAAAAAAGTAAAGGCTCACCGATATGAAGTGATGCCTGTGACAGACGCTGATGAAATCTGCTTTATAGTTTGTTTTGATAAGGAAAAAGACAGTTCACCACTTCCTACCTTTGCACAGACAGAGCAGGCAAGCGTTAGGCATTGGGCGGATTTTTGGCAAAGTGGCGGCGCTATCGACCTGTCGGAAAGCAAAGATCCCCGTTGGAAAGAACTGGAAAGAAGAATTGTACTCTCGCAGTATATAATGGCGGTGAATGAAGCCGGCTCTCTTCCCCCGCAGGAAAGCGGACTGGTGAATAATGGATGGTACGGCAAATACCACCATGAAATGATTTGGTGGCATTGTACACATTATGCTTTGTGGGACCGCTGGCCGCTGATGGATAAGATGATGGAAGTGTATCCGGATAACCTGCAGACTTACAAGAAATCGGCGAAGGCACAGGGATACAAAGGAGTGCGCTGGCCTAAAACGATTGGTGACCGTACTTGGTGGGAATGGCCTAATGAAACGAATCCGCTGCTGATCTGGCAACAGCCGCACGCTATTTTCTTTGCGGAACTGGATTACCGTTCTCATCCTACACAGGAGACACTGGATAAATGGAAGAACATTGTTTTTGAAACAGCTGATTTCATGGCCTCTTATGCCTATTATAACAAGAAGGAGAAGCGATATATCTTAGGTTACCCCCTTCAGGTAGTATCCGAAAACTGTGATCCGCGAATCACCTACAATCCGACATTCGAGTTGAGTTACTGGCTGACGGGATTAAGAATCGCGCAGGACTGGGCCAAGCGCTTGAAGGTGAAAGCGAATCCGGAATATGAGAAAGTCAGAACGAAACTATCCGCATTGCCGGTCAAGGATGGCGTATACGTCTCTTGGGAGAATATCACGGATATGTGGACCAAGTATAACTTTGAACATCCCGCTTTGATAGGCGCATACGGAATGCTTCCCGGAGACGGAGTGGATGTCCCGACCATGCAGCGGACGCTGGATAAGGTAGAACAGGCATGGCAGTTCCACGAGACATGGGGATGGGATTTCCCGATGCTGGCGATGACTGCGGCACGTCTGGGCAAACCGGAAAAGGCATTGGACTATCTGTTGAGTTATGCTACGGAGTTTGCTTTCGAAGATCATGGACTCGTCGGTGGCGGCAGGGCTCCTTTCCCTTACTTCCCGGGCAATGGCGGTTTGCTGTATGCTGTAGCCATGATGGCGGCAGGATGGGACGGTGCGCCTGATGTTCATGCACCCGGCTTTCCGCAGGACGGTTCGTGGACTGTGAAATGGGAAGGATTAAAGAAAGCATTATGATTCAACTTCTGAAATATAGATGTATATTTGCAATATATGAAAAAGAAACTACTATTGATCATTGGTGCTGTCACCCTGTATAGTCATGTCTGGGCATTACACACCCCGGAATGCCACTCAAACAACAGATATCCGCTGGTGCGCAAGCCCTATATGGAACTGCCGTTAGGGAGTATAAAAGCCAGAGGATGGTTGCTGGAAATGTTGCAACGGCAGCGGAACGGTGCTTCCAGTCAGATGGATGTACTGTATCCGGAAGTTATGGGTGCACGAAACGGTTGGCTGGGAGGAGACGGCGACCAGTGGGAGAGAGGTCCTTACTGGATTGACGGACTTTTGCCGCTGGCATATATCCTGGATGATAAAGAGATGAAGGCGAAGATTCAGCCGTGGATTGAATGGAGTCTGGCAAGCCAGCGTGAAGACGGTTTCTTCGGACCTGCCAAAGACTACACCCCTGAGTTCGGTCTTCAGCGTGACAATTCATCCGACTGGTGGCCGAGAATGGTTATCCTGAAAATCATGCAGCAATATTATTCGGCAACCGGAGACGAACGGGTTGTTGATTTTATGACGAAATACTTTCGCTATCAGTTGGCAACGCTGCCTTCCACCCCTTTGGGGAAATGGACATTCTGGGCGGAATTCCGTGCCTGCGATAACCTGCAGGCCGTTTACTGGCTCTATAATATCACCGGAGATTCTTTCTTGCTCGATTTAGGGAAACTATTGCATCAGCAGAGTTATAACTTTGTCGATATGTTCCTCCATCGGAATGACCTTTCCCGTAAGAACAGCATCCATTGCGTGAATCTGGCTCAGGGAATCAAAGAACCTGTTATTTATTATCAGCAGGATCCCGATAAGAAATACCTGGAGGCAGTGAAGAAAGCCTTTGCCGATCTCCGTCATTATAACGGACAGCCGCAAGGTATGTACGGAGGTGATGAAGGGTTGCATGGCAATGTTCCTACACAAGGCTCCGAGCTTTGTTCGACAGTGGAGATGATGTTTTCGCTGGAGAAGATGATGGAGATTACCGGCGACTTGTCTTTTGCGGATCATCTGGAAAAGATAGCCTTCAATGCGCTTCCCACGCAGATATCGGACGATTTCATGCATAAACAATATTTCCAGCAGGCCAATCAGGTAAAGATAACGCGGGCGGTTCATAACTTCTATGAAGATGCCTTTCATGATGGTACGGATATTATATTCGGTTCGTTGACCGGGTATCCCTGTTGTTTCTCCAATATGCATCAGGGGTGGCCCAAGTTTACGCAGAGCCTTTGGTTTGCTACGCCGGATCAGGGTATTGCCGCTTTGGCTTATTCTCCTTCTGAAGTTACGATGAAAGTGGGAGAGGGCAGCAGGGTGGTCAGAATTGTGGAAGACACATTCTATCCTATGGACGATAAGATACAGTTTACAGTCAGTTTCCCGGACAAGGCGGATAAGAAGAAAACTCTTGAATTTCCATTTCATCTGCGGATACCGGGATGGTGTGATGAGGCTGTTGTCAGTGTGAACGGAGTGCGGCAGATGACTGCAAAAGGAAATACGGTAGCTGTACTGAAACGCGCATGGAAGAATGAAGATCGTGTATTATTGCATCTCCCGATGAAGGTATCTACGAGCAGCTGGTTCGAGAATTCTGTAGCGGTGGAACGCGGTCCGCTGGTTTATGGATTGAAAATGCGGGAAGACTGGCAGAAGAAAGAGTTTCCGGAGGCGGAAGTGCCTCGTTTCGGGAAATATTACTATGAAGTGACTTCTCCTGATAAATGGAATTATGGTATCCTTTCTTTTGACCGGAATAAGACAGCCGAGCACTTCACAGTGACAGTTGATCCGGAAAAGCAGAAAGAGACTTATCCCTGGAATGTAGAGAATGCTCCTGTCCGGATTAAAGTAAAAGCCAAAGAAATCCCTTATTGGAAACTTTATAATGAGATGGCGGGACCCATTCCTTTCTCTACTTGCAGGAGCAACTGCCCCGTAGAAGAGATTACGCTGATTCCGTATGGCTGTACGACATTAAGAATCAGTGAATTCCCGTTGGTGCATTGGTAAATCGAGAAAGATAAACGAAGTGCATACTCAAAAGATAATACTTCCCTATGTTCGCCAAATACTTGATATCTCTGTTGTTAGGTCTCCTTTCGATCTCCTGTCCCGCACAAACGATTCACTGTGGGAAAACCGGTATCGAAGCACCTTATTCACCTGTAAGCGGTAGCTTTACGGGCAGACAAGTGCCCCAGTCACCGGACCCGTTAGTGGCTTTCAGATGGAAAAATCCTGTGTGGACAGACAGTCTGCAGGTCTATGTGCTCGATCCTGTCAGCGTGAAGGCGGACAAGAACGAAAATGTGACTGTAAGGAATGCAACTGATATAAAAGTGAACGGTCCGTGCAATCTGATGTTCGACTTCGGCAGAGTGAGTGCCGCCTGGTTTGAGTTCGAGTCTGCCGATCTGGATGGAGAAGTGGAAATGAGTATCAGTGAGTTTAATGAGCCGGCAGTCTTTAATGTCGGCTCTCAGCATCCCCGGAAAACCGTTTCTCCTGTACGGCATGGAAACACATGGCGTCTGGAGTTGAATGACCAGCTTTATGAAGGAGTCCGTTTTGCATGGATTCATATTCATTCTCTGAATAAGCCGGCACGGATATCTTCGGTTCGGCTGGTTTGTCAGGTGAAGCCTGTCAATTATGAAGGCAGCTTTGCCTGCAGTGATACGCTGCTTTCGCGCATCTGGTATACAGGTGCCTACACGGTCAAGCTGAATTTATTGCAGAACTATTTTGGCGCTATCTTGATGGAACGTAGTGACCGTCATTCATGGACGGGCGATGCGCATACCTCTCAGGCTGCCTCTATGGTTGCTTTCGGCAACTTCGATTTTGTCAGGCAGAACCTCCGCTATACCTCCACTCAATATAATGGCATTGCCAGCTATTCTCTTTATTGGGTATTAAGCCTTATAGACTATTATATGTATACCGGTGACAAGGCCCTGCTGGATGAGATGCTGGAAAATGCCTGCAAGAAACTGGACATTGCCTGGCAACATTACGACAGTGATCCGGCTATTTCCTTTTATGGTTGGGATGAGCGCTTGGGCGGATTTGAGAGTCCGACTACAGAAGCGAAGAACGCTTATAAAATGCTTTCCATACAGGCATGGACTGCGTTTGCCTCCGTTTTGGAGGCTGCCGGTTATAAAGAACCGGCTGCCAGATATAAACAGTATGCCCAAGAAAAGATTCACTCCTTGCGTATGGACCGGAACTGGACAAGCCACTTGGGGGTGCATGCGGCAGCTGATGCCATTAATGCCGGATTTACGAATAAGGAAGAACAAAACCGGCTTTTGGCTGAGGCACTTTCCGACCGTATGCAACGATTGTCTTATTCTCCGTTCAATCAGTATTTTATCATACAGTCGTTGGCTGAAATACAGCAGTATGATAAGGCTTTGGCGACCATTGACGATTGCTGGGGAGGGCAGATCCGTTATGGAGGAACCACTTTTTTTGAAGTGTTCCGTCCTTCCTGGAATACGATATCCGCTCCTAATGATGCTCCGGTCAACAATCAATGCGGCTATACCAGCCTGACCCATCCCTGGAGTGCGGGAGTCACGAAGTGGCTCAGTGAAGAAATACTTGGTGTCAGACCGACCAGCCCGGGATTTGCTACATTTATCATTCAACCCCATCTTTCTTCCCGTGTCACATGGGCGAAGGGTACGGTGCCCACTCCTAATGGAAATATTGAGGTATCGTCTGATCTGAATTCGGGTGAATTCCTCTTTACCGTACCAGCAAATACAAGGGCGGATATTGCCATACCCAAAGCCGGATACAAAATAAGCAAAGTGACATTGGATCGTAAACGGACAGCTTCTGACGGACAGGACGAGAACTTTATTTATTTCAGAGGCATTGCTCCGGGTGAACATCGGATAAAGGTGAATTATTCGGGCAAGATGTCTCCATCGGTGGATGAGCCTTTTATATATGAGAATGAAACGTTCAGGGAAGATCTTGTCACCAAGGGAAACTGGCGGAATAAATATGGCAATCAAGGCTATATACTCTGTAGCTATGACAGCCTGTCGGACCGGACCCGGCTACCGGATTTTATCAGAGATCTCAAATTCTCCCGGAATGGGAATGCCCATTGGATTACTTCTACTACCGATATCCGGGCACTGGAATCAGATACAGACGAGCCGGGAAGAAATCTGGGTGCAATACATACACGCGATCCGCAGGTTTGTCTGCAGACCATGACCATTGACCTGCTCAGTGAGAAAGATCGGACCTACCAGCTGGCGCTTTACTTTGTCGACTGGGACAAAAAGGGGCGGCGCTCTGCAATAGAAGTCTTTAATCTGGAGACAAAGAAACTGATCATGCCGGTATATATGGTCAGAGACTATCAAGATGGGAAATACATTGTTTTCAATGTTGACCAGCCCATCCGGATCAGAATAAATCAGGTACGGGGAGATAATGCGGCGTTAAGTGCCTTGTTCTTTGATTCTAGAACCGATATCCGAGACTTATAAAGAACGAATGCATATAGCGGGATTTGGGCATAGTCAGTTTCTTGCCTTCCACGGTGATGTTGCGTCCGCCGCTATAGATGTCAAAGTCGGAGAAGGTATATCCTGCCGAAATCGTATACTGATCATCCAGGTCAAGGGTAAACATACCTTTGATATGATAGAACACAGGCCTTGCTCCCCTGTTCTTTACATAATCCAACCTTTGTGCTGCCCATACTCCGGGAGCATTCGGGACATAGCTGTAGTTGAATCCCTGATTGGTGGGGAGCGGGATAGTCAGTCCCGGTGAAACGATAAAGGAAAGTCCCATGTCCTTGTCTTTTCCCAGTTTCAGTGCGGGAGTCGCAAACTGGACGGCAGGGCGAAGTGCAAAAAAATGACTGGTCGCATGGTCGTCAGTTGAACTCCATCTCCATTGTTTGTCTATTGAAGTTCCGGAGTAACTTTCGTCTGCAATGGGGTTACAGAAAAGCAATCCCATCGTAATACCCGCGTAAGGGATAGGCTGATAGGTGATGGAAGGTTCTACCTCCCAGGCATCATAGTTGTTTAATGCTCCGGCGAGTTCCACTTTCCATACAGGTCTTTTTTCAGTTTCCTGTGCTTGTACTCCGCCTGCGGATAGCAGGCAAATAAATAACAGTATCGGTTTCATTGCTTATCAAATGTTGGGCGTTTATTTGCAGATAAAGACAAGGGATATGGTTAATCTCCCTACCGATAGAATGTTAATTAGTTAAAAAGAAAACCATTCCTTAAATTCTGCTACCCGTGCTTTGCTTACCAATATCTTCTCCGTCATTCTGGAGTGGCGCAGATTAATGGACAACCGGCTGTTAAACCACAAATCGATATCTTTGATAGCCTCTCTTGAAATCAGAAACTGTCGGTTGACTCTGAAGAAAAGATTGGGGTTTAAACAATCGACCAATTCATCCAGCGTAAGAGAAAAATTGTATTCCATCCCATCCGTTAAGACAGCCTTTACCTGACAGTCTTTGATGTAGAACAGCTGAATCATGTCAATCGAGACAGGAAGTAACTTATCACCTTTTATCGGTATGAGGAAATGAGTCTTGTAGTTCTCCTGCTTTTTCAGTGAATGAATGAGGTGAAGCAGTTCCTCTTCCTGGTTTTGCTGTCTGCTTTCGTTCTCGGGGATGGCGTCCTGCAAGTTGTCTAGTTTTTCAAAAGAATGTTCGATGTCCTCCTTGCCGATAGGTTTCAGCAGATAGTCGATGCTGTTCACTTTGAAAGCACGCAGGGCATATTCATCGTAAGCTGTGGTAAAGATAATGGGGCAGGTGATGCTGATATGATCGAATATTTCGAAGGCAGAACCATCCGCCAGGTGAATATCCATAAAGACAAGTTCTGGCATCGGGTGGATGCCGAACCATTCGATAGTGGAATTGATACTGTCCAGTATGGCAATGATTTCAGCTTCCGGTTTCACTTCGTTGAGCAGGGAAGTCAGATTGCGTACAGCAGCTTTTTCATCTTCAATAATAACTGTTTTCATAACACTTGGCTTGTCGTTCATTGTACTTCATCAATAAGAGGAATGCAAACGGAAAACTCTTTGTCCTCTGTGATCTGTATGTCCTGTTTGAATAATAGCCGGTAGCGCTTGGCGAGATTGACAAGTCCGATGCCGGTGCCGGAGGCAGCGGTCCGTTTGGGCTGAATGTCGTTGCTGACGGACAGATATCCCTCGTTGTTGGTGACGATATGGATAGTCAGTGGTTTGCGGTCGCTGATTTCATTGTGCTTCACGGCATTCTCTATCAACACCTGTACCGCCATCGGAGGGAGGCGGTAGTCTTCGAAAGACTTGGCTATCTGTATATCAAACTGCAAGTTGTTCTCAAAACGCATCTTCAGCAGGAAGATATAAGCAGAAGCGAACTCCATCTCTTCCCGGAGGCTGACGCTTTGCGATTCGTTGCTTTGCAGCGTATATCTCAGTACCCGTGAGAGTTCCTGGATATAATCTTGTGCCTTGTCCTGATTTTCGCGCACCAGTGAACGCAGTGTATTCAGCGAATTGAATAACATATGCGGATTGAGTTGATTCTTCAATACTTCATACTGATTGCGGAGGTTTTCGGCCTGTAGCTGTTCATTTTCAATCAGTACCAGTTGCTGACGGCGGACAAGGTAAATGATGCAGCAACTGCTGGTGACGAGGCAGGCCATGATGAAGTCCCGCAACGGATGGAGGTAATGGTGTACCATCGCATCGATGGCAGGAATATCAAATATCCGGTGCAGGAAGACAAAGACTTGCCCCAGCAGATTGCTGAGTATCCACGTCAGGACGAAAGAAAGCAGAATCTTTGTAGCCGTTATTTTAATGGACGCCTGGTTGAAATGGAACAAGCGCGTATTGACGGCAAAGAGGATGAGTAATGAAACGAAGGTAAACAGAATCTCATTTGCCACATCCATAAACTTCATTCCCGGAAAAAGCGAATGGCTTTCGAAACGGTCAAAGAGAGAGACTGATTCCGGAAAGTGAATGAGCACAGCCACCATCAGTGAGATGATGACTGTGGACAGGAAATACTTATCTTTATTTATAGCCTTCAATACCATGTTGCAAAGATAATAGTTAATTATGGATTTTGAATGATGAATGGCTGTCGGTGCACGGCAGATTATCGTTTTTGGATATGTGCCGTGACGTACATTCCCGGGCGGAACTGCGGATTCGTCTCCTTGATAGAAGCGTATACTTCGAGCGAGCGGTTCACTTCGTCCACTTTTTGCCCGATGGAGATGACCGTTCCGTTGAACGTTTGTGTACCCATGCCGTTGACACGGAACTGTACAGGACTGCCTGTTTGCATATCTGCAAGGTCTTTCTCGTAGGTAGTGAGGCAGAGCATCGGTGCATTCTTATCGATCACTTCGCAGAGCGCTTCGCCCGGATTGATATATTTTCCCCTGTTCATAGCCACATTGGCGATGTATCCGCTGATAGGAGCTTTTACTTCCAGTAAAGGCCGGATACCGTCTCGAAGTAAGGTTCCCGGATCGACGCCGAGGAGTGAAAGTTGTGCAGCGGCAGCATCCTGACGGCTTTTCATGGAGAGGTAATCCGCTTTGCTTTGCTGAAACTTCTTTTGCGAAGCCGCCTGTTCGGCAGCAAGATTCTTTTGCCGTTCGTATTCCATCTGCAGATATTCGGTTTGCGCATGGCTGTCCAGGTAAGTCTGTTGAAGGGTGATGAACTCCGGATTCTCCAAAGTGGCGATTACAGCGTTCTTGGTAACGTGTTGTCCGGGGAGTAAGGAAGTGTTTTTTATCACTCCTCCTATGGTCAGTGCTACGGTTGCCTGTCGTTGGGGTGGAAGGACGATCCGACCGTTGAACGAAACCTGGTTAGGGCGGGAAGTGGCGGAAGTGATCGCGTCCACTTCGGGCTGTGCAGCGTCATCTTGGCGGTTGGACTTATCCGTTCCCGGATTCACACTTTCTGTTGCAGAGCCCGCTACAGTCTCAGAATCCGCTGTTTGTTGTTGTCCCTTGCAGGCTACTAACGCCAGCAAAAGGATGGGGTAAAATATCTTCTTCATACACTATATTATATTATAATAGGAAACATATTCATTAAAAACTCTCCACTTATTCAAACAGTTCATGTTCCAGAGCGGCAATGTTATACTGATAAACGGTTTCAATATAGCCTCGCCGGATATCCCGTGCTGCGGTGACAGACTGTATATATTCAGCAATGCCCGTTTCGCTTTGTTGCAGTTGCAGGTTGGCGGCTTTGGTCAGTTCTTCCGCTTCTTTGAGAGCGGAAGAAGTATAGAAACGCAGGCTCTCGTTATATCGTCGGAGAGAGGCTTCCAGTTCCGTCACTTTGTTGCGCAGTTCGCGGATGTTGGCATCCGCCTGGATTTGTGCCGAAGCGGCAGCGAGTCTGGCTTGTTTCACCTTGCTTTTCTGAGGCATGAAGTAAATGGGGAAGGAGACGCCCACCATCCAGGCATTCAGATTCTTCAAGGGAAGAATGTCCTGGCGGGTATACCCTACGCTGAGTTCCGGAAAGAAACGGCTGCGTTCTATATGCAGCATTGCTTTCGCTTCTTCCGCCTGGCTTCGGAAATATCCGGTATGCGCTTCGGACAGAGTGCCGTCCGAAACAGGAGTGTAGAACAGAGACAGGGCTGAATCCGCCGGTACAATCGGACTGTCGGAATAACAGCTCCACTGGAAACGTGCCAGTGCTGTCTTTTCCTCCTCCTGTGCCTGATACCAACGGTTGTGCAGGTCGGTGGCGGTAGTTGTCATCATGTTCTTTTCGAGCAGGGTGATTTCCCCTTGCTGGTAACGTATTTCTCCGATGCGTTTCAGCTCTTCCGCCATCTTGTCCTGATCATGGTACATGGAGCAAAGATTGGCAGCATATTGATAGTAAGCCCATGCGCGTTTTACTTCTGCTATTACTTCCTTTTCGACCATCCGGCGATAATAAGTACTTGTTTTTACCTGCCGGCTGACCAGTGCATTCTTGTAAAACGGTGTCAGCAGCGAACCGAGGCTCTGTTCGAAAGCAAGTTCCTTGTCTTTCTTGTTTTCTCCGTTGAGCTGTCCCCATGAGTAACTGAATGAGGTGGGAGTGGCTTCGACAATCTCTCCGCGGGTGGTTTTAGCCTGTCGGATGGCATTGGCAGCTATTTTCAGTCTCGGATGATTTTGTTTGGCTATCTCGATGGCCTGTTCCAGACTGACAGCTTGCGGTTGCTGCGCTGAGGCGGCAGAGGGAATCAGCAGCAACAATGGCATCAAGGCGAAGAACGGCAAATGAAACTTGCTTCCGGGACGTCTCCATACAGCGAACGAATTGACAATCTTGTAGAATACCGGAATGATAAGCAAAGTCAGTATAGTAGAGATAATCAGTCCGCCGATGACGACCGTAGCCAGCGGACGTTGTACTTCCGAACCGGCGGAAGTGGCGATTGCCATCGGGACAAATCCCAGTGAAGCGACCAGTCCGGTCAGGAATACGGGGCGCAGCAGGTGCGGGGTGCCCAAAGTGAGGATTCGGTTGGTAGTCATAGCATATTTGTTTCGTTTACGAAGTTCGTTGAAGTGATTCACCATCAGGATGCCGTTCAGCACGGCTACACCGAACAAGGCGATGAAACCGACTCCTGCCGAGATGCTGAACGGAAGTCCGCGCAGCCAGAGGGCGACGATACCTCCGATAAGCGATAGCGGAACGGTGGAGAATACCATCAATGTATAAGTAATGTTCTTGAAAGCGAAGAACAAAACGAGCAGAATCAGCATCAATGCTACCGGAACAACAATCAGCAGTGTGTTGATAGCGTTTTGCAGGTTTTCAAACTGTCCGCCGTATTCAAAGTAATATCCCGGTTGCAGTTTGATGTTCTTGTCCAGTGTCTTCTGGATGTTGGCTACCACTTGCTGAATGTCCGCATCGCGTACGTTCACACCGATTACGATGCGGCGTTTGGTAGCGTCGCGGTTGATTTGCAACGGACCGCTGACAAGCTCGATGCTTGCCACCTCGCCGACCGGGATCTGAATGCCTTCGGAGGTACGTACAAAGAGCTTGTCCAGATTCAAGTCTGCTACTTTCTCCTGATCCAGACGCACGACAAGGTCGAACTTTCGTTCATTTTCGAAGACTACTCCGCTGGCTTCTCCGGCATAGGCTGTCCGGATAATTGTGTTGAGTTCTTCGATATTGATGCCGTAACGGGCTATCTTTCCGCGATTATATTTAACGACCAGCTGAGGCAGCCCCATCGTCTGTTCTACGATGACGTCTGCTGCTCCCGGTACTTTTTCTACATAGGCGGCAGCTTCCTTCGCTCTCTGATAAAGTTCGTGCGTGTCTTCTCCGTATAGTTTGACTGCGATATCGGCCTTGGCGCCCGTCATCAGTTCGTTGAACCGGAGCTGTATCGGCTGCGAGAAGTTGAACTCGGCACGTTCGGAAAGAGGTTCGAGTGCTTTTTTCATCTTCTCCACCATTTCCGCACGGCTCGTTGCGCTGGTCCATTCCTTAAACGGTTTCATGATGATCATCACGTCGGCATCTTCTACTGCCATCGGGTCGGTGGGGACTTCTGCCGTACCGATCTTTGCCACCACGTGCCTGATTTCGGGGAACTGATCCATCAATGTCTTTTCCGCTTCTTCGGAGAGTTTGATGCTTTCCGAAAGCGAACTGCCGGCTGGTAAGGTCATCTGCATGGCGAAGTCTCCTTCGTCCAGTGTCGGGATGAACTCGGCGCCCAGACGGGTGAAGAGGAAGAGGGAACCGATCAATGCGGCGAAAGCGATGACGACGGTACGTGCCTTATGATGCAGGCAGGCACGCAGGCAACGTTGGTAGAGCTTGTTCAGCTGTTCGAAGAAGCGGTCGGCAAGTGTCGGTTTCATGACGATGGTATGTTTCAGAAAGAGCGATGCCATCATGGGGACGTATGTCAGCGACAGGATCAAGGCTCCGATAATGCAGAACACGAGGGTTTTTGCCATCGGGGTGAAGTATTTTCCTTCAATCCCGTTCAGTGTCAGGATGGGGAAAAATACGATCAGAATAATCAGTACGGCGAAAGTAGCCGAACGGACTACGCCGGAAGCGCCTTTTTCCACTTCTTCGTCCATTTCTTTGCGGGTCAGAGTCCGCCCGCGGAACTGCTTGCTATAGATGTGCGCCAGGATACCTTCCAGTATGACGATGGAACCATCTACCACAATACCGAAGTCGATGGCACCGAGGCTCATCAGATTGGCGGTCACGTTGAAAAGACGCATCATGATGAATGCGAAGAGCATAGCCAGTGGGATGACCGAAGCTACAATCAGTCCGGCACGGACATTGCCGAGGAAAATAATGAGTACGAGGAAGACAATGATGGCGCCTTCAATCAGGTTGTTGACGACGGTAGAGATGTTCCGGTTGACCAGTTCCGAACGGTTCAGATACGGTTCGATGCTGATGCCTTCGGGCAACAGGTGCTGTATCTTCTCCACCCGTTTTTCCAGTTCCTGCGTCACTACATTGGCGTTGGCGCCTTTCAGCATCATGGCAATTCCGCCTACGCATTCGCCCTTTCCGTCCATCGTCATCGCACCGAAACGTTTGGGTGCGCCGAAGCGGACAGTGCCTACGTCACTGATGTGTACGGGAATCCCGTTCCGGTTGGCTACTACGATCTGCTCGATGTCTTTGGTACGGGTGATCATCCCTTCCGAACGGATGTAATAGGCACTCCTTGCTTTTTCGATGTAGCTTCCGCCCGTGTTCTGGTTGTTGCTGCTCAGTGCTTCGAACACTTCGCCGATGGTGATATTCAGCGAAAACAGGGCGTCGGGGTCTACTGCCACTTCATATTGTTTCAGATAACCGCCGAAGCTGTTTATTTCCACAATGCCCGGTATGCCCGATAACTGGCGTTTCACCATCCAGTCCTGAATGGTGCGGAGTTCCATTGCGTCATATTTCTTTTCGTATCCCGGAGCTACTTTTAATATGTATTGGTAGATTTCGCCCAGTCCGGTGGTGATCGGCATCATTTCCGGTGTTCCCAGTTCGGGAGATATCTCGCCGGATACAGTTTGTATCTGTTCGTTGATTAGTTGGCGGGCATCGAGTGTGGGCACGTCTTCCTTGAAGACGACCGTCACCACTGACAATCCGAAGCGACTGACAGAACGGATATCTTCCACATTCATGATGTTGCTCATCGCTATTTCGATGGGCATGGTGATGAGTTGTTCCACTTCCTGCGGCGCAAGCGTAGGAGATACGGTTACAATCTGCACTTGATTGTTGGTTATGTCCGGCACGGCGTCAATGGGGAGCGTCAGCATGGCATAGATTCCCCCGATAAACAGGAAGAGGGTGGTTAACCCAACGAATAATTTCTTCCTGATCGAAAAACGTACAATAGCTTTAAACATGATTTTATAGTGTTATTGTTTCATGTTACAAAGTTACGGACTATCTTCACCCATGATCATCAAGAAAAGATGAAGCGGAAAGATTGACGGGTGAAATGACGAAATCAAGGTCTGAATGTGAACGGCTGTTGTCTGTCGAATCAAGGAGTTTGCGCGTCCTTTAGTTCTTCGTCAAAACGTTTTGTGCAGCGTTTTTATTGTCACTTGTCACTTTTGCGACTTAGTACGCTGAAAAACAGAATAGTAAGGGTGATAATAAGAGGTGATAATAGGGTGATAATAGACGAAACTTAGTTTTTTATTGTCACCGTGAAGAACTGAAGTTAAGAGTAGAATATGCTGAAAATAAGTGACTTCAATGCTGAAAAAGAATGTCTTAGATGACGAAGATAAGTGAATCCGATGTTGAAAAGGAGTCGTTTCAATGTTGAAGGTGAGTGGCTTCGATGTCGAAAGCTATACTCTTGATGGGTGGAACAAGTAGTCTACATAGCTTTTGGTTTCTAGAGCTTGAAACTAGAGTTTCGCCCGCTTGAAACTAAAGTTTCGCCAGCTTGAAACTAAGGTTTCCAAGGCATGGAACTGTAGTTTCAGCCGCTTGAAACCATTGGTTCCGGCGTAGGAAACTATCTGAAACACTGCTTGCCAATATAATAATAAAAGAGGATGCCTATGGGGTAATGCGGCATCCTCTTGGGAGACAGTCCGAAAGAACTACTTTCACAAGCGGTTTCTCGGTCTGCGACCTCCATATTTAATCTGGTTAGGATTACGAATTAAAGTGGTGAATATTGTAACTCATATTTGTTAAATCTTAAAGATTGCTGTTTCGGTGATCATTCAATGCTTTTATCTTCATGCGGGATGATAAAATTGGCATTATGTGGGGAGGTCATTTTCACTCTTTACGAGTAGGCGATCCCACCAAGATCGGCACGTCCAGCAGAAGAGTTCCCGTAAAGTCAGTTGTTCTTTGAGCGGAATCAGAATATGTCCGCGTTCATAGGTTCCCAGTATGTGCAGATTCCCGTTATAGCAAAGTATGTAAAGATACTCTTCTTCGCAGATTACACTATGAATATGTTTCATGTATAAAGGGAAAGGGTGGTAAGGATCGTCAGAAGAAAATTCTACGGAATGGAAATCAAGTTTCCCTAGCATACCGGTAAATACGGATGCTAATTCAATAAACTTCTCGCAATCATTTTGTCTGTGCATCTTCCGGATGACGCGGCGCAATGTTTCTTTGTCTGGTCTGTTCATATCTCTTCGAATATTTTTGACCGCTCGCATCCTGTTGTATACTACGTACGTATATAAAAGAAGCCGGGCGCTGAGTTCATATTTATCCGCTAAGAGGTAGTACCAATACCTACTGAACTTAATAAATATGTTCACACGCCCGACCCTAAGTCGCACGTATGAAACAGATTTATTGAAGTTCAGTTTTTTGTTTAAATGAAATTTGGTACTTTTCTTAGCGCAAAAAAACGTTTCAATATGCCGCATTTCTCTTCGGCTTTCAAAGAACAAAGGTACGCGAATTGTTGAGGATTGCAAAGAAAAAGGAATGAAATTTCTTGCTAAATATGTCATCTGTGTCCAATAAGAGAAGATTATTTTGCAAGAGTACTAAAGTGCATTCTCTGATCTCAGTTGGTTGACTCAATCTTTGGAAGAGAAAAAGTGATGGCAAAATCTTGAATTTGCTTGCTATCACTTTGTCATCACTCTTGCTGTCACTCGATTAATGAGATGATTAACAGTGAATTAATGATTGAAAAACAGTAAAAGTGACGGATGACAGCAAAAAGTGTGTATAAACTATGTAGTAAGATTTAAGTAGGCAACTCGCATACATAACTTGAATCCAACTTTTGTTGAACCATTCGGCATGGATACGAAGAAACAAGCAATCTCATTCTGCGGCAGAACATTTCTTTGCATAACCTCGTTTATTATATAACAAACTAAATATATATTCAGTATGAAGTCATTCATCTTAATGGTTATAACAATGGTATGTGCAATCTCTCTGGAAGCGCAGAATAAGTCTTTCTACGACTTCAATGTGACCACGATTGATGGTAAGGAATTTCCGCTTTCATCCTTGAAAGGAAAGAAAGTGCTGGTAGTAAATGTAGCCTCTAAATGCGGACTGACGCCACAGTATGCTAAACTGCAAGAGCTATATGATAAATATAAGGATAAGAATTTTGTAATCATCGGCTTTCCTGCCAACAACTTTATGGGACAGGAACCGGGAAGCAATGAAGAGATAGCTCAGTTCTGCTCTTTAAAGTATGACGTTACTTTCCCGATGATGGCCAAGATTTCCGTCAAGGGCAAAAACATAGCGCCACTCTACCAATGGCTGACGGAAAAGAAACTGAACGGCAAAGAAGATGCGCCCGTCCAATGGAATTTTCAGAAGTTTATGATAGACGAGAACGGAAACTGGGTCGGCTTTGTGGCCCCCAAAGAGAGTCCGTTCTCGGAGAAAATCGTTACTTGGATAGAGCAGGAGTAGGAGCAGGGAAAAGAGACGGAATAAGGGATACTTTCTTTAATTCGCCTTCGAAGTTTGGGGTGAAAATTCCTTTTCCGAGGTTTTCTTCTATTTCTTCGATGGTCCAGAATCGTCCGCCGTCCAGTTCGTCACTGGGGTGCAGTTCACCGTCATAAACAGTTTTGTGAACAAAGACAAGTTCTTTCTCACGATCCGATTCGAATACATAGCTGGTTAGCAGTTCGGGAGTAAAGTCCGTGATGCCTAGTTCTTCGCGGACCTCCCGTTTGAGTGCGATTTCTACACTTTCGCCCAAGTCAATATGTCCGCCAACGGCTGTGTCCCATTTTCCGGGCTGGATGTCTTTCCATTCCGGACGTTTCTGCAGATATAAATCACCTTTCGAATTGAAAACGTGAAGATGGATAACCGGATGCAGGAGCTTGCTTCCGCTGTGACACTCTCCGCGTGTGGCGGCTCCGGTGATGTTTCCCTGTTCGTCTACGATGGGAAACATTTCTTGATTATTATCGCTTGGCATAGTTGTTTTTACTTTTTGGTTTACGGTATCAGCAGAGAAGAATCTCCATAGCTCAGAAAACGGAAATCATGTTCCAGCGCATAATCATAAATCGTACGCCAGTTCCCCTTCACGAAGGCGGAAACCAAAAGTAACAGCGTACTTTGCGGTTGGTGGAAGTTGGTAACCATCGCTTTCACTATCTTATACTGATATCCCGGAGCTATGATAATCTGCGTACTGCTGTGAAGTGCTTCCAGCCCGTTCCTGTCGAGGTAACCTAAAATCTTTTGCAGTGCGACTACAGGCGGAATCTGATCATACTTTTCGTATGGCTGCCATTGCTTGACGTGCAGTTCTTCTTCCGTAGCATCGGGATTTTCCGCCAATGTCACTCCGATGTGATACAGGCTTTCGAGCGTACGCACCGAAGTGGTGCCTACTGCAACAGCGCAACCGTCATGATCGATCAGCTTTTTGATCGTAGCCCGATTGACGGAGATGTACTCCGTGTGCATTTCATGTCCTTCTATCTCTTCGCTTTTCACGGGCTTGAAGGTTCCTGCGCCTACATGAAGCGTCAATTCTTCCAGATCGATGCCTTTCTCCTGCAACGCTTCCAGTACGCGGGGAGTGAAGTGCAGTCCGGCTGTCGGTGCGGCTACCGAGCCTTTTATTTTGGAATAAACGGTCTGATAAGTTTCTTTGTCGCTCTCTTCCGTATCCCGGTTCAGATAAGGGGGAATCGGCAGTTCTCCGAACACTTCGAGTATATCGGCAAAGGTTACTTCCGGATTGTCCCAAGAGAAATCAATCCAGTGGCTGGTGCCCCTGCATTCTCCACGGGTAGCGGTCAGAGTGATCGGGAAGCCTTTTACCGTCATCTCCCGTTTCAGTGCTCCGTCTTTCCACTTCTTCAGATTGCCGATCATGCAGAGCCAGGCAGCGTGTTCCGTCTGCTGGAAGTTCAATACATAATCGTTCGGCTGAATCGGTTCCAAACAGAAGACCTCGATCAGCGCCCCCGTTTCTTTCCGGAAGTGGAGGCGTGCCTGAATCACCTTCGTGTTGTTGAATACCATCAGGCTTCCTTTCGGAAGATAGTCCGGCAAGGATGTGAAAACATCTTCGCTTACTTCACCGTGGCGATATACCAACAGCTTTGACTGGTCTCGTTCTGCTAAAGGAAATTTGGCGATTCGTTCATCCGGTAGTGGATAGTTGTATTCGCTGATATGAATATGTTTCGGGTCTTCTTTCATTCTCGTTTCAATAAAAAAAGCATCAATAACCCATCGATTATCAATGCTTTGTCGGTAGTCGGGATGACAAGATTCGAACTTGCGACCACACGCCCCCCAGACGCGTACTCTACCGGGCTGAGCTACATCCCGAATTGCGGATGCAAAAGTAGTGCTTTATTTTTAAATAGCAAATAAATAGCCTGTTTTTTTCCATTAGCTGATTTTAGGATAAGTTTCCGTTTGTGGAATAAAAAGTCCTTCAGTCCATAATAAATCTAAATAATATAGGTGGTCGCAAACTAACATAACAGGGTTTTGTTTATGAAATTAAGTGAATAGATGGTTCGTAACTTCTTTAAAATGAAACCATATCGGCATACGACGTGTGAGAGTAGTTTTGGATAGTATATTTTTGTATTTAGTTTTATTTAATGAGGGGGTAAATGTGTATAATAAAAATAGAGAAACGTTAGAGGCTTATGTCTTAGGTGATGATTTTAAGTATTTTCAGAATTTGAAGTATCTTCCCCTAAGCGCTTATCCTTCTAATATTCAGTCAGCTTTGGTCGTGTATTGCTTCAGCGGAAAGGCCAAGCTTAACGTATATGATGATTCGCATTGGATACAGCCGCAAGAATTAATAATTCTGTTGCCGGGACAATTCGTTTCATTCACCGAGGCTAGTGATGACTTTCTGACTACCACGCTGGTGGTGTCGCCTACAATGTTCAGCGATGCGCTGAGCGGTGTGCCTCGGTTTTCGCCTCATTTCTTTTTCTACATGAGGAGCCACTACTGGTATCCTCAGACAGAAAATGATACCCGGCGATTGATTAACTATCTGGGAATGGTGAAGGATAAAGTGACGTCTGATGACATATACAGGCGTGAACTGATTATCCATTTATTAAGATATTTGTATCTGGAATTGTTTAACGCTTATGAGAAGGAGGCAGCTCTGATGAATACCCGGAAAGATACTCGTAAAGAGGAATTGGCCAATAAATTCTTTGGGTTGATTATGAAGCACTTCAAAGAAAATAAAGATGTCGCTTTCTATGCCGATAAGCTGTGTATCACATCCAAATACCTGACGATGGTAATCAAGGAAGTGAGCGGCAAGTCTGCCAAAGACTGGATTGTCGAATATATCGTGCTGGAAATAAAGGCTTTGCTGAAGAATACGAATATGAATATTCAGGAAATTGCCGTGAAAACAAACTTTGCCAATCAATCGTCATTGGGACGTTTCTTCAGGAAACATACCGGAATGTCATTGTCCCAATACCGAATGAGTAACTTAGGATAATATTGAAGATGCCTGTGGGGAATAAAGGCATATGTGGGGAGAGGAGAATGGGAAAGGGAAAAAAGAAATGGGAAACCTTTTAGGGAATCCCATTCTCCTTCATTAATCTAATAAGTTTCAAGATCAGACTCCCATACATTCGCGATAGAAGTCAAGCATCTCAAAAATTGTGTCTTTATCAGCCGTCTGGTTGATACAAATATCTCCGATCTCTTTCAGTAAAGTGAAATTGACCGTTCCTGCGGTATTTTTCTTATCATGTTGCATAAATGCGTAGAGCTGTTCGTACTGTTTACAGTCGAATGCGAATGAACCATAATTCTCTTTGATGAATTGGATGGTCTGCCGCATCTTGTCCTTCGGGAAGCCGACTTTGAAGTGTGACAGGTAAAGCTCGCATACGATTCCCCATGCTACGGCATAGCCATGCAGTACGGGACGATTCTCTGCCAGTGCCAGACTTTCGAAAGCGTGTCCCGCCGTATGTCCCAGGTTCAGTGCCTTGCGGATGCCATGCTCGAAGGGGTCTTGCTCCACGATGTCTTCCTTCACCTGTACCGACCGTCCTACCATATCTTTGAGATATACATAATCGATGTCATTGGTATCGAAATCCAGCAACTCGACCCAGTGTGCGGTATTGCTGATTAATCCATGCTTTAACATTTCAGCGTAACCGGAGAAGAAATTGTGTGCATCGAGGCTGCGCAGGAATTCGGTTTCAATCAGCACACTGTCTGCCGGAGCAAACGAGCCGATCTCGTTTTTCAGTCCGTTGAAGTTGATGCCTGTTTTACCGCCGACGGATGCGTCGACCATAGCCAACAGCGTAGTGGGTATATTGATATAAGAGATCCCTCGTTTGAAGGTAGCGGCGGCAAAGCCTCCCAAATCGGTCACCATGCCCCCGCCAAGGTTGATGAGCAATGAGTGACGTGTAGCCCCTTGCTGGCTCAGTGCCATCCATACGGATGCCAGAGTCTCCAGTGTCTTATGCACATCTTCGGCTCCGATATTGATTTCGACAGCGTCTTTCAGAAACGATACCTCTCTCAATGAAGGCAGACAAAGACGCTGGGTATGTTCGTCTGTGAGGATGAATAACTTGTCGTGCGGACATCTTTCAATGGCACGACCGAGGCTTGTTTCCAGGCTTTCGCAGAGAATGACTTCTTGTTTACTCATGATTCTTTTGCTTTTTCTTGGTGCAAATGTATATAAAATATCTTTTTTTACTTACTTTTGTCTCGTTAAAACGTTCAATTATGAAAGCATTGTTTCCTGTATTTTGTCGTCCTTTGGGATATGTGGTGTTGTTAGTAGCTTTGTTTCTTCTTCCCGTTTTGTTAATGCAAGGGTTAGTTACCGACCATAACCTGCTGCTTTACAAGGAATGTACGAAGCTGTTGATGATGGCAGGATGCTTGCTGATCATCTTTGCCTTAAGCAAGAATGAAAGCCGCGAGACGGAGCAGATTCGCAATACGGCTGTCCGGAATGCTGTCTTTCTGACTTTTCTGTTTGTTTTCGGTGGTATGTTGTGGCGTGTCCTGCAAGGAGATGTGATCAATGTAGACACTTCTTCTTTTCTCACCTTTTTAATCTTTAATGTGCTTTGTTTGGAGTTTGGTCTTAAAAAAGCGCTTGTTGATCGATTCTTCAAAAGATAATTTTCTATTAAATTAAACCTTTTACGATTCTATTTGTCAAAAAGACATTGTTATTACTCTACTAATCGTAATTAAGGTAAATGAAAAGATTATCAGCTTGGTGGGTGCTTACATTGTTATGCACCTTCTCTATTTTCGCACAGAATAAGGTGATTACCGTTTCGGGTCGTGTTGTCGAATCTGACTCTAAAGAGCCAGCTGCGCAGGCAACTGTTCAATTGCTGTCATTGCCGGATAGTGCTTATGCAGCCGGTATAGCAAGTAGTAATAAGGGGTGGTTTACGCTCCCTAAAGTGAAGGCGGGAAAATACATATTGAAGGTCTCTTACATCGGTTTCCGCACGAAAATTGTTCCTGTGCAATTATCCAACAATGTGACTGAAAAGAATATGGGGACGATCTCTCTGGACCCCGATGCTGTGATGCTGAGCGAGGCTGTGATTACGGCGGAAGCTCCGCAGGTAACGGTGAGGGAAGACACACTGGAATATAACTCTACCGCTTATCGTACTCCCGAAGGCGCCATGCTCGAAGAACTTGTGAAAAAGCTTCCGGGTGCTGAAATTGATGACGATGGAAACGTGAAGATCAATGGAAAAGAAGTCAAGAAAATCATGGTGGATGGTAAAGAGTTCTTTGGCGGTGATGTGAAAACCGGATTGAAGAATCTGCCTGTCAATATGATCGATAAGCTCAAAACGTATGATAAGAAATCTGACTTGGCACGTATCACCGGAATAGATGACGGAGAAGAAGAAACTGTACTCGATCTGAAGGTGAAGAAAGGTATGAATCAAGGATGGTTTGGTAATGCAAGTGCTGCTGCCGGTACTGAGGACCGTTATGCAGGCAACCTAATGCTGAACCGGTTCGTCGAAAATAGCCAGTTCTCATTGATTGGTTCTGCCAATAATGTGAATGACCAGGGATTCTCCGGTGGAGGCGGCGGCGGTCGTTTCCGGACTAATAATGGTCTGACCGCTACTAAAATGCTGGGTGCGAATTTTGCTACTCAGACGGATAAACTGGAATTGGGAGGTAGCGCACGTTATAATTATAGCGACAGAGATGCAAGTTCTATGAACTATTCCGAACGTTTTCTGAAAGGTGGAGAAGGAAGTTCGTTCTCTAATTCGAACAGTAAAAACCGTAATAAGAACACGAACTTCAATGCTGATTTCCGTTTGGAATGGAAACCGGATACATTAACGAATATCATTTTCCGTCCGAATGTTTCTTATGGTAAATCGAATGGGGCTTCTGCTTCCGAATCCGGAACGTTTAATCAGGATCCATTTAATTTTGCGACAAATCCTAATGATTACTTGAATCTAAAATGGCTGGAAGAACATCCGGATGAGGATCCTCTGCAAGGACGTGTAAATACTAGTAATAATCAGTCTTTGTCTGAAAGCAATAGCTTGTCAGCAAACGCCTCTTTGCAGGTAAACAGAAAGCTGAACAACAAAGGACGTAATATTACTTTCCGCGGAACATTTGGTTACGGTGATAATGATAATGATCAATTTACCGATTATCAGACATATTATTATGACAAAGATAAGAATGATGTACGTAAACAATATATATCCAGTCCGACAAAGAATTATGATTATACAGCTCAATTGACATATAGTGAACCGATTGCTCGTGCAACTTTTTTGCAGTTCAGCTATAGGTTTCAATATAAACACAGTGAGAGTGATAAGAGTACATATAGTTTGATTCCTGAAGATGAGAAGGATCAGGACTGGCTTTGGGAGTTAGGAGACGATCTTCCTGAAAGATATAAAGAGAATTTCGTTGACAGTTTGAGTAAAAACGCTAAGTATGACTATTATAATCATGAGATAAATGCCGGTTTGCGTTTTATTCGTGAAAAATACCAGTTAAATATTGGTGCATCTTTGCAACCGCAGAATACTAGATTGGCATATCGCAAAGAAGAAATAGATACAGTAGTAAGAAGATCAGTATTTAATTTCTCTCCAAATGTTGATTTCCGCTACAGATTCTCTAAAGTAACTCAGTTGCGCTTCACGTATAGAGGGCGTGCTAGTCAACCAAGTATGGAAAACTTGTTGGATATTACGGATAACTCTAATCCATTGAATATCCGGATGGGTAACCCCGGTCTGAAACCTTCTTTCTCTCATTCGGTCCGCTTATTCTATAATACTTATAACGCTGACAAACAGCAGGGAGTAGTAGTACATGCTAATTTTAACTCAACTCAAAATAGTATCACCAATTCTACTACTTATATAGAAGAGACCGGAGGAGTCATCGTGAAGCCGGAAAATATTAATGGTAACTGGAATGCTTCGGGGATGCTTGGCTATAATACAGCTTTAAGAGACAGGCGTTTTACCATTAATACATTCTCTACCGGCAGTTACACTAATAAAGTTGCCTATCTTTTTGACAGGAGCACGCATGTGAATGATAAGAACACAAGTACTACGCTGACTTTAGAAGAAAGACTGAATGGAACTTTCCGTAATGATTGGTTTGAATTTACAGTGAATGGGGCGATTAAGTATAACTTTGAGAAAAATAAGCTGAATCCGGATGCGAATCAGGAACCTTATACCTTCGGTTATGGTGCGAGCACTAATATCTTTTTGCCTTGGAATATGTCAATATCTACCAATATAACGAATAATGCACGTCGTGGATATCGTGATGCAAGTATGAACCGGAATGAAGTTATTTGGAATGCTCAAATAGCTCAGAACTTCCTAAAAGGTAAAGCTGCGACAGTCAGTTTTGAAATATATGATATTCTAAAACAACAAACAAATATCAGTCGTGTAATGGATGCTGATATGCGCTCAGTCTCTGAATACAATGGTATCAACAGCTACTGTATGCTTCGCTTTACTTATCGTTTGAATGTCTTCGGTAATAAAGAAGCTCGTGGAAATATGCGTCAGGGCGGTTTTGATGGCGGTGGTGGTGGCTCTCGTGGTCCTCGTGGCAGTTACGGAGGCGGCGGTGGCAGACCTATGCGTTTCTAAGTTATGAATAGCTCTGAATAAAAACGGGAAAGTCCCGATGGCAATGAACATGACTTGCCATCGGGACTTTTTTGTTTATCCGATAATTTGCTTTATATTTGTTGTTCAGTATCCATATAAAAAGGAGTATCCTATGATTGACTGGAACATATTAGTTAGCCAGATAGCTACAGTTGCTTTCGACATCGTTTATTTTGGAGCCATTATCAGTACGATTGTCGTTATCATTCTTGATAATCGAAATCCGGTGAAGACTATGGCATGGATACTTATATTACTTTTTCTCCCAATCGTCGGTCTTGTTTTCTATTTCTTCTTTGGTCGGAGTCAGCGTCGGGAACGTATCATCGGTCAAAAAAGTTATGACCGCCTCCTGAAGAAACCTATGGCGGAATATATGGCGCAAGACTGTTCGGATGTACCTGAAGAATATGCCCGCCTTATCCAACTTTTCCAGCATACCAATCAAGCTTTCCCATTTGAGGGAAACCGTATTGCTGTGTATACGGAAGGCTATACCAAGCTGCAATCATTGCTTCGTGAGCTCCAAAAGGCGAAGCAACACATTCATATAGAATACTACATCTTTGAAGATGATGCTATCGGACGTTTGGTAAGGGATGTGCTAATCGAAAAAGCATCTCAAGGGGTTGAAGTAAGAGTAATTTATGATGATGTGGGGTGCTGGCATGTACCTAACCGCTTTTTCGAGGAAATGCGTAATGCCGGTATTGAAGTCAGGAGTTTCTTAAAAGTACGTTTCCCCTTGTTTACAAGCAGGGTCAATTATCGTAATCACAGAAAGATAGTCGTGATAGACGGACGTATCGGCTTTGTGGGAGGTATGAACCTCGCAGAACGTTATATGCGTGGTTTCTCATGGGGAATCTGGCGCGACACCCATATTCTGATAGAAGGAAAGGCTGTGCATGGCTTACAAACGGCCTTCTTGCTCGACTGGTATTTCGTTGACCGCACATTGATTACAGCTTCACGTTATTTCCCAAAGATAGAATCTTGTGGAAGTTCATTAGTGCAGGTGGTTACCAGCGAACCTATCGGTCCCTGGAAAGAAATCATGCAGGGACTGACTATGGCAATCAATGGAGCGAAGAAGTATTGCTATATGCAAACTCCTTATTTCCTGCCGACAGAGCAAGTACTTGCCGCTATGCAGACAGCCGCACTGGCAGGAGTAGATGTGCGTTTGATGCTGCCGGAACGTGCCGACAACCGAATCACTCATTTGGGATCGCATTCTTACCTGGCAGATGTGATGCAGGCAGGTGTCAAAGTCTATTTTTATAAGAAAGGGTTTCTGCACTCCAAACTGATGGTTTCTGATGATATGCTCTCTACAGTAGGGTCTACCAATGTCGACTTCCGTAGTTTTGAGCATAATTTTGAAGTAAATGCCTTTATGTATGATGTGGAAACGGCTCTTGAAATGAAGGAGATATTCCTTCAGGATCAGCGGGAAAGTACACAGATCTTTCTGAAAAACTGGGTAAAGCGTTCGTGGAGGAGGAGGGCAGCAGAGTCTGTCGTTCGTTTGTTGGCTCCGCTGCTTTAAAAAGGATGCTTCCCTTATCTGATATACTTTTATCTTATCTGAAAAGCGAGAAGTTCACACTTCCATAGACTCTTCTTTCTATGAAATGCGGATGATCCTCAAAGTTATTTTGCTTACCATGCTCCAATACAAACAAACCTCCTTCTTTGAGCAAATTATTTTTGAATATTAGTTCCGGTATCGATTCCAGCTCCTTTAAAGCGTAAGGAGGGTCGGCAAAGATAAAATCGAACTGCTCCCGTCCGCTGTTGATAAACTTAAATACATCGCCACGGATAGGCAGACATTTGTCTGTTTGTACTTCTTTCATTATTTTGCAGATAAACGAGTGATGAGCCGGATCTTTTTCCACACTGATCACACGGTCGCATCCCCGGGATACCAGTTCGATACTGATACTGCCCGTGCCTGCAAATAAGTCAAGTGCAGTTACCCCTTCCTCGAAATCGATATAATTATTAAGTACATTGAACAGATTCTCCTTGGCGAAATCTGTTGTAGGGCGTGCTTTGAATGTACGTGGTACATCAAATCTTCTTCGTTTATAAATACCGCTGATTACTCGCATATTAATAAGGCTTGCATGTCAATATTGTTGGCAGGATTCATGATGAATACCTGTAGAATGAATTTTTTCAGTTCGTTCATCAATGTTTCTTTGTCCGACAGAGTACCTGTCAAGTGCAGTTCATCCCGTTCCTGATTAAATTCCAGCTGCTTCCAGACATATAATAGATAGTAAATACGATCTTCGGTTTGTATACACTCGAAAGAGTTGGCCAGGAGTAACTGTCCCCGTTCGAAACAGTAAATGTCAATGGCATCTTTGCGGACTGAGGCATACATTTTCTTACTATTCCCTAGTCTGCTTTTGATGGAAAAATACTCGATAAGCGGGGTAGACTGAGAGTAGAAACGCGCTTCAGGATATTGTTCGTTCAGGAAAGCATAGGTGCTTTTGTCTATACCGAAGATCACGACTACATTATTCTTCTTTAGAATATTGTAAATCACTATTTCATTCTCTCGTTTCTGATGATTGTGATAAAATAAAAGCTCTGCCTGCTCTTCTTCAAACAGTTCCAGTGGTATCATGGTAAAGCGCTTACTGGCTATCATGATGTTCACCCGTTTGTAGGAGTAGCTTAAAAAGTCCGATTCGTGGAAAACGTTTTTAAGATTGGCTGTCAGAGATAGAGAGGCGTCTACCTCTTTTTCGAACAGCGACTGTGAATTGTCGTGAATCGGATTGTAGATAGAAAAAGAAAATCCATCCGTACTAAGACGGATGGATAAAGTATATTGTTTTGATTTTGTAAAATCAATCATTATTCCCAGTTACCAGCACCATTGTTAGGATTGTCAATAGAACCTACCATCAAACCAGAGTATCTGCCCAGTTTTTCATTAAGGTCTTTCAAATTGATAATTTCTTGCTTGTCAAGTCCGCCCAAGTAAGTTTCATACGGAGCTTTTACTTCGAACAAGAATACAGGAGCACCTGACTTAGCAGTGTCGTTTTTAACATTCATTTCAAAGATAGCGCCGTTTCCGTAAGGAATGTACTTCATTGAATCTGCATTGAAACCTTTTGGATAGATGGTGTCCATTACAGCTACCCACATGGTGTCACGCTTAAAGTTTTCAAGTCCGTTTTTCTTAACTTCATCATACTTGCCTGTCTTTTTAGCTTTGTTGATGATTGCCATTGCTTTCTTTTCAGTCAATCCGTCTTCCAGCTGTTGGTCTGTCAACTGTCCGATCTTCATAACGAAAGGTAGCTTCTGATTCTTTACGAAATCGATCAGCGTGTCAAAGTGTTCTGTGTACATTCCGTGGTGAAGCGAACGGTATTCCTGTTGTGCTTTACGGATGTCAATCAGACGGGCAATGACTGCTTTTTCTCTTTCTTTTTTTGCGTTTTCAAAATTGATAGGACCCATAATACTGCTATAGCAAATGTAAATTAATGCAGCAGCACAGAGTACTAATACAATATTAAATACTGTTTTCATGATAAATTATGTTTTTAGTTGTTATATTCGCATCGCAAAAATAGAATAAATAAATTTAAATACGATAGTTCCGGGAACTTTTTTCTCGTACAAAAATGATAAATAACTATTTAGAAAGGCAAATTAAGGAAAATTTTCCTTATCAACCAACTTTTGAGCAGGAAATAGCTGTAAAATCTCTTTCAGAGTTTCTGCTTTCCACACTGGCGGATGAAGTATTTATCCTCAGAGGCTATGCCGGTACCGGTAAAACATCTTTGGTAGGGGCATTGGTAAAGACGATGGATCAGTTACAGCAAAAGGCTGTGTTACTGGCTCCTACTGGTCGTGCTGCAAAAGTTTTTTCATCATATGCCGGTCATCCGGCTTTTACAATTCATAAGAAAATATACCGGCAACAGTCGTTTTCGAATGAAACCAGTAATTTTTCGATAAATGACAATCTTGCTACGAATACTTTGTTTATCGTTGATGAAGCTTCAATGATTTCCAATGAAGGTTTGTCGGGTAGTATGTTTGGGACGGGAAGATTGCTGGACGACCTGATACAGTTTGTTTATTCCGGTCAGGGTTGCCGTCTTTTGTTGATGGGGGATACTGCGCAGCTTCCTCCGGTAGGTGAGGAGTTGAGTCCGGCACTTTTTGCAGATGCATTGAAAGGATATACCTTGGAAGTGCGGGAAGTTGACTTGACGCAAGTGGTTCGTCAGATACAGGATTCCGGCATTTTATGGAACGCGACACAATTACGTCAGCTGATAGCAGAAGATAATTGCTATTCCTTACCTAAAATAAAGATAACAGGTTTTCCGGATATAAAGATGGTGCCGGGTACGGAATTGATTGATGCCATCACCGGTTGTTATGATCATGACGGCATGGATGAGACGATTGTGATTTGTCGTTCTAATAAACGCGCGAACCTATATAATAACGGAATACGTGCACAGATCCTTTGGCGGGAAGATGAACTGAATACGGGAGATATGTTGATGATAGCCAAGAATAATTATTATTGGACGGAACAATATAAGGAAATGGACTTCATTGCCAATGGAGAAATAGCAGTCGTGCGTCGTGTCCGTAAGACGCGGGAGATGTATGGCTTTCGCTTTGCGGAAGTGACTCTCAGGTTTCCTGACCAGAATGATTTTGAACTGGATGCCAATCTGCTGCTGGATACCCTTCACTCTGATGCTCCCGCATTGTCAAAAGAAGATAATGACAGATTATTTTATACTATACTTGAAGATTACGCAGATATATCTAACAAGCGGGACCGCATGAAAAAAATGAAAGCAGACCCACACTACAATGCGTTGCAGGTGAAATATGCTTATGCGGTAACTTGTCATAAAGCACAAGGCGGACAGTGGCAGAATGTTTTTCTAGATCAGGGATATATGACGGATGAATATTTGACTCCGGATTACTTTCGCTGGTTATATACGGCATTTACTCGTGCCACGAAGACATTGTATCTGGTGAATTATCCCAAAGAACAAATTTTATAAAAGTTTTCTTTTTCTTCGTAAATAATTGATTTCCAGTCTGAATGAATGGGAATGTACTCGTTGTGGAAAAATAAATATGAGATTATATTTATTTTTTTTCAAAAACCTCTAAGTGTTTTTCAAGGTATGGGTTGTTATATAAGTGCGAATCGAAAATAATACATAAAATATCGATTCTAATTTTTATATAAAAACTAATGTTTAATCTTAAATTCAAATGTATGAGAATCAATGACTCGTGTAGAGGCTCGAAGATTTTTCGGGCATTGTTGATCTTGATGCTATTCGCCCTTCCGGCACAATCTGCAATAGCACAGTTAACAATTAGGATCTCCAATTCTTCTTTAGGAACTGTGATTAAGCAAATCCAGTCTCAATCTAAGTATCAATTTTTTTATGATGACAATTTGGCTTCAATGCGCGTAGAATCATTGAATGTTAAAGATGTTTCTTTGGTAGAAGTACTGGACAAGGCTTTGAAGGGGAAAGATGTCGTTTATAAAATTGATGACAACGTCGTTTATTTGTCGAAAGCAAGTGCATCTCCTGCGACAAAGTCGGCTCAACAACAACAGAAAGTAACAGGTAAGGTGGTAGATGCCAATAACGAACCTCTGATTGGTGTTTCTGTCCTGGAAAAAGGAACAACTAATGGTACTATTACAGATTTTGATGGTAATTATACATTGGTCGTTACAGGTTCAAATGCAGTTTTGCAGTTTTCGTATGTTGGGTATCAAACTTTGGAGAAGGCTGTGGCAGGCAAGACTGCTATCAATATCACTTTAAAGGAAGATGCTCAGGTCTTGGATGAAGTCGTAGTTACGGCTTTGGGTATCAAACGCTCAGAGAAAGCGCTGTCTTACAATGTACAGCAGGTAAACGCTGATGCGGTGACTGCCAATAAAGACCCTAACTTTATTAATTCATTGAGTGGTAAAGTGGCAGGTGTTAATATCAATGCTTCTTCGTCCGGAGTGGGCGGTGTGTCTAAGGTAGTGATGCGTGGTACAAAATCTATCATGCAGTCTTCCAATGCATTGTATGTAGTAGACGGTGTTCCGATGTACTCCAATGCAAATAAAGTGAATGGAACAGAGTTTTCTTCTAAAGGAAATACTGAACCGATTGCCGACATTAACCCGGAAGATATTGAATCAATGTCTGTGTTGACTGGTGCGGCAGCAGCTGCGCTTTACGGTTCCGATGCTGCCAATGGTGCGATTATCATCACTACTAAAAAAGGAAAAGAAGGTCGTGTGAATATCACAGTGAACAGTAATGTTGAGTTTAACGCTCCTTTGGTAATGCCTCGTTTCCAGACACGTTATGGTACAGGTATTGGTGGCGTGAAAGATGATAACTCCAGCCGTAGCTGGGGTCCTAAACTGACAGAGGCCAGATATTTCGGATATAATCCTCGTGATGATTATTTTCAGACAGGTGTTATAGGTACAGAAAGCGTATCATTCTCTACCGGTTCGGAAAAGAACCAGACTTATGCTTCCGCTGCAGCGGTTAATTCAAAAGGTATCGTTCCTAACAATAAATATGACCGTTATAATTTCAACGTGCGTAATACTACTTCATTCCTCGATGATAAGATGACATTGGACGTAAATGCCAGCTACATTTTGCAGAAAGACCGCAATATGGTGAACCAGGGTACTTACAACAATCCATTGGTAGGAGCTTACCTGTTCCCTCGTGGCAATGACTGGGAAGATATTAAAATGTACGAACGCTATGACGTTGCACGTAAGATCTATACTCAGTACTGGCCGACAGGTGATGGTAATATGACAATGCAGAATCCTTATTGGGTGAACTACCGTAACTTGCGTGAAAATAAGAAAGACCGCTATATGTTAGGTGCAAGTCTGAATTATCAGATTCTTGACTGGTTGAATGTTTCCGGACGTGTCCGCCTGGATAATTCTAACAATGATTATACGGAAAAGGCTTATGCCAGTACAAATACTCAGCTGACAGAGTTGTCTGATCGTGGTCTTTATGGCATTTCCAGAAGCTACGAAAAGCAATTGTATGCAGACTTCCTGGTAAGTGTGAACAAGACTTTCGGCGAAAAATGGTCCTTACAGGCTAATATGGGTGGATCGTTTACTGATATGCGATATGATGAAATAGCTGTACGCGGACCTATTGCTGATGATTCAAAAACATTTGCCGGTGAAAAAGCCGGATTGACAAACGGTTTCTATATTCAGAACCTGAGTACGACCAAGACAAGCAAAATGCAGTCAGGATGGCGTGAACAGACTCAGTCTATCTATGCATCTGCCGAAGTTGGCTACCAAAGTACTTATTATCTGACATTGACTGGTCGTAATGACTGGCCTTCACAGTTAGCAGGTCGTAACTCCGTCAATAAATCATTCTTCTACCCTTCGGTAGGTATGTCTGTAGTGTTGTCTGAGTTGATGCCTAAATTGAATAAGGACTTTTTGTCTTATTGGAAGATACGCGGTTCTTTTGCTTCTGTGGGTACAGCATTCGAAAGATATATAGCTAATCCTCTGTTTGCATGGAATACAAGTATCGGTCAGTGGAGTAACCTGACTGACTTCCCGGTATATGACTTGAAACCGGAACGTACCAATTCTTTTGAAGTAGGTATGAATATGCGTTTCCTCAAGAACTTCGAACTGGATGTGACTTATTATAACGCCAAGACAATGAATCAGACATTCAATCCTGAGTTGCCGGTAGGTGAATATGCGCGTATCTACATTCAGACAGGTGCAGTTCGTAATCAAGGTCTTGAGTTAGCGTTGAACTACAATAATACATGGAAAGATTTTACTTGGAATACAGGAGTTACTTATTCAATGAACAAGAATAAGATTCTTACCTTAGCTGATAATGCCATCAATCCTATCACTCGCGAGAAATTCTCTATTTCTTCTTTGAATATGGGTGGTCTGGGTAGTACCCGTTTCATCCTGAAAGAAGGTGGAAGCATGGGTGACATTTACTCCTTGATGGATTTGAAGAGAGATGCCAATGGAGCTGTTTATATCGATGAGAACAACAGTGTTGTAACAGAGAGCCTGGAAGCTAATAATTACATCAAATTAGGTAGTGTATTGCCGAAAGGAAACTTGGCATGGCGCAACAATTTCAGTTGGAAAAACATTAATGTGGCATTCCTTGTATCAGCTCGTCTGGGTGGAGTTGTATTCTCACGTACACAAGCTGTTCTCGATAACTTCGGAGTTTCTGAAGCATCTGCTGCTGCACGTGACAAAGGTTATGTATCGGTAAATGGAAACGACCGTGTAAACCCTGAAGGCTGGTATTCAGTAGTAGCTGGTGGTACGGCTGTTCCTCAGTATTACATTTATTCCGCTACTAATATTCGTTTGCAGGAAGCTTCTATCGGTTATACTATTCCGAGAAAATGGCTGGGCAATGTGTGTGATATCAAAGTTTCATTGATCGGACGTAATCTTTGGATGATTTACAACAAGGCTCCTTTCGATCCTGAAAGTGTGGCATCTACTGATAACTTCTATCAGGGAATTGACTACTTTATGATGCCTTCATTGCGTAATATTGGCTTTAATCTGAGCTTTAAATTCTAAATAAATCAAGATAGGTATGAAAAATATAATAAACAAAATAGTATTTGGATCTCTTACCGTTGCCCTGTCTTCGTGTATCGGTAACTATGAGAATATCAATTCCAACCCATATGAAGCTCCTGATTTGTCTGCGGATGGATACGCATTAGGATCTGCCATGAATAACCTGGCAGGCTGCGTGGTATCACCGGACGTAAATACAGCTCAGTTTACAGACTGCTTGTTGGGCGGACCTTTAGGCGGATATTTTGCCGATTCTAATGCCGGCTTTACAGAGGCCATCTCCACTTTTAATCCAAAAGACGACTGGAGCCGTGTGTTTCTGAAAAGTGATAAGATTATTCCGACATTATACTCTAATCTGACACAAGTGAAACTGGTATCACAGAATACGAATGATCCGGTTCCTTATGCCATTGCACAAGTGATAAAGGTGGCAGCTATGCATCGTGTAACTGATGCTTTTGGTCCGATACCTTATTCTCAGATAGGTGCGAATGGCGAGATTGCTACTCCTTATGATTCTCAGGATGTGACATATAATACATTCTTCGAAGAGTTGAATGCAGCTATTGCCACACTCAATGAGCATCCTAACGAACAGCTCGTTCCTACAGCCGACTATATATACAAAGGCGATGTAAAGAAATGGATCAGATTTGCCAATTCACTGAAGTTGCGTCTTGCTATCCGTATAGCTTATGCCAATCCGGTGAAAGCTCAGCAGATGGCTGAAGAAGCTGTGAATCCTGCAAACGGAGGTGTCATCGAATCCAATGCTGACAATGCAACATGGAACTACTTTGAGACTTCACAAAATCCTATTTATGTAGCTACCCGCTACAATCAGTTACAGACTTCCGAACACGGCGGCGAACCCTGTCTGACCGGTGGTGATACACATGCCGCAGCCGATATCATCTGCTATATGAACGGTTACAAGGATAACAGACGTGAAAAGTTCTTCACTAAATCAGAATGGGCAGGACAGGATTATGTAGGAATGCGTCGCGGTATTGTCATTCCTGAATTGAAAACATCCGGACATAAATATTCCGGTGTGAACATTGCTCCTACATCTCCGCTTTATTGGATGAATGCTGCTGAAGTAGCTTTCTTACGTGCTGAAGGACAAGCTGTTTTCAACTTTAGCATGGGTGGTACAGCCGAATCATTCTACAATCAAGGTATCCGTTTGTCATTTGAACAATGGGGTGCAGACGGTGCAGAAGACTATTTGAAAGATGATGTAAACAAACCGACTGCATATACAGACCCGGCAGGTACGAATACTTACCAGAATGCTTTGTCCAATATCACTATTAAATGGAATGATAGTGCCGACAAAGAAGAGAAGCAAGAACGCATTATCGTGCAGAAGTGGATTGCCAACTGGCAATTGGGTAATGAAGCCTGGGCAGACTTCCGCCGTACCGGATATCCGAAACTGATCCCGGTGAAAGAAAACAAGAGCGGTGGTGTAGTTGATTCAGAGAAAGGTGCACGTCGTATGCCTTATCCGTTGGATGAGTTTGTAAGCAACAAGGCAAATGTAGAATATGCGATTGCCAACTACCTGCACGGTGCGGACAATATGGCTACGGATGTATGGTGGGCTTCTAAAAAATAATATTAAACTTAAAGGAAAGTATATATGAAAAATAACCTGAAATATAGATTGTCTGCTCTGCTGTTTCTGGCATCAGCCCTGACAATAACTTCATGTAGTGATTGGACGGATGTGGAAAGTCTCCAATTGAATACTCCTACATTCGAAGAGCAGAATCCTCAATTGTATGCTGACTATCTGAAGGATTTGAACAGATATAAGTCTGAAGAGCATAAGGTCACTTTTGTTTCTTTCGAGAACCCCAAGGGATCTCCCGGTAAACAGGCAGAACGTCTGACTGTCGTACCTGATAGCGTTGATTTCATTTGTCTGAATAATCCGGAAGTAAGTCCCGAGGTACAGGCAGAGATGGTCAAGATACGTGAGAAAGGAACTCGTACGATTTACAGTATTGATTATTCCAGTATTGAAAATGCCTGGAAGGAGAAGGTAAAAGCCGAACCGGAGTTGACAGAAGAGGATGCTCTTCAGTATATCGGTGAACGTACCAGTGAGATGTTGGCACTTTGTGACAAATATAACTTTGATGGTATCATTGCTGACTATACGGGACGTTCACTGGTAAGTCTTCCGGAGGCAGCTCTGAAAGAATATAATGACCGTCAACAGAAGTTTTTTGGCGAGGTGATGAACTGGCAAGGCAACCATGATGAAAAGACTCTGGTATTCTACGGAAATGTACAATATTTAGTGCCGGAGAATATGGATATGTTAAGCAAGTTTGACTACATCATATTAAAAACAGCTTCTTCTACCAATGCCGATGATCTTGCTTTAAAAGCATATTTGGCTATTCAGGCAGGTATAGATGCAGTAGGCGGTACAGAAGGTGGAGTGAATCCGGTTCCTGTGGATCGTTTTATTGTTTGTGTAGAATTGCCGCAGGCTGATGATAAAGATAAAGTGAAAGGTTACTGGAGTACAGTGGATGAAAAAGGCAATAAGCTTGTAGCAGCTCCGGGAGCAGCCCGGTGGATGGTTGAAGCATCTCCTAATTACACTCGGAAAGGAATCTTTATTATGAATGTCCATAATGATTATTATAACAATACCTATGGATATGTGCGTGAAGTTATTCGTATTATGAATCCTAATAAATAAGAATGGAAATGAAACTCTATAAATATTGTTTTGCGCTTTTGGCTCTTACAACAGTCACAGTGAGTGGATGTAAGAATGAAGATATCAATGAAGAGCATCATTATGACAATAAACTTTATGTTAGCTCGGCTCCTGTTTGTGACGACTTGCTGATCAAACCCAGTATGTCAGAAGCTACGCGTGAGATTAGCTATCGCATAGCATCTCCCGCAGAACAGGATATTCAGATTAGCTTCGATGCTGCTCCTGCTATGACAGCGGCATATAATTTGATTTATAATGATAATGCAACTGCACTGGATTCATATTTTTATAATATACCAACGAAAACTGCCACTATTAAGGCAGGCGATATTTCCAGTGATAATATTGTGATTGACTTTAAGAATACCAACGAATTGGATAAGTCAAAACGATATGTATTGCCCGTCACTATTCTAGATGCATCCAATATTGATGTACTCGAAAGTGCCCGAACTGCTTATTTCATATTTAAAGGTGCTGCCCTTATTAATGTGGTTGCAAATATAAAAGAAATCTATTTTCCAATTAACTGGAAGAGCAGTGTGAATAGTCTCTCTACTGTTACTATTGAAGCTTTGATTCGTAGTGAAGACTGGGTAGCAGGACGTGATAATGCACTGAGTTCTGTTTTTGGTATTGAAGGTAAATTCCTTATACGTATTGGTGATGCTGACCGTCCACGTGACCAAGTTCAGGTAGTAGCTCCCGGTGGTAATTTCCCAGGTCCGAATGTTGTTCCGGGATTACCGGTTAATGAGTGGGTACACATTGCCATTGTTTATGATAATACGACAAAAGAACGAATCTATTATAAAGATGGTGTTGCCGTTTATAAAGACGAAGCAGCCTCAGGTAATGTATCCTTGAGTAGTGGTTGTTACATCGGGCGCGCTTGGGATGATACTCGTTGGTTGCCGGGAGATATTTCAGAAGTTCGTGTATGGTCAGTTCAAAGAACGGCAGAGCAAATTGCTACTAATCCTTATGAAGTAGATCCTGCCAGTGAAGGACTGGTTGCTTACTGGAAGTTTAATGAAGGTGCCGGAAATATTATTACCGACCAGACTGGACATGGTAATGATATCACAGGTTCGGGCGATCCTACTTGGGTAAAAGTAGAGATTCCTAAGATAAATTAATTGTTGGTTTAACCTTTAATTCAAGAATTCATTATGAATATAAAATATATAACTTCAGGTTTGTTAGCTGCCATGATTGTGAGCAGTACCGCATTCTTGACCTCTTGTGCTGATGATCTTGAGGTCGGAAAGAATATTGATGAGTCGGCCTACAGTGGCATTTACGAAAATAATGCATATCTGCGTGATGGAAAGTCGAACTTAGTATCTAAGGTTGTCGAGCTGCACGGTGAAACTTATACTACTACCGTAAAAATGGGGTTGAGCAAGACACCTAATACAGCTACATCGGCAAAAGTGAAAATAGATGCTGCTTATTTGGAAACGTATAATAAAGCGCATAATACAGATTTTACATTGTATCCGCAGGACTTGGTTACATTCGCTAACGAAGGAGTGCTTACAGTGAGCGCAAATACAAAATCGGCAGAAGTGGAGATGACTATTCGGGCAGGAGAAGGTTTGCAGGAAGATAAAACTTATGCTATCCCAGTAGCCATCAGCGATCAGAGTAGTGATATTACTATTAAAGATGAAGATGCAAAACACTGTATTTATTTGGTGAAAGACATGAGAAATGCAGGTGATGCATATAAAGGAGAAGGTGTAATGCAAGGTTATTTGTTCTTTGAAGTAAATGACGTAAATCCGCTGAATACTCTTTCTTTCCAATTAGAGAATGGGAAACTTCTTTGGGATGTCATTGTACTGTTTGCTGCTAATATCAATTATGATGCTGAAGCAGGACGTCCTCGTGTACAATGTAACCCGAATGTACAGTATTTGTTGGATAATAATGAGACTCTTCTTCAGCCACTACGCAGACGTGGTGTTAAAGTGTTGCTAGGGCTGCTTGGTAACCATGACATTACAGGTTTGGCGCAACTTTCCGAACAAGGAGCTAAGGACTTTGCCCGTGAAGTTGCCCAATATTGTAAGGCATATAATTTGGATGGAGTAAATTATGACGATGAGTATTCAAACAGTCCTGATTTGAGCAATCCTTCTCTTACTAATCCAAGTACAGCTGCTGCGGCTCGCCTGTGTTATGAAACTAAACAGGCAATGCCGGATAAACTGGTTACTGTATTTGATTGGGGACAGATGTATGGTGTAGCTACTGTTGACGGAGTTGATGCAAAAGAATGGATTGACGTTGTGGTAGCCAACTATGGTAGTGCTGCATATCCTATCGGACAAATGACTAAGAAACAATGCTCCGGTATTTCGATGGAATTCAACTTAGGCGGTGGTGGTAGCTTATCAGCTTCTAAAGCTCAAAGTATGATAGATGGAGGATATGGATGGTTTATGGGATTTGCTCCAAGTCCTGCTAAATATGGTAGTGTTTTCAACCGTCTTCAAGGTGGTGGCGAAGTATTATACGGATCGAATGTAGCAGCACCGACTATATTTTACAAGAAGAATGATCCGACGCCATATAAATATCCGGATGAGCTTTAAATAAAATAGGAACAAATAAAAAACAAGAATATGAAAGCACATTATAAACTCTTTTTATCTCTGGCAATAGGATCATTCGTTACTTTTGCTGGATGTCAGGATGATGAGGTGGTGGATTTGGTTAAATATCCGGTGAATCAGCCTGCTATAACGATTGACGATGCGGAAGGAGCGTCCAAAGCGACGTTGACTGCTGTTTACAAATCTGATGGAACGTTAGAATTGAATGGTCCTGTCACTAGAACTTATACGTTCCATTTTGCTGCATCACCGGAAGATGCTACAGTGACTTTTGATATTATAAATACTAATATCCCAAAGGAAAGTGTAGAAATCAGTGCTACTAAAGTAGAGCTTCCTGCCGGTTCAACAGATGCTTCTGTCACTGTGACCTTGAAGGATGAAGATTTTAGCTTTGCAGCACCTAATTATGATGCGACAACCTATGAACTGGGTGTGAAAGCTAGTGTGGAAGGATATAAGATAGGAACAGAACCAATAGAATCTAAAGTTGTAATAGAGAAGGAAGCATATACTGCTTCATGCTCTGTGGTTGGTGAGAATGGAAATAACGTTACATTCGAACGTGCTTTCTCTCAAGGAGCGATTGTTAATCCTGATCCTATATCCTATACCTTCAAGATGAAGTTGGACAAACCGGCAAGAAAAGACGTAAAGGTGAAACTTGCCACTACAGGTCTGGACGAACAGTTCATGAAGAATATCACTGTAATTCCTGCTGAAATTACCATACCTGCCGGTGAATTAGAGTCAGCGGAGGTTACTTGGACTATTACTGATGATTTCTTGCTGACAACAACTGGAGAAGAATCTCATACTCTTGTTGTAACTGCATCAGTAGAAAGTGAGGACCCCGTTGTGAAGGTTAATAGTAAGGAGAATTTCTTAACCTTTAATGTGGATAAAGTACTTAGAAACTTTAAATATTTGTCTGCTATAGGTAGCAACTGGACTCAATTGTCGAAAGCCGGTTGGAGTGCGGAAATTCCTTCTGGTGTTTCCGGTAGCGCTAGTAATCTGATTGATGGTAATGGAGGAAGCTATGGATCAGATGTATATAGTTATAATCCATTTTGGTTTGTTATTGATATGAAATCAGCACAGACTTTTAATGCTTTAGGTATGGATTATTATTCTACGTATGCTTCGAAAAAAACACGTATTTCAACGTCATTGGATAAAGAAACGTGGACTCCACAGGGAGTACTGGAAACTCCTCGGGCAAGAAATCATTATTTCCAATTCTTCTCTTCTATAACAGCTCGTTATGTGAAGGTTGAATTATTGGAAGGCTTTGGTTCCTATCTTGATGTAACTGAAGTTTATATCTACAACGCTCAGTAAGGTCTAGTCATTAGCAGATTAGTTAATTTTAGAGCCAGGCTTCATTCAGAAAGTCTGGCTCTTTTCTTGTATAAGCTACTATGTCCCTCTCTGTTTCCTTGTAAGGGAACCCTTGTGCCAAGAGCTTGGCACAGTTGTGCCAATACGGTGTCATTGTTGTGCCAACGGCTTGGCACAGTCGTGCCACCAAGGTGTGATAACAGTGCCACCAGATGGTGACAGTTGTGCCTTCTGGGCGTAACAGTAGTATCACTTCGTGTTACCGCTGATCACCAGTCATAATCTTCAACGTATGCATCAAAGTCCTGTAGATGAGTTACTCCGCAATTCTTGAGGATATTCAATATTCTTTGTTGCTCGGAGGGGGTAAGGAGGCGTTCGCCTTTGCGGATGCGATAGTAAGTTCTGCGACCAAAATAGCTCATTAAATGTGATATGACAGTTTGCATTTGCTTGTAGGGCAGGTCTTCTAACATTCTGATGAATCCCTTAGCATAACGTACTTTGGCATTAGAGCGATAATAAGGACAATTCCCTTGTTGGGCAGCGAGATGTTTGGGACTGATGATAACCCAGTATTCAATCTTTTCCGGTACGCTTTGTGCTGTAAGTTGTCTTAAACAAGTGTTTGCTTTTGAACATTCCCGATTGAGGCACATTGCGTACTGATAGGGGACTTTGGTAAAGTCAATTTCTTCTTCCATGATTTATAGTTGTTTGTCCGGCAAAAGTAGTGAATTCTAACTGAAAAATAGCCTGAAAGTAAACTTCTTTACTTTCAGGCTATCGTTTTATGTCATCATCCGCAGTCTTTCAGAACAGAGAGAAAGTCCGAAACCGGAAGAAAAAAGACCTAATATAGGAACGTGAATTCAATCGATGAACTAATTACTGTTCCTTGGAAAAAGAATAAGGCATATCCTCTTCTTTGGTTCCTCTGTTCAGATTCGGCCGATTGCTCATGTCTACTTTGATAGTACCTCCCTTGAACAAATCTTCGTGACGCAGATAGTTCTTGGTATGATCAGCACCATTGAAGCTCATGGAATCAATATAGAAATTCTCCTTGCTGTTATTGGGCGCGTCGATAACAAGACTATTGCCGTTCTCGAAGTGAAGAGTAGCCTTTTTGAACAGAGGAGCTCCCATCACATATTCGTCCGTTCCCGGGCAAACAGGGTAGAAACCCAGCGCAGAGAACACATACCAGGCAGAAGTCTGTCCGTTGTCTTCGTCTCCGCAGTAACCGTCCGGTCCGGGCGTGTACATTCTGTCCATTACCTGACGTAACCAATATTGAGCCTTCCACGGTTGTCCCGCATAGTCATAGAGGTAGATCATGTGCTGGATCGGCTGATTGCCATGTGCATAGTTGCCCATATTCATTACTGTCATTTCACGAATTTCGTGAATCACTTGTCCGTAATAGCTGTCATCAAAAATGGGCGGTACGGCAAATACGGAATCCATCATGGTAACAAACATCTCTTTCCCGCCCATCAGGTCAATAAGTCCCTGCGGGTCGTGGAAGACAGACCAGGTATAATGCCAGCTGTTTCCTTCCGTAAAGGCATCTCCCCATTTCAGCGGTGAGAAAGGAGACTGGAATGTACCGTCTTCGTTGCGACCACGCATCAGCTTGGATTCTTTATCGAAAAGATTCTTGTAATTCATGGCACGTTTGGCAAACAGGCTGATTTCTTTCTTGGGACGTTTCAGTTCCTTTGCCAGCCGGTAGATACACCAGTCATCGTATGCATACTCCAGAGTACGGGCGGCATTCTCGTTGATTTTCACATCGTAGGGTACGTATCCCAGCTTATTATAATACTCGTATCCCAATCGTCCGGTAGAAGAAACCTCCGGATGCACATTCTCCGTTCCGTGAATCAGTCCTTCATACAGCGTCTTGATATCATCGACTTTTACTCCCTTCATATAGGCGTCTACCAGGATCGATGCGGAGTTATTTCCAACCATGCAACCTCTGTGTCCCGGACTTGCCCATTCGGGGAAGAAACCGCTTTCAAGGTATGTATTGATCAACCCTTCCTGCATCTCCTTATTAACCGACGGGTACATCAGATTCAACAGCGGGAAGAGGCAGCGGAATGTATCCCAGAAGCCGGTATCGGTAAACATATATCCCGGAAGTACCTGTCCGTTATACGGACTGTAATGGATGGGCTGACCGTTTGCATCCAGCTCATAGAACTTGCGCGGGAAAAGCAGCGAACGATACAGGCAGGAGTAGAATGTACGGTACTGATCCAGGTTGCCGCCTTCTACTTCTATTTTGCCCAGCACCTGATTCCAGGCATCTTTTCCTTTTTGGGCGAGTTGTTCTATGTTATCTTTGCCCAGTTCGTTCATATTGGCGGCAGCTTGCTCAAAGCTGATGAAAGAAGAGGCGATGCGTGCATTCACCTGCTCCCCTTTGCGGGTTTTGAATCCGATGATCGCTCCGGCATGATTGGTCGTCTGTTCCGCTACGTTCTCTTGCAGATTTCCGTTCTCTACCGTAGCCTTATAGGTGAAAGGCTTGTCGAACTCGATGATAAAGTAGTTCTTGAAATTTTCGGGAACACCCCCGCTGTTGCGTGTCGTATAACCGATTATTTTATTCTCTTCCGGAAGAATCTTGATGGATGAACCTTTGTCGAAGGCATCTACGACCACATAAGAATGATCATTCTCCGGGAATGTGAAACGGAAAAGCACGGCACGTTCCGTCGGTGTCATTTCGGTGACTATATCGTGTTCTGCCAGGTATACTTTGTAGTAGTAAGGAGTTGCCACTTCCCCTTTATGTGCAAACCAGCTTGCCCGTTTCTCTTCGTCAAACACCGGTTGGCCCACTATCGGCATAATCGAGAACTGACCATAATCATTGATCCACGGACTGGGCTGGTGTGTCTGTTTGAACCCGCGGATTTTGTTGGCGGTATAGGTATATTGCCATCCGTCTCCCATTTTGCCTGTCTGCGGAGTCCAGAAGTTCATACCCCAGGGACGGGCAATAGCCGGATAGGTATTACCTGTTGATAACTCAAAAGTAGATTGGGAACCCATCAGCGGATTGACGTACTGCGTCCAGTCTTTGGCTTGGGACAATAGCGTGCAACTAAGTATACAGGCTATTAATAAGAGTCTTTTCATGATAAGTAATGGTTTATATGATTATTGAGAAACATCACGCTGTCATCCGGAGCATAGCGAAGAATGGCGGCGTGATGTCAGGTATCCGGAATGTTGGCTACTGTCTGACTCCCCATTGTGTAGGGTGGTCAGTCATTTTGATCTCCATGACTCCGCCTGCTACAATGTCCTGATGTCCGAAGAAAGGCGTGTCCAAAGGTTTGCCGTTCAGCAATACGCTTTCGATGTATTTGTTGCTTTTGGAGTTGTTCTTCGCCACGATGCTGAATGTCTTTTCACCGGGGAGATTGATCACGGCTTTGTCGAAAGCCGGACGTCCGATAGAATACACCGGTTTGCCCGGACATACCTGATAGAATCCCATCGAGTTGAGTATGTACCATGCCGACATCTGTCCACAGTCTTCATTGCCGGACAGCCCGTCTACGTTGTTGGCATATTGGCTCCGGTAGACACTGTCCACTAATTCCTGTGTTCTCCACGGACGATTCACATAGTTGTACAGATGAATCACGTGATGACTCGGCTCATTGCCATGTGCATACTGACCGATCAGTCCGCTGATATCTGCCGAGGTGGTTTCTCCGTCCAGACTCGAATCGACTGTAAACAGCGAATCCAGCTTTTCTACAAAAGCGTCCTCGCCTCCCATCAGTTTCACAAGTCCTTCCACATCGTGCGGAACAAACCAGGTCCATTGCCAGGCGGTTCCTTCGCAATAGTCATCACTACGGTGAGTGGAGGCACGCGGGTTGAATGGGGTGCGCCATTCGCCATTCGAATCCAGTCCGCGCATGAAGCGGGTCGATTTGTCGAAATAGAACTCATAGGCTTTGGCGAAACGTTCATACTTTGCTTTGTTTTCGAAGTCGTTCATCGCTTCGGCAAAGATAGAGATGCACCAGTCGTCGTAGGCATATTCCAGTGCTTTGGCTACAGATTCATTTTCGCGGTCGCAGGGGATGTAGCCGATAGCGTTTTTATAATACTTCGCTTTGGGCATCAGATGCGGCAGCACCAGATCGGGGCATTTGATGCCTGTCGTGTCATATTCGGCTGCCCGCAGACTGGCTTTGTATGCTTCGTGAGCATCAAAATTGCGGTAACCTTTCATATAGGCATCCACGATAACGGGGACCGCATGATATCCGATCATCGTTCCAGTGTAGTTGGAAGCCAGATCCCACATCGGGTATATTCCGCCTTCCTGATGTTTCCTGATCAGTGAATTGATGAACTGATTGTTCAGATTCGGGTCGATGATCGTCATCAGCGGGTGCAGTGCACGGAAAGTATCCCACAGGGAGAAGACAGTATACAGCGGATTAATGGTATCTCCCTGATGTACTTCGAGATCCATGCCGAGATAGCGTCCGTCCGCATCCGTAAACAGGTTCGGGCTGATGGCCGTATGATACAGGGCGGTATAGAAGATGGTTTTATCTTCTTTATCGGAAGTGGTGATGTCTATTTTAGACAGATAATTATTCCAGGCAGTGCGGGCATCTTTTCGTACCTTGTCGAAGTCCCATTCGGGAATTTCGGATTCCACATTCTTGCGTGCGCCGGCGATATCGACAGCAGATACACCCACTTTTACCAGTACTTCTTCGTCTTTCTTTGTATTGAAGTGCAGCACCGCTTTGCATATAGGCAGGCGCTTGCCGTTGTCCATTGTGACAGAATCGGTGATGAGGGTATATGCGAACGGTTTGGAGAACTTGGCGTAGAAGTTAATGTACTGGTCGAAAGCCCAGTAAGTCGTCTTCTTGTGTCCGCAGATTTCCGTGTCGCTGATTACTTCGATTTCCATCTCGTAGTTGGTCTGCCGTTGCAGGCTGTAGTCCAGATCGATGATAAATCCGGATTCTGTGCTTTCGGGGAAAGTGTAGCGGTGGATGGCGCCGCGCTTGGTAGCCGTGATCTCCGCTTTTACCTGATAGGTGTCGAGGAAGACGGAGTAATATCCGGGTTCCGCTGTCTCATTCTCGTGCGAGAAAGCAGAGGCGTAAGCCAGCTTCTGGCTTTCCGGATCAGTTGTCAGATACTGCGGCTTGCCGACAGTCGGCATCAGTAATACGTCTCCGTAGTCACAACAGCCTGTACCGCTGACGTGGGTATGCGAAAAACCGTTGATCGTGTTGTCGTCGTAATAATAGCCGGAGCAGGCGTCCCAGCCGTCGATCCGGGTGTCCGGACTGGGCTGAATCATACCGTGCGGAACTACGGCTCCGGGGAAAGTATGTCCATGTCCGCCGGTGCCTATGAAAGGATTGACATAAGCACTATAATCTTTTACACTGGGGGACTCTGTGCAGGAGTTGAGCATTATAAATCCTCCGAAACATCCTATCAGAAGTGTTTTTAATTTCATGTCGTTTATTAGTTTAAGTTTAACACAGGACTCATTTCTTATCTGAAGAGATAAAGATGTTGTTTCCTACGATTTTATATTCAATAGGTATGGAATTCTGCAAGGATTTCAATACCGATTCGATGGTTGATTTTTTCTTCAATACACCCGAATATGTTTTGTCCGACCGAATGTCAGGAGACAGAATGATCTTCACGTCGTAGAAACGTTCCAGTGCCTTGGTGATGGTAAATATGTTTGCTTTGTTGAATGGTATCAGATTGTCACGCCATACGGCATCCAGTTTCGCGTCGACCTGTTTCACCGTCAGCCGTCCGCTGTTTCTGTTCAGTTCGGCACGCTGACCGGGGGCGAGGACGATTTGTCCTTCATCCTTGTTGCCTTTCACTTCGATTTCTCCTTCGATCAAGGTCGCTTCGGCTATCCGGCAACGTTTGTCGCACTTGAAGTTGAAAGTGGTTCCCAGTACACGTACGCGCATGACGTCGCTTTCTACCGTGAATGGTTTATGGCGGTTCTTGGTCACTTCGAAATAGGCTTCTCCGTCCAGATACACATTACGTTCTTTTTCGGAGAATTCGCGCGGGTACTTCAGCGTGGCGGCATTGTTCAGCCAGACCTTCGTCCCGTCCGGCAAGACAACTTCTTTCACGATGCCTTCGCTGGCAACGGCTACCAGCATCTGATGCTCCGGCTGGTTGTAGAACCAATATCCGGCTCCTCCACCCATCAATAAAACGACGGCAAGGATGGCCGCATATCTCATCCAGCGATGCATATGCAGTACTTTATCTTTCTTCTTTTTCTCTTGCGACAGTTGTTTATAAAGCCTTTTTTCCGCATTAGCCATTCTCTGTTCATCGGCATAATGGTCAAACTTACCCAGATGATAAATTTCTTCCATACGGAACAACTGGCGGGCATTTTCGTCCGATTCGCTGATCCAGGCATTCACCTCGATCAGCTCTTCTTCAGAACACTGACCTGTCAGATATTTGTTTATTATTTCTTCGCTCAGATTTCTCATTTTCTTTTCCTTCATATAAGTAATACAACTGAAACCCCAAAAACACTTATCTTTAATCCAATAAAAATAAGAGGAGAATGAACCAAAGATGTCCGAGACGATTTCGCAGGAACTTCAATGCCTTATACATATGTGCCTCTACCGTGCGGAGTGAAACTCCCAGTACATCGGCTATCTCCTTATTTTTCATGTCGTGCAGATAGCTGAGCTTGAAAACTTCTTTGCACTTGTCCGGAAGCTCATTGATCGCATCGTGAATCTCTTTCCGCAATTCCCGGTCTTCAATCTTGCGGATCACTTCGTTATTGTCCGGCTGATAAAACTCTGCACGCCTCCGGTTTATCTCTTCCATGGCGGCGCAATAGCCATCTTCTACATTACGATGTTTCAATACGTTAAGGGCACGTGTATAGACAGCACGATAGAGGAAAGCCTGAATCTGCTCTCCTATCTCTATGCTGTCTTTTCGTTTCCAAAGCTCTACGAACACGTCCTGCACTACATCCTCCGCCTCTTCTTCTCCCACCAGTCGGGTGGCATAGAATATCAGGCTGGGGTAGTACCTGCGGAACAGAGCTTTGTAGGTTAAGTCGAAGTTTTCATTCATTTTTCCGATAGATTAGTTTAGGTGGACCTACTGGGTCTGTTCTTCAAATTCGACTTCCACTAAGGGAGTATTCCCCATTTCAAATTCGACGGTGGCACCGCTCATAATCTGTTCATGGGTAAGGTAGGTCTTGTTGTACGGTTGACCGTCTACTTTGATAGATTGAATGTAAATATTCTCTTTGCTCACTTTGGGAGCAAGTACTGTAAATGTCTTTCCGTTAGCCAGATGCAACTTCATCTCCGGGAACAGGGGAGTACCGATTTCATACTTTCCGCTGACCGGATTGACGGGATAGAATCCCATTGCGCTGAATACGTACCAGGCAGACATTTGTCCGCAGTCTTCGTTTCCGCAAAGACCGGCAGGCTCGTTCTTGTAAAGCTCGTTCATTACTTTGGCAACGTATTTCTGTGTCAGGTTCTGTTGTCCTACGGCATTGAAGAGATAGATTACGTGATGGCTCGGCTCATTGCCGTGAGCATATTGCCCGATCATTCCCGTGCTGAAGATGGGAAGTTCTTCGTCGGCTGCCGGATGGTAGGTAAACATACTGTCCAGTTTCTCTGCAAAGCGGCTTGTGCCTCCTGTGAGATCAATCAGACCGTCTATGTCATGCTGCACAGACCAAAAGTATTGCCAGCCGTTGCTTTCGCAGATATGCGGAGTGTATTCGTCGGCTTTGAAGTCTTTGATAAAGTTTCCTTTATCGTCACGCGGCTGCATGAACGAAGTGGCTGGGTTGTAAACATTCTTATAGTTCTGAGAACGCTTGTAGAATTCGTCCGCTATTTCCTTCTTTCCCATCTTGTTAGCCATCTCAGCGATGCAGTAATCGTCAAATGCATATTCCAGTGTTTTGGACAGTGACCAATTTTCGGCATTGTAATGATCTGTCACATTGTAAGGAATATAGCCTAATTGCTTGTATAGCCCGATGCCCCGGTAGTTATCCAAGTTGGCGGTAGCTACGCAGGCGGCCAGTGCTTTCTCCGCATCAAAGTTGCCTATACCTTTCAGATAAGCATCTACAATCACGGGAACGGCATGATAGCCGATCATCATATCGGTTTCACTCCCGTAGAAGTTCCATACGGGCAGGCGTCCGTTCTGTTCAAAGAAGGCGATGAAGGATTTTACCATGTCGTTGACACGTTCCGGTTCGGTATATGTGAAAAGGGGATGGGCGGCACGGTAGGTATCCCAAAGGGAGAAAGTGCTGTAATTCACCCAGCCGTCACTCTGATGTACTTTTTTGTCGGGACCGTAATAGGCTCCGTCTACGTCACTGTAAATCGTAGGTGCGATCATCGAGTGGTACAGAGCTGTATAAAAGTTTACTTTATCGTCTTGATTGTTACCCTCGACTTCGATCTTTCCCAGTTGGCGGTTCCAGTTTGCTTTTGTTTCTGCCAGATACTTGTCGAAGTCATTTTCGGGCACTTCGGCTTGCAGGTTCTTGGCTGCGCCTTCCATGCTGACGCCGGAGATGGCGGTATTGACGAGAATCTGTTCTCCTTCTTCGGTATGGAAGTCAAAACGTGCGATGACAGCCGTACCGATGTGTTGCTTGTCTTTGATAATGGCAGTCGTATCCAGTTCCACCTTATCGAAAGGCTTGGAGAAGCGGGTGCGGAAGTAGATTCGCTGGTCGCGTGCCCAGCCGTCGGAGTAACGGTATCCTTGAATCGTCACAGAGTCCACTACCTCGATGTGCGAATCGTTCGTGAAGTCCCAGTTCATGGCTTTCTTCAGATTCAGGAAGATGGCGGCTTCGGCTTTGGGGAAGGTGTATCGCTGGATGCCACAACGTTCGGTTGCGGTCAGTTCCACGTTGATATGGTAGTCTTTCAGACGTACTTGATAGTAGCCTGCATAGGCGCTCTCTTCATCGTGAGAAAACTTGGAGTAGATGCCCAGCGGCGCTTCTGCCTCTTTGTAGGGCAGTGTGACCGGCATAAAAGAGATGTCGTACAGGTCGCCTGCACCTGTTCCCGAAAGGTGGGTATGGCTGAAGCCGGCGATTGTGCTGTCCGGATAAAAATAGCCGGAGATGCGGTCCCATCCCGGAAGTCCGTTATCCGGGCTGAGCTGCACCATGCCGAAGGGGGCTTGTGCGCCGGGATAAGTGTTTCCTGTGAAATCGGTGCCAATAAAAGGATTTACATACGATGTGTAATCAATTTCAGCTTTTGTCTGTTTGGTGTTGCAGGATGCAAAAATACAAACGATTAGAAGTAGGTAAATAGGTGTTTTCATCGGTGTACGGGTATTGGTGATTACTTATTTTATTATTTGAAGGATAAGAAAAATAATTAATCTGTTCACAAAGGTAGAAAAAAGTTGTGATAATTGAGTTTATATCACGAATATTTTTGGCAAGTGGGGGGGATGTCCTCATTGGTGCCGGAATTAGAAATAAAAAAAACGTGCCTTAAAGTGCGGATGACTTTAAGACACGGTTCTTATATTGGATGTATGTTACTGGTTTCTTAGATACCTGCGAGTTCCAGTACTTTTTCGATAGCGGCATTCAGTCCGTCTGTATTCTTGCCTCCGGCAGTAGCGAAGTGAGGTTGACCGCCTCCGCCGCCTTGAATCAGTTTGGCTGCTTCTTTCACCAGGTTACCTGCTTTCAAGCCACCGGCCACCAGATTGTCGCTCAGCATGACGGTCAGCATAGGCTTGCCGTTGTCGAGGCTTCCGGCCACAAAGAACAGGTTTTCTGTGATTTCACCGCGAAGCTGGAAGGCGATATTCTTCACCACTTCCGCCGGCAACGGAGCACAGAACTTGATTACCTTGATGCCGTGAATTTCCTGTATATTCTTCAGCAGTCTTTCTTTCAGCGAGGCTTCTTTCTCTTTCATGTAGTCTTCTACCTGCTTTTTCAGTCCTGCGTTTTCCTCAATATACTTGCGGATGGCAATACCCAGGTCGGGTGCGTTGTTGAAGAGTGATTTCAATTCACTGATCGTATCCTGAATGGTATCCAGCATTTCTTCCACACGGGCTCCCGTATATGCTTCGATACGGCGTACACCGGCTGCAACAGAGCTTTCGGAAATGATCTTTACCATACCGATATTTCCGGTTGCGGCTACGTGGATACCTCCACAGAATTCGATAGAAGAACCGAACTGGATCACACGTACTCTTTCACCGTACTTTTCACCGAAGAGGGCGATAGCTCCCAGCTCTTTCGCTTCCTCGATAGGAATGTTGCGGTATTCCTTCAAAGGTATGTTGGCACGAATCTTGGCATTCACCAGGTGTTCTACCTGGCGGATTTCTTCGTCGGTCACCTTCTGGAAGTGAGAGAAGTCGAAACGCAGTGAATCCGGTGTTACTAACGAACCTTTCTGCTCGATGTGCTCGCCCAGTACTTCGCGCAGGGCAGAGTCCAGCAGGTGAGTTGCCGAGTGATTGGCTGCGCAGGCTGCCCGCTTGTCGGTGTCTACACAAGCCATCATCGGAGCTTCCGGATGTTCCGGCAGTTTTTTGGTAATATGTATCGGTAGATTGTTCTCTTTCTTGGTGTCGATCACTTCGATGGTCTCGAATTCGCTGACCAATACACCGGTGTCGCCTACCTGACCACCACTTTCTGCATAGAACGGAGTACAGTCAAGTACGATCTGATACAGTGTCTGGTTTTTCTGCTTGATCTGACGATAGCGGAGAATAGATGCTTCGTATTCGGTATAGTCGTAACCTACGAATTCGGTTGTTCCTTCTCTCAGAGTCACCCAGTCGCCGGTTTCGATGGCGGCAGCGTTGCGTGCACGCTGTTTCTGCTGTTGCATTTCTGCGTTGAACTCTTCGATGTTGACTGTCATTCCGTTTTCACGAAGAATCAGTTCTGTCAGGTCTAACGGGAAACCGAAAGTATCATATAAGGTAAAGGCATCTTTACCGCTGATTTCTGTCTTTCCGGCAGCCTTTGTATCTTCCATTGTCTTATCCAGCAGACGGATACCTGTTTCCAGCGTGCGAAGGAAGGCTTCTTCTTCTTCCTTGATTACTTTTTCGATCAGACCTTTCTGTGCGATCAGTTCCGGATAAGCGTCTCCCATGTTGTCGATCAACACTGGAAGCAGCTTGTACATGAATGACTGTTTCTGTCCGAGGAAAGTATATCCGTAGCGAACGGCGCGGCGGAGGATACGGCGGATTACATAACCTGCCTTGGCATTGGAAGGCAGCTGACCGTCCGTAATGGAGAAAGCAATCGTACGGATGTGGTCAGCGATTACGCGCATGGCGATGTCCTGCTGTTTGTCTTTTCCGTACTCTGTGCCTGACATTGCTGCAATCGCTTTCAGCATCGGCTGGAATACGTCTGTATCGTAGTTGGAAGTCTTGCCCTGCAAAGCCATACAGAGGCGTTCGAATCCCATACCTGTATCGATAACCTTTGCAGGAAGTGGTTCGAGGCTGCCGTCAGCTTTACGGTTATATTGCATGAACACAAGGTTCCATATTTCAATTACTTGGGGATGATCGTGGTTGACGAGATCACGGCCGGAGATTTTGGCACGTTCTTCTGCCGGACGGAGGTCGATGTGGATTTCCGAACAGGGTCCGCAAGGGCCTGTATCACCCATTTCCCAAAAGTTGTCGTGCTTGTTGCCGTTGATGATGTGATCTTTCGGCAGATACTGTTCCCAGTAAGAAGCGGCTTCGTCGTCACGGCTCAGTCCTTCTTCGGGGCTTCCTTCGAATACGGTGGCGTACAGGTGTTCCGGATTCAGTTTCAATACTTCTACCAGATATTCCCATGCCCAGTTGATGGCTTCTTTCTTGAAGTAGTCACCGAATGACCAGTTGCCCAGCATTTCGAACATGGTGTGGTGGTACGTATCGTGTCCCACTTCTTCCAGGTCATTATGCTTTCCGCTTACACGCAGACATTTCTGAGAGTCCGCGACTCTGTGGTATTTGGCCGGGTGGTTACCCAAAATAATATCTTTAAACTGGTTCATCCCTGCGTTGGTAAACATCAGGGTAGGGTCATCTTTTATCACCATCGGAGCCGAGGGAACAATGTGGTGTCCTTTCGACTCAAAGAAATTCTTGAATGAATCTCTGATCTCTTTTGCAGTCAACATATTCTTCTATATATCTATTGTTGAGGTTAATATTCTCAAAAAACTGTGCAAAGATAGCTTGTTTTTATTACTTTTGCCGTATTAACAAGCGAAATATTTCCAAAAAGATGCGCAAAGTTTACTACATCTACAATCCAAGGACGCAGACTTATGACCGAATTTACCCTACCGTACGGCAGCGTGCGCTTAGCATTCTGCGCCGGCTTTTTATCGGTATGGGACTTGGAGCCGGATGCTTCATCGTCTTGCTTCTGGTGTTCGGATCGCCTTCGGAGAAGGAGCTGCGAATCGAAAATAGCCGTCTTTTGGCGCAATATAATGTACTTTCCCGCCGTCTGGATGATGCGATGGGGGTGCTGCAGGATATTCAGCAGCGTGACGATAACCTGTATCGGGTGATTCTGCAAGCCGATCCTGTTTCGCCGGCTATCCGTCAGGCAGGTTTTGGAGGTACGAACCGGTATGAGGAGCTGATGGATCTGGCAAACTCCAAGCTGGTGGTAAATACGACCCAAAAGCTGGATGTACTGTCCAAACAACTCTATATCCAGTCCAAATCTTTCGATGACGTGGTGGATATGTGCAAGAATCATGATGAAATGCTGAAGTGTATTCCGGCCATTCAGCCTATCTCCAATAAGGACCTTCGCAAAACTGCTTCGGGATACGGAACACGTATTGACCCGATTTACGGTACGACGAAGTTCCATTCGGGAATGGACTTCTCCGCTCATCCGGGAACGGATGTCTATGCGACCGGTGACGGTACAGTGGTAAAAGTAGGATGGGAAACCGGATATGGCAATACGATTGAGATTGACCATGGTTTCGGTTATCTGACTCGGTACGCTCACTTGCAGGGCTACAACACGAAAGTCGGGAAAAAGGTGGTACGTGGCGAGGTGATTGGAAAAGTGGGAAGTACAGGTAAGAGTACCGGTCCTCATCTTCACTATGAGGTACACGTGAAGGGAAAGGTTGTGAATCCTGTCAACTATTACTTCATGGACTTGAGTGCGGAAGATTATGAGAAGATGATTCAATTGGCTGCCAATCACGGTAAAGTGTTCGATTAATCTCTTAAAACAACGATTTCTATGCTGAATACGGACAAAGAACTAAAATTATATTACTCCATAGCCGAAGTGGCCGATATGTTTGGAGTCAACGCATCCTTGCTTCGTTTTTGGGAGAAGGAGTTCCCTCAGATTTCTCCCAGGACGACGGGGCGGGGGATACGTCAGTATCGTAAGGAAGATGTGGAAACGATTGGTCTGATCTATCATCTGGTGAAGGAGAAAGGCATGACGCTTCCCGGTGCCCGTCAACGGTTGAAGGATAATAAGGAAGCCACGGTTCGCAATTACGAAATAGTGAACCGTCTGAAAGGTATTAAGGAAGAGCTTCTGGCTATCAAGAAAGAACTGGACGGACGGGACTGAGTCAAGGAAATACAGACATACAATGACGCGGATAAACGAAGTGTTCTTGGAAGAACAGGTTTACGTTTATCCGCGTCATCGTATATTAGGGATATTCAGTAAATGTCCCTCTTTCTTATAAATTAAGAGAAAAGTTTTACT
>DXOL01000021.1:0-59872 GCA_019412825.1 Bacteroides thetaiotaomicron | reverse complement strand
GTGACCCCATGCGTGACAGGCATGTATTCTAACCAACTGAACTAACGCACCAAATATTAGTAGACTAACTCATTTTATTTCTCTTTGCTTCTTAATTAAAAGAAGCGGTCCGGACGGGACTCGAACCCGCGACCCCATGCGTGACAGGCATGTATTCTAACCAACTGAACTACCGAACCAAAATTTCATTTTGTTAATCTGCATCTCTCTCGATTGCGGGTGCAAAGGTAGTCGTTTTTTGTAAATCTGCAAATGTTTTGATGAAACTTTTTTCCAATAAAAAGCAAGAAAAAAGCTTAGTGTCTCATTTTGAGTACTTTTATAATGAAAAAAAATATTAGTTTTTTCTTCTGTCAGGATGGTGACACTATCCGGTCGTCATAGTGACACTATCATGACAGGATACTGTCATTATCCGGAGGTGATAGTGTCACTATCCTGAAGTTTGTCATCTTCTTCTTCGGAAATAGCCTTGAATATCTTTCTATCTGTAAGAAATCACCGTTTTTATATCAACTTTCTGCTTGAATAATTCGTAGTTTTGCAATAAATCGTTATTTTTGCGCACTAAAATTAGAGAGGTGGAAGAATTTCCGCCCGGAATAGTAAATTAGTAAAAAGAATGATGACTACAGCCAAACTGTTATTGCACTGTCCCGACAAACCGGGAATCCTCGCGGAAGTGACAGACTTTATTACGGTAAACAAAGGAAATATTATCTATCTGGATCAGTATGTAGACCATGTGGAGAACATCTTCTTCATGCGTATAGAATGGGAATTGAAAGATTTTTTGGTTCCGCAGGAAAAGATTGAAGATTATTTCAGAACGCTATATGGGCAGAAGTATGAAATGGATTTCCGCCTTTATTTCTCGGATGTGAAACCGCGTATGGCTATATTCGTTTCTAAAATGTCTCACTGCCTGTTCGATATGTTGGCTCGCTACACGGCAGGAGAGTGGAATGTAGAGATACCTCTTATTATAAGCAACCATCCGGACTTGCAGCACGTGGCAGAGCGTTTCGGTATTCCTTTCTATTTGTTCCCCATCACCAAGGAGACCAAAGAAGAGCAGGAACGCAAAGAAATGGAATTGCTTGCCAAACATAAAATTACATTCATCGTGTTGGCACGTTATATGCAGGTGATTTCCGAACAGATGATCAATGCGTACCCGAATAAGATTATCAACATCCATCATTCCTTCCTACCGGCATTTGTAGGGGCAAAACCTTATCATGCCGCATTCCAGCGTGGAGTGAAAATTATCGGTGCAACCAGCCATTATGTGACGACTGAACTGGATGCAGGTCCGATCATCGAGCAGGATGTAGTACGCATTACGCATAAGGACTCTATAGAAGATCTTGTAAATAAAGGAAAGGACCTGGAAAAGATTGTTCTTTCGCGTGCGGTACAAAAGCATATCGAACGTAAGATTTTGGCTTATAAAAATAAAACAGTAATATTTAGCTGATGAAAGTAGCAGTTGTAAAATACAATGCCGGAAATATCCGTTCTGTGGACTATGCTCTGAAGCGGTTGGGAGTAGAAGCGGTGATTACTGCCGATAAAGAAATACTTCAATCTGCCGATAAAGTGATTTTCCCCGGAGTAGGAGAGGCGGGAACTACCATGAATCACCTGAAAGCAACAGGGCTCGACGAACTGATCAAGAATCTGCGTCAGCCTGTGTTCGGAATTTGCCTCGGTATGCAGTTGATGTGCCGGCATTCCGAAGAAGGTGAGGTGGACTGCCTGAATATCTTTGATGTAGACGTGAAGCGTTTTGTTCCGCAGAAGCATGAAGATAAAGTGCCGCATATGGGCTGGAATACGATTGGTAAGACAAACAGCAAACTGTTCGAAGGATTCACCGAAGAAGAGTTTGTCTACTTTGTACACAGTTTCTATGTGCCGGTTTGTGACTTCACTGCTGCCGAAACCGATTATATCCATCCGTTCAGTGCGGCATTGCATAAAGATAACTTTTATGCCACCCAGTTCCATCCGGAGAAAAGCGGAAAGACAGGTGAAAGGATACTGAGGAACTTTCTGGATCTCTAATAAACGTTGCAACAGTTTATAATAAACTCCACCATAGTTTATAATAAACTCGGTCATCGTTTATAATAAACTATTTCCGGCTTTTCGGAGAAGAAGAAAAGGACAGGCATAAGAAGATGGAGTGAACAGCTAAAATAGTAAATCGTTAATGATCAAATTGTATATAAACAGATGATAGAAATTATTCCAGCCATTGATATTATTGACGGGAAATGTGTACGCCTTTCTCAGGGAGATTACGATAGTAAGAAGGTATATAACGAAAATCCGGTGGAAGTTGCCAGGGAGTTCGAAGCGAACGGGGTTCGCAGGCTTCATGTGGTAGATTTGGACGGAGCCGCTTCTCATCACGTAGTCAACCATCGGGTATTGGAGCAGATTGCTACGCGTACCTCTTTAATAGTGGATTTCGGCGGTGGAGTAAAGAGTGACGAAGATTTGAAAATAGCTTTCGAAAGCGGTGCTCAGATGGTGACAGGCGGAAGCGTTGCCGTGAAAGATCCGGAGCTGTTCTGTCATTGGCTGGAAGTATATGGCAGTGAGAAAATAATCCTCGGAGCAGACGTCAAGGAACATAAGATTGCCGTGAACGGCTGGAAAGACGAAAGCGTCTGCGAGCTTTTCCCATTTCTCGAAGACTATATAAATAAAGGTATTCAGAAAGTCATTTGTACCGATATTAGTTGTGATGGAATGCTGAAAGGCCCTTCTATTGAGTTGTATAAAGAAATGCTGGAGAAATTTCCGAACCTCTACCTGATGGCCAGCGGCGGAGTGAGCAACGTGGATGACATTATCGCCTTGAATGAAGCCGGAGTTCCCGGAGTCATCTTCGGTAAAGCATTGTACGAAGGGCATATAACATTGAAAGACCTGAGAATCTTTTTATAATCGGGCTTTCGGATGATGGATAGATTACAAATTGTCAAATAGTAAATAAGATAGAATTGTGTTAGCAAAAAGAATCATACCCTGTCTGGATATAAAAGACGGACAGACCGTAAAAGGAACGAACTTTGTCAATTTGCGCCAGGCCGGTGATCCGGTAGAACTGGGGCGGGCTTACAGCGAACAAGGAGCAGATGAACTTGTTTTTTTGGATATTACTGCAAGTCATGAAGGACGTAAGACTTTCACGGAACTGGTAAAGCGGATTGCTGCCAATATCAATATCCCGTTTACCGTGGGCGGTGGCATCAATGAATTGAGCGATGTAGATCGCCTGCTGAATGCCGGAGCGGATAAGATCTCAATCAATTCTTCCGCCATTCGCAACCCTCAGCTGATTGATGACATTGCCAAGAACTTCGGTTCTCAGGTTTGCGTCCTGGCAGTAGATGCCAAGCAAACAGAACACGGATGGAAGTGTTATCTGAACGGCGGGCGTATCGAAACCGATAAAGAATTGCTGGCATGGACCAAAGAGGCTCAGGAGCGTGGAGCAGGCGAAATCCTGTTTACGAGCATGAATCATGATGGTGTGAAGACCGGTTATGCGAACGAGGCGCTTGCTTCTTTGGCCGATCAACTCTCTATTCCCGTGATCGCTTCGGGCGGGGCAGGGCTGAAAGAACACTTCCGTGATGCTTTTTTAGTAGGAAAAGCAGATGCGGCGTTGGCTGCCAGCGTTTTTCATTTCGGAGAAATTAAAATTCCCGAATTAAAATCGTATCTTTGCGGCGAAGGAATAACCATCAGAGGGTGAGGCGGCATGGGCTCACACAAACGGTATAGTAAATTGAAATAGTAATTAGAACTTAATATAAGATGGAATTGGATTTCGATAAGATGAACGGACTTGTTCCGGCTATCATACAGGACAACGAGACACGCAAAGTCTTGATGCTGGGCTTCATGAACAAGGAAGCCTACGATAAAACGGTGGAAACCGGAAAGGTAACTTTCTTCAGCCGTACCAAAAATCGTCTGTGGACGAAAGGAGAAGAAAGCGGTAACTTCCTTCATGTGGTATCTATCAAAGCGGATTGTGACAATGATACCCTGTTGATCCAGGCAGATCCGGCAGGTCCTGTTTGTCATACAGGCACAGATACTTGCTGGGGTGAGAAAAACGAAGAACCGGTTATGTTCCTGAAAGCATTGCAGGATTTCATTGACAAACGTCACGAAGAAATGCCCGAAGGTTCTTATACCACCAGCCTGTTCGAATCCGGAATCAACAAGATCGCTCAGAAAGTGGGTGAGGAAGCTGTAGAAACAGTGATCGAAGCTACGAATGGAACAAACGAACGTCTGATCTATGAAGGAGCCGACCTGATTTATCACATGATTGTATTATTAACTTCAAAAGGCTATCGTATCGAAGACCTTGCACGCGAATTGCAGGAAAGACATAGCAGTACATGGAAGAAGCATTAATTCAATATAAAAACGTAGAAATCCATCAACAGGAACTCTGTGTGCTGAGCGATGTCAATCTGGAATTGCACAAAGGAGAGTTTGTCTATCTGATCGGGAAGGTAGGTTCGGGAAAAACGAGCCTGCTCAAAACCTTTTACGGCGAACTGGACGTAATCGACGGCGAAGCGGAAGTGCTGGGTTATAATATGCGTTCAATCAAACGCAAGCATATCCCTCAGTTGAGAAGAAAGCTGGGAATTGTGTTTCAGGACTTTCAGCTACTGACGGACCGTACCGTTTACAACAATCTGGAATTTGTGCTTCGTGCCACCGGCTGGAAGAATAAACGGGAAATTCAGGAAAGAATAGAGGAAGTGCTCGACCTCGTGGGAATGTCCAACAAAGGCTATAAACTCCCCAACGAGCTTTCCGGCGGCGAACAGCAACGCATCGTGATCGCACGTGCCGTGCTCAATTCTCCGGCTATTATCCTGGCAGACGAGCCGACCGGAAATCTGGATGTGGAAACAGGCAAGTCCATCGTTGAATTGCTGCACAACATCTGCGAATCCGGTTCGTCCGTAGTGATGACGACGCACAATCTGCAATTGCTGAAAGAATATCCCGGCAGCGTGTACCGCTGTTCCGAACATCGTATAACGGATGTGACGGACGAATATATGCCCAGACAGAGAACAATAGAAATAGATTTAAATATAGATAACTAAAACAGTAACGAAAATGAAAGTTTTAAAGTTTGGAGGAACTTCCGTGGGTTCTGCTCAGCGGATGAAGGAAGTAGCCAAATTGATTACCGATGGTGAACAGAAGATTGTTGTCCTTTCCGCAATGTCAGGAACAACAAATACATTGGTGGAAATTTCGGACTATCTGTATAAGAAGAATCCGGAGGGTGCCAACGAGATTATCAATAAGCTGGAATCAAAATATAAACAGCACGTTGATGAGCTTTTTGCAACTCAGGAATATAAACAGAAAGGTCTGGAAGTCATCAAGTCTCACTTCGACTACATCCGCTCCTATACTAAAGACCTTTTCACTTTGTTCGAAGAGAAAGTGGTTTTGGCACAGGGAGAGCTTATTTCTACGGCTATGGTCAACTTCTACCTGCAGGAATGCGGTGTGAAGTCCGTATTGCTTCCGGCTTTGGAATTTATGCGTACTGACAAGAATGCGGAACCGGACCCTGTATATATTAAGGAGAAACTGCAGACACAGCTGGAACTGTATCCGGATATGGAGATTTACATCACACAAGGTTTCATCTGCCGCAATGCTTACGGTGAGATAGACAATCTGCAGCGTGGTGGCAGCGATTACACCGCTTCTTTGATCGGTGCTGCCGTAAAGGCTTCCGAAATCCAGATATGGACAGACATTGACGGTATGCACAACAACGACCCGCGCATTGTGGACAAGACAGCGCCGGTTCGCCAACTGCATTTCGAAGAAGCAGCCGAGCTGGCTTACTTCGGTGCAAAAATCCTGCACCCGACTTGCATTCAGCCTGCTAAATATGCCAATATCCCTGTACGTCTGCTGAATACAATGGACCCGGATGCTCCCGGAACATTGATTTCTAATGACACGGAGAAAGGTAAGATTAAAGCCGTAGCTGCCAAGAACAATATTACAGCTATCAAGATCAAATCAAGCCGTATGTTGCTTGCTCATGGTTTCCTGCGTAAAGTATTCGAAATCTTTGAAAGCTATCAGACTTCTATCGATATGATCTGTACTTCAGAGGTCGGTGTATCTGTTACAATAGACAACACCAAACATCTGAACGAGATTCTGGACGACCTGAAAAAATACGGTACCGTTACTGTTGACAAGGATATGTGCATTATCTGCGTAGTGGGTGACCTGGAATGGGAGAATGTAGGTTTCGAAGCTAAAGCGCTTGATGCGATGCGGGACATACCTGTGCGAATGATTTCCTTCGGAGGAAGCAACTACAACATTTCCTTCCTTATCCGGGATTGCGATAAGAAGATAGCGTTGCAGTCGCTGAGCGATATGCTTTTCAACAACAAATAATTCCACAATAATACGAGCGCTTTTACCGATACTGATAAAAGCGCTCTTTTTAACTAACTAAACAAGTTTCTTGAATTATGAAAGGAATATTTCCAATCGATAAATTCCGTACTTTGCAGACACCTTTCTATTATTATGATACGAAAGTGCTGCGTGATACATTGTCGGCTATTAACCAAGAGGTTGCCAAATATCCTAGCTATTCCGTACATTATGCCGTGAAGGCGAATGCCAATCCGAAGGTACTTACTATTATCCGTGAAAGCGGAATGGGAGCAGACTGTGTGAGCGGCGGAGAAATCCGTGCCGCTGTCCGTGCCGGATTCCCTGCCAATAAAATCGTTTTTGCCGGAGTCGGCAAAGCGGACTGGGAGATCAACCTCGGACTGGAATATGGCATCTTCTGTTTCAATGTAGAGTCTATCCCCGAACTGGAAGTCATCAACGAACTGGCTGCTGCTCAAAATAAGATCGCTAATGTCGCTTTCCGTATCAATCCGGATGTCGGGGCGCATACGCACGCCAATATCACCACCGGTCTGGCTGAAAACAAATTCGGTATCAGTATGCAGGATATGGATAAGGTGATCGATGTAGCTTTGGAAATGAAGAATGTGAAATTCATCGGTCTGCATTTTCATATCGGTTCGCAGATATTGGATATGGGTGATTTCATCGCTCTCTGTAATCGGGTGAATGAATTGCAGGATAAGCTCGAAGCACGCCGCATCCTGGTAGAACATATCAATGTAGGTGGAGGTCTGGGCATTGACTACGGTCATCCGAACCGCCAGTCCGTTCCGGACTTCAAAAGCTACTTTGCTACCTATGCCGGACAGCTGAAACTACGTCCTTATCAGACATTGCACTTCGAACTTGGACGTGCGGTGGTAGGACAGTGCGGCTCTCTGATATCCAAAGTGCTGTATGTAAAGCAGGGAACAAAGAAGAAATTTGCCATCCTCGATGCAGGTATGACAGACCTGATTCGTCCGGCTTTGTATCAGGCTTACCACAAGATGGAAAACATTACTTCGGAAGAACCCGTAGAGGCTTATGACGTAGTAGGCCCGATCTGTGAATCATCAGACGTTTTCGGTAAAGCGATTGACTTGAACAAAGTGAAGCGGGGAGACTTGATTGCACTTCGTTCTGCAGGTGCTTACGGTGAGATTATGGCATCCGGATACAACTGCCGTGAACTGCCGAAAGGATACACTTCAGACGAGCTGGTGTAAATAAAATGTGAATGTAGTTTAAAAATACGGGGAGTTTGGAACAATTTTAACTGAAATCTTGTTATTTTTGTAATGAGTTCAAAAGAAAACTACATTAACAACTTAATAAAAATATACGATTATGATTTCAGAAAAATTACAGAAAGCAATCAATGAGCAGATCACGGCTGAAATGTGGTCTTCTAACCTGTATTTGGCAATGTCTTTCTACTTTGAGAAAGAAGGTTTCAGTGGCTTTGCACATTGGATGAAGAAACAATCTCAGGAAGAAATGGGACATGCTTATGCGATGGCCGATTATATCATCAAACGTGGCGGAACTGCTACAGTTGACAAGATTGATGTGGTTCCTAATGGCTGGGGTACTCCACTGGAAGTGTTTGAACACGTTTACAAACACGAATGCCATGTATCTGCATTGGTAGACAAGCTGGTGGACGTTGCTGCTGCTGAAAAGGATAAAGCTACTCAGGATTTCTTGTGGGGATTTGTTCGCGAACAAGTAGAAGAAGAAGCTACTGCACAGGGAATTGTGGATAAGATCAAGAAAGCCGGTGATACAGGTATTTTCTTTGTTGATTCACAACTGGGACAACGCTGATAATGATCTGAAAAATAGAAAAATATAGAGGAGAAGCTGTTTGGATGTATATTCAGACAGCTTCTTTTTTTTAACTTACTTTGCTCATATTTAAAAATCTGTTATCTTTGCCCACTGCAATGAATGATTCAGAGCACAAGGAGCCATTCATATGCTATAGTCTAATTTGGAGTATATGAACAGATATTTATGGCTCCTGATGATGTTAAGCTGTTTTGCAGCAGCATCTTTTGGACAAGCAACTACTTCCTCAATGAGCGGAAGAGTTGAAGACGAACAAAACGAACCGTTGCCGGGTACCACTGTAGTTGCAATACATGAACCTTCCGGTACGCGTTATGGTACAGTGACTAATATGCAGGGAACTTACCATTTGGAAGGTATGCGCACCGGCGGTCCGTATCGGATTGAATTTTCCTATGTCGGTTATCGAACCGCTATTTATACTAATATCACTCTGAAACTGGCGGAAACCTATATTTGCGACGCCAAACTGAAAGAATCTGCCGAACTGGATGAAGTAGTCGTTTTGGGTACAGCTTCCAAATTTGCCGGTGAAAAGACCGGAGCCTCTACCCATATCACATCAAAGGATATTTCTCGTTTTCCTAATATCTCCCGTAGTCTGACAGCTATCACCAAGATGTCCCCTTATGCAACCAGAACCGGTTTCGGAGGTCGTGATCAACGCATGAACAACTATACGATTGACGGAGCTAACTTTAACTACAGCACGGGATTGGATGGTGCGGTTTTGCCCGGAGGCGGAAACCCGATTTCAATTGATGCGCTGGAAGAAATACAAGTAAGTATCGCTCCTTTTGATATACGTCAGAGTAATTTTGTCGGAGGGTCGGTAAATGCGGTGACCAAGAGCGGAACAAATCAGTTTCGTGGCTCTGCCTATATGTACACGAAGAATGAGTTTTTACGTGGCAACAAAGTTGATGGCTTTGATTTGGGGGACAGGGAAGAAGAGCGCCGCAATGTATATGGATTTACTTTCGGCGGACCGATTATCAAGAACAAACTGTTCTTCTTTGTGAATGGAGAATATGAATATAGTCCGCAGCCTATCCATAAATGGAAACTGTCCGATGACGGAATGGAAGATACCCAGAATCTGATTTCACGCGTGACAGCGGAAGACATGAGCCGCTTCTCACAGGATTTGAAGAGTATGTATGGGTATGATACCGGTTCGTGGACAGACTTTGCCGGACGAACGGATGTGTATCGGGCCATGGCACGTCTGGATTGGAACATTACGGACAAACACCGGCTTATGTTCCGCTACAACTATACCGGACAGAAAAAAGACAATAACCTGGTGGGGACGGCATTGAACATCAATGGCGGACCGGTCAGCCGCTATTCGATGTCCTTCCGCAACTCCACTTGGCAGCAGCTGGATAATGTAAGTTCACTCACCGCAGAATTGAACAGCCGTTTCAGTTCTGTCGTCACCAATCAGCTTTTGGCGAGTTTAACTTTCAATGATGGGAACAAAAGAGAATGCAAAGGCGATTTTCCTACGGTCGATATCATGAAACCCGATGAAACAGGGACGAACCGTGCATTTATGAATGCAGGATATGAGCAGCATGCGTGGAGAAACGGAATCAGGGAAAGGGTATGGAGTATCACGGACAACCTTTCCGTTCATTGGGGGAATCATAGTCTGACGCTAGGGGCAAGTTTTGAATCGCAGAACGTCTCCAATTGTTATATGCGCTACGGGGCGGGATATTACCGTTACAATAGCTACGAGGACTTTGTGAATAAGGCGGCTCCCATCGCTTTTGCCCTCTGTTATTCTTTAACGGGAGACGATGAAGCACTGGCTTCCGTTCATTATGACCAGTTCTCGCTGTATGCACAAGATCAATATAATGTGAATGAACGGCTGAAGCTGCTTTATGGCATCCGCATGGATATTCCGCTTTATGTCAACAAGCGATATGAGAACCCTTCCATAGCCTCTTACGAATTTAATGGCATGAAGCTGAGCACGGCTTACTGGCCTGAGGCGACTCCGCTGTTTTCACCGCGTATTGGCTTCAATTACGATATCTCAGGCGATCAGACACTGAAACTTCGTGGAGGAACAGGCATCTTCACCGGACGTTTCCCCTTAATTTTCCTTTCGAAGATGCAGGAAGGGAGCGGTATGCTGAAAACAACTGTTTCAGTGCTTCAGAATACCAATGATCCTCGTGAAAAAGAACTGTTAGCCGCGCTGGCAGGCGGTATCCGTAATCCTCAGCAGATATTGTCGGAGGTTGCCCCCCGGTTTACGGATTGTTTTCCGACAGAGCCGGGAGCGGTGAATGAGATCATAACGATTGACCGCAACTTTAAGACTCCCCAGGTCTGGACCACTTCTCTGGCACTGGACTATCGTTTGCCATTGCCTTTCCGGTCGGACCTGACGTTGGAGGCTATGTATATTAAAGATATCAATGCTCTTTTGCAGCAGAACGTGAATATGATTGCTCTGGATAATTCCGGGATGTCCCGCTTGTCCGGTGCTGACAATCGCTATATCTATCCGGGCAATAAGGACAACCGCATCAACGAAGATATAACACGTGCCATGTTGATGACCAATACAAGCAAAGGGCATAGCTATACGCTCAACGCCACGCTGAATATGGAACCGGTCAGAAATTTGAATCTGATGGCATCCTATACCTATACCCGTTCACGAACGCTTTCAAATAATGCGAGCAACCAGATCGAAAACGCCTGGCAACAGGAGCCTTCCGTGCAGGGAGCTAACTATCTGACCATGCACAACGCTTCTTATCTGGACTCTCCCCACCGTGTCATTGCATCCGCGTCCTACACCATCGAGTATGCCCGGAACTTTGCCACAAGCATCTCCCTGTTTTATACCGGACAGCGTAACGGCTCATATACCTATCTGATTGACGGAGACCTGAATAATGACGGCTCTCAATACGACCTGATGTATATACCCGCTACCCGTGATGAACTAAATTTCACCGACTTGAAGAAAACGGACGGAACCGTATTATTTTCAGCTGCCGAGCAGAGAGAGGCCTTCTGGGCTTACGTGGAACAAGACCCGTATCTGAGAAAACGCAAAGGCAACTATGCGGAAACAAACGGAGCTTTTCAGCTCTGGTACCACCGTTTAGACCTGCGTGTGGTGCAGGACTTTAAGGTGAAGGCGGGAAAGACCACGAACACCCTTCAATTGAGTATGGACGTAATGAATATAGGAAATTTACTGAATGATGCCTGGGGAGTGGCGAAAGGTGCTACGATCAACAAACCGTTGCAATACAAGGGCTTGAACGAGAAGAATGAACCGATATATACAATGGGGACATTGACAGAAGACGGAGAGACGATATTGCCTTACCGTAGTTTTGCTCCTGTTCGTTCCTCTGCCAATTGTTGGCAGCTGCAATTTGGTATCCGTTATATTTTTAATTAAAAGGATAAACTTCAGATGAATAACAGATATAGAAAAATAATCATCCTGTTCCCTTTGCTGATCTATTTAATTTCAGTACTGTCCGGTTGTACTTCTTCCAAAGAGCGGCGTATATTGGTCGTTCACTCTTATGAGGAAACTTATGTAGCTTATCCCGATTTTAATCATCTGATAGCAAACCAATTCAGAAAGAAAGGAATCAAGGCGGATATACGGACGATTTATCTGGATTGTGAATCTTTCAGAGAAAAACCGGAGCTGGAAAGAATGAAGCATTTCCTTGATTCGGTATCGGGAGACTGGCGTCCGGAAGTGATTCTGGTGAATGAAGACCAGGCTACATATTCCCTTTTAAAGTGTGGTGCCTCTTTGGTCAAAGAAGTCCCGGTCGTTTTTGCGGGTGTCAATTATCCGAATTGGGCATTGATCAAACAATATCCCAATGCGACGGGCTTTCATGATAGAATAAATTATAGCAGAAATGTGGGAATGGCTAAGAGGCTTTTTGGCGATAAAGTCAATCTGTTTACCATTCTTGATTCTACTTATCTGGATATGCAGATAAGGGCGGATGCCAGGAAACAGTTGAGAAATGACAAGGTGACAGGTTTTATAGACTCTCTCGGACTTTCGTCCGACGAGCAGTTTCGATTGGTGAGAGAAGAAGGATACATCCGTTTTCTATCCATCCCTGTGCGCATTGCCAGTGATCAGTCCGAAGCCCGATTGATGTGGCTCTTGAATAAGAATTATCGCGGACAATGCTATATGCAGCTGAAGCGGGATTTTACTACCATCAATATCGGGGCAATCTGTGTCAGTCCGAGTATGACGGTCATCAATGAGGCTTTCGGATATGGTGAGAAGTTGCTCGGAGGGTATATCACTTCGCTGCCTGTACAGGTAGAGGAGGAGGTGGAAGCTGCTGTGCGTATCTTGCACGGTACTTCTCCTGCGGATATACCGATCGTTGAGAGCAAGAAAGAATATCTGATTGACTGGAATGTGATGAAGCAGTTAGGGATCAAAAAGGAAGGTATCCCGACCGATTATACGATCGTCAATATCCCTTTCAGCAAGAAATATCCGTATCTTTATGTGGCTTCTATTGTGACATCAAGCATCTTATTTATCACCATTGTCGCCTGTCTGCTGTGGCTCTATCTTCGTGAGCAGAAAAGAAAAAAGCAGGCACTGTACGCATTGGCTGATGAAAAGGAAACATTGGCTTTGGCCATTGAAGGCGGAACCACCTATGCCTGGAAACTGCAAGACAACTTTTTCATATTTGAAGATGCTTTCTGGCGGTCATTCGGTATGCCTTCCCGAAAACTTCCTTTTACTGAGCTTGTGAACTTTGTCCATCCTGATCATTGGCACAATGTCCAGCTTAGCTGGAAGCACCTGAAAGAAGCGAATAAAAAGATCGTTCAGCTCCGTTGCGATTTTAACGGAGAAGGATATCAGTGGTGGGAATTTCGCTATACCACCAATCTGCTGGAAGGAGGAGGATACAAGACTGCCGGACTTCTGCTCAACATACAGGAGATGAAGGACCGGGAAGAAGAACTGGACGCCGCCCGCTTGCTGGCGGAAAAAGCAGAACTGAAACAGTCCTTCCTGGCAAATATGAGCCACGAAATACGTACACCGCTCAACTCCATCGTCGGTTTTTCCAATATCCTGGCTACCGACGAAGAATTGACTTCGGATGACAAACAGGAGTATATCGACACCATCAACAAGAATAGCGATTTACTGCTCAAACTGGTCAATGACATTCTGGAACTCTCCCGTATCGAATCCGGCTATATGTCTTTCTGCTATAAAAAATGTGTAGTGAAGGACTTGGTTGATGATGTCTATATGACTCATCAGGTACTGATTACACCCCGTCTGGATTTTCAGAAAGAGGAAGAAGAAATATCTTTGGAAATTGATGTTGACAGAGAACGTCTGATACAGGTTCTTACCAATTTCCTGAATAATGCGACCAAGTTTACTGAAAGCGGATCTATCAGGATAGGCTACTACTATGTGTCGGAAGAAGAGGCAGTGCATATCTATGTGGAAGACACCGGCAGAGGCATTCCCCGCGAAGAACAGCAAATGATTTTCAGCCGCTTCTATAAGCAGAATGAGTTCTCACAAGGAGCCGGACTGGGACTGTCCATTTGTAAAGTGATTGTGGAAAAGCTGGGTGGGAAAATCACCCTTAAATCAGAAGCAGGCAAGGGAAGCTGTTTCACAGTCATTCTTCCTTGCCGGATCATCTATCATAAAATATAGTCTGAAACAAAGCATATAGAAAGGTATAACTAACTATAAAAAGCATAGCTCTCCGTAAATGGCAGAGCTATTTCTTTTTCCCTTTCTCCATCGCCCCCAGATAAATCTCCAGCGAACGGGTAGAAATCTGTATTTCACGAAAAGATACTCCTAAAGAAGCAATCAACAGCACCAAAGCCAGTCCGAATACATAAACCGATAGCAACTGCAGTCCGATATAAATAAGAAACATACTGACTACACAGAAAAAGAGGCTTGCTATCCCCAGTCCCTGCATCGTGCGTGTCAGATTCAACCGTTTCCTCAAATTCTCGATTTGCGCTACCGTGATATCCGTAGGATTTTCCATATAGCGGTCCCGCAACTGTCGCACCAGCTGCGCATACGATAAAAAACGATTGGTATAAGCCAGCAAAATCAGCGAAACAGCTGAAAAAAGCAAAGCAGGAGTAGTGAGCGTAAGTTCTTCCATCTTGAAAAATAAGTAATAGATATTAAGTATCAAGTATTAGGTATTAAGTATTAGGTATTATGCTATGCAGATAAAGCTATCGGCAGCTACGGTAATACCTAATACTTATTACTTAATACTTATTTCAGCACTCCCAATTCTTTGCCAACCTTAATGAAAGCAGCGATACATTTGTCGAGGTGTGCTTTCTCGTGTCCGGCAGAGATTTGTACACGGATACGTGCCTGTTCCTTCGGAACGACCGGATAATAGAAGCCCGTCACATAAATGCCTTCTTCCTGCATACGTGCGGCATAAATCTGAGACAGTTTGGCATCGTACAACATAACGGCGCAGATGGCGCTTTGTGTCGGTTTGATGTCAAATCCGGCAGCCGTCATCTGGTCGCGGAAGTAGTTTACATTTTCTACCAGCTTGTCATGCAGTGCATTGCTTTCTTTCAGCATCTTGAATACTTCGAGACTTGCGCCGATGATACCCGGAGCCAACGAGTTGGAGAACAGATAAGGGCGGCTGCGCTGACGCAGTAAGTCGATGATCTCTTTGCGGCCGGTGGTAAATCCTCCCAATGCGCCTCCGAAAGCCTTGCCCAGTGTTCCTGTATAGATGTCTACGCGTCCGTGCGTCTTGTACAGCTCGCTGACACCGTGGCCCGTGGCGCCAACCACACCGGCGGAGTGCGATTCGTCCACCATTACGAGCGCATCATACTTTTCGGCCAGGTCACAGATCTGATCCATAGGCGCTACATTGCCGTCCATAGAGAATACGCCGTCGGTAACAACGATACGGAACCGTTGTGCCTGAGCTTCTTGCAGACATCTTTCCAGATCCTTCATATCCGCGTTGGCATAGCGATAGCGTTTCGCTTTACAAAGACGTACGCCGTCGATGATGGAAGCATGGTTCAGAGAGTCCGAGATGATAGCGTCCTCTTCGCTGAAAAGCGGTTCGAACACACCTCCGTTGGCGTCGAAACAGGCTGCATACAGAATGGTGTCTTCTGTCTGGAAATAATCCGAGATGGCAGCTTCCAGTTCCTTATGTATATCTTGCGTTCCGCAGATGAAGCGGACAGATGACATACCAAATCCACGGCGGTCCATCATTTCTTGGGAGGCTTTAATCAGACGGGGGTGATTAGACAGTCCCAGATAGTTGTTGGCGCAGAAATTCAGCACTTCTTTTCCTTTTACAGTGATGGCAGCTTGCTGCGCACTTTCGATCAGTCGTTCTTCTTTATAAAGTCCGGCTTCCTTAATTTCAGCCAGTGTCTGGCTGAGGTGTTCTTTCATTTTACCGTACATAATGTTTGAGTGATTAAGTTAATGGTGCAAAGGACACGATTTTTCTTGGAATAAACAATATCTTTTTGATTTAAATCTGAAAAAAAAGTGCTTACTTTGCGCACTATTTAGCTTAACACTTTTATTTAAAAGGAAAAATGAAACACATTTTGATTATTGGAGCCACCGGACAAATAGGATCCGAGTTGACGATGGAGTTACGCAGGCGTTATGGAAACACAAACGTAGTGGCAGGTTACATCCAGGGTGCAGAGCCCAAAGGAGAATTAAAGGAGTCGGGACCGTCGGCCGTTGTCGATGTAACGAATGGTGAAATGATTGAATCGGTGGTGAAGGAATACCACATTGATACCATATATAATTTGGCTGCACTGCTTTCGGTGGTAGCCGAGTCCAAGCCAAAGCTAGCTTGGAAAATTGGTATTGACGGATTGTGGAATGTTTTGGAAGTGGCGCGTGAGCAGGGATGTGCGGTATTTACCCCCAGTTCTATCGGATCGTTCGGTGCAAGCACGCCTCATACACAGACACCACAGGATACCATCCAGCGTCCTCGTACCATGTATGGAGTCACTAAGGTAACGACAGAGTTGCTGAGTGACTACTATTTTAACAAATACGGTGTTGACACTCGTGCTGTCCGTTTTCCGGGCATCATTTCGAATGTAACCCCTCCGGGAGGAGGAACCACCGATTATGCTGTAGATATTTATTATTCGGCAGTGAAAGGAGAAAAATTTGTGTGCCCTATCAAAGAAGGCACTTTAATGGATATGATGTATATGCCGGACGCGCTGAACGCAGCAATCATGCTGATGGAGGCAGATCCGACCAAGCTGATACACCGCAACGCTTTCAATATCGCCTCTATGAGTTTCGACCCTGAGACGATTTTTCATGCCATCAAGAAGCATGTGCCCGCGTTTGAGATGATCTATGATGTAGATCCTTTGAAACAACGCATAGCCGACAGCTGGCCCGATAGCCTGGACGACACTTGTGCCCGCGAGGAGTGGGGGTGGAAGCCGGCTTACAACCTGGAAAGCATGACGGTGGATATGCTTGAAAAGCTAAGAGAGAAACTGAAAAAATGAAAAAACTAATTGCGGGGGTTCTGGTGCTCAGTATCCTTGGTTCCTGTGGAAACAAGAAAACGAACATCGACCCCTTTGCATCTATCACTCAAGAGGTGGACTCTATCCGGCACAGAGCCGATTCGGTCCGCCAGGAGGAATTGCCGGAAGAACCTAAACCGACAGAAGCGGACGAATCTTTCGACGATTTTATCTATAATTTTGCTTCCGATGATGCCTTGCAGCGTCAGCGTGTCAAGTTTCCGTTGCCCTATTACAAGGGAGACGAGAAAACCAATATTGAAGAGCGCAACTGGAAGCATGATGACTTATTTACCAAACAGCATTATTATACGCTCCTGTTTGATAAAGAAGAAGACATGGATTTAGTAGGGGATACCTCACTGACCTCCGTTCAGGTGGAATGGATATTCGTGAAAACCCGAATGGTGAAAAAGTATTATTTTGAGCGTATCAAAGGGGCATGGATACTGGAGGCTATCAATCTGCGTCCTGTAGAGCGGAATGAAAATGAAGACTTTGTGGAGTTCTTCAGTCATTTTGCTGCCGACAGCCTTTTTCAAAGTCAGCGTGTGCAGGAGCCTCTGGCTTTTGTCACCTCAGATCCGGACGATGACTTCTCTATCCTGGAGACCTCTCTTGATTTGAACCAGTGGTTTGCTTTCAAACCGGCATTGCCTACAGACCGCCTTTCGAATATCAATTACGGACAGCGGAATGATGATAACTCGCCGACAAAGATTCTCGCCTTGAAGGGAATCGGAAACGGCTTCTCTAATATTCTATATTTCAGGCGGAAAGCAGGCGAATGGCAACTGTATAAGTTTGAAGATACCAGTATTTAGCAACGAAAAAACGGAAGATATGTATTCTCTTTTATCACACAATACGTTCGGCATTGATGTCTATGCCGAACGGTTTCAGGAATATGCTTCGGTAGAAGAACTGAAGACATTGATAGCTCAAGGTGCCCTTACGACACCTTTTTTGCATATAGGCGGCGGAAGCAACCTGCTTTTTGTCAAAGACTATGAAGGGCTGGTTTTACATTCCCGCATCGAAGGGATCGAGGTGACGGAAGAGGACGAACGGAGTGTAGCCGTACGGGTAGGAGCAGGCGTGGTCTGGGATGACTTTGTAGGCTATTGCGTAGAGCATGGCTGGTATGGAACGGAAAATCTCTCCCTTATTCCCGGTGAAGTGGGAGCGAGTGCCGTGCAGAATATCGGTGCCTATGGTGTGGAAGTGAAAGACCTGATCACCTCTGTCGAAACAATGAACATTCACGGTGAGGAGCGTGTTTATGCTGTAGATGAATGTGGCTATGCCTACCGCGACAGCATTTTCAAACGCCCGGAGAATAAATCCGTATTTGTGACCTATGTCTGCTTCCGGCTCAGCAAGGAAGAACATTATACATTAGATTACGGCACCATCCGTCAGGAGCTCGAAAAGTATCCCGAACTGACCTTGCCGATACTCCGGAAAGTGATTATTGATATCCGTGAAAGCAAATTGCCCGACCCGAAAGTGATGGGAAATGCCGGCAGTTTCTTTATGAATCCCATCGTTCCGCGCGAAAAACTGGAAGCCTTGCAGCAGGAATTTCCCCGAATCCCTTTCTACGAACTGAATGACGGACGAGTGAAGATTCCGGCAGGATGGATGATCGACCAGTGCGGCTGGAAGGGGAAATCGTTAGGTCCGGCGGCAGTGCACGACAAGCAGGCATTGGTGCTCGTCAATCGGGGCGGAGCGAAAGGCAGCGACATCCTTGCGCTTTCGGATGCAGTGCGGGCTTCTGTTCGTGCGAAATTCGGCATAGACATTCATCCGGAAGTAAATTTGGTTGGGAAATGAAAATAAGAATACTTGGAAGCGGAACATCGACGGGAGTTCCTCAGATTGGATGTACCTGTCCGGTCTGCACCTCTGCCGATCCGAAAGATAATCGTCTGCGTGCGTCTGCGATCGTTGAGACGGAAGATGCGCGGATACTTATAGACTGCGGACCCGATTTTCGGGCGCAGGTGTTGCATCTTCCTTTTGAGAAGATAGACGGTGTGCTCATTACGCACGAACATTATGATCATGTGGGCGGGCTGGATGATTTGCGTCCGTTCTGTCGTTTCGGGGCGGTTCCTATCTATGCCGAAGAATATGTGGCACGCGGATTGCGTTCGCGGATGCCTTATTGTTTTGTCGATCACCGTTATCCCGGTGTACCTGATATTCCCTTGCAGGAAATTGAGGTCGGACGCGCCTTTCCCATCCATCATACGGAAGTGCTGCCTTTGCGGGTGATGCACGGTCGGCTGCCGATTCTGGGCTACCGTATCGGCAGGCTGGGGTACATCACGGATATGCTGACCATGCCCGAAGAATCGTATGAACAATTGGAAGGGATAGATGTTCTGATAATGAATGCGCTTCGCATCGCTCCTCATCCCACCCACCAGAATCTGGAGGAGGCATTGAAGGCGGCAGAACGTATTCGGGCAAAGGAGACATACTTCATCCACATGAGTCATGATATGGGGCTGCACGAGAAGGTAGAGAAGGAGCTTCCTGAAAATATTCACCTTACATACGACGGAATGGAAATCATTTTCTGATTATTGGTGATTTTTTTAGCAAAAGTTTTGTTTTCTTTGTAGAATTTATTATTTTTGCCCCTAGCCGATAAACAGCAAATATTATGAAACTTCGTACGATAGTGAAAATAGCAATCACTTCTTCTGTTGTACTTTTGTGCTCAGGTTTTGCTTTGTACTCTTTTTTTAGGTTATCCGCCGCCGAAGATCAAAAAGATTTCGACCTTTATACACTGGTTCCATCCGCCGCTTCGGCCGTATTTGTGACAGAAGATGTGGCTGAATTTGTAATGGAAGTAGATGAGCTTACTTGCAGCAGAAATCATCAGTATCTTTATGTATCCAAGCTCTTTTCTTATCTGAAACAATACCTTTATTCTCTTCTCGAAGATGCTCCTCACGGTCTGAGCCGGCAAATGAATCAGATGCTGATCAGTTTCCATGAGCCGGACAATGATCGTAATCAGGTGCTTTACTGTCGGTTGGGGAATGGAGACCGTGCGCTGATCGACCGTTTTGTGCAGAAATACGTTTCGTCGGGCTATCCTCCGAAAACATTCGATTATAAAGGAGAAGATATCATTATCTATCCGATGGCGGACGGTGATTTTCTCGCCTGCTATCTGACGGAAGATTTTCTGGTGCTGAGTTGTCAGAAAAAGCTGATAGAGGAAGTGATCGATATCCGTAAAACCGGCAAGTCGCTGGCTGCCGATCCTGCCTTCCGGGAAGTGCGTGCGCCAAAGAAAAGCACTGCCATCGCTACTGTTTATACTCGCCTGGCGGGAATGATGGGATGGACGGAATTTGATATGAAGCTGAAGGATGATTTTATCTACTTCTCCGGAATCAGTCATAATGTTGATACTTGTTTCACGTTTATAAATGTAATCCGTCGCCAGGAATCAGTCAAAGGATTTCCGGGTGAAACATTGCCTTCTACCGCTTTCTATTTCAGTAAACAGGGCATTACGGACTGGTCGTCCTTGCTCTCTTATGGCGGTATGCAGGACTATGCGACGACGGGCAGAACCGGCGAAGTGATGAACAGGGACAGAGAGCTGTCACGCTATCTGGCTGAAAATACCGGACAGGATTTGGTCGCTTGCCTTTTCCAGCGCGAAGACTCGCTGATGGGGCCTGCGGCTGTTTTAAGCCTCTCGGTGATGGATGTGACCGAAGCGGAAAGGATGTTGCGCTCCTTGGTGAATACGGCTCCGGCAGAGGAAGGAACTGGTCGAAAATCACGTATAACTTTTTGTTATACTCCCGCTAAGGCGTATCCTGTGTACAGGCTGCCTCAAACAACGTTGTTTGCGCAACTAACCAGTTTTGTAGAGCCCTCCTTGCATATTTATGCCACATTTTATGGCGGGCGTTTGCTGCTTGCTCCCGATGAAGATAGTTTGTCACGATATATCCGCCAGTTGGATAATGGTGAAGTGCTCGACGGCGCTTTGGCTTACCGGGCGGGGACGGACGGACTGTCCGATTCGTATCATTTCATGTTGATGGCGGACTTTGGACACGTGCTCGAACAGTCCGGACATCAGGTTCGCTATGTACCGGAATTCTTTCTCCGTAACTCCGAATTTTTCCGTAATTTCATTCTTTTTGCACAGTTCACTTGTGCGGACGGGGTGGTCTATCCCAACATTGTTTTGAAGTATAAATCCGAATAGAATTCGATGGAAAAAAACAGGTGGAACAACTACTTGAAACCGGATGAAACGACTGCTGAAAACGGAATAAATCAGTTGTCGGAAAACGGATAAAAACAGGTAAAAAAACAAAGGGAAAAACATCGCTTAAATTGCAAAACTAAAAGCTCTGAAACGCCTTCTGGCAGGGCGCGAAAACCAAATGGAAACCAGTAGAGTAGAGAAGAGTATATAATTCTATTCTAAAGAAATAGAATTAATAAGAAAAACGAAAGAGAATATTGCAGCCGCCGATTCACTTTTTATTCCATTCCGGAAGATGTCTTTGGGGGAATTCATAGATGCGGAAAGTTGCCCCCGGAGATGAGTTCTTTTCAGCTCGCTGCTCAATTTCTTTCGCCTCGGTGATCAATGTCTTTCAGCTCGCTGCTCAGTCCTTTTCAGCTCGCTGCTGAATCTGCCTTAGCTCGGAGGTAATTCACTTCAGCCCGGTGCCCGGTTATCGCAGGGTACAGCTATAAAAAAAACTCCCGACAGAAATAATTCCATCGGGAGTTTTTTATGCAGATTGTTTTAATTCTTAGAACGGCAGATCGTCTTTTGCGTCACCCATAGTGAAATCCGGAGTAGCAGACGGAGCCGGAGGAGGAACGGGAGCACCCGGGGCCATAGGAGCACCTGCGCTTACACGTTCAACTTTCCATGCACGGATACTGTTGAACCAACGGTCGTTCCATTGACGGGCGTCAACGTCGAATGATACGGTCAGTTCTTCGCCCATCTGAATGTTGAACTGTTCGATTTTGTCGGCACCAAACACGTCGAAACACATTTTGCGCGGATATTGGTCATGGTTTTCGATTACGAACTCTTGTGATTTCCACTCGTTGCCGCTAGTCTTTGAAACTCCACCTCTCGGAGGGAGGATAGCGATGATTTTTCCTGTAAATTCCATTGCGATAATTTTAAATTCTGCGGCGAAGTTACAATTTTTTAGGAATATCCCTCACACAATGCTTGTTTTTTCTTTCGTTTTCTTGGGCAGCACGAATCTTTTTTCGTAACTTTGTGCGATATATAATTCAAAACTTAAATACTCGAAAATATATGAAATTTATCGTTTCAAGTACTGCTCTTTCCAGCCATTTACAGGCTATCAGTCGTGTAATTAACTCTAAGAATGCGCTGCCTATTCTCGATTGTTTTCTCTTCGAATTGGAAGACGGAACATTGTCTGTGACTGTTTCTGACAGTGAAACGACTATGGTGACAACCGTTGAGGTAAATGAAAGCGATACAAACGGGCGTTTTGCCGTAGTAGCGAAAACATTGCTTGATGCACTGAAAGAAATTCCGGAACAACCGTTGACATTTGACATCAACACGGACAATTATGAAATCACAGTGCAGTATCAGAACGGAAAGTATAGTCTGATGGGACAGAATGCTGACGAATTTCCGCAGTCGGCTGCGTTGGGCGAAAGTGCCGTCCGCGTGGAAATGGAAGCTGGAGTGCTGCTGGGTGGCATCAACCGTTCGGTATTTGCAACTGCCGACGACGAGCTTCGTCCGGTAATGAACGGTATATATTTCGATATTACAACAGAAGACATCACTATGGTGGCATCGGATGGTCATAAGCTGGTACGTTGCAAAACGCTGGCTGCCAAAGGAAACGAACGTGCCGCGTTCATCCTTCCGAAGAAGCCCGCTACATTGCTGAAAAACCTGCTTCCGAAGGAACAGGGAACAGTGACCATCGAATTTGACGAACGCAACGCTGTGTTTATGCTGGAAAGCTACCGCATGGTCTGCCGTCTGATCGAAGGACGCTATCCGAACTACAACTCGGTAATTCCGCAGAACAACCCTCATAAAGTGACTGTAGACCGTCAGCAACTGATCGGAGCTTTGCGCCGTGTGTCTATCTTCTCTTCGCAGGCAAGTAGCTTGATAAAACTGCGTATGCAGGAAAATCAGATTGTGATTTCCGCACAGGACATCGATTTCTCTACTTCTGCTGAAGAAACACAAGTTTGCCAATATGCAGGTGCCGCTATGAGCATCGGATTCAAGTCTACTTTCCTCATCGATATCCTGAACAATATTTCAGCCGATGAAGTGGTAATCGAGCTTGCCGATCCGTCGCGTGCCGGAGTCATTGTGCCGGTAGAACAGGAAGAAAATGAAGACTTGCTGATGCTGCTGATGCCGATGATGCTGAACGATTAATTAATGGATAATGGAAAATGGATAATGGATAATGAGCTGCGCTGTCAGTAGTCGGGACGTTATCCATTTTCTATTTTCCATTCTTCATTATCCATTTTCCATTATCATTTATCCATTAAAGAAATGAAATTAAATTTGAAAAACCCGATTGTTTTCTTCGATCTGGAGACAACGGGAACCAATATCAACACAGACCGGATCGTTGAAATTTGCTATCTGAAAGTATATCCTAACGGGAATGAGGAAACGAAAACAATGCGTATCAATCCCGAAATGCATATTCCTGAAGCCTCTTCTGCCGTACATGGTATTTATGACGCCGATGTGGTGGACTGCCCGACTTTCAAGGAAGTGGCAAAGAATGTGGCCCGCGACATTGAAGGCTGCGATTTGGCAGGATTCAACTCCAACCGCTTCGATATTCCGGTATTGGCAGAGGAATTTCTTCGTGCCGGAGTAGATATCGATATGACGAAGCGTAAGTTTGTCGATGTACAGGTGATCTTCCACAAGATGGAGCAACGCACCCTTTCGGCTGCCTATAAGTTCTATTGCGAAAAGAATCTGGAAGACGCTCATACAGCCGAGGCCGATACACGTGCCACTTACGAGGTGCTGAAAGCACAGCTCGACCGCTATTCGGAACTTCAGAATGATATCGCCTTCCTGGCAGAATATTCAAGTTTCAGCAAGAATGTGGACTTTGCCGGACGAATGGTGTATGATGACAACGGTGTGGAAGTATTTAATTTCGGAAAATATAAAGGAATGTCTGTAGCCGAGGTACTGAAGAAAGACCCCGGATACTACAGCTGGATTTTAAACAGTGATTTCACGTTGAATACCAAGGCGGTGCTGACTAAAATCCGTCTGCGTGAAATGAGTAATTTGATTACAAAATAATGCTAAAAGGAAAAAAGATAATTCTTGGAATAACCGGTAGCATCGCTGCTTATAAGGCTTGTTACATTATCCGCGGACTGATTAAGCAGGGAGCGGAAGTGCAGGTAGTCATAACTCCGGCGGGAAAAGAATTTATTACTCCCATCACTCTTTCGGCTTTGACCAGTAAGCCGGTCATCAGCGAGTTTTTTGCCCAACGGGACGGTACGTGGAACAGCCATGTAGACTTGGGGCTGTGGGCGGATGCCATGCTGATCGCACCCGCTACTGCCTCTACCATTGGAAAGATGGCGAACGGGATAGCCGACAATATGCTGATAACCACTTATCTTTCGGCCAAAGCTCCGGTATTCATTGCACCGGCTATGGATCTCGATATGTATGCGCATCCTTCTACGCAGAAGAATCTGGATATATTGCGTTCTTATGGCAACCGCATCATTGAGCCCGCAACGGGTGAACTTGCGAGCCATTTGGTCGGTAAAGGGCGTATGGAAGAGCCGGAAAACATTATCCGTGTGCTGGACGAATTTTTCTCTGCCAGTGCCGAGCTCCAGGGAAGGAAAATTATGATAACCGCCGGACCGACTTACGAAAAGATCGATCCGGTCCGTTTTATCGGCAATTACTCTTCCGGTAAGATGGGATTTGCTTTGGCGGAAGAATGTGCCCGTCGTGGTGCAGAAGTGACATTGATCACCGGACCGGTGCAACTGAAAACGCAGCATTCGCGTATCCACCGGATAGATGTGGAATCTGCTCAGGAAATGTATGAAGCAGCGCAAACCTGTTTCCCGACTTCCGATGTGGGGATTCTTTGTGCGGCAGTCGCCGATTTCCGTCCGGAAACGGTAGCCGGCAAAAAGATCAAACGGGAGAAGGAAGAAGAACTGACCTTGCATCTTCAGGCTACGCAGGACATTGCTGCAAGTCTTGGAAAGATTAAAGAAGACAATCAACTGTTAGTGGGCTTTGCCCTCGAAACAAATAACGAACAGCAGAATGCCGAAGGAAAGCTCGAACGTAAAAACTTTGACTTTATCGTCCTCAATTCTCTGAATGACGCGGGAGCCGGCTTCCGTCACGATACAAACAAGATTAGCATTATTGATCGCAAAGGTCGTGAGGATTATCCTCTGAAGCCCAAACAGGAAGTAGCGCAAGACATCATCAACCATCTGGTTGCTGTCTTGACTCTCTGATCTTTAATTTTTAAGGTTTAATTTTTAATTTACAGAAGGTGTTACGTTCACTTTATATTCAGAATTACGCATTGATAGAAAAACTGGATATCGGTTTTGAAACAGGCTTCTCAGTCATCACGGGTGAGACAGGGGCCGGAAAATCGATTATTCTGGGAGCCATCGGCCTGCTGCTCGGACAGCGTGCCGATGTGAAAGCGATTCGTCGTGGAGCTTCTAAATGTATTATCGAAGCACGTTTTGATATCTCGGCTTACGGTATGCGCCCGTTTTTTGAAGAGAACGAACTGGAATACGATGACGAGGAATGTATCCTGCGGCGCGAAGTGCAGGCGTCCGGCAAAAGCCGTGCATTCATTAATGATACGCCTGCTTCGCTGGCACAGGTGAAGGAACTGGGCGAACAGCTGATCGATGTACATTCGCAGCATCAGAACCTCTTGCTCAATAAAGAAGGTTTTCAGTTGAATGTGCTCGATATTCTGGCTCATAATGATGATGCGCTGGAGAAGTACCATTCACTGTATAACGAATGGAGGCAGCTCGACCGTGAACTGTCCGAGCTGACGGCACTTGCCGAGCAAAGCCGGACGGATGAGGACTATCTTCGTTTTCAGTTGGAACAACTGGAGGAGGCTCATCTCGTGGAAGGGGAGCAGAGCGAACTGGAGCAGGAGGCGGAAACTCTGAGTCATGCCGAAGAGATCAAAGCGGGACTTTACCGCATCGAACAGTCTTTTTTCTCGGACGAAGGCGGACTGCTTTCTTTCCTGAAAGATAATCTGAATACGCTGAATAACTTGAAAAAGGTATATCAGCCTGCCGGAGAACTGAGCGATCGCATGGAAAGTGCCTACATCGAATTGAAAGATATTTCGCAGGAAGTCTCAGCACAGGGAGAATCCATTGAGTTTAATCCTACCCGTCTGGACGAAGTGAACGATCGTCTGAATCTGATCTACTCCCTGCAACAGAAGCATCGGGTGCAGACGCTTGAAGAATTAATGGCTTTGGCAGACCAATATCGCACTAAGTTGTCCGAGATCACCTCTTATGATGACCGCATAGCCGAACTGACTGCCCGCAAGGAAGCCCAATACGAACGGGTGAAGAAGCAAGCCGCCGTGCTGACAAAAGCCCGTGTGGCCGCTGCCCGTGAAGTGGAGAAACAACTGGCTGAACGGCTGGTTCCGCTGGGTATGCCCAACGTCCGTTTTCAAGTGGAAATGGGCTTGAAGAAAGAACCGGGCATACAGGGAGAGGATACTGTCAACTTCCTGTTCTCCGCCAACAAGAACGGAACGTTGCAAAGCATATCTTCCGTTGCTTCCGGAGGTGAAATCGCGCGTGTGATGCTTTCTATCAAAGCGATGATCGCCGGTGCGGTGAAGCTGCCTACGATTGTATTTGATGAGATCGATACCGGAGTTTCCGGTGAAATAGCCGACCGTATGGCGGATATGATGCAGGAAATGGGTGACCGCAACCGTCAGGTGATCAGTATCACGCATCTGCCTCAGATCGCAGCTCGCGGGCGCGCTCATTATAAAGTATATAAGGAAGACAGCGATACGGAAACGAACAGCCATATCCGCCGTCTCACCGATGAAGAACGGGTAGAGGAGATCGCTCATATGCTGAGCGGAGCCACATTGACCGAGGCCGCCCTCAGCAATGCGAAAGCCCTGTTGGCCCGTACTTCATAATCCATAATTCAAAAATTATAATTCAAAATTACAATGACCGATAAAAGTGAAATGATTTTCGGCGTCCGTGCCGTCATAGAAGCCATTCAGGCTGGAAAAGAGATTGATAAGATCCTCGTTAAGAAAGACATTCAAAGTGATCTTTCCAAGGAGCTTTTCGCAGCATTGAAAGGGTTGCTGATTCCTGTTCAGCGTGTGCCGGTGGAACGTATCAACCGCATCACACGGAAGAATCATCAGGGTGTGGTTGCCTTCATTTCCTCTGTGACCTATCAGAAGACGGAAGACCTCGTTCCTTTCTTTTTCGAGCAAGGCAAGAATCCGTTTTTTGTGATGCTGGATGGCATAACGGATGTGCGTAACTTTGGTGCGATCGCCCGTACCTGCGAGTGTGCGGCGGTAGATGCGGTGATTATTCCTGCGCGTGGCAGCGTATCGGTGAATGCCGATGCCATGAAGACTTCCGCAGGCGCATTGCATACTTTACCTGTCTGCCGCGAACAGAACCTGCGTGCTACCTTGCAGTATCTCAAGGACAGCGGTTTCCGTATCGTTGCCGCTACCGAGAAAGGAGATTATGATTATACGAAAGCCGATTATACGGGACCGATGTGTATCATCATGGGAGCGGAAGACACCGGTGTATCATACGAACACCTGGCCCTCTGTGACGAATGGGTGAAGATACCGATGCTGGGAACCATCGAATCTCTGAATGTTTCCGTCGCTGCCGGTATTTTGATTTATGAAGCTGTGAAACAAAGAAACAACGACTGATATGAAGAAACTTTTAATCTTACCTTTAGCGCTTTTCCTCTTGGTACAGAGCGGTCTGGCGCAAACCCCGAAATGGGTGGAGAAGGCGAAACGTGCTGTTTTCTCAGTAGTGACTTATGACAAGAATGACAAGATGCTGAATACCGGAAACGGATTTTTCGTATCCGAAGACGGACTGGGTCTGTCCGACTACAGTCTTTTCAAAGGGGCTGAGCGTGCGGTGGTTATTACAGCCGAAGGCAAGCAAATGCCGGTCAGCCTGATTTTGGGAGCAAATGATATGTACGATGTGATTAAGTTCCGTGTGGCCATCACCGAAAAGAAAGTACCGTCACTGGTAGTGGCGACTACTGCTCCGGCTGCAGGCGCTGACGCATGGATGCTTCCTTATTCTACACAGAAGAGCATTGCCTGCGTTTCGGGTAAAGTGAAGGATGTATCGAAGATTGCCGGAGAATATCATTACTATACTTTGAGTATGCAGATGAAAGACAAGATGGTGAGTTGCCCGGTGATGAATGCGGAAGGACAGGTGTTCGGTATTTCGCAGAAGTCCTCAGGTGCGGATACGGTAACAACTTGTTATGCGGCAGGGGCAGCTTTTGCAATGTCGCAGAAGATTAATGCTTTGTCTTTGGGAGACGTTGCTCTGAAAAATATCGGTATCCGGAAAGGATTACCCGAAGCGGAGGATCAGGCATTGGTGTATCTGTTTATGGCTTCCACACAGATGTCGGCTGAGGAGTATGAGAAGCTGATGGATGATTTCATTCGCCAGTTCCCTGCTAGTGCCGATGGATATATCCGCCGTGCCAATTATTATGTAGCGAAAGGTAAGGATGACCAGTCTTATTTTGATAAGGCTGTAGCCGACTTTAATCAGGCCTTGAAGGTGGCGGCTAAAAAGGATGATGTGTATTATAATATCGCCAAGCTGATATACGGTTATCAGCTCTCGAAACCGGAAACGACTTATAAAGACTGGACGTATGATACGGCTCTGAAGAATCTCCGTCAGGCGATGGCTATCGATCCTTTGCCCGTTTATACGCAGTTGGAAGGAGATATACTTTTTGCTCAGCAGGACTATGCAGGCGCTTTGGCCGCTTATGAGAAGGTGAATGCCAGCAATTTGGCTTCAGCAGCCTCATTCTTTAGTGCCGCCAAGACAAAAGAATTGCTGAAGGCAGATGCCAAAGAAGTGTTGGCATTGATGGATAGTTGCATTGCTCGTTGTCCGCAGCCTGTCACAGCAAACTTTGCTCCTTATCTGCTGGAACGTGCACAGATGTATATGAACAATGATCAGGCAAGAAATGCAATGCTCGATTATGATGCCTATTATAATGCTGTGAATGGTCAGGTCAATGACCTTTTCTATTACTATCGTGAGCAGGCTGCACTGAAAGCCCGTCAATATCAGCGTGCATTGGATGATATCGTGAAAGCGATTGAATTGAGCCCCAAAGATCTGACTTATCGGGCAGAGCATGCAGTGGTTAATTTGCGTGTAGGACGTTATGAAGAATCCATGAAGATACTGAATGAAATTCTGAAAGACGAGCCGAAGTATGCGGAAGCATACCGACTGTTGGGACTTTGTCAGATACAGTTGAAGAAGACGGACGAAGCTTGCGGAAACTTCAATAAAGCGAAAGAACTGGGTGATCCGAATGTGGATGAACTTATAAAGAAATATTGTAAATAAGCGGAGGCACTCGGAAAGAATTACGTCTTACTTTCTTTTCGGACTCCTTAGTAGTAAAAATGAACCCCTGCCGACTGTAGAAGTCGGCAGGGGTTCTCGTTTTTGGGGACGTTTGTAAAATACTCTCTCTCTCTAATTTCTCCCCACTTGTCAAGTTCAGGTTTCAGGTCTTAATATGATATATAGGTTTGATTCTTTTTTGTCCCGTTTATAAGTTAAATGCAGCAGTTTATGGAATACTGCATCTGTTCTTTATTTTTTTTCTCAGAATAGTTACTTTTTTTCTTTTCCTGGTAAAATCTTCTGTTTGAGGTGGGGCTTTTAATTCTTTTTTAGGAGCTGGTTAATGAAAATATCGAATATTTCATTGTTCGTAAATGATATAATAATAAGTGTGGAAAATGAAACAAGCAGATATTTCTCTCTTATTATGGTCGTTTAACGAAAATATTATTGTTTTTTATTTGCGTATATTGGTAAATATGGTCATCTTTGCACCGTTATTCGTTTCTGTTTGTTAAAGTATGACGAATAAGTGTGGGGTAAAATAGATGATTTATAGCAAAAAAAGCATACAAGAAGTTCTGCCGGCAGATGTGACTGGCAGGAGCGTAGCGCACCCTAAACGTTGGTTAGTGGCTTTAGTACGTATTTCTCATGAGAAGAAAACGAGTGAGCGACTATCTAAAATGGGGATTGAAAACTTCCTTCCTGTTCAGCAAGAAGTGCATCAATGGAGTGATCGTCGAAAGGTAGTCGAGCGTGTTCTTCTTCCGATGATGATATTTGTCCATGTCGATATTTATGAGCAGAAAGAAGTTTTGACATTGGGCTCTATCAGCCGATATATGGTATTGCGTGGAGAAAGTACTCCTGCTGTCATTCCGGATGAACAGATGCACCGCTTTAAATTTATGCTAGACTATTCGGACGAGGCGATCAATATGAGTACGTCTCCCTTGTCACCAGGGGCCAAGATTCAGGTTATCAAAGGACCATTATCCGGACTTCAAGGAGAATTGGTTACAGTAAATGGAAAATCGAAAGTAGCAGTCCGGCTTACTATGTTGGGATGTGCTTTTGTAGATATACCAGTAGGGTGTGTAGAGCCGCTGGAAAAATAAGGGTTTAAATAAGTGAAACAAGCATTAAGTGAATAAAAGGGGTATGGTGAGTTTTTTACTACAAGAAAATATTGATGAACTGCAAAATCTGGCAGATCATTTACTTCACATCGGTGATAAAAATGGGTATGTATACGCCGATGACCTTTCAGCATTACAACAATCAATCCACGAAAAGATTAACGATTTATATTCTCAACGGGGGGAGACACCGGAGCAGGATGCTACCCTGTGTTTGGCCATCCTTCAGGGATATAATGTGTCGATGTACGCCAATCCGGAAGACGAAGAAAGAAAACAGGCTGTTTTGACCCGTTCTCTGTCTCTTCTCGATGTTCTTCCCCCTTCTCTTCTTAAGCAACAGTTATCTGCCGTTTGTCACGAGCTGCAGGAGCTGTGCGAAATCAACTGAAACTTTTTTATTTGTCAATGAAAATACAAAGACTTTTTAGCATTCTACTCTTTTGTTTGATGCTGGGAAGTGGCTCGCTTATGGCTCAGTCCATGAGTGACTCACAAGTACTGGAATATGTAAAGGACGGTATCCGCCAAGGTAAGGAACAGAAGCAGCTTGCTTCCGAACTTGCACGTAAAGGTGTAACCAAAGAACAGGCAATGCGTGTGAAGCAGCTATACGAGCAGCAGAACAATGTAAATACCTCGAAATCAACGGGTACGGACATCAACGAATCCCGCCTGCGTGAAGAGACTAAGGAAAATACTTCCGATATGCTGGACGACCATCCCACCACTCAGGACCTTGCCCGTGGTGATCAGGTCTTCGGACGTAACATCTTCAATACCCGTAACCTGACATTTGAACCCAGTGTCAATCTGGCCACTCCTGCCAATTACCGCCTCGGTCCCGGTGATGAAGTCATCATTGATATCTGGGGTGCGAGCCAGAACACGATCCGCCAGCAAATCTCTCCTGAAGGTACTATCAACATTCAGAAGATCGGTCCTGTCAACCTTAGCGGTATGACAGTCTCTGCCGCCAACGACTATCTGAAGAACGCCCTGAATAAAATATATAACGGTCTGAACAACACGACCGATCCAACTTCCGACATCCGTCTGACTTTAGGCAATATCCGTACTATTCAGATCAATGTGATGGGAGAAGTCGTACAGCCCGGTACTTACGCCCTTTCTTCCTTCTCTACCGTCTTCCATGCGCTTTATCGTGCAGGTGGTGTGAGTGATATCGGCAGCCTCCGAAACGTTCAGTTGGTACGCAACGGAAAGAATATCGCCACCATCGACGTCTACGAATTCATCATGAAAGGAAATACACAGGACGACATCCGCCTTCAGGAAGGTGACGTCGTGATTGTTCCCGCTTATGATGTTTTGGTAAAGATCAGCGGCAAAGTAAAACGTCCTATGCGTTTCGAAATGAAGAAAGACGAGAACCTTGCCACTTTAATCAAATATGCCGGCGGCTTTGAAGCCGATGCCTACACCCGTTCTTTGCGTGTCGTCCGTCAGAATGGTGAGGAATACGAAGTCAACACAGTCAAAGATATAGATTACAGCATTTATAAAATGCGTAACGGCGATGTTGTAACAGCCGAAGCCATCCTTAACCGCTTCACAAACAAACTGGAAATCCGTGGCGCAGTCTATCGTCCCGGGATCTACCAGCTCAGTGGTAAACTGAATACGATCCGTGAACTGGTTAATGAAGCCCAAGGCTTGACCGGTGACGCTTTCCTGAATCGTGCCGTCCTCTATCGGCAGCGTGAAGACCTGACCAGTGAAGTTGTTCAGATAGACATCAAGTCTATCATGGACGGTACTTCCCCAAACCTTGCCCTAATGAAGAATGACATCCTCTACATTCCAAGTATCCATGACCTGGAAGACCGTGGCAATGTCACAGTTCACGGTGAGGTTGCCCAACCTGATTCCTATCCTTATGCGAATAACATGACACTTGAGGATCTGATCATTCAGGCCGGTGGCTTGAAAGAAGCCGCCTCTACTGTCCGTATTGATGTATCGAGACGAATCAAGAATCCTCGTAGTACCGCGGATAATGACACGATTGGTCAGATGTATACCTTCTCTTTAAAGGATGGTTTTGTAATAGATGGTCAGCCCGGTTTTATCCTTGAGCCTTATGATCAGGTTTATGTCCGTCGCAGTCCTGGCTATCAGGCACAACAGAATGTAGCCATTGAAGGTGAAATCCTTTTCGGAGGAAATTACGCCATGACCAGCCGTGAGGAACGTCTTTCCGATTTAGTGAATAAAGCCGGCGGTCCGACCAATTATGCCTATCTGCGTGGTGCAAAACTGACTCGTGTGGCTAATGCCAGTGAGAAGAAACGTATGAGCGATGTCGTTCGCTTAATGCAGAGACAGTTGGGTGAGGCCATGATTGATTCTTTGGGTATCCGTGTTGAAGATACTTTTACGGTTGGAATAGATTTGGAGAAAGCCTTGAGTAATCCTAAAAGTAATTTCGATCTTGTTTTGCGGGAAGGTGATGTGATCTCCATACCTAAGAATAATAATACTGTAACTATCAATGGTGCTGTCATGGTTCCTAATACAGTCTCCTATATGCAGGGAAAGGATGTAGACTACTATTTGAATCAAGCTGGTGGTTATTCAGATAATGCAAAGAAGAGTAAGAAGTTCATTGTTTACATGAATGGTCAGGTTACTAAGGTTAAGGGTAGCGGTAAGAAACAGATTGAACCGGGGTGTGAAATTATTGTACCTAGTAAAGCTAAGAAAAAAGCAAATATCAGTAATATTTTAAGTTTTGCCACTACTTTTAGCTCATTAGGAGTGATGGTTGCCTCTATTGCCAATCTCATAAAAAAATAACAATCAGAATCTTATGATTGAAAGTCAACAAAAAGACCGTGAAGAGTCGCTTCTTAAATCCGGCAGGTCACAAAATAAGGAAATCGAAATTAATTTAATAGATATCCTTCGTAAAATTGTAGTCATTCGTAAGACACTGTATAAAGCTGTTGGTACTGGCTTAATCATTGGTGTAATTATTGCATTCAGCATACCTAAACAATATACTGTAAAAGTAACTTTTTCACCAGAAATTGGTAGTTCGAAAGGTAGTAGTGGCTTATCTGGAATTGCAGCTTCATTTCTTGGAAGTGGAGTAACAATGGGGGATGGATCGGATGCATTGAATACTACTCTTTCTGCAGATATAATTTCTTCTACGCCATTTCTGCTTGAACTTATGAATACAAAGGTTTCTACTTTTGATAAAACTGATTCAATAACTTTAGGAGTCTATTTGGAAGAACAAGCTTCTCCTTGGTGGAACTATGTAGTTAATTTACCTAGAATAGTAATTAGTGGAGTAAAGTCTTTATTTTACGAGAAGGATACCAATAGAAATAGTCAAGTAGGAGCTATAGAATTAACAAAGGAAGAATATCAAAAGATCAATTTTCTGAAGAAAAATATTATAGCATCGGTTGATAAAAAAACAGGTATAACTACTGTTTCTGTTACTTTACAGAATCCTAAAGTTACTGCAATTGTTGCAAATTATGTAGTCCATAAACTGCAAGAGTATATAATTAATTATCGTATTTCTAAAGCTAAGGAGGATTGTGCTTATTTAGAAAAACTGTTTAGAGAACGACAGCAAGAATATTATCTTGCTCAGAAAAAATATGCTGATTATGTGGATACACACGATAATCTTATTCTTCAAAGTGTACGCATTGAACAAGAACGCTTACAAAATGAAGCAGGACTTGCTTATCAAATATATAGTCAGGTTGCTAATCAACTACAGGTTGCAAGAGCTAAGGTGCAAGAAGAGAAACCTGTATTTGCAATAGTAGAGCCTGTAGTAGTTCCACAACAGCCATCTGGTCAAGGAGTAAAAGTCTATATTTTACTATTTATATTTCTAGCTGTGGTATTTACTATTGCTTGGAAGTTACTTGGGGAAAAAATATGGAGTAACTTGAATTATGAAGAAAAAGCTAAGTAAAAGAGCATTTTTTTCTTAAATGAAAATTTAATTGATATGAACCTTATATTTATTGCTTTATCTTTTGTTATTTCAGCTTGTATTGCCAGAATTATTATTCCTCGTATTTTATTAATCTCTTTTTGTAAGAAATTATTTGATATTCCAAATGAACGAAAAATTCATAAGCGTGCTATTCCTCGTTTAGGTGGGGTCGCCTTTTTCCCGACAATATTATTGTCTTGTTGTTTTGTTTTATCCTTATGTACTTTAACAAATCAAGGGTTTTCCACTACACTGGTAGTAGCTATATTACCTGAATGTATGTTTTTAGTTTGTGGTATGGTTCTTTTATATTTGACAGGTATTGCTGATGATTTGGTGGGAGTGCGCTATCGTCAGAAATTTGTCATTCAACTTGTTTGTGCTTGTTTGTTTCCTATTGCAGGTCTTTGGATAAATGATTTTTACGGGCTCTTTGGTATTTATATGCTTCCTACTTGGATTGGTGTACCTCTAACTGTTTTTACAGTAGTATTCATAACAAATGCAATTAATTTGATTGATGGTATTGATGGCCTTGCATCTGGTTTAAGTAGTGTAGCTCTTTTAGTTTTTGGTTTTTTATTTATAGATAAAGGATTATGGATTTATGCGATGCTTGCTTTTAGCACCTTTGGAGTTCTTGTCCCTTTTTTCTATTATAATGTTTTTGGTAGTGCTGAACGTGCTCGAAAAATATTCATGGGGGATACTGGTAGTTTGACTCTTGGATATATTTTAAGTTTCTTAGCAATTAAGTACAGTCAGAATAATTCCCTTGAAATGCCATATACGGAAGGTGCATTTGTTATTGCATTCAGTACTTTGATTATTCCGGCTTTTGATGTAATTCGTGTTATATTGGTACGCATACGAAGTGGCAAAAGTCCTTTTGAAGCAGATAAGAATCATATTCACCATAAATTTTTGGCAATGGGATTTACTCCTCGGAAAGCAATGATTATTATCTTAATTATTTCTTGTACATTTAGTGCTATCAACATATTATTAATGCCTTGGATCAATAATACGGTGATGTTGATTGGGGATATAATGGTTTGGATTGGGTTAAACATGTGGTTTGATACTGTTCGGAATAAAAGAATAAATAATAACTGATAAAATTGTTGTAATATAATAAGAATGAATCCAGGAGTGAAAAATATCACTTTTATAAAATTAAATGTCTGATAACAAGTTGATCGCGAAGAATACTCTCATGCTCTATTTTCGTATGATACTAATAATGGGAGTAACACTCTATACTTCTCGAGTAGTATTAGGAGTACTTGGAGTCGAAGATTTTGGTATTTATAATATAGTGGGTGGAGTAGTTGCCATGTTTGGTTTTTTAAATGGATCTTTAACAATTGCAACGCAACGATTTCTAACATTTGAGCTTGGCAAAGGTGATATAGATCAACTTAAACGTGTTTTTGGAGTCTCATTGTTGATTCACTCTTTTTTAGCTTTAGTTATTATTCTTTTAGCTGAGACTATTGGCTTGTGGTTTTTTTTTACAAAACTTAATATTCCTGTAGGAAGATTTGAAGCTGCTATGTGGGTTTATCAAATGTCTGTTCTTTCGGCGGCTTTGACAGTCACGCAAGTTCCATATAATGCAATAATTATTTCTTATGAACGTATGGATGCTTTTGCTTATATCAGTATTGTAGAGGTTGTATTAAAATTAATAGTTGTTTTTATACTTGCAAGGTTGGATTATGACAAGTTGATAGTTTATTCAATTCTTATTTTTTTTGTGACATTTTTTATAAGAAAATTATATAAACGATATTCTAAAAGAATATTTAGAAAAACAATATCTAGCTATATGTTTGATAAAACAATATTATTAAATGTATTTTCTTTTTCTGGGTGGAGTCTCTTTGGAAGTGTTTCTTATATTGTTAAGTCTCAGGGGGTTAATGTTCTGTTGAATCTTTTCTATGGAACGACACTAAATGCTGCGTATGGAATTTCGCAACAAGTAAATACTGCCATTACATCTTTTAGTCAGAACTTTACTATGGCACTAAATCCTCCCATTGTCAAGGCTTATGCTAAAAGAGATCTAAATAGTACATGTATGCTGCTTTTTTCAGGAATGAAATATTCTTTTTATTGTTCATTTTTGCTTATTATCCCTTTACTTTATGAAACTGAATATGTTCTATCATTATGGTTAAAAACAGTCCCTGATTATACTGTTGATTTTACTAGATTTGCATTGATAGCTTCATTGGTCGATTCTTTTTCTTATGCTATTGGGGCTACAGTACAAGCAACGGGAAGAATAAAATGGTATCAAATAATAATTGGAGGAATACTTTTTTTAAATCTCCCTTTTTCATATTTTATAATGAAATTGACTGGTGAACCTACTTCTGCATTGATTATTGCTTTAGCGTTGACTATTGTAGCAATATCTTTTAGATTTGTAATTCTTTATAAGTTAATAGTCTTTCCTATTTATAAATTGATTCAACTATTATATTTAGTCATTCTTTTTTGTCTTTTTACTTTTCCTGTGATTTATTTAGTGAATAGTTGCTTTGTACCATCATTTTGGAGGCTATTATTGTCATATGTCTCTGTTTTTATAATTACATCATGGGTACTTCTTTCTTGGGGAGTTACTACAAATGAACGGGAAAAAATATTTCTCATATTGAAACGGTTTACTGATAGGATATTAGTGAAAATTAGGATTAAGAAATAATTTATGATTGTTAATCTATTTAGAAAAATATTGCCTTCTAATATTAAGCGAGTTTTAAATAAATTAGTTGTAAATAGACTTTACGCTTATAGGTTTAAAGTTTCTTTTGTAAAGAAGGTACAGGGGCTACGTTCTAACTATACAAAATTAATTTTTATCATTGCTACTCCTCGTCATACTAATTTGGGCGATCATGCTATTGTATACGCAGAGTTGAAGTTGTTGAGAGATATTGGATTAGCTGAAAGAGTGGTAGAAATTTCTAATATTGATTATCTTAATAATAAAAAGTTAATAAGACAATACATATTAAATGAAGATATATTGATTATTGATGGCGGTGGTAATATGGGGACATTATGGCCTGTAGAAGATGATAAAATCACAGAAATTGTTGATACATACAGTAATAATGTTATAATTATTTTCCCACAGACATGTTTTTATCTGCCAGTTCCTGAGTCTAATGATAGGCTACAGCGAAATAGAAAAGTTTATCAGCAAGCTAAAAGATTGATAATTACTTTAAGGGATCAGGCTTCGTATGAATTCTGTGTCAATAATTTTGTTGGAGTACGTTTTATTTGCATTCCTGATATTGTTTTATATATTAATGACTTAGAAATAAGGAAGAAGAATCATCGGAATGGAGTTTTGCTTTGCTTTAGAGATGATTTAGAAAAGGTTATTTCTGATCTAGAGATAATGAGAGTTATTAATCGGTTGAAGCAGCAAGGTCTTATTTATAATAAGACATCTACTTTGGCACATAATTCTGTATCTAAGAAACATAGAAATAGTGAATTGTTAAAGAAATGGGATGAATTTTCGTCGGCTAAGTTGGTTATAACAGACAGACTTCATGGAATGATTTTTGCTGCAATAACTGGAACTCCATGTTTAGCGATAGATAATTTAAGTTGTAAAGTAAGTGGAGTCTATAATTTAATACCTGAGATGAGGAATGTGAGAGTATGTAAAAATGTAGATGAAGTATTAAAAAATATTGAAGCTTATTATTATATGGAAGGTCCTAAGGGAGTTGATATGCTAGTTTGTGACGAGTATAGGCAATTGAAAAATATTATAATCAATACAATTAATGAATAGTTATGGATAAAGTCAAGCGTATAATTTTATTGTCAGTTCCTATGTCAATATGTAATTTTAGATGTAGTTACTGTTATTTATCACAAAGAGATGAATGTTATCAAAATCAGCAGCCTAAATTAAAATATTCACCAGAACATGTTGCTAAAGCTTTATCACCAAAACGATTAGGAGGTCTTGCTTTTATTAATATTTGTGCAGATGGGGAAACATTGTTAACTAAAAATATAGATCAATATGTGTATGAATTATTGAAAATCGGACATTACATTGAGTTTGTGACTAATTTATCAATATCTACAGTTCTAGATAAAATGTTATGTTGGGATGCTGATTTGCTAAAGCGTCTCGAATTTAAATGTTCATTTCACTATTTGGAACTTAAAAAAAAGAAGCTGTTAAATACTTATGCAGAAAATGTTCGAAAGATTTGGGAAGCTGGAGCCTCCGCAAATATTGAAATTACACCTTGCGATGAAATGATCCCTTATATTAATGAAATAAAAGAGTTTTCGTTGAAAAATTTTGGAGCGTTACCGCATCTTTCAATTGCAAGAAGAGATGATACTATAAATATTGATTATTTAACTAGCTTATCTATCGAACAGTATGATAGAGTTTGGGAGCAATTTGATTCTGGATTTTGGAAGTTTAAAAAAACAATTTTTAAAAAGAAGCAGACTGAATTTTGTTACGCTGGGGATTGGCTTTTACAAGTTGATTTTGAAACAGGTAATACAAAACAATGTTATAGGAGTCGATATTCTCAAAATATTTTCAAAAATCTTAACGATCCGATTAAGTATAAAGCATTAGGAAGATGTCTGGAACCTCATTGTTATAACGGACATGCTTTATTAACTTTAGGATGCATACCTAATGTTACTTCAATAAGATATGGAGATATAAGAAATCGAGTAAAAAAAGATGGTAGTGAATGGTTACAACCAGAATATAAGTCTTTTTTGAATTCAACTTTACTTGAGTCAAATGACGAGTATTCAGTTAAGCGAAAATTTAAAATAAATATAGAGAATCGAATTATAGATATGCCTCTATGTTTGATAAAAGTACTACCTTGGAAAGTTAGAAAAAGTCTTAAAAAAAATATCAAAAGATTTATCAAATAATTTTTAAGTCGTGTATTTAATACCCATACAAAATAAATTAAGAATAGTTCGTTTACAAACTGTTCTTTTCCTTTTTTTTCTTTATTTTTTATCTTCTTGTGTATCAAAATCAGATTCACTTGTATGGTATAATCCAGAAAATGATTCTGTTTGTGTGATTCAGAATCGTGGTTGGAATACTGAAATAGGGAATAAATATACCCGTTTTCCTGATCGTATTAAAGATAGTGTTCGTTCCGAACTTTGGAAGCTTTCTCGTAACTCAGCTGGACTAACTTTACTTTTTAAATCATCTGCTAAGAGTTTTCGTCTTAGGTATAAGGTGACTGGAGATTTGGCTTTACCTAATATGACTGCTATGGCTGTTAGTGGAGTTGACTTATATTGTAAAAAGGAGAATAATACAGATTTGAGAATACTTGGTTCATTTGACGTAGAACGAACTAAAATAATAAATTGTGAGTTTCATCATACGCTTCAAAATGATTTAGATAAGAAAGGATTGCCTTTTTGTTTATTTCTTCCTCTTTATAATGAGGTGGAATGGCTTGAGATAGGTATTCCTAAAAATGAGTTTTTTGAGTGGCTTCCTGTAGGTTTAAATTCTCCAATAGTGGTATATGGAACTTCCATAGTGCAAGGTGCTAGTGCGTCTCATCCAGCAATGGCATGGACATCTATATTACAACGTCGTTTGGACACTCCTCTAATTAATTTAGGTTTTTCTGGGAACGGGCGGTTAGAAAAAAATGTCATACAGTTAATGACAGAGCTTAATGCTTCTCTTTTTATTTTGGATTGTCTTCCTAATCTTGATAAAGCGGAATATATAGAGAAAACAGAAATACTTTTAACTGATGCTGTTAATCAAATTCGTAAAAAAAGTGATTCTCCTATTCTGCTTATTGAACATCTAGGATTTAGTTGTAATAGTTCTGATAGCACTTATTATAATAGAATGGATAAGGTAAATAAAAGTAGCTGGCGGGCCTTCAAGCGGTTAGAAGAGCAAGGAGTTAATGGGCTTTACTATCTAAGTAACAGTGATATTTCATTTCCTTTAAATGGTTGGGTGGATCATATACATCCTAATGATATCGGAATGGTACATTTAGAGAAAATCGTAGAAAAGAAAATCCGCCAGATCTTTGATCACAAAGTAATAGAATAATTAATCTAGACTGTATGTTAGTTTCAATAATAATACCAATATATAATGTAGCTGATTTTATTGGGGCGTGCTTAGAAAGTGTTTATAATCAAACATATGATAATATCGAAGTTATATTGGTTGATGATTGTACACCTGATAACTCAATGGAAGTAGCTCAACCTTTTATTGATAAATTGAGTCGACGATATGAAGTGCAAGTAATTCATCATAAGCGGAATAGAGGTTTATCTGCGGCACGTAATACAGCTATAAGAGCAATGCATGGTAGCTGGATCTATTTACTTGATTCTGATGATGAGATTTTGTCAGACTGTATTGAGCTATTTGTAAAAAAGACAAATTTATATAAGGGGATTGATTTTGTTATTGGGGGAATGGTTGTTACTGGAGCTAATTATCACTATCAAGTACAATCTTCTGAGTTTGTTTCTAATAATAGAGATATTATTATTGATTATATTTCTAAAAAATGGTATGTAATGGCATGTAATAAACTTATAAATCGTGATTTCTTTATTCAAAAGGGACTTTGGTTTAAAGAGGGAATTTTACATGAGGATGAGCTTTTCTCATTTCTTCTTGCAATAAATTCTCAAAGCATGGCCTGTGTATATGAAAATACATATATTTATAAAATAAGAGGAGTTGCTTCCATTACTTCGAGAAAAACGATGACTAATCTAACTCATTATCTTTTTATAAGCAAACAAGAGTTAGAATACATATATACGCTTACTAATTGTATGAAAAAAGTTCCTTTCTTTCAGTTAGCAATTAATATTGCCTATAATTTTCTGTTTAACGTTGCAGAAAATGAGAATATTTCCCATCATCAAAAAAAAGATTTAATTCTACAGTTTAAAGAAATATTCCGTTGGGAGAAATTAGAGTTTTCATATATAAATCTAGTGACTATGATGAAAGCAATAATTGTATCACTCAATTATAGATTAATAATATTGATATGTTCGTTACATTCCATTGTGATTAAATGGAAATATAAACATGTAATGAAAAAAAAGTAGATATTTCTGTAAGGAGAAGGCGACCAAACTCTTGAATATGTAATTAAAATTGCTGTTTTTTTTGAATAAACTCAATATTTGATATTGTAAGTAATACAATAAAATTATGATTTCTATAATAATTCCAGTATATAATGTGGCCGGCTATCTTGAAAAGTGTATTGAAAGTTGCTTAGCACAGACATATAGTGACTTTGAAATAATAGCAATTAATGATGGAAGCACAGATAATTCTTTTGATATATTAAAAAAATATGCGGAGTTAGATGCACGTATTAAAATAGTTGATCAAGTTAATCAAGGGGTTGCTGCCACACGTTTGATAGGACTTACAAAAGCTATAGGAGAATATGTGACATTTGTTGATTCAGATGATATGTTACCTGTAAATGCACTTGAAATATTATATTCAACGATAAGTTTGTATGATGCAGATATTGCTGTTGGAGATTATTATGAATGTACAAAGAAAGGAAAATTCATTAAAACAGATTTTTTCTTCGAAAAGCAGTTGATTACATCTACCGAATATCTTGATTTGATATTAGATCAGAGAACGCAGTGGGGATTATGTGCAAAGTTATACAAAAAAGAACTTTTTACGAGTATAGTTGATGTGCCAATATTAAGATTAGGTGAAGATGCAGCCTTATTGGTTCAGCTAATAAACAATTCCAATTCAATTGTCTGTGTAAATATGTGTGTGTACTATTATGTACAGCGTCCCAATTCGGCAATTCATATTAGTAATAATCCCAATATTGCAGATGTGTATAGATTTAGAGTTTGGATTGCTAAATATCTAAAAGAAAAACATTATTGTAATGAGAATCTATTGAAAAAATTTCTTGTAATTGGATATATTGAGTGTATCTTTCATGGTGGAGCTAAGTTCATTTCGAAAACTGATTACGTAAGTATTATCTGTTCTTATAATGAAGTCAAAAATGAATTATTATTATGGCAGAAGATCGTTTTTAGAAGTGCATATAATATGCCACTAATTGGAGGGATAATAATAACAGGATTACATAAAATATGGAATGTGAAATTATTTTTTAAATATAGCGGTAGCCTATAAATAATATGATAATCTAATTGTAATTTATTTTATATTTACCATTATGAAATATGTTGATCTTGAAAGTCGAAATCATAGGGTTCTATTTGCTGGGATTTTCAGTTTTGTTTGGATCTTGATTTATTATATTTCACAATTTGGCTATGTACAGTTGGTGGGAAAATGTTTATCTATATTATTAATAATACAAGCCTTGTGGCTTATTTTTCGTTCTTATTTGAAAAAAAATATTGTTTATGTTGTTATTTTTGGTTTTGTGTTTTTATATACATGGCCAACTAAATTGTTTTTTTTTGATGGAATTTACTTTTCTGCTCATAATCTTGAATATACATATTATACTGCGATAACAACAACTTTGATTTTTTCTTTATTTTTGATAGTAATAAATGGTATGTTGAAGATACCTTTTTCGCATGAAATGCAGAAATTGCCATCTCGAAAAAATGATATAATTTTCTATATATTGTTTATTATTACATTTATTATCATTATAACATGTAAGCGTAGTGGAAATGTATATATGGGAGAGGATACTGGTGTGTCAAGTCTAAATGAATATGTAATTATTTTGTTTTTAGTATTAAATATTTATTGTACTAAAAGCGATAAATTTAAAAATTGTTTATTAATTATTCTGTATTTACTATATAGTGGGTTTGCGTTAATGAATGGTGGTCGTATTGAAGTTGTATTAATTGCTATGTTGTTACTAGTGATTAGATTTCAATATACGATATCATTCCGAAAGATATTGTTATTATTTGTTTTAATAGTATGGGTTATGGGAATATTTGGAAAAATTCGCTCTAATCCCACAATTTTGTTTAGAGGTGATATTGTAAACATTGTGAATCCTTTTTCTTCAGAGGAAAGAATCTTGAATTGCCAAGGAACGAATGAAGGAGATGTTTTTTGGGCTTCAGAAAGGATGTTTGTATTAATAAATGATGATAAACTTAGTTTTGAAGAAAGAATAGTAGCTGGTATTGAATTTCTTTTATCCTCTTTTATACCAAGATCTTATCTGTCTTCACTAGCTAATTTATCAAATTATAAAGAAGAGATTGTAACGACTGGTGGGGGAGGATTAGCCCCCATATTTATATATGTTATGTTCGGCTTCTTTGGTGTTGTTTTATTAGGAATATTTGTTGCAAAAATGTTGAATTCATTAGCTGGAAGTCCTACAATTATAGTGCAGTTTTATACCATTTTGATGATAGTAATGCTTCCTCGTTGGTTTGCTTATTATCCTATTCATTTAATTCGTTTTTGTGTATTTGGATTGATTTTTTTATATTTTACAATTAGTTTTGATAACACGTTGCGAAAATATATAAATAAAAGTATTTAGCTTATGTTAGAAAAAACAATTTTGCAATCAAAAACAATTGATTTTCTTCGTTTTCCTCTTATTGTTGGAGTAGTTTTAATTCATTCCCAACTTGGAGAGCTTAAAGTTGGAGATTTAATTTATTCCGAAGGTCTCTCTTTGCCTATTTATACATATGTTTCTAAACTATTCTCTCATATTTTGGCAGCTGTTGCAGTGCCATTATTCTTTATAATATCTGGTTTCCTTTTTTTCTATAAATCAGAATTTTCTTTGACTATTTATATGATTAAGTTAAAAAAAAGAATTAATACTCTTTTAATCCCTTATCTTTTTTGGAACTTAGTGGTAATACTATTATTTTATTTTGCACAATCTATTTTTCCTACTTTAATGTCTGGCGGAAATAAATTGGTAGTTGATTATACGTTAATGGATTACATAACAGCATTTTGGTGTCTGAATGATGGTATGCCTATTTGTTTCCAATTATGGTTCTTACGGGACTTGCTAGTATTGGTTTTATTAACTCCGATAATATTTATTCTAATAAAAAAAATCAGATTTTCTTTGATATTTATATTTTTGGTTTTATGGCTTTTCGATTTTTCAATTAATATTCCTGGGATAAGTATATATTCACTTTTGTTTTTCGTTATTGGTGCATCTTTCAGCATAATGAAATATAATCTTGTAAAATTTGTTAGTTCTTGTTTTCCTTATTCTCTAATAGGATATTGTTTCATTGTCTTGGTTGAGTTGAATCTTTATGATTGGGCGTGGATTAATAATTTACATAAAATGGGAATTATTTTAGGCTGTGTTTCTTTCTTTTATATTGTTGCATATATGATTAATATAAAAAAATGGAGAGTTGATGATTGTTTAAAAGATAGTAGCTTTTTTATATATGCTTATCATGGAATGTTTTTAACCTTTATAATGAAGGTAATGATGAGTTTATTGCATCCTACTAAGGATATAGTCTTTTTATTAGTTTATTTCTTATCTCCTTTAATAACTATTACTATTGGAGTACTTTTATACTCTTTGCTAAAGAAATACTTGCCTAAATTTACAAGTATAATAACTGGTGGAAGATGATTTGGTGTTTTACTAAGGGGAGTTTGTATTAACTTATGAGATTAATTATTAATGCATCATTAAATTATATAGGTGGTGGGTTGCAAGTTGCCCTATCATTTATTCAAGAGTGTATACGGATGGAAAATCATACGTACTATGTTTTTGCTTCGGATAATTTGTTTAGCCAACTAACAGATAAAAGTTTTCCTAATAATTTTATTTTTTACAGAATTCCTGAGTTGAAATTTTATCAATATAATTCGTATTTATCAAAATTAGAGAGAAAAATTTTACCAGATGTAGTCTTTTCTATATTTTCTCCTGTATATTGGAGGCCGAAAAGCTTACATATAGCAGGTTTTGCAATGGGGCATTATTTATATCCTGATTCACCTTTATGGCGAGTAGTATCATGGAGATATAAGAGCCTTTGGATACTAAAGAAATATATTCATGGAATATATCTTAAGAGAGACATTGATGTGTTTATTGTGGAAACGAATGATGCTTCTAGTCGTCTTATACAACTGTATAAAAAGCCATGTTATGTAGTATCAAATACTTATAGCAGTGATTTTGATTTATTTAAAAAGGGAAGGTTAGAACAAAAAGAAATTTTACCGAATATAAAGGAGAATGAGTATCGTTTATTATCGGTTTGTAGTCCATATGTACATAAAAATCTATCTGTAATTCCTTCGGTAATAGATAGGTTGAATGAAAAAGGATATTATAATATAAAGTTTGTTCTTACTATTTCTGAACAAATATATTTAAAATTGATTCCAGAGAAATATAGAGATGTAGTTTTTAATGTCGGTACGGTTTCATCTATCTTACTCCCTCAATTATACTCTGAGTGTGATGCAGTATTTGTTCCTTCGTTATTGGAGTGTTTTACTGCTAATTTCCCTGAAGCGATGATTATGGAAAAGCCTATATTGGCTTCAGATCTGAGTTTTGCTCATTCTATTTGTGACGTTGCAGCCCTATATTTTGATCCGATGGATTCTGACGATATAGCTGATAATATTATTAAATTATATGTAACTCCTGAGATAGAAAAGCAGTTAATAAATGAAGGAAAAAAACGAGTCTTATCCTTTAAAACAGCTCAAGAACGTGCAAATTCTTATATAAAAATATGTTCCGAAACAGTAAATCATAATCATGTCTGTATTTAAAAATAAAATCTTATTAATTACCGGTGGAACAGGTTCTTTCGGTAATGCTGTGTTACGCCGCTTTCTTGATTCTGATATCAAAGAAATACGTATCTTTTCAAGAGATGAGAAAAAACAGGATGATATGCGTCATGCATTACAAAATCCTAAAGTTAAGTATTATATCGGCAATGTTCGCGATAAATCTTCCGTTGATGTTGCAATGAATGGAGTCGATTATGTCTTCAGTGCAGCTGCATTGAAACAGGTACCTTCTTGTGAATTTTTCCCGGTCGAGGCAGTTAGAACGAATATTGTTGGTACTGAGAACGTACTAAATTCAGCGATTGAACACGGTGTACAAAGTGTTGTAGTGCTATCAACTGATAAGGCTGCTTATCCTATTAATGCAATGGGAATGAGTAAAGCATTAATGGAGAAAGTAGCGATAGCGAAAGGACGGGAATTAGGAGAAGGAGCTAAAACAACAATCTGTTGTACTCGTTATGGAAATGTTATGGCTAGTCGTGGTTCTGTGATTCCTTTGTGGGTAGAACAAATAATGGAAGGTAAACCGATTACAATTACTGATCCAGACATGACCCGTTTTATGATGACCTTAGATGATGCTGTAGATTTGGTTATATATGCTTTTACACATGCGCATAATGGGGATTTATTTGTGCAAAAGGCTCCTGCTGCTACTTTGTCTACATTAGCCCAAGCTTTGAAAGAGACTTATGGTAAAATTGCATCAAGATATTTGAAGACAGAAGTTAAGGTTATCGGTACACGCCATGGAGAAAAATTATATGAGACTTTAGTAACTCGTGAAGAAATGGTGCGTGCGATTGATATGGGGGATTATTATCGTATTCCATGTGATACTCGTGATCTAAACTATGATAAATATTTCACTAAAGGAAATGAAAAAGTTTCTAAAATAGAGGATTATCATAGTCATAATACTCGTCGTTTGGACGTAGAAGGTATGAAAGAACTGTTGTTGAAGTTGCGTTTTGTACGTGAGGATATGGGATTGGAATCAAAGGCGAAAGCACGTGAAATACGAAGTGAATAATTTATAAATTTTATATTATGCTTAAAGTTATGACAATAGTCGGTACTCGTCCCGAAATAATAAAGATGAGTAGGGTAATGGCCGAATTAGATAAATATACTGAACACGTTATAGTACATACAGGACAGAATTATGATTATGAATTGAATGAAATCTTTTTTCAAGAACTTCATATCCGTAAGCCTGACTATTTTTTGAATGCCGCAGGTAGAAATGCAGCGGAAACAATAGCTAACGTTATCCAAAAGTCAGATGAGTTGATGGAGGAAGTAAAACCTAATGCTCTTTTACTCTACGGTGATACAAATAGTTGCATATCTGTGATTTCTGCCAAACGTAAGAAAATCCCAATTTTCCATATGGAAGCAGGCAATAGATGTTTTGATCAACGTGTTCCTGAAGAAATCAATCGTAAGATTGTGGATCATCTAAGTGATATTAATATGCCTCTTTCAGAACATGCTCGTAAATATCTTCTAGCAGAAGGGTTACGTCCAGAAACAGTAATTAAGACAGGTTCTCCTATGACAGAAGTTCTTTTATATCATAAGAAGGAGATTGAATGTAATGATGTACTTGAAAAGGAAAATCTTAAAAGAGGGGAATATTTCATTGTTAGTACTCATCGTGAAGAGAATGTCGATTCTGAGAAGAATTTTGCAGATTTACTTTCTTCTTTAAATGCTATTGTTGAAAAGTATCATAAAAAAGTTATTGTTTCGACTCATCCTCGCACTCGCAAGAAACTTGAAGCAATTGGTTTTGTAAATTCAAATCCAATGATAGAATTTATGAAACCTTTTGGTTTTATGGAATATATAAAACTTCAACAGAACGCTTTTTGCGTTATCTCAGATAGTGGTACAATCACTGAAGAGTCTTCTATTCTACATTTTCCAGCTGTGACTATTCGGCAGGCTCACGAACGCCCAGAAGGAATGGATGAGGGAACTTTAATTATGGCAGGACTGAGCGATGAACGTATTCTTGACTCCATTGATGTGGTAACTTCTCAATATGCAGAAAGTGTGAATGCTATTCATTCTATACCAGATTATGCCGCTGATAATGTTTCTAAAAAGGTAGTTCGTATAATTCTTTCATACACAGATTATATTAATCGTACAGTTTGGCATAAAGATATTTGATTTATATTCCTCATGATAAAGAAAAAAGTATTGCTGTTTGGTGCTACAGGTATGGCCGGACATATTGCTTATTACTATCTTCAAAGTACCGAACGATATGAATTGATAAATGTTGTATACCGAACGAAGTTGGTAAAAGATAGTGTAGTGGTGGACGTAACAGATAAAAATGCAGTGACTAAGCTTGTAGAGGAGGTTCGTCCGGATTTGATTATTAATTGTATTGGAGTTTTAATAAAGGGATCTGAAGAACATCCTGATAATGCGATATTCATTAATTCTTATTTTCCGCATTTGTTGAAAAAACTTTCAGATGAAATAGGAGCTAAATTGATTCATATTAGTACTGATTGTGTCTTTTCGGGTAAAAGAGGAAACTATACAGAAAGTGATTTTCGAGATGCAGATGATATATATGGACGTAGTAAAGCTCTTGGAGAAATAATAAATGATAAGGACTTAACCATTCGTACTTCAATTATCGGTCCGGAGTTGAAAACTAATGGAGAGGGGTTGTTTCATTGGTTTATGCATCAGACTGGACAGGTGAATGGTTTTAAAACTGCTATATGGGGAGGAGTGACAACTTTAGAATTGGCTAAAGCAATAGACAATGCTATTGTACAAGAACAAACGGGGCTGATACAATTGAGTAATGGCATAGGTATAACAAAATATGATTTACTAAATTTGTTCAAGAAAATTTGGCACCGGAGTAATGTTTATATACTTCCTTACGATGGGAATGGGATTGATAAATCGATTGCGAAGTCAGATAAATTTGCTTATGAGGTTCCCGGTTATGAAGTTATGTTACTGGAACAATATGAATGGATGAGAAAGAATGATAAATTGTATTCTCAATATTTAACTGATTAATGAAAAAAAAGAAAGCGCTGGTAATTGGGGAAGCATTTTATCCGGAAGATTTTTTAATTAATGATTTAGTACAGGAGTGGGAAAAGGGACAGTATGAGTTTGAAGTTTTGACAAGGACTCCTTCTTATCCGTTTGGTAAAATCTACAAAGGATATAAGAATAAAATATATCAAACAACATATTTTAATACGATTAAAGTACATCGTTTCCCTGTAATACAAGGATATGAAAAGAGCCTTTTAATTAAAATTTTGAATTATTTCTCTTTTGTTTTTTGGAGTTTTTGGGTGATCCTATTTATAGGGCACCGTTTTGATAGAGTGTTTATATATCAAACAGGTCCTTTAACATTAGCAACAGCAGGAATTGTTTTAAAGAAAGTCTATAAGGCGAAAGTGACTATATGGACTCAGGATTTATGGCCTGAAACTGTATATGCATATGGATTTAAGAAAACACGCTTCTTATGTTTTTGTTTGGAGCATTTTGTAAAATGGATATATAAGAATTGTGACCATATCTTAGTGTCATGTGAAGGGTTTATCGAACGCCTTCATAATTATGTACCAGAGAAAGATATTACTTTTGTTCCTAATTGGTCATTAATGAAATATTCTCCAAATCAAAATAGACGATTGTCTGGAAAATTTAATTTTACTTTTGCTGGAAATATTGGAAAAGTACAAAATTTGGATAATATAGTACGTGGCTTTTCTAAGTTTACACAAAAAGGATATTCGGAAGTATATTTGAATATAATAGGAGATGGCTCTTATTTGACAGAATTGCAGGAGTTGGTAAAAAAAGAAAATATTTGTAATGTTAATTTTCTAGGTCGCAAGCCTCTTTCTGAAATGTCTGATTATTATGCTGCGAGTGATGTGCTAATTATATCTCTTAAAGATACACCACTTTATGAAATTATGATTCCATCAAAGTTTCAAGCTTATTTAGCTACTCATAAGCCCATTTATGCTGTATTTAAAGGTGAGATAAAAAAGATCGTTGAGGAATATGGATTGGGAATAGTAGCTCATCCCTCAAATATAGAGGAGATTGCTGCTGGTTTGGAAGCTTTTTTGAATTTATCGGATATACAGATGAAAAGTATCTCTGAGAATTCATTACGTCTATTAAATTCAGTTTTTAATAGAGAAAAGATTATTGAACAAATTAATTCGATATATTGGAGGTCTTGAGATATGTCTGAAATAAAAGTAATTCATGGAGGGATTTCAACTGATTATAGAGAGCAAATATCCCATGTGAATAGTTTTGATATGAGTGAAATAGAACGTTTCTATATTATTTATCAGAATGATACATCTATTGTCAGAGCTTGGCATGCACATCAATATGAAAAGAAATGGTTTTATGCTGTCAAGGGCTCGTTTACGACTGCTTTTGTGAAGATTGATAATTGGGAATCTCCATCTATTAATTTGGTGCCGGAAGTTTTTCATTTGTCGGAGGGGGATAGCAAGATACTATCTATACCTGAAGGGTATGCTAATGGAATAAAGGCAGAAGAACCTAATTCTATATTGATGGTATTTTCGAATAAAATATTATCTGAAGCACTTAATGATAGTTGGAGATATGATTGTGGTCTATGGATGGATTGGATTAAATGTGGTAAATGATTTATTTCAAGAATAATTAGTATAATGTAATTCTTGATAAAATTAGCTCGTTATATAAACAATTGAAATATTAATAGCAAAATGCCATTTATGTGATAAGTATTAAGATATTTGTTATTATCATATTTTGTTTTATAAAGGTTATTTTGTTAGTTTATAAAAATAGAAAGCGCTTATGTTTGTATGTCTTAATTGCTTTTGTATGTCATAACATCATATGAAAGGTATTGTATTAGCAGGTGGTAGTGGTACCCGTTTATATCCTATCACTAAAGGAGTGAGCAAACAACTTCTTCCTATATTTGATAAACCTATGATTTATTATCCAATTTCTGTGTTGATGCTTGCTGGTATCCGTGAAATACTGATAATATCTACTCCCTATGATCTTCCTGGTTTGGTGATGGCTCAGATTATGGTATACATCTTGAGTATGCAGAACAATCCTCACCGGATGGATTGGCACAAGCATTTCTGATTGGTGAAAAATTTATAGGTAGTGATTCGGTGTGTTTAGTTCTTGGCGAAAATATCTTTTATGGGCAGAGTTTTACTCGGATGTTAAGAGAAGCTGTTCGTACTGCTGAAGAAGAAAATAAGGCCACAATATTTGGATATTGGGTAAGTGACCCAAAGCGTTATGGAGTGATGGAATTTAATAAAGAAGGAAATGTGCTTAGTATAGAAGAGAAACCTGAAACCCAAAAATCAAACTATGCAGTAGTTGGGCTTTATTTTTATCCGAATAAAGTAGTCGAAGTAGCAAAGAATATAAAGCCTTCTGCTCGTGGAGAGTTAGAAATAACTACGGTAAATCAAGAGTTTTTACAAGCACAAGAGCTGAAAGTACAATCATTAGGGCGTGGCTTTGCTTGGTTGGATACTGGAACTCATGAGTCGTTGAGTGAAGCATCTACTTTTATAGAAGTAATAGAGAAACGACAAGAATTGAAGGTGGCTTGTTTGGAGGGTATTGCTTTGAGGCAAGGTTGGATTACTTCTGATAAAATGTGTGAGCTAACTCAGCCAATGTTGAAGAATCAGTATGGACAATACTTACTGAAAGTAATTGAAGAACTGAAAATGAATTAAAGTAATGGAAATTATAAAGACTAATATAGAAGGAGTCATTATTATCGCCCCCCGTATTTTTAAAAACGATCGGGGTTATTTCTTTGAATCATTTTCTCAAAGAGAATTTGAGGAAAAGGTTTGTAAAACGACCTTTGTTCAAGATAATGAAAGCAAGTCTAGTTATGGAGTATTGAGAGGACTACATTTTCAGAAACCTCCTTTTGCTCAAAGTAAATTAGTGCGAGTTATAAAAGGAGCTGTGTTAGATGTTGCTGTTGATATAAGAAAAGACTCTCCAACATTTGGACAATATGTATCGGTAGAATTAACAGGTGAAAATCATCGTCAGTTTTTTATTCCTCGTGGATTTGCTCATGGTTTTAGTGTTTTAAGTGAAGAAGTTATTTTCCAATATAAATGTGATAATTTCTATTCACCTCAGAGTGAAGGAGCAATAGCATGGAATGATCCGGATTTAAATATTGATTGGCATGCCGAAAAAGTGGTTCTCTCATAGAAAGACAGTAAGCATACAAGACTAAAAGATTGGCAGAATGTATTTTAGGATATTACTCCATTTGTAATTACCTGCAATTCAGTTCTTAGAGTTGTAAAAAACGACGATTGGGAGTGTATTCTTAAACGAATACACCGATAAAAAGAAAAAAACATTGAGAAGATTGTATTGAATCTTCTCAATGTTTGAATCCAATCATTAAGAAGATTTTTTCAAACTTCCCAATGATTTTTGTAAGCTTTCAAAGTGACATAATGACAAAAAGGACATATGGACCCTTTTATAAATTCTTACGATGAGTTCTGTAAACTACTTTGCTGATTTTTAATTTATTGAGTGCCTTTTATGGACTGTTTTTATGTGATTGCTGAAATCGTATTTTACGCGAGCTAGATTGCCGCTTTGTTGATGAACGCTTTCGATAGTTTACCAATTAAGTGTTGGATATTGTACGGATTATTTAAAGGATGAAGTGTGGGAGATAGCATCAAGGACAATAATAACTTGTTATGCTCATAACAACAGAAAATAGTATGAAGAGAACGCTTGGAATTTACATTTTTACTATAGATGTGCGAAGAGTATGCATTCGTACAGAAAATCAGGCAGATATTTGTACACGATTTTAGGAAAACATGGCATTTGCTTTCTGTATTTTACCTTGCTGATACGCTTCTTTTTCCTCATTGTCATCTCCAAAGCTATTATGTGTCTTTTTGTCCTTTTGTCTTTTTGAGAGAGAAGGACAAAGCGAAGTATCGGATGTGTATGAGTGAGTGCAACTTCTTGTTAACCAGATTGTAATATGCTATTTATTTCTCGGATAGGAAAAACGGAATCCTCAAAATAGGTTGTAGTATCGCGTAATATGCTTTTCTGGGGATATTCTTGCGGCAGGCTTCGCAAGCGAAGGGATTCCATTGATCGACAGTTAATTGGTTTAAGAAAATGTGATACAAAAGAAACTAGCTGGTTTCTTCTTTTTTTTCTATTCTCCATAGAGGAGGTGATTTTTCTGGCTGGAATTGATGTTGGTGATAAATAGGTTGTATACACGTGTAAAACAAACTCAACGTATATAGGTGTTTTTTTGCATAAAAGCTTTCTTTATTTAATTTATTTTATATCTTTGCTAGTGTATCAAGATTACAATCAACTATTTATTCACATAAACTTAGTAAAATTATGTTCAAAGCTCCTTTTTCTTTTGACGGTCGTATTCGCAGGATCGAATATTTCCTGTCTGGTATTATCGGTGGTATCGTTTTTGGTATTGCCTATTCTCTGGGATTAGCTACTTTATTTCTTGGTGCGGCTGCCGGTTCTGCAGGTGGTTCTGTTTTCGGTATCCTGATTGGTGTCGTGGCAGGTATTGCCTCCCTGTGGTTTTCTTTGGCACAGGGCGTTAAGCGTTTGCACGACTTGAACAAATCCGGCTGGCTGATTCTGATTTGCTGTGTTCCTATCATTGGTTGGGTATTCGGCCTTTATATGTTGTTTGCCGATGGTACGGTAGGTCCTAACCAGTATGGTGAAGATCCGAAAAACCGTATGCCGTATCAGCCACAGCCTGCTTCTGTCAATGTAACGGTGAACGTGTCGAGAGACGGAGTAAAGGTGGATCAGACGGTGAAAGCCACTCCTGCCGAAGCTTCGGCTGAGACAGCAGGTGAAGCTCCTGTCGAAGAAGAAAAAACAGAAAAAGCCGAATAGTCTTTAATAAGCAGAAATATGGTTGCCTCTTGCAAAATTCGTTTTGTGAGAGGCATTTTTTTACTACCTTTGAGAATTGGTAAACAAAAAAAGAAGATAAATATGAAAAAAGTAATTTACAGTGAAAAAGCGCCGGGAGCTATCGGCCCTTATAGCCAGGCGATAGAAGCCAGTGGAATGGTATTCGTATCCGGTCAGTTGCCTATCGATGCGGCTACCGGAAAGATGGCGGAAGGAATTGAAGAACAGGCACGTCAGTCGTTGGAGAATATAAAACACATCCTGGAAGAAACAGGGTTGACAATGGGAAACATTGTGAAAACGACTGTATTCCTTCAGGATATGTCATTGTTCGCCGGAATGAACGGCGTATATGCTACGTATTTTGACGGAGCTTTTCCGGCACGTTCGGCGGTGGCCGTAAAGGCTTTGCCGAAGGATGCGTTAGTGGAGATTGAGTGTATCGCGGTTCGCTAACAAATCGGCGACAATAAAACTGCTGCCTCCCACGAAGATGAAGTCTTTAGGGGGGCAGTTTTCTTTTGCTGCCCGCACGGCTTCCACTACGGTAGGGTAGGAGGTGCCTTTCAGTCCCGCTTCCGAAGCCATTTTCATCAGTTCATCTTCCGGCATCGCACGTTTCACGCTGGCTTTGGTGAAATAGTAGGTGGCATCTTTCGGCAACAGTTCCAGAACGCTGCTGATATCCTTGTCGCTGACCATGCCGAATACAATATGCAATTCTTGATTTAACTTTTCGTGTATGTACTTAAATTGCTTACGAATACTTTTAAAGCCATCAGCGTTGTGACCTGTGTCACAGATGAGGTCAGGATAACTTTGGAGCTTCTGCCAGCGTCCCATCAGACCGGTCATCTCGCATACATTAGAGAATCCGGTAAGGTAATCGATTTTACTGATTTCATATCCACTGTTTTTTAATATTTCCAGAGCTGCCAAGATCGTGAGGCAATTTTCTGTCTGGTAGAGACCGCTTAATTCATAGAACAGTCCCGTCATAAAATCAGGGTTTGTAATAGCTATCGCATCCTTTCTTCTGTCAATGACTCTGTCGATGGCATGTATCGTATCAGCCGGGTTGATAAAAGAGAGAACTTGCATCATTCTCATCGGGAGCTGCTGTATTTGTTGAAGTTTTCGCTCCTCTTCTAATAAAAGGTCCAATTTTTCTCTGCATACCTTCAATTCGTTGTGTGGCATATATCTTGTAGCTGTAAACCTTTTGAATTCTTCCGAGAAGGTGATGAAAGTATTCATTTGCTTGGCTTTCATCGTAAACACCCTTTTCACTGCTCCGGATACTTTTCCCACTACTACTGGAATGCCTTCTTTGATAATTCCTGCCTTTTCTTTGGCTATTTTAGTCAGTGTGTGGCCCAGATATTGCATATGGTCGAAACCGATATTGGTAATGACACTCAGATCGGGGGTGATGATATTGGTGCAGTCCAGACGTCCGCCCATGCCTACCTCGATCACTGCCACATCTACCTTCTGATCGGCAAAATAGCGGAATGCCATTGCTGTGGTAAGTTCGAAGAAAGAAGGGTGCAGAGGCTCGAAAAAGGAACGGTGATCTTCTACAAAGTTGACCACATACTCTTCAGGAATCATTTCACCGTTGATACGGATACGCTCGCGGAAATCAATCAGATGCGGGGAAGTGAATAATCCGACTTTATAGCCCGCAGCTTGTAGTACGGCAGCGATCGTATGCGAACAGGAGCCTTTTCCATTTGTTCCGGCAATGTGTATCGTTCTGAATTCTTGATGCGGATGACCGAAATGTTCGTCCAATTTGTGTGTTGTCTCTAAACCTGGCTTATATGCTTTGCCACCTATTTGCTGAAACATAGGTACACTTTCATATAAGTACTTTAAAGTGTTCTGATAATCCATGTTTTATAATATTTAACTCCGGGCAATCTTTATTGCTCGCAAAATTGTTTATCTTTAGAACCATCATTCCAACTGCAAACGAAGGATTGATGAATGAGACTGCAAATATCAACATTAAAATCTAAGAAATCATGGGAACTAAGAAAAATTTTGTAATTGACACAAATGTTATTCTTCACGACTACAATTGCTTGAAGAATTTTCAGGAAAATGATATTTATCTCCCCCTTGTCGTACTGGAAGAACTGGACAAGTTCAAGAAAGGAAACGAGCAGATTAATTTCAATGCCCGTGAGTTTGTCCGGGAACTGGATTTGCTGACGAGTGACGAACTTTTCTCCAAAGGGGTGAGTCTGGGTGAAGGGATGGGACGTCTGTTCGTTGTTCCCGGCAATGTGGATGCTCCCAAAGTCCATGAATCTTTTCCGGTGAAGAAACCCGATCATCTGATATTGGCAGCTGTTGAATATCTGGCGACCAAGCATCCGAAAACTCCGGCTATCTTAGTGACCAAGGATGTGAACCTGCGTATGAAGGCACGCTCCATCGGTATTATCAGTGAAGACTATATCACAGATAAAGTATCGAATGTCGATATATTCGAGAAATCCAATGAGATCTTTGAAAATGTAGATCCGGCATTAATCGACCGCATCTATTCCTCCAAAGAAGGCATCGACCTGAGTGAATTTGACTTTAAAGATGTCATTCATCCTAACGAATGCTTCGTCTTGAAGAGTGACCGGAACAGTGTACTGGCACGTTATAATCCTTTTACTCATTCCATTTGTCGCGTCACGAAGGGACGTAACTATGGCATTGAACCTCGCAATGCCGAACAGAGTTTTGCTTTCGAGATACTGAACGATCCGAACGTCAAACTGGTGGCATTGACAGGAAAAGCAGGAACGGGTAAGACATTGCTGGCTTTAGCGGCAGCTTTAGGCAAGTTGACTGATTATAAGCAAGTATTGTTGGCACGTCCGGTGGTGGCGTTGTCCAACAAGGATATCGGTTTCCTTCCGGGAGACGCACAGGAAAAAGTTGCTCCATATATGCAACCGCTGTTTGACAACCTGAATGTGATCAAACGTCAGTTTGCCGCTAACTCGACCGAAGTGAAACGTATCGAAGATATGCAGAAGAGCGAGCAACTGGTGATTGAAGCGCTGGCATTTATCCGCGGACGTAGTTTGAGTGAAATGTACTGTATCATTGACGAAGCGCAGAACCTGACCCCGAATGAAATAAAAACGATCATTACCCGTGCAGGCGAGGGTACGAAGATGGTGTTTACGGGAGATATCCAGCAGATTGACCAGCCGTATCTGGATAGTCAGTCCAATGGCCTTGTATATATGATCGACCGTATGAAAGACCAGAATATCTTTGCACATGTCAATCTGGTGAAAGGCGAACGCAGTCAGTTGAGTGAGTTGGCCAGTAATCTGTTATAAATAATAAAGAACTAAAAAAAGAAGAATGAAGAATTACCGGTAGTATAAATGCGCCGATGGATTCTTCATTCTTCTTTTTTATTCTTTGTTTCTAGTTCTTCATTCTTAATTTTCTTTCTTACCGAAATATTTTAGGAATTGTGTACGTTCGAACGTATTGATGCCTTGAACGTCTTTAATATTCAGTTTTCCTTTGAACTGAGCGATGCTTTCGAAACCTTTCCGTTCCATCCATGCAGATAAAAAGCGGGTGGATTCTCCGATGAATGCATTCGTGTTCTGATAGACGGCGCTGCAAACTTCTACGGCAGTGGCACCGGCAAGGATTGCTTTTACTACTGCTTCCGGACTGGAAACACCGCCGGAGGCTGCATAATCGATTTTGTTTACGAGTGAGGATGCGATTCCAATCCAGCGGAGAGGAGTGGCAAGATCGGCGGAGGTGCTGAACACCGCACCGGATATTTGTTCCATATTCTCAATGTTGATATCCGGCTGGTAGAAACGGTTGAAAAGAACCACCGCAGCTGCTCCGTTAGCGTACAGCTGATCGATCAGAGCTACGGGATTTGTCAGATTGTCCCCCAGTTTCATAATCACCGGAATGCTTACCGTCCGTTTGATATGACGCAGGATGTCAATATGGCGCTGCTCAAATGAACCGTACGTATATTGTACATCCGATTGCAATGCCAGAATATTGATTTCCAGTGCATCGGCACCAGCTTCCTGTATCTGTTTGGCAAAGTCTATCCATTCCGCATCCGAATAGCAGTTGATGCTGGCTATGATGGGGATGTCACACTCTTTTTTGCTTTCCTTGATTAAGGTGAGATATTCAGCTAATTTATGTTCACGGATATATTCTTCCAGATAATCGCTTGCTTCCGGATAAAAAGCGGGATCTTTCAGTTGATCCGCTTCCAGCATGATTTGCTCCTCAAACAGAGATTTCAGTACGATGGCACCTGCACCTGCTTCTGCCAGTCTCTTATTTTTGCCGGCACTGTTGGTCAGTCCCGAGCTACTGATAATGATTGGGTTTCTGAGAGAAAGCCCTGCGAAAGTAGTTTTTAAATCGGTCATAATTATATCTTTTTAAAGTAGTTGACTACTGATTAATAGTTTCTTTCTCCGAATATCTTGCTTCCTACCCGCACCAGAGTGCTTCCTGCGGCAATCGCTTCGTGATAGTCATGTGACATACCCATCGACAATTCGCGGAAAGTAAAGGTTTCGGCAAACCAGTTTGCTTTTATTTCCTGAAAGAGCCTATTCAGTAAACAAAATTCCCGGTTAATTTGTTCAACATCATCGGTGTTGCTTGCCATTCCCATCAATCCGCAGATGCGTACGTGAGACAGTTCTTTCCATTCGCCGGCATGCAGCATATCCTTGCATTCTTCGGGGCTGAAACCGAACTTGGTCTCTTCCTGTGCAACGTGAATCTGTAACAGACAGTTCACGATACGTCCCGCTTTGGCAGCTTGCTTGTTGACTTCCGTCAGCAGTTTGTACGTATCGATTCCATGTATCATCGCTACGTAGGGGATCATGTATTTGATCTTGTTTGTCTGCAAGTGCCCGATAAAATGCCATTCGATGTCTTTCGGCAACGTTTCGTATTTAGCTGTCATTTCCTGCACTTTGCTTTCTCCGAAAATACGCTGTCCCGCCTGATAAGCTTCTTCTATCGCTTCATTGGGATGGAATTTTGAGACAGCAACCAGCCGGACTC
>DXOL01000020.1:0-15033 GCA_019412825.1 Bacteroides thetaiotaomicron | reverse complement strand
GTTTGGACAGGACCCGGAGAACCAATTATGCACGGATGACTTTGCCGGTCATTGGGCTCATAATGCCAACCTTTCGGTGAAAGCGATCATGGGCGTAGCCGGATATAGCGAAATGGCGCATATGCTTGGTTTAGATGACGTTGCAGAGAAATATGCAGGTATAGCCAAGAAAATGGCGGTGAAATGGGAAGAAATGGCAAATGAAGGTGACCACTATCGTCTGGCGTTCGACCGTGAGAATACCTGGAGCCAAAAGTATAATATGATCTGGGACAAGATGTGGAGTCTGAATTTATTCCCTAATAATGTAATCAGTAAAGAAATCAACTATTATTTGACGAAACAGAATCCTTACGGATTACCCTTGGATTCTCGCAAAGAGTATACTAAGTCTGACTGGATAATTTGGACTGCAACTATGTCTCCGGATCAGGCTACTTTTGAAAAGTTTATAAATCCTCTCTATAAATATATCAATGAAACGACTTCACGGGTACCTATCAGCGACTGGCATCACACAGATAGCGGTGAATGGGTAGGCTTTAAAGCCCGGTCAGTAATCGGTGGTTATTGGATGAAAGTACTAATGGAAAAACAATCGGAACAATATTAATTATTTAATATCTATATTTTATGTATAAAAACACATTAAAGAAAAAAGGGCATTGGGGACTTTTGTTAGTTCTGATGTCACTGATCCTTTGCTTTAGTTGTAAAGATGATGATGGAGCGACAGAATACGACCCGTCAAAACCTGTGAATTATGAGCGCTTTTCTCCTGAAAAAGGAGGCTCGACTACTCAGTTAGTTATAACAGGATCCAACTTTGGAAATGACACAACTTTAGTAAAAGTAAAGATTGGTAATCGTATGGCAAAAGTAGTAGGCGTATCGCCTACAAAGATTTATGCAGTAGTAAGAGCTCGCTCTGTTGATGAAAGCGGTGAAACTCCGATTAGCGTGACAATCGGAGAGAATGAAACCTATACTTTTGAACAGAAATTTAACTATGAGTTGACTCAAATGGTATCAACGTTAGCCGGATCGGGCGCTGAAGGGCAAGAAGACTCGGATGCCCCTACAAAAGCAACTTTTAAAGATGTAGCCTATTTGCTGATTGATAATGATGGTACAATTTATGTATTGGAAGAGAATAACTCCCTGCGCAAATTAGAGGCAAGTGGTAAGGTTTCTACAGTATTTGCCAGTACCGGATATCGTAAACGCGCTATCGACTTTTCTATAACCGGAGACACAATGCTTATGGCACGAGACGATAATATGGAGAATCCGGCTGTTCATTATATGCTTCGTGATGATGCTTTTGGTCGTCCACGGACGTATATGAGAGGTATAACCGATCAATGTAATACTGTTTCTGTCAATCCCATAGACGGATATGTATTTTGGAATAAGTATGGTGATGGTACTATGTATTACTGCCCGCCCAGCAACCCGAACGCCTATAAGAAAGTGAATGGGATACACTCTGATAATGGTTTTGAGACGTACAGTTGCTGGAGTAAAGACGGCAGAACATTCGCCCGTATTATCCGCAATAAACACATTATCTACAAGCGTACATATGATCCTTTAAAACACGAGTTTGTAGGGGATGAAACTCTTTGGGCAGGAAAATATGAGAAAGCAGAATTTGCCAATGGTATAGGTGAAGAAGCACGATTTAACCAGCCTTGTCAGGGAGTATTTGATGAAGATGGCAATCTCTATGTATCCGACCGTGACAACAACTGTATACGCAAAATTACGCCAGATGGCAATGTTACTATTTATGCTGGAAACCGTTCTGAAGGTTTGGTTAATGGATTACCTTTAAAATCTTCTTTCAGACGTCCGGAAGGCTTAACCCGTTCGAAAGATGGGGTCATTTATGTAGCTGACCACGACAATCATGTTATCCGCAAAATCGTAGTTGAATAATGAAAAACAGCATACAATTATGAATCATATAAAAAGAATAATATTCTCTACTCTGTTGTTAATGATAGGCTTCACAGTCTCATTTGCTCAACAAGTAACCCAACAACAGAAAACTGTAACCGGAACGATCAAGGATGCGACTGGTGAAGCGTTGATTGGCGCATCTGTTATCGTCAAGAATCAGCCGGGACTAGGCACAATTAGTGATGTGGATGGACATTTCTCTATCAAAGCAAATAATTATGACGTGCTTGTGATCTCCTATGTAGGATTTGAAGATAAAGAAATTCCTATTCAGGGGAAAACCAAGCTGGACAACATCGTATTGAAAGAAGAATCCAACAAGATAGATGAAGTCGTTATTGTCGGTGGTAACAAAGTGCAGCGTAAGATAACCCAGACTGGTGCTATCACCACGATCTCACCTGAACGCCTGAAAGGTATTGCTTCCGGTAACATGACTAATGCACTGGCAGGAAATGTTCCGGGTATTATTGCACAGCAGACATCCGGTGAACCGGGCAACAATATGTCTGAGTTCTGGATTCGCGGAATCAGTACCTTTGGAGCTAATGCTTCCGCTTTAGTACTTGTGGATGGTATCGAACGTAATTTCAATGAACTGAACGTTGAAGATATTGAATCATTCTCGGTGTTGAAAGATGCTTCCGCTACCGCTATCTATGGTCAACGTGGTGCAAATGGTGTTGTATTGGTCAATACCAAACGCGGTAAAGCCGGTAAGGTCAGAATTGATTTTAAAGGTGAGTATGGTGTGTTAGCCCATACAAAAATGCCAAGTTATGTAGACGGTGTGACGTATGCACAATTAATGAATGAAGCCAAGATGTCACGTTTTCAAGATCCGACATATTCTGATGAGGAGATCGATATCCTGCGCTACGGACTAGACCCGGATCTCTATCCAAATGTAAACTGGAGAGATTATGTAATGCATAAAACTTCCCCAAGCTATAAGGCAACGCTGAATATCAGTGGTGGTGGCAGCACGGCACGCTATTACATTTCTGGAAGCTACTATGATGAACAAGGAGTATATAAAACACGTGACTATAACTCTTACAATACCAACGTAAACTATAAGCGCTACAACTATCGTGCTAATGTGGATGTAAACATCACTAAGTCAACCGTTGTAGAATTGGGTATCGGCGGATGGCTGGCAATGCACAATTCTCCGACAACAGACAGCGATAAAATTTGGAAATCATTATCTGCACTGGTACCTCTGCGTGTACCAATCGTATACTCTAACGGTTTAGTACCGACTTACGGAACAGGCGATTTCTTAAATCCTGATGCTGTAATTAACCGGGTAGGATACAAAGAGCGTTCGGAAAGCAAGATGGAAACTAATGTGTCTTTGAAACAAGATTTGAATTTCATCACTAAAGGACTTACTTTTACCGGTCGGTTTGCTTTTGATACATATGCCGATCAGAACTTATACCGCACGAAATCTCCTAATTTGTTCCATGCAGAACCTCAACGTGACAGCAATGGTGACCTTGTCATGAGAAATGTATCTTCTGCACAACCACTCGCACAAACTTCTGACAACAACGGAACCAGACGTTTCTATACAGAGGCTTCTTTGAACTACGAACGTATGTTTAAAGAAAACCACCGTATCACGGGTATGCTGCTTTACTACCAGGAAGAAGTGTCATACACTAACAATGTGGGAGACGATATCAAAAAAGGTATTCCTAAACGACATATGGCACTCTCCGGCCGTTTGACTTATGGCTACCAAGACCGCTATTTAATTGAAGGAAACTTCGGTTATACCGGTTCTGAAAACTTCCAGAAAGATCATCGCTTTGGATGGTTCCCGGCAGTTTCTTTAGGATGGGTGGTATCAGAAGAACCTTTCATTAAGAAACATTGGGCTTCCTGGATGGATATGTTTAAAATCAGAGCTTCTTATGGTATCGTAGGTAACGACCAGATTGGTAAAGACGATGAGGCCAGATTCCCCTTTATTACTTCTATCGGTACAGTAGATGGCTTCGCTTTTGGTGAGTCAGGTTCCAATTTTATTGGTGGTTATGGAATCTCTGTACTGGGAGCCAATCGCCTGACTTGGGAGAAGGCAATCAAATATGACATCGGTATTGACTTAAGCCTATGGAACGGACTCTTCACGCTGACTGCCGATATTTATAAAGACCGACGGGAAGACATCTTCCTGCAACGTGGCAACATCCCATATACAGTAGGTGTGGAACAGATGAAACCGTGGGCAAATATTGGTGTAATGGAGTCGAAAGGTGTGGATGGTAATTTTGCCGTATACAAGAAAGTTGGAGATGTAGACGTAACACTCCGTGCAAATATGACATATGCTATCAACGAAGTGATCGACCATGATGAAGCAGTCAATGTTTTACCTTACAAAATGACAAAAGGCTATCGGCATAAACAATGCCGCGGTCTGATTGCCGAAGGTCTTTTCGCTAATCAGGAAGAAATAGATAACAGCCCTAAACAAACGTTTGGCACCGTATTGCCCGGAGATATTAAATATAGAGATGTGAACGGTGATGGTATTATTGATGAAAATGACGAAGTACCATTGGGATATACAGAGACACCTAACCTTACTTACGGTTTTGGCGGAAGTGCTGTTTGGAGAGATTGGGATATTAACATTTTGTTCCAGGGTTCGGGAAAGAGTTCATTCTTCCTGTCAGGATACTCTCGTCCATTCTCGGGTGGTGAAAGTGGCAATGTCTTGACATATGTTGCTGATCAGGAAAATCGCTGGACTTCACACGAAATATCCGGTACATACGACACGGAAAGAACCAATGCCCTGTTCCCTCGTTTGACATATGGAAAAAATGAGAATAATGACAGAAACTCTACTCACTGGTTGCGTGATTCCCGCTATTTGCGTTTGAAGACCTTAGAAGTAGGCTATACACTGCCTAAAACGTTATCACGCAAATGGTTTATTGAGAAGGCACGTTTCTATTTCCTTGGAAATAACCTGCTGGTGTTCAGTCCGTTTAAATGGTGGGATCCGGAGAATGGAAGTGGTGACGGTGTAAATTATCCGATCACGAAAACATTCACCGTAGGTGTACAACTTTCTTTCTGATACATTTTAATAATGAAAAATATGAAGAAAATAATATATACAGCAATTCTCGGTTTCGGACTATCACTGGCTTCTTGCGCCGACTATCTGGACACCGACAAATATTTCAATGACACATTGACTTTTGACTCCTTGTGGGTCAACAAAAACTACACGGAAGGATGGCTAGCCAATACCTACCTTTCCGTATGGGGTGGTAACAGCAGAAAAGACGTCCGGAAAATGGATTGCGGACCTCTGTTTTGGGCAGATGATTTAATCTTCGGCGACTGGTTGTCACGCGACTATAAGAATCAGATCTTTCAGAATGGAGAATACACGGCACGCAACCAGCACGCCAACGACCCTTGGGGAGTTTATTATCAAGGTATCCGTACCGCTTCCCTATTTATAATGAACGTTGACAAATGTCTGGAAATGTCCCAAAGCGAACGGGATGACGCTAAAGCACAGGCTCGTTTTGTCCGGGCATATATATACTATAAGTTAATCGAACGTTATGGTCCTGTACCCATTATGCCGGAGGAAGGCCTGGATGTAGAAAAACCATATGACGAACTGGGTACACCACGTAATACAATGGACGAATGCGTCGACTTCCTGTGTAATGAACTGTCTCAGGCTGCCGCCTCACTGCCCGAAACACGTAATAAGAGCAATCTGATTCGTGCTACAAAAGGTCTGGCACTGTCTATCCGTGCTAAGATATTAATTTTGGCGGCCAGCCCGTTGTTCAACAGTGACGATACCCCTATTTATAATCTAAAGAATGACAAAGGGGAACAATTGATTACTCCGGGTTACTCTGAAGAGAAATGGGCGAAAGCTGCCGCTGCAGCCAAAGAGGTTATCGACCTGGGAGTTTATGAACTCTTTACCGTGAAGAAAACAGCTTCAACGATTGAACCTCCTCAGCGCATGGGTTATTCGGATGCGAATTTCCCTCAAGGATGGGCAGATATTGATCCTTATCAGTCATATACACAGTTGTTTGACGGAAATAAAAGACTGGGACAGATCAGTGAGATGATTTGGGCGAACGATAATAATAATAATATTTATGAATTGATAGAACACAGTCTTCCCCGTTATGTGAAAGCCTGGAACTGTATCGCAGTCACTCAAAAACAAGTAGATGCTTATCAGATGTGTGATGGTCGGGATATTACGAACTCATCGTCAGAATTCCCTTATCAGACAGAAGGTTTTTACGATGCAAGTAATCCCAATCAGATCAAATGTGACTACGTGCAGGATGATGTTTCTATGCGTTATGTACACCGCGAACCCCGCTTCTACGCTTCTATCGGTTACAACGGAACCGTATGGGGATGTACCAGTGCTACTGAAGGAGGAACGGCCTATCACAACTACCGTGCCCAATACTACAAAGGTAAACCGGATGGGAAAAACCTCTCGGAGATAGAGTTCCACCCATTGACCGGCTATACGCTTCGCAAGTATTATTATGAAGAAGATGCTGTGAAACTACAAGGTGCAAAAGTCTGCGATAAATACGAACCGGTGGTGCGTTACGCAGAAGTACTGTTATGGTATGCCGAAGCTATGAACCATCTGACGGTAAATGAATATGATATAGCAGATTATACGGGAATGAAGACAGTGCACGTGAGTCGCAACATCGAAGAGATGCACAACTGCATTCGCCCTATCCGTGTACGTGTAGGATTGCCCGACTTTGACGATCAGATATATAAGGATGAGAAAGCTTTCGATACAGCCTTGAAACACGAACGTCAGGTAGAATTCTTTGGAGAAGCCAAACGTTACTATGACTTGAACCGATGGTTGGATGCTATGGTAGAACAGAATATGCCTATCCGGGGATGTAACATGGATATGAGTGACGCTGAAGGACAAAAGCAGCGCTTCTACTCTCCTGTGATTATCTCTTCTATGCCGAAATCATTTGTAGAGAGACAGTACTTATGGCCGTTGCCGGGAGCAGAGCTAGACAGAAATGTTCATCTGACTCAGAATCCAGGTTGGTAATCATTGTAGATTTAATTTAGAGAAATATGAAGAAGATATTTATATATGCCGCCGTATTGTTTGGAGTATGCTCTTTCACTTCATGTGATAACAGCATAGCCGACGAACAGTTTACCAAAATGGTCTTACTGACCAAGAATGGGGTACAAGACTATAACATTGAGTTCACCGGTGAGGGACAGGTCGAATTGAAGTTACCCATTTCTATTAACGGAACTTCAAAAAATGACAAAGACGTAACTGTACGCCTTACAGAAGATGCAGATACGTTGAAAGATTACAATTTTGAACGTTTTCGTAATCGTACAGCTCTATACTATGTACTTCCGTCAGAAAAGATGTATTCTTTTCCGGCAGGGCCAGAGATAACGATAAAAAGTGGAAGTGATTACGCTGTTTTCCCGTTAACCCTCAATCTGAAGGAATTTGATTTGTACAGCAGCTATATTTTACCGCTGCAGATAGAGAACGTTTCCACTTACCAAATGGCTTGGAGTAAGTATACAAAGTTATTGATGAGATTGAATGTCAGCAATTTCTTCTCAGGCAATTACAATGTAGACGGCAGAGTATGGGAAGAGAGCTATCCGGATCAGAAATTGCCTATTTCTTCTACAGTTTTGCGTGCCTTGACTGCCGATCAGTGTTACCTTTATGCGGGTAACGTGACAGATAGTGATGAAGACCGCGCAGGATATTCGTTGACAGTCAAAGTAGATAAAAACAGTTATGAAGACTCGGTTAATGATGAAACAGGCGCAGAAATCCGTAAATACACAGTTGTTACGATCGGCTCTAAAAATGCGGACAAAAACGTAAAAGATGAAAGTAACGGTAAAAGCTGGGTTGAAATCTCAAGAACTGCAGATCCCGTTAACAACAATCTGGAGAATGTAGTAACTAAGGTGTATCTTCATTATTCATACATGAATCTGCGTGATGCCGAATACCCTGTCAAGATGATTTTTGAAGGGACACTCACACGCTCAGAAAGTATTGATATCAGAACAGAAGAAGAAGCTACTTCTCATTGATAGGAAGCAACACAAAAAAGGAAGCTGTCTCTTTCTCAGAGGCAGCTTTCTTTATACTTGTGCCACGCCTTTGGCACAACTGTGCCAAGCGCTTGGCACAGTCGTGCCAACGGTGTGGCACGGACATGGCACTATATCCTCTAATCTTAGGGTTACCTGTACTTACTATTCTGATCACATTAAATAAGAATACAATCATGTATACCAAACAATTCTTAGTCTGTTTCTTAGGGATAATCTTAATATGTACGGCACATTCACGGGCAGGAGTACCACCCGCCGAAGATACATTTAATCATTATCTGGACCAGGCACTCTCTTTTGCCAAAGCTTATCCACGAGAGAAAGCGTATCTGCACTTTGATAATACAAGCTATTATGTGGGTGACACAATTTGGTTCAAAGCTTATGTCACATTGTCCGAAGAGCTCCTGCCTACGCCTATCAGCCGCCCGCTGTATGTCGAATTAGCAGACCAGACAGGACATATCGTTGAAAAACAAATCATTAAAATCACTGACGGCGAAGGGCACGGACAATTCATCCTTCCTGCTTCTTCTATCCTATCCGGCTATTATGAAATACGCGCATTTACCCGCTGGATGCTGGGATTTGATGAGCAGACATATTTCTCGCGAACTTTTCCTGTCTACCTCGCCTCAAAGGGAGAAAAACCGGAACGCAGCATTACCACTTATCAGCTGAACCCATCGATGCAGCAACGTCCGGAAAAGAAAGAGAAATTCACCCTTCGCTTTTTTCCGGAAGGAGGACAACTGGTAAAAGCCGTACCTACTCAGGTTGCCTTTAAAGCAGAAAGCAGTACGGAGGCAGACGTAAAAATAGAGGGTATCATTTGCAATGCCAACGGAAATAAAATCGGCACGCTGCAAACTTTGCACGATGGAATGGGCCGTTTTGAATATACACCCGATGAAGAACCGGCCATAGCCAAAGTGACTTACAAAGGAAAACAATATCAATTCAAGCTACCCGAAGCACTTCCGGCAGGCTATGTTCTGAACGTCACCAACAAACCGGGAGGACTAGCCATACAAGTATCCTGCAATAACGGGACTCCACGCGACACGCTTGCCGTATTTATGAGCCATCAAGGGCAGCCTTTTGCTTATCAGCTGATAAGTTGCACAGCAGACGCTCCCGGCACATTCCTGATACGAACGAAAGACATACCAGCAGGGGTCTTGCAAATCAGTTTGATAAACCGCGAGGGAGCAACTCTCTGTACCCGATTCAGCTTTGTTACTCCCAAGTCTCAGCTGCGGATTTCCACCGCCGGATTGAAACCCGTCTACACGCCCTATGCACCGATCCAGTGCCAACTTCGCGTTACTGACGCGGCAGGGCGACCGATAGAAACGAATCTTTCCGTTTCTATTCGCGATGCGGTGCGTTCTGACTATCTGGAGTATGACAATAATATCTATACGGATTTATTGCTAACTTCCGATTTAAAGGGATATATTCATCAACCGGGTTATTATTTTGCAGGCACTTCTCTCCAGAAGCAGGCTGAACTGGATATGCTGCTCATGGTTCATGGCTGGCGCAAATATGATATGAACCAACTGATCGGTACTAAGTCTTTCTCACCACTTCAAACTCCTGAAACAAAGCTGATTCTTCATGGTCAGGTAAAATCTCTTGTACAGAAGAATGAGTTGAAGGATATCGCCGTGAGTGTAATGGCAAAAACAGACTCTGTGATTATTGCCGGAAGCACAGTGACGAACGGGCAAGGCCATTTCGAAATACCGGTAGAAGATTTTGAAAATACGATGGAAGCTATCTTTCAAACAAAGAGAGAAGGGAAAGACAGGAAGAAAATGGCTTCAATTCTGATTGACCGTAATTTTAGTCCCAACCTCCGTTCTTATGAATATACCGAATGGAATCCGCAATGGAAAGATGTCAGCAAATGGATACAGAACACCCAACAGACCGACTCGCTCTATTTGGACTCTATCCGGCAAGTAGATAACCTTCATCTGCTGAATACGGTTGAGGTAGTAGCGAAACGAAGAAAGAATGCCACTATGGAGACTCATATCTACCAGCAAAGTCTGGATGCTTACTATGATATCCGCCAGTCTGTAGACCGGCTGCGGGACGAAGGGAAGGAAATCTATACCTTACCGGAGTTGTTTGAAAAGCTAACTCCTTTCTTCCGATGGAACAAGCAGGACGACACATACAGCTACAAGCAGAAACCAATCTGTTTTTTTCTGGGAGGCCGTATGTTGACGTCTATCGAGGCAACATCCATAATGACCGAAGTAGATGGGCTGCAATCCATTTATATCTGTGAAGGGGCAAATGCATTCAGTGCCGGAGCGTTTAAAGACGCTCAAGTTTCATCTTTGGAAAATGGACCTCGTGACTTCGATCACGAAGAGAGAGTGAACGTGACCGAACTCAGTAAGTATGCAGTATTTTATCTTACAGCATTGCCCTTACGGGATATTGCCAACAAGCAGCAACAGGCTGCACGGGGTACCCGCCAGACGATCATTCAGGGATATAACCGCCCGCTGGAGTTTTACTCTCCTATTTATAAGGATACAGATGAATTCCCCCCAGTCCAACCTGATCAAAGACGGACTCTTTACTGGAATCCTTCTGTCCGGACAGACAGTGAGGGGAAAGCAACCATCGAATGTTATAACAGTAATTACTCCGCTCCATTAATTATTAGTGCAGAAACAATCAGCAATGGAGTCACCGGCACGCTGACTTATTCTACTTTGGAACATCAGTAGCCGGTTGAGTCCGTCATTGCGGTTAAGAGTATCCCTAATATGCTTGCAACAATGCCTGAACTCCTGATCAATCAAGAATTAAGGCATTACTGGCAAAGAGGCTTCCTGTCAACGTTGAGGCAGCCTCTTTCTTTCACTTTTTATCATTCACCTTATAATTATATCATGAAAATAAAAATACATATAAGTGTAAAATGTCTGATCTTCTTGCATTTGTTTGCAGGAATTAGCTCCTGTTCGAAAGAAGCTGACTCTTCTGATCCCGTTCAATTAACTCTCTCTACCTATCAGATACAAAGCCCTCTTGGTGGAGGAGAACAATCTGTATCTGTCACTTCGGGAAAAGACTGGACAGCCTCACCCCTACAGGACTGGATCGAAGTGAACCCTTCTTCCGGAAATGCCGGTACATCCAAACTGACGATTAAAATACAAGAAAATGAGTCTGCCAGCCAGCGAACAGGCAAAATCTCCATTCAGTCAGGTAGTACAATCAAGAATATTTCAGTTACACAGGAACCGCAGAAAGCGCTTCTGCTGCCTGCATCTTTCTGTAAATTATCATACGACGGCGCTATCATGGCTCCCACAGATAACGACGGCACTATTTATGAACTGAAAAATGAACAGGTAGAATGGATTGAACTAAAAAACACAAAAGATGACTCGCAGCTTATGAGTATTTACCCTAATGAATCGGGAACTGACCGTTGCGGCATCATCTGCTACCGTAAAAAAGGAACAAACTCCTGGAATGAACTACTAATAGCTCAAACATCAAACGATGATAAAAACGGCTTTCTTAGTCTCACTCATCTGACCGTCAATGGCATTCGCACGACCATTGACAGAGCGAACGGAAAATATTATATTCCGGTAGATATGGATGCCGGGATTCCTTCAACGGTAAAAGTCGAATTTAACGGTCTTGGAGTGGATTTTATCCGTATCAGTGATAAAAAAATAAGATCAGGCGAGGATGTGTTTTTATCTGACCTGAAAGCAAACCGGAGTATGACGATTGATGTATGCAACGAATTGGTAACAGAACCCAATACGTGTGAACTGATTGTAACGGGAATACCTATTATAGAAATAACAGCTCCCGAAGGGATAGTAGATGAACCCAAACGACCATGTGAGATTGTTTTGACCGACCCGAAAGGACGGACCAACGGTTCTGAAATTCGTTTCGAAAGTTATGGAGGGATTGAAATTCGCGGAGCCGGTTCCCAGCGATATGATAAAAAAGCATATAGCTTTAAACTGAAGGACCGGACGACGGATGAGAATCTGGACGCTAAATTATTGGGAATGCGTGAAGATCAGTCATGGATTCTTGATGCCATGTGGCTGGACTGCTCAAAAATGCGCAATAGAGTGTGCTTCGATATCTGGAATGATTTTCATACACTATATTACACAGACCGTGAGCCTAAGGCAATAAGCGCAACCCACGGATATCCGGTAGAAATGTTCCTGGATGGCACTTATCATGGCTTATATATCCTAAGTGACCGAATAGACCGTAAACAACTGAAATTAAAGAAGAAAGGCGGCTATTTGTACAAAGGTGGCGAATGGACGGATGAATGTAAATTGCAAGGCATTACTTCTCCGTATGATAACTCCAGACTTGAATGGAAAGGTTTTGACGCGGAATATCCGGATGAAGTGGGTGAAGCTGATTTTAAATACTTATCGGACTTGATTCAGTTCTTTAGCAGTGCATCAAAAGAAGAATTTGAAACTCATCTGGAAGAACGACTTGATATTCATTCGCTCATTGATTATTTTATTTTTATCAATCTATTAATGGCATATGATAATACAGGACGAAATATATTCTGGGCTATCTATAATATAAAAGAAACCGAAGGAACCAGATTTCTGATACTGCCCTGGGATCTGGACGGCACATTAGGACGCACCTGGGACGCGGTCAAGCTTGATCCGGAAAAGGGACTTGGATTCGATAATGGATTGACCTTACGTAACGATGGCAACTCGAAGTATTTCCGCCCCTTTGAACGAATTATGGATGAAAATCCAAACAATATCAAGCAACGTATCTATGAGCGTTTTATGGAAGTTAAAGACAAAGCTCTAAGCCCTGAGAATATGGCGGCGAAAGTGGATTACTATAAACGACAGATTGTGGAGTCCGGAGCTATAGAGAGGGATCGGCAGAAATGGTCTGAAAAGTGGATGTATGGGTATGCTGCCCCTGACGAAGAAGCGGAATACATGAAAAAGTGGTATACAGCAAGATTGAAGTATCTTGAGAAGGTGTTTCAAAGCTTATAATATCAATTCCCCTACTCATACCCAAAAGTGAAGTGCACTCCAAAAGTTAGACAAAAAACTTTTGGAGTGCACTTCAGATATAGAGTAGCCTCTTTATTATATTTACATATCTTCCAATCCTAGAACCTGTGTCTCAATATCATATTTAGACATCTCTTTTTGTTTTAAATGTTCCACTTTCTCCATGAAAACAGTATGGTTATAGTTGTTCTCAGGAACTCGTTTAACTTCAGCTATGAGAGCTTTCTTACCACTGGATTTAAGAGCAACAATATCTATTTCATAAGAATTAATTCGTTGCTTGCCAACAGAACTTTTTGTTTCCCACCAAGAGCCTATTTCCTTAAAACCTCCGGTCTCAGCCAATTTCTGTTTGAAGTATTTCTCTAGCACCCTACCCGAATAGGTCGGATAATCAGCTTTTGCTAATTGCCTCAGATCGTCAAAGTTCTGTAATTCAATATAAGAGCGATTCCGCTCAATATATTTAAACCAGAAATTCAAGAAATTATCACCAATAATATATCGTACATTTTTCTTGGTTCCGGGTTTTGCAAAAATAGGACGCTCACGGGTTATTAAATTGTATACATTCTCCAGCTTGCTTAAATATCCTCCGATAGCCGTACCGCCCAATGCCGATTCTATCTCGCCTTGCGTATAGTGCCCGTTAGCGATTTCTGACAAAATGGAAAAATAGGTACCATAGTTTTTCCCAAACTCAGTTATCAGCAAATTACGTCCTTCATCTATAAACAAGGAGTTTTCCGAAAAAACAAAGTCATACATCTTATCTATAGTGAGCGCTTGGTTATCACAAAACAACTCTACATATTTAGGGATTCCTCCCGTCAATGTGTATAAAGCTAATAAGTCATCATTGCTATATCCGGAAGCAAGATCTTCCATTATTTGTTTTAGGACACCGATCTTAAAAGCACGCAGACATAAAATATTGTCAGCACGCCCAAACAGGGGTTCATTATGATCAGTGAATATTTTCTGCATTAAGGAGTACACAGAGCCGCTGATGACTAAGTTTATTTTAGTTTCTTGTTTATACTCATCCCAAAGATTCTGCATATCACTAAAAACATCAGGTCGGATATTATAAAACTCTTGAAATTCATCTATGACGATATTAAAAGCACGTGTTTTACCAACTTCAAAAAGATATTGCATCAGATTGGTAAAAGTAGGTATCCCTTCAGGAACGAATATTGATAGAGTTTCACGTGCTATCTTTACAAAATCAGTAACTAATATGCTTTCAGCTTTTCTTCCAATGAATAAATAAACTGTAGGCGTTCCTTTCAAAGCCTCTTTTATGAGACTGGTTTTACCAATGCGTCTACGTCCTGTGACCACAATCATTCTGGAATTTTGAGTAAATGCAAGCTCTTGCACACGCTTTAATTCCGCAACTTCTTTTTCTCTATTATAGAATTTCATAATGATGATTTGTTTTCTCAACGGCCATTGACTCAACCGCTGTTGCGAAAATACAAAATAAATTGAGAACAATCAATTTTAGTATGCAAATTATGAATGTTTCATCCTATATTATAATTCTTTAAGTAATGTAGATTAAGTTCCCAATTCCGTTATAACATATCTTTCTATATGTCCAAACTTATTTATAACATAGGGGTATATGAATCGGGCTAGAGGAGATAATGTAAATTTGTTGACATAGCACTATTGATAAATAGCATAAAGATTGAGTTAGAACAACACAAATACAACACGTTACCGGATTAAAACGTTGATAATATGCTGTTTACAAACTTGGTATACGGTTTGGACAGGACCCGGAGAACCAATTATGCAC
>DXOL01000002.1:0-132360 GCA_019412825.1 Bacteroides thetaiotaomicron | reverse complement strand
AACTAATTCATTGCGAATTAGTTGCCTTACATTTTCTTTTTTTAGGAATATCCCTAAGTAATAGGTAATAAGTAATAGGTATTAAGTATTAAGCCATGCGGATAAACTAACCAGTAGCTACGGTGATTACCTATTACCTAATACTTATTACTTATTATTTATCTCTAAATTACTCATTTTATCTGTAATCCGAAAGGGGAAATCTGGATATTCGTAGAGGCTGAAACGAGGTTCGGTTTCCCCTTTCGTATAGCTCCAGATAGAAGCGTAATCTTCCGGGTCTTCTCCCATTTTGCTGAGTTGGCGTAGATAAGCTGCCAGTGATTTATTCTCGACGATATAGATTTGTCCCATCTGATTGATAATAGGGCTATGGTGACGGGTACCGTCATGTTCGAAGCGAAGAATCCGTTTGCCTTCCTCAGTCAATCCTACCAGTTGGAAAGTCATACTCTTGCCGATAGCAGGCAGATTCAGTACACTGCGGTCGGTAGCTAGGAAAGGCAGATGATGCTTTCTCATGAACCGTCTTATTTGTTTGGCAGCGTCAGTGTCTTCTTTCGGGTTTTCTTCATTTATACCTGTACTGACTTTGGTTTCCAGTATTTTATACAGTTCTTCCGCCTGTTCCGGAGTCATCTGTCCGTAAATCTTCTCCTCCTGCTGTTCCTGCATCGAGCGACTGTTGGGTGCAAACACCGCATAATTCTCATTAAATCCCTTCACCGAGAACGTATAATAACATACTACTCCCAGCGAATTGAGTACTTGGCGAAGCCGCGTAGTATGTCCTCTGCGTGAAGCGGCCACCGTATATACCAACTGGTTCGTAATAATCCATCCGGCAGAAAGAATTTTCCGAATTGCCTCTTTTGCTTCGGGCGTCACCTCCAGTGGTGTCTGAAAATGGGTCTGAATGATAAACTGCTTGACGCCAACAGCCGAAGCCTTTTCCTTAAACTCCCGTAAAATGTCAACCAATTCGTCATTAATACGCATCGGCAAATAAGCCAATAAACGAGAACCCAGTCTCACCCGTTGCAATTCCGCATATTTCTCACCTTCCGGACGTTCAAGATTCGCTCTTTGCTTGCGTACCGCCATACGATACACCGCCTCTAATATATTTCTCAACGTCTTATTCTGACTCATCAGCGCATCGCCTCCCGTAATCAGAATATCCCGTAACTGCGTATCCTGTTCAAAATAAGTCATCAAACGTCGCAACTTACTGTCCCACGACTCCTTCGGTCGTAACGTCTCAAACTCAAAATTCAGCCGTTCACTCTGAAAGTCATACATACGCTGGCAAGATGCACAAAGCCCTCCACAAGCCCGTCCCATCGTATCAGGAATGAGGATAGCCACCTCCGGATACCGTCGGTGAATATTATGCCCGTCCGGCAAGAGCCATCCGGCAGCATTCGGCTTTCCTGCCTCCACAATATCTTCTTTCTCCCATGCACGGATATTGCCATACGTCTCCACTAATCGCGGCGAATAAAGTATATAACTCCGAATCGCTTCATCATTATACCCATACCCCGTCACATTCAGCAACGACAAATAATAAGGCGTAGCAAAGAACGGCATTCCCTTTTTACGTGCCCGATTCAGCAAATACATCGTCTCCGACGAAAGCGAATTTCCTAAAAAGCGGTTCAACTCAGCCGGACTCTTCACCGCCATCGACAAATGGAAGCGGAAATCTCCCCACCATTTGCTCACCAACTGATACTTCTCCTCATAACTCATCCCTTCCTCAAAATGGAACCGCACCGAAGGCTTCGACTTCCGGTTCTCAATCTTCTGAATCAGCAGATGTAGCATCCGTTCCTTATTCTCATCACGCATCTCCCGCACTTCCTCATCCAATCCGGTATCCCACCGGTCATTCCGGCTCTTGATGCGCTGCGGAGACGGTAAAGGAACACTTTCCCCCTGCAAACGTTTGAACAACTGGAACAACTCTACAAACAAATCCGTCGGCATCTCTATATTCTCCAACTTCTCCGTCAGAAACTGATAAAGCAACCGTATCGTCTGTACCGAAATATCCTGTCCCGTAGACAGTTCATGAACATCCTGTCCATCATACTGGAGTAAGAGTCGAATTTGCTCCCTCGCCTCCTCCGCAACCTCATTAACCACCCCGCAACTATCCAGATGTTTTAGCAGACCAGCCTTAAAGTCCTCCACCGTCGGACTTACAGCCGCCATCTCTACCAACCCCGGCATTTCCTGCGTGTAGATTTGTTTCAACTGCGAAAAAGTAAGTACAAGCATTTTCTTTTGTTTCATAAGCATCCTCTATATTATTATATTATTTATTGATTAGTAACGACCTATCCCTCCGCAAGGTTCCCCCGGCCTCGACTGCCCGGCGTCAAGCGCAGGTCTTATTTACGGCGTTAAAAAGGGCAGACTGTTTGAGCGAAGCGAGTTTCTGCCCTTTAGCCGGAAATGAGACCGGAGTAGCCGGGCAGGCGCAGCCTTGATTTTTTCTTTTTGGTACTTTTTCTTTTGCATCAAGGCAAAAGAAAAAGTACATAAAGATAATAAAAAAAGCGGAAGTATGCCACTCCCGCTTTTCCTGCTATGCTATTCTTTACGATTTTCTAACATTTACGCGACCTTATTTTTTCGTTTCCGTGTCGTCGTTCTTCCTTTTCGGTTCCTTTTTGGCAAGGAGCACTATATTATATACATAGTCCGTCATCCACTGTTCCGAATAGCCCAGACGTTCCTTGTACTGGCGGACAGTCGTCGCAGTCTTGTGCACATCATCAGCCTTCCACACCGTCTTCGTACAAACATCGTGTACCGTCTTCTGAGTCATCCCGTAAAGCGCCTTCTTGAATATAGACGGCATACGGAACTTCCATTGCATCAGATTTCCCATCAGCATCATCAGGTCGTTGGAGAACCCCTGATACATAAATAGATAAGACTGGATATCATTCTGAGTACGGCAGTTACGCTTTACGGAGTTGTCGATCTCCTTAAAGAAACTCTCATTCAGTCCGTAGTCCTGCATCAGCATTTTGCGTGAAGCCGACTTTTCTGCCAGTCCCAGCTTACCTCCCTGCGTAGGAACCTTGAACAAACGTTTGAAGTTAGCCACATCCGGTAAAAAGCGGATGTTGGTAATACCTAAGTTAGTAGCGATGACTGACTGGAAATAAACCCGGGTCAGTAATATGAAATCTTCTACATTGCCGACTTTTGTTTCATCGGATTTCTTTTTGAATAAACCAAATAAGCCCATCGTTATATTTACTATTTTATAATTTACAATTTACAAATCGTGTGTGGAGATTTTAATGAGCCGCAAAGGTACGAAAAAGTGTTGGTTTTCACCAACATTCCAAGTCCTTTTCGATGTCCGGCATGGTCTCTTTCCTGAAAACAGGACTTTGGATGCCCGCTTTCTTCTGGGCACGATAGTCCGAGAGCAGACGGATGGCATACTTTCCGAGAAAGATAATGGCGATCAGGTTGCAGACAGCCATCAGAGCCATAGTGATGTCCGCCAGACTCCATACCATATCGAGCGTGGCGACGGACCCGAAAAGTACCATGCCGCTGACCAATATCCGGTAGGTGTGGAGCACCCATTTCTTTGCGGTGATGAAACGGATATTCGCTTCACCGTAATAATAATTTCCCAAGATACTGCTGAATGCGAAGAAGAACAGCGCTACGGCAACAAAGATGCTTCCGGAAGCACCGATCTCATTCGTGAGCGCCTGTTGGGTCAGTTGCACCCCATTGGCGGAACCGTCCAAAGGAGCACCGCTGAAAAGAATGATAAATGCCGTACAGGTACAGATTAATAAAGTATCGGTAAATACTGCCAGCGTCTGTATCAACCCCTGCTTGACAGGATGAGTGACATTGGCCGTCGCTGCTGCATTCGGAGCCGAACCCATACCGGCCTCATTGCTGAATAATCCGCGTTTGATACCCTGCATCAGCGCCATACCGACTCCTCCGCCCAATGCCTGTTCCCAGCCGAAGGCATGGCTGACGATGAGAGAAATCACTCCCGGCAGCTGCGTGATATTAAACAATACGATGACTAGTGCCAGCCCTACATATCCCAATGCCATAACCGGTACGATAATGCTGCTTACACGCGCTATCCGGCGGACACCACCGAAGATGATGACAAGAGTCAGAGCGGTAAGCACTCCTCCCAGTACTATATGATTGAATCCGAACGCGTGCTCGGCAGCGGCACAAATCGTATTGCTCTGTACCGAATTGAAAGCAAAACCGAAAGTAATGCTGATGAGTACGGCGAAAAGCATACCCATCCACGGCTGTTTCAATCCTTTCTTCATATAATAAGCCGGACCTCCGACAAAAGAGTCCTTCCCGCGTATCTTATATAATTGTGCCAGCGTGGATTCGATAAAGGCACTCGAAGCTCCCAGCAGAGCAATCACCCACATCCAGAAAACAGCTCCCGGTCCGCCGATGGCGATGGCAGTGGCCACCCCTGCCAAGTTGCCTGTACCCACACGGCTGGCAATAGAAATGGCGAACGCCTGGAAAGACGAAACATGTTTCTCGCCCTGTTTTCCTTTTCCGGCGGACTCGCTGAGTAATACGATCATTTCGCGAAGCATACGGAACTGTACGAACCGCGTTCGGATGCTGAACCAGACGGCACAGCCCAGTAACATGATAATCAGGATGTATGTCCAGAGTATATCATTTATTTCATTGATAAAGTTCATAGTTAGGTTTTTGAAAAGAATAAATCGTAGTATATCACTCGCTTTTCATTCGGAAATAAAATTTATGATTTTCGAATACGGGCTCTACTATATCATACCGAACAAATTTGGCAAGCAGATGTTCGGCGGCACGTCGGGAAATACCGGTCTGCCGGCAATACCGGTTGAGTGAAAGCAGCGTTCCCTGTTCCAGCAGGTCGAGCAGGAGTTGTTCGCGTTCCGTATAGCGGATCAGTTCTCCTCGCGGGCTGTCGCTTTGTTGCCATACACGCAGGTGGATAGGGGTAGCCAGTATATTCTCATCCTTGATGCGGAGATAGGCGAGAGGTTTTCCGTTTTCGTCTTTCGCATAGACAGGTTTGTGCGGATTCTCTTCGATGGTGGCTACTAATACCTGTTTGCCTTCCACGATATATGTTTGTAAAGTATAATCTATCTCCGGGATGCAATAAAGTTGTGCGGCTGCTTCAATCATATATTTTTCCTCTTCAGATCGTACGCCGGCTATTCGTCCATTGTCTTTCACGCCGATCAATAGCCGTCCTCCGTCGGTATTGGCAAAAGCCGACAGCGTTTTGGCAATCTTGCGTGCGTCGGAAATTTCGAATTTGAAGTCCTGTTGCTGATGCTCTCCTTCAGCTATCAAAGTATGTATGTAATCCGTATCAGTAAGCGTTTTCATGGCTACAAAGGTAGGGAAAAATGGTGAAAAGCCCTTTTTTTAGCTTATTTTCGCAGATAAATTCAAAAAAAATATTGTTTTTATGCGTTTATTTCGGGAAACAGTGTATTTTTGCGACACATTATTAACGAAAAAAATAAAAGGATTATGAAAGAATTGGTAGAAAAAGTAGCAGCTCTGTATGCTGACTTCTCAAAAGATGCTAACGCTCAGATTGAAAACGGTAACAAAGCAGCAGGAACTCGTGCTCGTAAGGCTTCTTTGGAAATCGAAAAGGCAATGAAAGAATTCCGTAAAGCATCTTTGGAAGCTTCTAAAAACTAAGAAATAGAAGTCTACTAAGATATCAGGAAAAAAGAAGAGGATGTGTCGTGAGATGCATCCTCTTCTTCTATTTATACCTCCTTCTCTTTTCTGAAACTCGAAATATCGGACGAATGTGCTATTTTTAAGATTACATTGAAAAACGGTCACTTTAAAAGTGACGAACCAAGGAGTAAACTGCATAAATAAGTGCAATAATATACGGAAAAGCAGTCGTTTTTTGCATGAAACTACATGAAATATACACCTTTTCAAAGGAAAAAAGTATCTGTAGGTTTTAAATCAACAGGGTGTTCCTTTAAAACCAACGCCTCCTTCCTCACCGACCAACCTGTTTTCCGTCAGTAAGGAAGACCTGAAAAAGCTGTTTTTGCTTAATTTTCTTCTAATTGATCCATAAATACCGGAAAAATAAAAGTGTCATTCGGAACTGTTTTTCTTCAGTAAGCGATCAGAATGATCAGTGAAAAAGAATTATACTTCTGATTTGACCGATAAACTCTTTGAATAGTAAAAAAGAGGAATCCTGTATTTGTGAATGATGGCATTTTTATGCCTTTCTTTAAAGTGGGGATACAATTATGCCCTTCTTTCACTGTTTAAATATTCCTTTTTTAAGAAAGGTCCTTTTTTAGTGATCAGCTGATATCTCTAAATATGGAAGTCCATCCTTAGTCATTTGCATTCATGAACTCAATCTCCTTCTATTTGTTGTTTCGTTTTTTAGTGATATCCGTTTGTAGAGTGTCTGATTCTGCAAATGAGCCGTGTATATACATATAGGGTAATAATAGTTACCAAAATATTTGTATATTTATTGTGTAATCTTTAATACTAAGTAAGATGTTAAAAGTAGTAGCATTTATGAAGCAGGTAGCCGAGGAGCTGCGGATGGGGGGAAACTTTGGTACTGCGCACGTGTATCGTAGTAGTATCAATGCCATCATTGCTTATTGTGGGGAAGGGGATTTTTCTTTTGACGAGGTCACCCCGGAGTGGTTGAAAGGTTTCGAAGTACATCTTCGTGGGAGAGGATGTAGTTGGAACACAGTCTCCACTTATTTGAGGACATTTCGTGCGGTGTACAATCGTGCTGTGAACAGTCGGCTGGTTGTTTATACGCCCCATTTGTTCCGTTCCGTCTATACGGGTACGCGTGCGGACCATAAGAGAGCATTGTGTGAAGAAGATATGAAGAAGGTATTCACTAAGTTACCTCACTCTTCCGCTATATCTTCTGCCGTACGGTGCGCACAGGATTTGTTCGTACTGATGTTTTTACTTCGTGGTTTGCCGTTTGTCGATCTGGCCTATCTGCGCAAAAGTGATTTACGGGATAACGTGATCACTTATCGCAGGCGGAAGACGGGACGGCCTTTGTCGGTGACGCTTACTCCGGAAGCGATGGCACTATTAAAGAAGTATATGAACCACGACCCTCATTCGCCTTATCTCTTCCCGCTGTTGAAAAGTGGAGAGGGAACGAAGGAGGCCTACCGGGAATATCAGTTGGCATTGCGCAGCTTCAACCAGCAACTCACGCTCTTGGGCGAAATATTGGGGCTGAACGATAGACTGAGTTCATACACCGCCCGCCATACATGGGCTACAACAGCCTATTATTGCGAAATTCACCCGGGTATTATCTCCGAAGCTATGGGGCATTCGTCCATCAAGGTGACCGAGACCTATCTAAAACCTTTCCGTAATAAGAAAATTGATGAAGCTAATAATCAGATTATTGATTTTGTAAAACACTCGATTGTGGGAACAGTAGCTTGAAAATGAACCTGTTACTTTCTAGGTAACGGAGCTAAATAGCGTTGCAAAGATGGATATATTTTGGAAAACATGCAAACAAAAAAGATATTTTTTCTGATAAACTACTAAAAAAAGAGAAATAATACGATAAAACAACGGATTTCTTTCTGTTAGGGACCTGTTAACCTCTGATCAAGATACAAAGAATTTCCTCCCCTCTGCCGCAAGTCCGAAGCAGGGGTAAATATGTTTCACTGTCAAATAGTCCGGTTTTTCATATAGAAGGCTCTCCGGGAGTCAGGACAAAGGTTTACCCGTTACCTAGAAAGTAACGGGTAAAGGCTGTTTGGCCTGTATGCTTCATAGTATATTATATAAGGGAAATAAAGGTCGAATGAATTAAGAAAAGGAGGTCGCACGAGGAATGAATGAAACAACACATGAGATTTAAAATCAAAAACGAGAAATTATATTTTTATTATTTTTTTAATTTATAAATTAAAAGTTTTTTATTATGAACAAAAAGTTTTTAAATGCTGTCCTGTTTGGAGCGCTGATAGCGTCCTCGGCAGGTACATTTACTTCTTGTAAAGACTACGATGACGACATCAAGAGTCTGCAAGAACAAATTGACAAAAGCGGAAGCACCGTTGGCGATCTTCAGACTCAGCTGACAACGCTGAAGAGTGCTGCAGAAGCTGCACAGGCTGCTGCTGATGCTGCAAAGACAGCCGCTGCAGAAGCTAAGACTGCCGCAGAAGCTGCAAAGACTGCCGGTGATCAGGCTGCTGCCGATGCTGCTACAGCGAAAGCGCTGGCAGAAGAAGCGAAAGCTGCCGCATCACAAGCAAAGGCTGACGCTATCGCTGAAGCTGCTAAGCAGGTAGAGGCTTTGAGAGTTTCATTGCAAAGCGCTATCGACCAGAAGGTTGATCTGACTGTTTACGAAGCTGCTGTTAAAGCACTCGGCGCTCAGATTGAAGGTATCGAGACTGGTTTGAGCAACCTGGCCAATGGCGCTGTGAAAGAAAACACAGAAGCTATCAAGACTGCTCAGGATGCTATCGAGACACTGATCACGGCAGACAAAGACCTGCAGACTCAGCTCGACGCTTTGAAACTTTATGCTGAAGGTGTAAAAGAAGTAGCCGACGCGAATGCAGAAGACATCAAAGCTGCACAGGAAGCTATCGAAGCTGCACAGGACGAGATTAAGAAACTTTGGGATGAAATCAACGGTGAAGGCGGATTGAAAGCTTTGATCGGTGAGAATAAATCTGCCATTGAAGTTCTTCAGAAGTCTACAGCACAGGACATCGCTGACCTGGAAGACAAGATAACAGACGAACTGGACGCTATCAAAGGTGATATCAAAGATGTTCAGGCCGACATCAAGACTATCAACAGTCAGATTATAAATATCAACGCTGACTTGGCTAGCTTGCATACATTGATGACTTGCCGTTTGACAAGCATTACGTTTGCTCCTGACTATATCGTAGACGGTGTAGAAGCTATCAAGTTCAACTCATTGAAGTATGCTGCAATGGCTGCAGGTGAAAATGCAGCTATTCCTACTGCTTACAAGTTCTCTACAGCTGCTCTGGCAACTGCCAGCTACCACTTCAACCCGGCAAGCTTCAAGTTGGCTAACGCTGACTATAGCTACATTGACCGCTCTGCAACAGTGATCAACACTCGCGCGGCTGCCAGCCAATGGGTTGAAATCAGCGGTACTCCGGTTGCAAACGCTGCCACAGGAACAGTTGACTTCAAACTGCTTCGTCTCAACGTTCATTCTACTCAGCCGGCAGAAGACAAAGTGAACATGATCGCTTTGCAGGCTGCTCTGAAGGGTGACGCTGTTGACCAGAACGAGACTAACGTAGTGGTGACTTCTCCGTACGTATCTATCTATGATGACGTATTGGCTGCACCGGACGTTCGTATCTCTGACAAGGCTACTTTGATTTCGGGTGCCGACAAGGCTCATTATGCAACGACTTTCGATGCTTGTAAATCAGAAGCTGTTCGTTACACAACGCCTTACGACAAAGTATTCAATCTGAAAGAACTGGTGGCTACTTGCTTCGGCAACGGTAATCACAAAGAATTCCCGATCGAAGACTATAAATTGTCATACAAGTTCTCTGTAGCTACTTCTGATTACAATGTCACAAGCGGTTCTACTACAACTAACCAACAGAAATGGATTGTGTGCAATGACGCGAAAGCTGGTTTGTACCAGGCAGAAGGTTTCAACAAAGAAGCTATCGGCCGTACTCCGATTCTGAAAGTGGAATTGGTAGACGAAGCTGGTAACGTAGTACGTCGTGGATTCGTGAAGATTGAGTTCGGTGTGACTAAGCAAGACGACCTCGTAGTAGGTGACAAGGCTTATGACTTGGTTGCTAAGTGTACTGAAACAGCTGCTTCATACACTATCTCAGAACAGTTCATCCGTGAAAACGTTTACCGTGTCATTACTAATGGTAAGGAAACCAGCATGAGTCACGAAGAATTCTGGAATCTGTATGATGCTACTACAGCAGTTGCTGCAGTGAAGAAGAACAACTTGTCTCACTCTATGTCTCTTCCGAAGATTGTTGACGGCGATACTTCAACAGGTACTGCTACCAAGAAGATCGTTTGGTCATTCACTCACACAGAACTGGGTAAGATCGGCGCCGGTGGTTCTCAATTCGTTGCAACTGTAACGGTGAAGAACAAACTGACTTCTTCTGAATATCCTGCAAGCATCACATTCAAGTTTACTGTAAACGTGAAATTGCCGGAACTTACTTTGACAGCTACTGAAAATGATCTTTACTGGACGAAGGAAGATGGTAAGTACAAGTACTTCAACGTAAACGTGAATGTACCTTCTTCAATTACTTCTCCTGCAGAAAACTGCCAGTTCAGCAGAGCATTGCCGGAAGCATACTCCGCATACACTGTGAAAGGACTTCCGGGTTGTGAATCAGCTCGTTACAAAGTAATCAAGACTTACTCTAACGGAGTAGCTACCTCTACTGTAATGACTGGTGTTCAGATCGACGGTGTTAACATCACTTTGGATAAGAGCAATGCTGCTGTGAAGGCTGCTTTGAATAGCGCAAACGGCTTGCAGGCTGTAGTTGCACACATCTACACATTGAGCAACGGTGACGAAGTAACTGTAAATGAATTCATGGTTAACTTCATCCGTCCTGTTAACTTGAATATGCCTAGCGGTATTTCTGTAACAGATGCCATGACCGGTGGTGATGTTGCTGACTTCCAATGGAATGGTCTGTTGACTGACTGGAGAAACGAAGCAATCGTGAAAGATAGTTGGTCATGGGTTGATCATACTCGTTCTTACTGGAAGAGAGTTTGTGCTCCTGAATTCGAATACGTGGAAGGTCACGAAGAAATGGTTACACCGGCTCAGCTTGACGTAGAATATGGTACGATTAAGTTCACTACCACTACTACAACAACGATGTATACAGGTAAGGCTACTTACAGATACTATCCTATAATAGGTCGTAGCATAACTAAGACGTATACTATTGAAGAAGAGATGTTGACAAAAGCTGAAATTAATACTGCACTTGAGGCTAAGAAGGTAGAAGGATGGCCGTTTGGCTATATTAGCGCAGAGTTGGAGGGTGAAATTGAGTACACAGAAGTTTCTAAACCGGCAAGCACTACTATCGAGTACGATTACGTGAAGAGCATCAACTATGTACCGGCAGTTTACAAGTGGGTTGAAGGTAACTGGACAATGGTTCCTCACAAGCACACTGCAATGCCTGCATACGAAGGTACTTCTTACGGACAGACTTCAGGATGCTGGGAATGGACGAAGAAAGAGTGGACTAGACCGGAATGGAATGCAGGACAGTACTGGTTCTTCTATGGTCCGTTCAGCGATGTGACAGTTAATGTAAACGAAGCTACTACAAGCCTCGAATACAACGGTAACAAGTTGCCTGACGGTGCTACTTTGGTTCAGGAAGGTAACACAGTGAAATATGTAAATGTTAGCTCACCAGTTGGATATACTTATCAGATATTCATTCCTGCTACAGTAAATTATGGCTGGGGAACTACTTCTTCTACATTGACTATTACAGTTAATCCGAAGAACTAAGAATTGAAATGTCAATGAATTCTTAGACATTCAACAACAAAAAGGGTGCTCTAATCAGAAAAGGGCACCCTTTTCACCATAACAAGTACATTCTGTGGAATACTCTGTGATAAGACATTAAATATATAAAATTATGAGAATAAGAAATTTACTAGTAGCCATACTTACTGTCAGTAGCACAGTAGCATTCGCTCAGGAACAGCGACAAATCAAGGAAGAGGGCAAGACAGTGTTCAAACCTCATTGGTTTATGCAAGTTCAGGCTGGAGCTGCGCATACGGTAGGCGAAGCCGATTTTACAGATCTGATCTCTCCGGCAGCAGCCGTTAATGTAGGGTATAAGTTTGCACCCGCATTTGGAGCCCGTTTAGGCGTAAGCGGTTGGCAGGCAAAGGCAGGATGGGTCACTCCTTCTCAAACCTATCAATACAAATATCTGCAAGGAAATCTGGATATCATGGCAGATCTTAGTACTTTATTTTGTGGTTTTAATCCTAAACGTGTATTCAACGCATATATTTTTGGCGGTGCAGGACTGAATCATGCTTTCGACAACGATGAAGCAAACGCACTGGACACAAGATCTCATGAATTAGAGTATTTATGGCAGGACAAACAAAATCTTATAGCCGGACGTATGGGACTGGGATGTGATCTGCGCCTCAATGACCGGCTGGCTATCAATATTGAAGGAAACGCAAACGCACTGTCCGACAAATTCAACTCGAAAAAGGCAGGCAACTGCGACTGGCAATTTAACGTATTAGTGGGCCTGAACATCAAATTAGGAAAAAGCTATAAGAAAACAGCTCCGGTATATTATGAACCGGAACCGGTAGTAGAACAACCCAAACCACAACCTGTCGTGAAACAGCCCGAACCGGAACCTGTGGCAGTGGTAGTGGAACCTATGAAACAGAATATATTCTTTGCTCTGAACTCCGCACTTCTCCAGAAAGACCAGCAATCGAAGATCGATGCAATGGTGGCATACATGGAAAAGTATCCGGCAAGCAAAGTTGCCATAACCGGATATGCCGACAAGGAAACCGGTAATCCGAGAATCAATATGACTTTATCCGAAAAACGTGCGAAGATTGTTGCCGATGCCTTGAAAGCCAAAGGGATAGCGGCGGACAGAATCGTTACGGATTTCAAAGGAGATACAGTACAGCCTTACCGGGTACCTGAAGAAAACCGGGTAAGTATCTGTATTGCAGAATGATATTTTCCCACTTTTCATGCGGGGTTTTCCCCATTCCTCTATTCTATTAACAATATGAGGAGCCCGGCATGATGAGTAAAAAGAGGAAGTCCGTACTTGTGAAAGCCCGGACTTCTGCAATGAACCCTTTTATTCACTTAAATGTGAAGAAAAACCCCACGGGGAACAGATGGAAAAGGATGCTTGTGAAAGTCTTTTTTTCCGATGTCTGTTCTTTGTAGAGGATGCCCCTCACAATTTTCCCACGGGCATCCTCTTTTTTTTATATATATAGACTGATTTTATTATAAAGTCTGATTGTTTTGTTTATAGAAAACAAAATACGAGTGATTTGGTTCGTTATCAACCGGCATTCCGATTAAAATCGTATATTTGCGTCTGTAATCAGATTGGGTCCATGAACGAAAATGTCCTCGCTAAACTAAAGATACTTGCAGAATCGGCCAAGTACGATGTATCTTGTGCATCCAGCGGTACAGTGCGCTCCAACAAACCGGGCATGCTGGGCAATACCGTAGGTGGCTGGGGAATCTGCCACAGCTTTGCCGAAGACGGACGATGCATCTCCTTGCTCAAAGTCATGTTGACCAATTATTGTATTTACGACTGTGCCTACTGTATCAACCGGCGCAGTAATGATCTGCCTCGCGCTACGTTGTCCGTCTCCGAATTAGTGGAACTGACGATTGAATTCTATCGGCGCAATTATATCGAAGGCTTGTTTCTTAGTTCCGGTGTGGTCCGTGGTCCGGATTATACGATGGAGCGGCTTGTGCGTGTGGCGAAAGATTTGCGTCAGGTGCATCGCTTTAACGGATATATTCATCTGAAAAGCATTCCCGGAGCAAGCCGGGAACTGGTGAATGAAGCCGGGCTGTATGCCGACCGTCTTAGTGTCAACGTAGAAATCCCGAAAGAAGAGAACCTCAAACTGCTGGCTCCCGAAAAGGACCATAAGAGCGTTTTTGCTCCGATGAAGTATATCCAGCAAGGCGTGTTGGAAAGCAAGGAAGAACGACAGAAGTTCCGTCATGCTCCCCGTTTTGCGCCTGCGGGACAGAGCACGCAGATGATTGTAGGGGCTACCTCCGAGTCGGATAAAGATATCCTTTACCTTTCGTCGGCACTCTACGGGCGACCGACGATGAAGCGTGTTTATTACTCCGGATATGTCTCCGTGAATACGTACGATACACGCCTGCCCGCACTGAAACAACCGCCTTTGGTACGTGAGAACCGTCTTTATCAGGCGGACTGGTTGCTACGTTTCTATCAGTTTAAAGTGGATGAAATCGTAGATGACGCATCTCCTGATCTAGATCTGGAGATAGACCCGAAGCTCTCGTGGGCTTTGCGTCATCCGGAACAGTTTCCTGTCGATATCAATAAGGCGGATTATGAGATGTTGCTCCGTGTGCCGGGCATCGGGGTGAAGTCTGCTAAGTTGATTGTGGCATCCCGTCGTTTTTCCCGTCTGGGCTTTTATGAGTTGAAGAAGATAGGCGTAGTGATGAAAAAAGCGCAGTACTTCATTACGTGCAGGGAACTGCCTTTGCAGATGCAGACGGTGAATGAGCTTTCTCCGCAGCGGGTACGCAGTCTGCTGCTACCGAAGCCTAAGAAGAAGGTGGACGACCGCCAGTTGATACTGGATTTTGGGGAATAAATGGTGTTTCAGATGTTGTAAACCGGAAGATAATGAATGTCTATATCTACGATAAAACCTTTGATGGTCTGCTGACTGCTGTCTTCGACGCTTATTTTCGTAAGACCTTTCCCGATTTCCTGTTGTCGGAAGGGGATGCTTTGCCCTTGTTTTATGACGAATTGCATACGGTGGTCACTGATGAAGAGAAAGCCGCCCGCGTGTGGCGTGGCTTACAGAAGAAAGTCTCTTCTTCCGCGCTTGGCTGCCTCACCCAGTGCTGGTTGTCGGAATTGCCGGATATAGGGATGGTTATCTTTCGTTATATTCGTAAGGCGATCGACGCTCCCCGTTCTATCGAGACTAACTTCGGCGATCCGGATGTGCTTCTGCTTGCCCAGATATGGAAGAAGGTGGATGGCGAACGGATGCATCTGATGCAGTTCGTGCGTTTTCAGAAAGCAGCGGACGGTACTTTCTTTGCTGCCTTCGAACCGCAGTATAATGCCTTACCACTTACTGTCCAACATTTCAAAGATCGTTTTGCCGATCAGAAGTGGATTATCTATGATATGAAGCGGCGTTATGGCTTTTACTATGATTTGCAGGAAGTGACTACGATCTCTTTTGATGACGACAGCCGGGAAGCTCATCTGATTACGGGTATGCTGGACGAGAGTTTGATGGATGAAAATGAGAAGATCTTTCAGAAGCTCTGGAAAACGTATTTCAAGGCTATCTGCATTAAAGAACGCATGAATCCGAGGAAGCATAAAAAGGATATGCCTGTCCGCTACTGGAAGTATCTGACGGAGAAGCAGAAATAGGTTTATTCTATCCGCTGCACTGTTACATCCGGAAATTTCTGCATCAACGAAAGTAAATGTCCTTCATCATTGTTCCGTTTCGATTTGATGACCATTGTGACTTGATAAGATTCCATTTCACCCGAATGCTGTGTTTCCATTTCATAGGAGACAATCATATAATCTTTTGAATTAAATCTGTCCGCTATCTGTTTCAAGGTGTCTTTGTTGTTAGTAGAGAAGGAGATCATCGAACTTTTCATGCCTACACTCTTGAAGATGTAGCTGAGCAGTTCCAGTCCGATCAGAGTCAGTACAGTAGTGGCTATGCCGATGGTGTACATTCCCGCACCGACTGCCAGGCCGATGCCGGCTGTAGCCCATATGCCGGCGGCTGTGGTCAGTCCACGGACGATTTGTTTCTGTAGGATAATGGTTCCTGCACCGATGAATCCGATGCCGCTGACTACTTGTGCCGCTACACGGCTGGGGTCGAGCGTCACACTGTTTTCTTTGATGATCTCTTGAAATCCGTATTGCGAAACGATCATGATCAGGGCACTCCCCAATGATACGAGGAAGTGAGTGCGGTATCCGGCTTCTTTGGCACGATATTCACGGTCCAGTCCGATGATGGCTCCCAGTATTCCTGCCACCAGTAATCTTAACATAAAATCAACGTTCAACATCATAGGTTCGGTCTCCTTTCTTTTCTTTGTTTGTTTCTTCTGTTTTTCATTTAAAAACGGTTAGTCCTATAAATATACAATTCTTTTCTCTTTTTGTGCTATTAATTTAGTAATATTTGAACGTAGCATCTGCATTTTATCGTATATTCGCAGACAAAACCGTGCATTACGCCAAAGATTGAATAAGAAATGAAGAAAAGGATATTTTACATCATTAGTTTTCTGGTGATATTTTGTATAGAGGTGTTCATAGCCTTGTATGTACGTGATAGTTTCATACGTCCTTATATGGGAGATGCTTTGGTCGTGGTGCTGGTATATAGTTTCGTACGTATATTTATCCCGACAGGGGTTCCCCGTCTGCCGTTTTACGTTTTCCTGTTCGCTTGTTTTGTCGAAGTACTGCAATATTTTCAGTTAGTGGAAACTTTGGGAATTACCAATCGGGCATTAAGAATCATTCTGGGTTCCACGTTCGATTGGAAAGATATTGTCTGCTATGGAGCAGGATGTATCTTTATCTTTCTATTTGAGCAAATATTCAGACGACGTTAATTGGAATAACTGATTCTCTTGTTTGGCGATTGCTTATTGTACGCTCTCTTTATTTTCGTTTTCTGAAGTCGGATTCAGATCGTGTCCGCAATACTTGCAGAACTGCGCATTGTCTTCATGCCCTGACCGATGGCAGTTCGGACATTCTTTGTCTCTTCTCCGTTTATATTCCTTCATCATGGAGGCGGACACAATGCCGGTAGGTACCGCAATGATGGTATAACCGATTAGCATGACGCAAGCCGAAAGAAACTTTCCCAGTCCGGTGACAGGAGTTATATCTCCGTATCCTACGGTGGTCATTGTGACAATAGCCCAGTAGATACTGTTCGGAATGTTATTGAATTGAGAATTGGGCAAAGTTCCTTCGATCATGTACATTAACGTTCCGATGGAAGTAACCAGAATCACAACAAACAGAAAGAAGACCGCAATCTTTTTACTACTTTCCCGAAGTGCGGTGAGCAGTCGTTCGCCTTCATTCAAAAAATTGAATAGCTTAAAGACACGGAACACCCGTATCAATCGAAATGCACGGATGATAAGCAGGTAGCGTGCTCCCGGAAAGATCAAACCGATGTAAAGCGGCAAGGTAGCCAACAAGTCAACAATGCCGAAGAAACTGAATATGTATTTCTTCGGGCGGGGAGAGCAATATATTCGTGTCAGATATTCAAAAGTAAAGAAAGCAGTGAAAAGGTATTCCATTACGACAAATGGCGTAGTCAGATAGGAGGGGAGCCCTTTCAGGCTTTCTATAATGACTAATAATACACTGGCAAGGATACAGCCGATAAGAATCACATCAAACAACTTTCCCGAAGGAGTGTCTGACTCGAAGATGATGACGTACAGCTTATGTTTCAGCTTTTGGTCATTTAGAAATTGATGGATTCTTTCTTTTAGTTTCATGAGAATAATCAGTTAACAGGCCAATATCCCAATAACCTGTATTTTACCTATTACTTATTACCTGCTACTTATTACCTATTATATTAATCTATTACCCAATGCTTGTTATATGCAACCGTCTTCTTTGGATCATAGTACATTCCCTCTTGTGTAGGTATCTGGAGAACGTATGTTTTTCCGGTCGTGTTCTTTAGGCTTTGTTCGCGTAGCCAAGGGTTCGCGTCCCGAAGTTGGGCGTACGTGATTCCCTGCTGTTTGGCAAAATCGCTTAGGCTGGCAATGGGGGTAGTGACCGTTATCTCTTTGTAAGGGATAGGCGGGTACAGGTGTTCCTTTTTCAGCAGGAATCCGTATCGTTGAGGATTCTTGAATATTTCCTTGACTGCCAGCAGGCGGAACATATAGCGGGAAGTCTCTTCTACCAGCCATAAGTCCATTGCGTGGCTGGCAAGTTGCTGGTCCAGTTGAGAGGAAATTCGTCCTTGTCCGGCATTATAGGCGGCAGATACAGCCATCCAGTCTCCGTATTTGGCATAAGCCTGCTTGAAATATTTGCAGGCGGCTACCGTTGCCTTTTCGATGTGATAACGTTCGTCTACGTTCTCATTTACTTCGAGTCCGAATTCGCGTCCGGTAGCAGGCATGAATTGCCATAATCCGGCTGCACCGGCCGGAGAGCGGGCTATGTTGTTGAGGTTACTTTCGATGACCATCAGATATTTGAAATCGTCGGGGATACCGTTCGCTTTCAGAATCGGTTCTATAATCGGGAAGTAACGGTTGGCACGCTTGATGAGTAACATGGTGGTGGAGTGCATATAGGTGAACGCCATCATCTCCCGGTCCATCCGTTCGCGGCGGTCGTAACGGCGAAGGTCGATTGTCTCTCCGTCAAAAGTCACCTGCTCGGGGACGGTAGGTGAGGTGACGCAATAAGGCACTTCCGATTTGGCGGAATGCTGTTCGTCTACATGACTGCTACCGATCAGAATAGGCAGGGTAGCTCCGATGCAGAACACTAATATAAAGGTTAGAATGTAGTTGATCTTGGTAAATTTCTTCATTTTCTGTTTTCTTTTAGTCATTTGATTGGTTCTTATTCCAATATTTGGCAACCACGGCAGTAATAGATGCTACCGCCAAGATAATTCTCCTTGACGATGGTTTCTCCACAACGGGGACAGGCTTTGCCTGCCGTGTCTTTAGAGAGGCAAGCTGTATACTTGCCATTTTCTCCGAACAGGTCCGATTCCGTGTTTCGTCCACCCTGCCGGTAGATATCGTTCATGGTCTCCTTTACTTGATAGAACAAATTTTCTTTCTCTTTGTCCGTTAATGCTGCTATTTTTTTCTTCGGATGGATGTGGGCATGATACAGAATGTCCTGTAATACACCGTTTCCCAGTCCCGGAACAGTCTGTTCGGTAGCCAGGAAAGCTTTGGCGGATTTCTTTTGCGCACTTTCATCATTAATCAGTCCGAGGAAATATTCTTTGCTGAAAGCGTCCGACATGACCTGCGGTTTGCTTTTCGCTGTCCGGTAATATTCGGAAAGCATGCCCGTAGCAGCATTCTTGTCATAGCACATGAGTCCGCCATACATTCTCACGGACGCTATAAGGCAGCTTTCGTCTTCGAATGCAATAAGTAACTGATGTTTGGCCGGCAGCTTGGTCCCTGGAGTCAGATAGCGCAGATTTACTCCGTCCGTGAGTACGAGCACTTTATCTTCTATTGTAATCTCTACCATACCTCCCTGAGACTGCGCACTGTTTATCCTCTTATCGACTAACCATTCGGCAAATTCATCGGAATTGCCGTTAAACCAAGCGAATTTGTGAGGGCTGAATTGAATAAATACATCTGATATTCTTTTTCCTACAACTGTCTCAGTGAGTTGTTCGCAGAGATAACGCGCTTCGGGTGCTTCTATCATATAGTCTCTATTTCTGATTTTATAAATGTTCTCATGCAAATATAATATTTATTAGTCAGAACTAAACAAATCCGGTGGAACAAAATCAGGTTGCTGCAATATCTGGCCTTTATTATCACTGTTAAGAAATGAAATCTCGATTTCTTGTGTAGGATAATGACTATATGTGGTTGGAGGAAAAGTATATGAGTTTTGCAAAGCGTATATATAAATATTCAAAACAAAGTGAAGGATTCAAACTTGTTCTAAAGTTTAATTTCCTCCACGATGTTCTGAATATCAAGTTAAAGTCTAGTTATTTTATTTGATATAGATGGCTTATAGATAGTCAGTAAGTATCTTATCAGCGTAATTTTATAAACTATATATGTTGTATTTATATCTTTTATCTGGTAATAATAAGATTAATCGGTAAGATAGTTGCTGTCACATCACCGCTAGATACGTCATATAGTTTATAGGTATTGTTAGATTCTGCTCTGATAATAGGGTCATAGAAGAAGAAGGAAAGAGTTCCTAATTCGTCAGAACCGACTGTAGTTGTAACTTTAGTACTACTGGTTGTGGTATTGGTGTGTGAAAAACCATATCCTAATTTGGCAGATAATTTGACGCTATCTATGCTTCCGCCTCCTTCGATAGAAAAGTCTGCTTTGTTTGTAAATTCATTTACTACAGTTATTGTTTTTTCTATTGTCTGATCAACATCGAATTCTTCTACATACATATGAATGGAAAGAGCTTTGTTGTATAAATCCCATGGTAATGTGAAAACTTGGTTATCCTTATTGGGTTCAAGTTTTTCCGGATAAATCCATTTTGATCTTAAATTGTTGATATCTACTGAATAGAAATTCTTTGATTGTCTAAATGCGGTACCGTTTTTATGATGAAGATGTATCTTTTCTATGGAGAACACATCTTTTGCTTTTACGGAAAATGTGAGCAAATGTTCCATCGCATCTTTATTTGTTTCTCCTGCAATATAGGACTTGAATCGGAATTCGAAATTTCCATCTGTCCATATATTCTGAAGAATCTCTTCATTTGAAAGGTAACGTTTTGTTTGAGTCAAGTCTTGTAATCTTTGATCACCGTCGGCATCTGCGATTCTTCCAAATGCAGTAGCACTAATTCTAAATCGGTATAATTTTTCTCTGATATTTCTATTTAAGCTTCCAGGAGTATTTGTTTTATTGATACCATAATAAATATAATCTCTTTGGCAGGCATTAGGGACGTTTTTGAATTCTCGCCAAGCGTTAATAGCTGTGGCTACTACATCTTTACTAACATATTTATTCAAATCTTCGGTTGCTTCTAAATCATTATCAGCATCATAATGCCGGGTTTGCACCTTTTTGCTCCCATCAAAAGCATCACTTATAAATTCATAAGTAGCCTCTCCTGATCTTGTATTAACACTAGTAATTTTCATGCGTTCATTGTTTTTCACAACAAGGCAAGGGAAACCAGGAATATCTCCGTTTGTCATATTACCAATGTTTTCGCCATTTTCATATAGTGTGTTGTTTTTGTCATCTCTACACAATACTGATATTTCTTTATCACTTGTATCCCATGTTGTGGCATTGAAGTCCCAAAATAGAGTGAGATCTGGAACCATTATGTTTAACAAGGGAAGAGATTGCTCAATTTGACTCAATTCGTTTTCTTCTTTGCAGTATGATAATAATATATCTCTAAAACTTTGGTTGCCAGATACTTTTTTATCTTTAATTAATGGATAGAAAATGTCGTAGTCATTGTCAAACTGTACTAAAGCTTCTTTTTTCAAGAAGTTGCGTACTTCGATACTACCGGAGGCGGCTTGTGATAACAATTTGGCAAATTTGAGTTGCGCATCGGCTGTTGCCGATACTGGTAAATTACTTGTATTCTCGTTGATAGGAGAAGTTCCTTCCTCTTGAGAACACGAAAACATGAAAAAAGCACTTGCGAGCATTAATAAAATCTTTTTCATAATACATGTTTTTATAAAAGTTAGTAATAGATAAAAATTAGTTGGTTCCGTATGAACCATTGATTATAATAGAATCTTTAGGGTTATCTGAACGATAAAGCACTCCGTTAAGATTTCCTTCAATAATAGGATGCCATTGGTCTGCATAGGCAGATTTAGTAATTTCTACTTGGAATGGTTTCTCTTTTTGGGGGATATAGTAAATATATTTGTCCTCATATTTATCACTATGTGTATCACGTGTTATTTGAATTCCATCATATATCCAATCTGTTTTTGTTGATTTTGTTATATAACGTATTCCTTTATGTAAATGATAGATGGTTATGCTAAGTAATTCATCCTCACCGTACTTTATGCTTGTCATCATTCCCCTTATAGAATCGGTATCGTTATTAGGAGGAGATGCACTTGTTTTTACTGAATGAACAGACCAATCAGTATGAGCTTCATTTTCCAGAGATATTTCCTTTCCGTTTATCTCCCCTTTAAAGTATCCCCAATACCATGAATCATCTCTAGGAACGGGAGTTTCATCATCATCGTTGCCGCATGATGCTAGAATAAGCATTCCGAAGAATGCTCCGATTAAATAAATGTTTAGTTTCATCTTATTTTTATTGTTTTATTCGCTTTCTTCTTCTATAATATCTCCTGTTATATCCATTATGGGAGAGATAATCTTTACTGTATAAGGATAACCATTTGGAGTTTCTATATACAATGTTTTACCTTTGTTTATGAAAGTGGGTGGTTCATGAACTACGGTTTTCCCGTTTTTATCTGTAATAGTAATTTCTGCATCCGGCAGAGGTGACAGAAAGATAATTTGCAAGCAACTGTTGGTTTCTTGTACATCTATATTAAATTCAATAGGGGAACGAGTTGTTGCCTTATTCCTTAGAGTAAATGAGGTAAGTCGAATTTTGTGCTTATGCTTATTTAGTATTGCTGCACTTGTTGGTATAATAAATAATACCGATAATAAGATAAATAAAAACTTTGCTTTCATATTCAATTCTTTTATTGATTTATGGAGGCAAAGGTATGGAGTATTAGTATAGATGGATAATATTTGCAGTCACATTGCTGTTTTGTAATATATTGATAACTAATGAGATAGTGAAATGCTGGTCACACTTTACATTTCTTCGTCTTTCATTCTCTCTTTTATCCTTAATTTGCGTTGATTAATGGGGTGCGTATTGTTATAACCGAAACAAAGTGCAATAGTTAGAGGTTGCAATTTTGCTTCATTTAGGCAGAGATATAAAATATCTTCTTCAGTCAACTTGGGATACTTTTTTTGTAAGTATGATATATAATCGGCATAAATTTCGAAAATAATCTTTTGGAGTTTCTTTAGTTCTGCATTTGTTAATACTTTCATTGCTTTTTTGTCAGATACTTCTTGTTTCGAAAGGGCGATAATTCTCTTGTATATATCACTTTGGGTAAATAACCAATTTCTCAGTTCATGCTTTTCTTGTCTAAGTCTTTCTATTGTAGATTCTCTTTCCTGTATTTCATCTATCTTATTCGCTTGGTCTTGTTTCAGATTGCGCTGTTCTTCTTGCAGCAAACTGATTATTGATTGATTATCTTCAATAATAGTCTGCATTGAAGATAGTTTATATTGGGTTTGCTTTAAATTCTGTTGATATATAAGTTGTATTCTTTTTCTTTTGTTAATATGGTATTGATAGAATAATATAATAAGTAAGCAACAAAAAATGAAGAGTGCAATTATGAGTTGGAGTCGATGTTGCTCTTTTATTTGCTCTTCCCTAATATGGATTTTGATATTATATTTATTAATGAGTTGTTGTAGCTCGCTGTATTGTTCTGTACTATACATAGAATCTAAAATTTCTACATGTTCTTCTAAATAGGCAGATGCAGCTTTGTAGTTTCCTAGATCTTTTTCAATATCATACAAACTTAATAAAGTAGCGCCTCTGCCTGCTATATTTTTAGTATCTTCTAAGTTCTTATTGAGATAATAGATGGCAGAGTCTTTATTTTCTCCTCTTTCGTACAATAAGCTTCCAAGATGACCATAATAACTTCCTGGAATCTTTCCTTTTGGAAACCATTTAATGGCATTGCGTGCATGATACAATGCCGAATCAGGTTCTTCAAATTCATCGTAATTAATGCTTAGATTGAATTCGGATATGCCTATCATAGAAGAGTCACCTGAATCTAACGCATAATCAAGTGCTTTACGTTGGATTATTATTGCCGAATCTTTTTGGTCTTGTGTGCAATAATATAAACTAAAACTGTTTAGTGCTACGGATTTATCTTTATCTGTGATGCAACATTTGTATAATTCCCGATATGCTTTAAACGCCTCGTCATAGTAATTAACGTCGAAATAAAGATTTCCTAACGAACTGAGCGTATGCCGTTTGATCTCTATTTCTTTCGGATAGTCTTTCAATATAGTCAGCGCTTCTTGCAAATGGGCAATAGCCTCCTTTGTACTATTTATTTCTATTTCCGATCGTCCTTTGTAAAGTAAAGCTACAGCTCGCTCTTTCTCGTCGTTATCGTAATAATTCAAAGCTAGGTTCAGTAATGAATCACAGGGTAGCAGTGATTTTTCACATTTATCTGTTGCCCGCGCTAAAAGTAGGGCATAGCGGGCGGATTCTTTGTGAGAAAGCTTTTGTAATGCAGGCAATGTTTGAAGTAATTGCAATGCGCTGTCGGGGTGTTCTTCTAATAGTGATTCAGCTTGTAAAAATGATGTTTCGGTCCGTTCTCTTGAAGAGCAGGCACAGAACAAAAATGTCCCTAGAAATAGAATAGAGCATATTTTGACCACAAGTTTTGTCTTTTTATTTGTTTGCATGTGGCACAAAGATAACATTTATTTATTAGAATGATTTTATTCTATATAAATAAAAGAACTTTTTCCGCTTTTAATACGTTTCTCTAGTATAGTTAAAAAACGGAGAATCAAGATGAATATAGCAATGACCGGAGCCACCGGATATATAGGCAAACATCTTTCTAACTATCTGACCGAAAAGGGTGGACACCGGATCATTCCTTTGGGAAGAGCGATGTTTCGGGAAGGTATGTCCGGACTTTTGGTTCAGACGCTGACGCATTGTGATGTCATTATAAATTTGGCAGGCGCTCCCATCAATCAGCGCTGGACGCCGGAACATAAACAAGAGCTTTTCAATAGCCGGATAACGGTAACACACCGCATTATCCGTGCCTTGAATGCAGTCAAAACCAAACCGAAACTCATGATTTCGGCCTCTGCTGTAGGGTATTACCCCTCTTTGGTGGAATCGGACGAGTATACACAGACTCGTGGCGATGGTTTCCTGTCCGATCTTTGTTATGCGTGGGAGAAGGAAGCGAAGCGTTGTCCGCAACCGACCAGGCTTGTCATTACCCGTTTCGGTGTAGTGCTTTCTCCCGATGGGGGAGCGATGCAACAGATGCTTCGCCCGCTACGCGCAACAAAGGTTGCCGCTGTCATAGGGCCGGGTACGCAACCTTTTCCGTGGATAGATATTCGTGACCTTTGTCGCTCCATGTCCTTCTTTATTGAAAATGAAGAGTTGAGAGGTGTTTTCAATCTGGTTGCTCCTCAAGCAGTTTCACAGTCCACGTTTACACGTGCGATGGGAAAGGCGTATCATGCGTGGACAACTTTGATTGTTCCGCAAGCGGTCTTTCGTTTGTTCTACGGTGAAGCCGCCTCTTTTCTGACAGCCGGACAGAGTGTGCGTCCTACACGCTTGCTGGAAGCCGGATTCCATTTTTCCGTTCCTACCATAGAGAAGTTGTTTGAGGGGACGGATCACAGTACGGTAGATCGGCTTGATCTGAAGCGCTATATGGGGCTTTGGTACGAGATTGCGCGGTATGACCATCGTTTCGAACGTGGGCTTATGGAAGTGACCGCTACTTATATCCTCCGTCCCGATGGAACAATTCGCGTTGAGAATCGGGGATATAAACGTAACTCACCTTACGATATTTGTAGAACAGCCACCGGACACGCCAAGATTCCCGACCCTGCACAGCCCGGTAAACTGAAAGTCTCTTTTTTCTTGAATTTCTATTCCGATTATTATGTGATGGAATTGGATCAGGAGAATTACAATTATGCTCTTATAGGCAGCAGCACCGATAAATATCTCTGGATATTGAGCCGGACGCCCCAACTGCCGGAGGATATAAAAAAGAAATTAGTAACTGCCGCCGAACGTCGTGGCTATGATACGAATCGGCTACAATGGATTGAACAACTTTAAAATAAACATTATGGATTACAAAATTACTCATCAGCCCGAACAGAAACTGTTCAAGACGGAAGTCGACGGTCGCACCGCTTTTGTAGAATATCGCCTGTTAGGTGATTATCTCGATATTATTCACACCATTGTCCCCAAACCTATAGAAGGACGGGGGATTGCTGCTGCACTGGTGAAAGCTGCTTATGACTTTGCACTCGCCAATGGAATGAAGCCGAAAGCTACCTGCTCTTATGCTGTGAGATGGCTTGAACGTCATCCGGAAATGAATGCGGATAGTTGAATAAATAGGGGCTGACCTAAAAGCATGAAAAGTCATTTTCTCTTTGTTGCAATGGATATTTGGACACTGTCCATATTTTTGTGACAAAGTAACGTTTGGAAGAAAAACTTTCGGATCAGTCCCTTTTTAGCTTATTGTTTCCATCTTTTTAGTTGAGGGAAGAACTCTTTCATCGTTGCCCGCGCCTCATCTATAGTGTACTTTACTTCCGAATCCTTATTAAACTCCTCAAGGTAGTTCAGGTTGAGCTCAATCATTTCATCCATTGTGCATTCTTTGGTGAAATGCCCGTCCGCATAGCAATACTGGCAATACTCTTCATTCTTGCTGCCGTCTGCTTCTGTTCCGAATGTCGTTTCATCAATCGGCATAGCACAACACTGACAAATTTTCTGTTCCATCTTTTATTGATTTAAGTGATTAAAAGTATGATAGATAATTCTCTTTTATCCGCTTACAAATATAGTTGCTTTCAATAAGTATTCGGTTATCCGATCTTGCTATTTTGTTTTCACCGGCAAACGTTTCCATATCCATTGGGGAATCATTCGCCAGAAGAATACGAGAATACGATAACGTCCATCGATGATAGCTACCCGCTGTTTCCGATGAAGTGCGCGTACAATGTCGCGGCCTACTTGGTCGGTTTTCATCAGCATAGGATAATGCTTTCCGTCATTCAGCAAGTCAGTGGCTACAAATCCCGGACGAATATCGGTAAAGTGAATGTTTAACTTTTGCAGATGGGAGAGTTGTTCAAGCGCATCGATGTATGTGTTCTGAAAACGCTTCGTTGCAGAATAGGCAGGGGCAACTCCCAGACCTTTGGTTCCGGCAATCGAACTGATGACAGCCAGATGTCCGCTTCCATTGTTCCTGAAATAGGAAAAAGCGGTATCCACCATTCGTGTGAAACCTTCGACATTGGTGCGTGCGGTATTCAGCTCGATTTCCATATTCAAATCCATATTCTGGAAACCGATGCCGGAACTGAGCAAAAATAAATCCATACCGCCTAATTGATGGATAAGCGCATCCAGCTTTCCGGCACTGTCTTCCTGAGTGACGTCCAGTGATTGAATTTTTATCTGTTCCGGTGCGATTTGCCGGAAATTTTCGAGAGCAGACTGGCGTCTGCCCGCTATGCCGATCTGCCATCCTTCGGACAGGAGGCGTTGGGCAACTTCCTTTCCGATACCGGAGGTGGCGCCTATGATAATGGCTCGTTTCATCTTTTTGGAACAAAGATAGTCAAATCTTTCTATTTTGAAAGGGGGGCTTTCCATTTTGAAAGCCATCCTTTTCGTTTTGACAGGAAACCTTTTCATTTTGGTAGGGTAGGAGTCTTCTCGTTTTTCAAAGCATAAATAGTATGTTGCTGATAAATAGCTGCTTAAAAAGAATGCGGCTGTTTTGGCATACTATTAGCTATGGGACTCGTGCAGAGTAATTCATGAGTTATGGAAGAGTATATATCAGACAATAGTGTGTATGCGCGTGCTAAAAGCAACAGCATGATCAATCCGAAAATGATAGGACGAGTGCTTGGGGCGTTGCTTTTTATTGAGTTGGGAATGTTCCTTTTGTGTGCCGGTATATCCTTGGGGTACGGGGAGGATGACTATAAGTATTTTCTTTATACGTGTGTGATTAATGCCGTAGCAGGAGGATTATTATTGCTTTACGGACGGGGAGCGGAGAATAAGATGAGTCGCCGGGACGGATATTGTGTCGTCACTCTTTCATGGATATTCTTTACTGTTTTCGGGATGCTTCCTTTTTATTTCAGCGGGAGCATTGATACCATCACCAATGCTTTCTTCGAAACGATGTCCGGATTCACTACCACAGGAGCTACGATACTCGATGATATCGAGTCCCTTTCACATGGGATGCTGTTTTGGCGAAGCCTGACGCAGTGGATCGGTGGACTGGGGATTGTCTTTTTTACGATTGCCATTCTCCCGATCTTTACCACAGGCGGCGTACAGCTCTTTTCTGCCGAGACTACCGGAGTGACTCATGACCGCACGCATCCCAAAATCAATGTAATGGCAAAATGGTTGTGGACTATTTATCTGATATTGACCGTATCGGAGACGATCCTGCTGATGTTTGGCGGAATGGATTTATTTGATGCCATTTGTCAATCATTTGCTACTACGGCGACAGGAGGATATTCTACCAAACAAAACAGTATTTCTTACTGGAATTCTCCCTATATCGAGTATGTTGTCGCTATCTTTATGATTATCTCCAGTATTAATTTTTCTTTATTCCTGATGTGTCTGAAAGGAAAAGTCAGCCGCTTGTTCAAAGATGAAGAAACGCACTGGTTTCTGGGCTCTGTCGGGATATTGACATTGCTTATCACTTTGGCACTCGTATTTCAGAACAACTATGGATGGGAGCTGGCTTTTCGTAAATCATTGTTTCAGGTAGCTACGGTGCATACCTCCTGCGGCTTTGCGACGGATGACTATAATTTGTGGCCTCCTTTCACGTGGCTGTTGCTGTTTATAGCGATGCTTTCGGGAGGTTGTACGGGATCTACCAGCGGAGGTATCAAGAATATGCGATTACTGATTGTGGCGCGGACCATCCGGAATGAATTCAAACACCTGCTCCATCCAAATGCGGTGCTTCCGGTACGGGTTAACAAACAAACCGTATCTTCTTCCATCGTAACGACTGTATTACTGTTCTTTGCTTTTTATCTGGTGATTATTCTGATCGGCTGGACGATTCTTTTATTTTTAGGAGTCGGTTTCTCCGAATCGGTCAGTACGGTAATCTCCAGTATCGGTAACGTGGGACCGGGATTGGGTAGTTGCGGTCCCGCATACTCGTGGAATTCTTTGCCGGACTTGGCAAAATGGGTTCTTTCTTTTCTGATGTTGATAGGCAGACTGGAACTTTTCAGCGTTCTGTTACTCTTCTATCCGGGATTCTGGAAAAACCGTTAAGACTATTTTGCCGGTATAGCTTTGCCGCTCAGGAGAATAAATGGCGTATCGCCTCTAAAGGGGCATAGAATAACATTCTGGGACCGGAGAACCGCATAACCTCCCGCATCCGTTCACGCATGACAGGCTTATAACAATGTATGGGACACTTCTTGCACGAGCTTTTTTTCTCTCCGAACGGACAATGGCCAAGACGGGCATGTGCGTAGCGGAGCAACTCTTCACACTTCGGACAGAGAGTTACATTCTTCTCTTTTTTCCGGCAATAGAGACGGATCATGATCTCTACTGTTCTCTTTTCCTGAGTGATACGCGGTTTTTTATCTGTTTCCATTTGTTTTCTTTTCGCTTTGTAGGCTGGCTTCACTTCGGCAAAGATAATAAACTGATCGCATATTCTGCAAAGAACTTCCGCTGGAATGGTTGCCGTTGCTGGAAACTATGCGTATCTTTGCGGCATGAGAAAGTTATTATGTCCGCAATGCAAGATTGCTGCCCTATATGTGGTGAATGACCGTAAAGAGCGTCTTTTGGTCTATGTACTCGAAAATGGAGAAGTTGTGCCTAAAGATCCGGCTGCTTCCACCGTTGGATTTGATTTGACGGAAGTTTATTGTCTGGGTTGTTCCTGGCATGGTTCGCCGAAAAGACTGGTGAAGAGATAGACAGTTTCCGGCACTTCGTCTTTTTTTGATTTATGTCAATAAAAAGAGGGTGCGGGGTTAGAATCTTTCAACCGGATTTTTCTGTATCTTTGCAGCCAATTTTTAGGACATAGACGTATGGCAACTTCTAAAGAGATGACGGCAGGGCCGGCATTACCTCTGATTTTTAATTTCACTCTGCCGCTTTTGTTCGGCAATCTGTTGCAGCAAACGTATTCGCTTGTTGATGCTGCAATCGTAGGAAAGTTTTTGGGTATTAACGCATTAGCCTCTGTCGGGGCTAGTACATCCGTTGTGTTTCTTATTCTGGGTTTCTGCAATGGATGTTGTGGAGGATTCGGTATCCCCGTGGCACAGAAGTTTGGGGCGAGGGATTATAGTACGATGCGCAGTTACGTTTCCGTCAGTCTGCAACTTGCTGTTGTGATGTCTGTGGTCATAGCCATCTTTACCAGTATTTATTGCGCGGATATCCTGAAGATGATGCGTACACCGGAGAATATCTTCGAAGGAGCGTATGCTTATCTGCTTGTTACTTTCATCGGGATACCTTGTACTTTCTTTTATAATCTGTTGTCGAGCATTATCCGTGCTTTAGGAGATAGCAAGACGCCTTTTTATTTCTTGGTACTGGCTACGGTGCTCAATATTATTCTCGATTTATTCTGTATTCTGGTACTGGGCTGGGGAGTGATGGGAGCTGCCATTGCTACGGTCTTTTCGCAGGGAGTTTCCGCTTTTCTTTGTTACGTTTATATGTATCGGAAGTTTGACATTCTGCGAGGTACGCCGAAAGAACGGAAGTATCAGTCGAAGCTGGCGAAGACGTTGCTTTCCATTGGTGTTCCTATGGGATTGCAGTTCTCCATTACGGCCATTGGCAGTATCATGCTTCAGAGTGCGAATAATGCGTTGGGTACGGCGTGTGTGGCAGCTTTTACTTCTGCGATGCGTATCAAGATGTTTTTCCTTTGTCCGTTGGAGAGTCTGGGGATGGCTATGGCTACCTTTAGCGGTCAGAATTACGGTGCCGGAAAGCCTGAACGTATTTGGTCGGGGATTAAAGCCAGCACGCTGATGATGGTTATCTATACAGCCGTCACTTTCTTGATTCTGATGGTGGGAGCCAAATCTTTTGCCTTGATCTTTGTTGATCCGTCGGAAATTGAGATTTTGGAGAAAACAGAACTTTTCCTGCATATATCAGTCTCTTTCTTCCCGATGCTTGGGTTACTTTGTATCCTGCGCTATACCATTCAGGGGGTGGGATATACTAATCTCGCCATGTTTTCGGGAGTGTCGGAGATGATTGCACGCATTCTCGTCAGTATTTATGCCGTGCCGGCTTTCGGCTTTATCGCTGTTTGTTACGGTGATCCGATGGCATGGATAGCGGCTGATTTGTTTTTGATACCTGCATTTATTTATGTTTATCGCAGGTTGAAACGTCAGGTACTGACAAGTGCCGTTGTATAATTGAAGAGACTGTCACTTTGCTGACAGTCTCCTTATCATATTTTAGTCTTGTATCGGATACAGCGGGTTACCGCTTTCATCTACATCCGTCCAGTCTTTTACGCTTACGTTACCGAATGATACGGAGTTTTCGTTGATCACTGCACGGAAAAGATATGAATTTCCGGCAGCCAGAATATTGTCCGGCGGGGTAATGGTCGTATTGTAGGTACGTGAGAAACTTTCTCCGTTGACCATCAGTTCCATCGTTAAAGCCATCGGATCGGAACTTTTCAGCGGAAGCATGATATATTGAACCGTGAAATCATTGATTCCCATGTCGGCTGGCTTGTCATAACTGACTTCTGAAGAAATGATCCCTGTTGACAAATCCATGAAAGCTCCCGGTTTCGTGGGAGTAATAGTGGCGGAGAGTACTTTGTTGAGCGTAATATTCTCACCTCCCGTTATGGTTATTACGATCTGAGTGGCTACGTGCTGGTAAGTGATGGGAATGTTGACTTGTGAACTGGTCACATCCTGATGCAGGGCGTGCCACCACAGATAATCCACTCCATTGGATAATGCTTCGGACTTGCCGTTGGTAAAGGTAGGAGCGGGGTTGCTGGAATTACAGGAAACAGCATAAAAACTATAAATATCATTACTGAGATACATTTTATAACTTTGTATTCCCGTCAATACTCCGGGAGAAGAAGTTACGTAGTTACCTTCACCGACAGGCTCTCCCTCTATCGTATTGGTGGTATTGGAAGGGTAGGCACATAACCAGCTCTGCAATCCTTTTCCCATTGGAGACATGGCACGCGTTATATTTCTTCCTTCTACGGAAGCACTGAAAGTAATAAGTGCATCCTTTTTGTCAGGATTGTCATTGTTGCCATCTTCGCCACCGTTATTTCCTTCTCCGTTCGGATAGGCAACATCCATATAAATGTTGTTTTTGGAGCAGGCTCCTAGCAGCAGTACCGCCAGTGCGGATACCGCCAGATACTTTGTAATTCGAAACTTAAAATTCATAGTCAGGTTCTTTTTGAAAGTTAGTAATTACCCCTATATACATTTCAAAAAGAATTTAGTTCATATCGGAAGAAACTATTTTTAGAACTCCGCCTCCTTCTGTATGCAGATGATGTCACCGTAAACGGGATGGCGAAACTCAATATATTCAGCATGGAGATAGAGTCTGTCCGCCTTTTTTCCGTAGAGTTCATCGCCCAGAATGGGGCAGTTCAATCCTTGATGATGGGCGGTATGTACCCGTAGTTGGTGGGTACGTCCTGTCAATGGATAAAGGGCGATGCGTATGTACTTATCGGAATAGTTCAGAATCCGGTATTCGGTAACTGCCGACTTGCCGTATTCTTCACAGACCATTTGCCGGGGGCGGTCGAGCGGATTGAGGCAAAGAGGAAGATTGATGGTTCCTGTTTCTTCGAGTTGCACATTTTGCTTATTTCCGTCCAACAAGGCTACATACCGCTTCTTGATGCTGCGGTTGATGAACTGTTCCTGTAAGTGTTGATGAACTTCCTTGGTTTTGGCGACAAGTAACAACCCCGAAGTAGCCATATCCAGCCGGTGTACAATCATCGGACCGGCAGCTTCCGGATATTTAGCTTTTACACGATGGTAAACGGAATCCGTCTCTTCTTCCTTTCCGGGGACGGACAACATACCGGATGGTTTATTGACTACCACCAGCCATTCGTCCTCAAAAACAATTTCTAATTCTTCCTTCCTGTGTGCATGGGGCGAAAGTGGATTCTCGTCTACTTCCAGTCCTTGCAGCATATGTTGCAGAATTGGTTCGCATTTTCCTTTGCACGAAGGGTAATAATAACCGTGATGCCGTACCTCTGTCTTCGGAGAGTTTCCCCACCAGAATTCGGCCATAGCCAATGGTTTCAGTTGGTGAAGGTAGGCATATTGCAGCAATTTGGGCAAGGCACATTCGCCTGCTCCGGCAGGGGGTATTTTGTGTACGGTTTGCTCAAAGATAGTACATAGGTCTTTTACTTCTCCTTTTGCATTCAGCATACGGAACTGTTCGAATAACTTTTGCTGTAAGGCTGCCGAACGTTGCTTCCGTTCGTTTTTTAGTTTTTCTATTTCCGTCTCAAAGGTGATAACCTTTTCTTCCAGCGTTTTGATTCGTTCTTTCCATCCCCGTTCCAATCGCTTGAGTTCCGCTTTCTGATATTGGCTTTCACGAACAAGTGCGTTCTGTTCTTCTTCAGACAGGGCAGGAGACGATTGTCGGCGAAGTTTCCTTTCTTTCTTGGCTGCTTTTAATTCCTCTTTCGCTTGAATAAAAGCTATCCTTGCTTGTTCCGTTTCTTTGTCCAGTCTTTCTTTTAAGTGCAGATAATGAGGATTAACTTCCAATTCACTGATACGGACATTGATAGCCGAAATTTGTTCTTCTTCTATTTTAAAGAATCCCTGTGGTTGCAGCAAATCGTAAACAGGTGGGACGAAATACGGATGCAGATTCTTTCCTGCCAGATTGCCGGAAAAAGCAGCAAGATAACCGATAGGGGAAGATTCTTCTTGGGTTTGTACAATCAGTACTCCGAACATTTTTCCGAGAGTCAGTTCCTCTAGCCACTCCTTCTTTGTCGAAATATAGGCTTTGACTTCTTCGGCCGCTAATACACATAGCGGATGAGGAGTATAGTTGAAAGGGTATGTAAACCTTTCCGGTAGTGCAATATGTGAAACTGGCTGGTCGAAAAAATGTATCATTGACTCGTCATAACAGAATTATGGGTACAAAAATAAGGTAAATCCGCGAAATATACGGCAGATTCATCCTTAGAACTTTGTCATAAATTTCTGCACATTCTCTCTATATTCAGTAGGAGTCTGTCCTTTCTTCTTTTTGAATAGACGATTAAAGTTAGATACATTATTGAATCCGGAGGCATAGCAAATTTCAGATATGGTATTGGATGTTTCATATAGCATTTTGGCTGCATTGCCTATCCGTATATCATTCAGAAAATCTATAAAACTTCTATTAGTCCTTTTTTTGAAGAAGTGGCTAAATGCAGATTCAGACATTCCCACACTGCTTGCAACCAATTCTAATGAAATCTCTTCCTGAAAATGTTCCTGAATATAGGCGATCACTTTATTGATTCTTCGGCTTTTCGATTCTCTGATGGCGAAATCTCTTTCGTTGTTGGCTGCCAGCAATAATTTTTGGTTTTCAGATATAGATAAATGATATAGTATTTTGAAAAACTCAAGGGCAGAATCAACTCCTTGCCTGTGGGATAGATTCAGTATCGTATCTTTCAATGCAAGTGATGTTTCCTGAGAAAATTCGATTCCGTAAGATGAGTCAGTGAACAGTTGTTTAATAGGATAGAAAATCTTCTTATTAATAATTGGATACTCCAAGGTTTCCTTATGAAATTGAATGGTGACGACGTGTGCTTCGTCATGATCGCTCTCACTAATCCATCGGTGTGGAATATTAGGACCTACCATAACCAGATCAATATCGCTGAATGGAGCGACACAATCACCAACAATTCTCTTACCTTTGCCATTGATGACCATATTTATTTCATAATCAGAATGAAAATGGGCGGCATAGTCAAATTTTGCATGAGGATGATTTAATACGATGAATAAATCTTCTTCTCCGATGGGGGTAATTTCTCTTTGTATGTATTCCATAGGGTGTGTTTTTCTGCAAATATATCATTTTGTTCAAGAAAGTACAAACCTTTATAAAAATAATATATAATGTTATGTAGTTGATAATCAGTTCATTATTTGTTTTGTGTGGTAGAAACTTCAAAAAAGTATCATGTATTGACAGTATAATATTACAAAATAGATGAAGACCTCCCTATATTTGTGGCATCGAATATGACTAGTCGTTGTAGTAGTATTGAAAAACATTAATTTATTAATTTATGTCGTTTATGGGAAAGAAGAAAAATTTGTTGACCTTATTGTTTATATTATTGGCTATGCCATTAATTGCCCAAGAGATGATTGTGAAGGGTAATGTAATGTCAACAGATAATGAAACATTGGTTGGTGCGACGATTCTTGTTAAAAGTAAGAAGACGGGAGCTACCACCGATTTTGATGGAAACTATTCTATTTCAGCTAAAAAAGGCGATATCCTGGTGTTTTCTTATATAGGATTTAAAACTGTTGAGAAAAAAGTGACTTCTAATGTATTGAATGTCATAATGGAGCCGGTAACAGAAATGTTGAATGAGGTGGTAGCGGTAGGATATGGCGTACAAAAGAAAGTTGACCTGACAGGGTCTGTTTCTACAGTGAAAGGAGAAGCTTTGATAAAAGCTGCTACACCCAACCTGACCAATGCACTGACCGGAAAGATGACCGGCGTCATTTCAACACAACAAAGTGGGGAGGCTGGATTTGATGATCCTACTTTCTATATCCGTGGAAAGAGTACATTTGGAGATAACAGTGCTTTATTGCTTGTAGACGGTGTAGAACGGTCTATCAGTAAACTGGACCCCAATGAGATTGAAAGTATTACGATACTGAAGGATGCAGCGTCTGCTGCTGTATATGGTGCGCGTGCTGCCAATGGGGTAATCATTGTCACTACAAAAAGAGGAACTCAGGGGAAACCGAAAATCACTTACTCGGGTACTTTTGGTTTTCAAAAACCGACTATCGTTCCGGAGATGATGAATGCATATGAATATGCGAAATACCTGAATCTGGCGTTGGTAAATATTGGAAATGTGCCTCGTTTCACAGAATCCGAAATTCAGGATTATAAAAGTGGTAAGAAACCTTCTACAGACTGGTGGAAAGAAACATTGAAAGAGCGTGCTGGTATTCAACAGCATAGCCTGAATGTGAATGGAGGTAGTGAATCGACTAAGTTTTTTGTATCATTCGGTTATCTCGACCAGGATGGATTGTACGATTTGTCTTATTTCAAAAGATATAATGTACGTTCCAATATTGATACTCAAATAACGAAAGACTTCAGTGTTTCGGTAGATCTTGCCGGACGCTATGAAAAACTTGGCAAATCAGCTGTCGGCAACGGACTCTTCTCTACTATTATCAATTCGAAGCCAACCGAGCGTGCTTATGCTCCGGACGATGTAGAAAAAGGTGCCTTAGTTTCTAACGGGCAAAATGTTTCTCCTATCGGGCAGGCTGCCCATTCGGGATATAGTAAGACGGAAAACTCTGTATTTCAAGGAACATTGCAGGGTGTCTATGATGTTCCTTTCTTGAAAGGACTGAAGGCCAGAGCCAGTTTCTCTTATGACCGTTGGTTCTCAAAAGCCAAGACTTTTACTACTCCCTATGAGTTTTACAGATATGATAAAGAGATCGATCTGTATACCAAACAGAAGTCAGGAGGAGGTATCAGTCTGTATGAAGGGACGGCTGAGGATGAAAGAATTACCATTCAGGCAGCTTTGTCATACGACGCTACTTTTAATAAACTGCATAATATCTCAGCTTTATTACTTTTTGAGGAGTCGTCTTATAAATACAGTAATTTGCAGGCATCCCGCGTAAACTATATATCTTCAGCCATCGATCAGTTATTTGCCGGTCCGGATAAAGATCAGACAAATGGAGGAAGTGCGAATGAAACAGTCAGAAAGGGATATGTAGGACGAGTTAATTATAACTATTCGGGCAAGTACTTATTCCAGTTTAATTTCCGTTATGATGGTTCTTTCAATTTTCCACAGGGGAAAAGATGGGGATTCTTCCCCGCAGTTTCGGGCGGATGGAGAGTCAGTGAAGAACCTTTCCTGAAAAAGACAGACATCTTTCATAATCTGAAACTTAGAGCTTCTTACGGACAGTTTGGTAACGACAGAGTGGCAGCGTTCCAGTATTTATCTGGATATAAATATAATTCCGGTTCAGTTATCGGTGGAAACTATCAGTCGGGAATTACAGATACGGGTATGGCTAATCCTAATATAACCTGGGAAACGGCAACCAATATGGATTTCGGACTTGATTTTGGTATTCTGGGTGGAAAACTATCGGGAGAACTAACTTACTTCTATAAGAAAACGAGAGACATCTTATTGCCCAGAAGTGCTTCCGTACCACAAACTTTTGGTGCTACCCTGCCTGATGAAAATATAGGAAAAGTTGATAATAAAGGTATCGAAGCGATTTTGCGTTATAATGATAAGATTGGTAATTTTAGATTTATGGTGGAAGGAAATATGACTTTCGCCAAGAGTAAGGTCGTTTACATGGATGAAGCCTTGAATGTGGCAGAACAGAAGAAAAGAACCGGGCATCCTTTTGATCAGACTTATGGATTGAAGGCATTAGGTTTATTCCGGAGTCAGGAAGAAATAGACGGATGGGCTATTCAGGACGGACGTGGAAATACGAGTCTTAAAGTCGGCGACATTAAATATCAGGATTATGATAAGAGTGGGGTGATTGATGGTGAAGATATTCAGAGGATAGGTAAAAGTACGGTACCGGAGATTGTTTTCGGGTTGAATATAGGTATGTCATATAAGCAGTTTGAATTGACAATGAATTTTCAGGGCGCAACAGGTTTCGATCAATATCTGAGATGGGACCCGTTCAATCTTGAGTCTAATGCGTTGGCTATATTCAAGAACTCATGGTCGGAAGATAATCCGAATGCTAAATATCCACGCTTATATGCGGGAACTGTACAGAATAATCGGGAGAAATCTTCATTCTGGCTGTATGACGGCACTTATATCCGTTTGCGAAACTTCGAATTGGCATATACATTCGACAAGTATCCGTTCTTCAAAAAGATAGGAGTGCAGAATCTACGCGTATTTGTATCGGGCAACAACTTATTGACCTTCTCGAAGATGAAGGACTTTGACCCGGAAGCTCCTAATATTGATCCTGATAATAATGCTTATTATTATCCGCAGATGAAGTCCTATAATGTTGGTTTGAGTATTGAATTTTAATAGAGTAGAGTTATGAAAAATAGAATATCATCCGTTTTTATCCTGTTTTTGTTGCTGTTCACCAATTCGTGTATGGATTTGGATAAAGAACCGCTGGATATGATTTCGAGTGATGCGGTATTTAAAGATGAGGCTCTGTCAGAGGCCTATCTCTATAAAATATATGGCTATATGCCTTGTGGATATGGCTTGTTTGTTGAAGCTGGTGCGAATGTATTAAGTGGAATGGGGATTACCGATCTGCTTGATGGCAGCACCGATCTGTTGCGTTCGCCTGCCGGATGGAATGAGAGTAACGGAGTCATGATACCGGGAACGATGTCTTCTACGTACAATCCTCTTGAAACTTGGGGCCGGAGCTATGAAGCCATCCGTAAAGTTAATAATCTGATAGCGGGACTTTCTGATGATAGTCCCTTACCAGAAAGTTTTAAGGAAAGAGTGATAGCGGAAGCACGTTTTGTCAGGGCATTCCTGTATTTCGATCTGGTTCGCCGTTATGGAGACGTACCTTTGATTAAAGAGTTACAAAACTTTGATAATTTGCAGGCACTGCTCGTTCCGCGTACTCCTAAATCGGATGTTTATGATTTTGTAGAAACCGAATTGGAACAGATAGGAGAAATACTTCCGTATGCGAGAGAAATACCGGCAACCGAACATGGACGTGCTTCTCGTGAGGCGGCATGGGCTCTAAACGGACGTGTATTGCTTTTTGCCGAACGTTATGAACGTTCCGCTTTTTTCTCAAAGAAAGTAATTGATGAGCAGTATTTTGAATTGGATGATGATTACAATGCATTGTTCCAGTCAAGAAGTGGAAATAAGGAAGTTATATTCGAAGTAATGTTTGATGGGATTAATAAAGGGCATGCATGCGATAACTTGTTTATGCCTCCCAGCATCGATAATGGCTGGGGCTCTCAGACGAATCCGACACAAGAACTGGTGGACTCCTATGAAATGTTGGACGGAACTCCGTTTGACTGGAATAATCCTGTACATGCCAAAGATCCGTATACCGGACGAGATAAACGTTTGGCTGCAAGCATTATTACAGACGGATCTGTCTTTAAAAATAAAGTAATCCGAACGGGATACCTGATGCCGGACGACGGCTTGGGACTGGTAGAAAGAACTTATACCGGTTATTATATACGTAAATTTCTTGATGAAACCCTTCCTTTTGAGAAACTCTATTTCGGAGGTAGCCAGACAAGCTGGAAGGAGTTACGTTTAGCGGAAGTATTGCTGAATTATGCCGAAGCGCAGAACGAAGCTAAGCAGGGACCGGATGACTCTGTTCATGATGCGATAAATGCCGTAAGAGACCGTGCCGGACTACCGGATCTTCCGGAAGACCTTGACTATACAGGAATGAAACAGAGAATTATACAGGAACGGAAAGTGGAACTGGCATTCGAAGGACATCGTTTTTGGGATTTAAGACGTTGGAAACTGGCAGAATCTGTATTGAATAACAAGTATTTCCATGGTATGAAGATTACCGAAGAGAATGGAGTGAAACATTATGAGGTATTCGAATTGAATATGCTTCCTAAACAAGTCTTTTTGCCGAAGCACTATCTGATGCCTATAAATATCGGTGAAATGGAGAAGAACCCTAATTTGGGCAGTAACAATGACGGATATTAAAAAAACTACGGATATGAAAAGAATCAATCATTGGCTGATAATATGTTTTGTTTTGCTGTTGACTGTTGCATGTACTTCCGGCAAACAGAGTAAATCGGCATCCTGGCAGGATTTGCATTATGGACCTGATTCGCTACAGACGATGGATGTATATCTGCTGGAGAACAGGACTGCCGATACTCCTTTAATGATTCTTGTGCATGGAGGAGGTTGGATGGCAGGCGATAAGAAAGATGCCGATTTTATGAAAACCGCCTGTTATGCCAACGGCATGAATGTGGTGAATATCAACTACCGGATGGGGGATGGAATCTGCTATAAGCAGATGATGGAGGATATGACGGATGCAGTCCGCTATGTACTGGCCCATGCAGAAGAATGGAATATTAAAAAAACAAATTATGTGATGTGGGGCGGTAGTGCCGGAGCTCATTTATCTTTATTGTATGCGTATAATTATGATAAAGAAGATGTTATTTCATTAGTCATCACTTTGGGAGCACCTACCAGACTGGATGCTTTGGATGCCTTGTCGGGTGCAAAGCAAAGCGATATTGAAGGACTGTTACCAATCGTTACCGGTAAACCGTGGAACAGTGACACTTCTCAGCTGGATGTCGATTATCAGCTGGCAAGTCCTTATTACGGAAAAAACTTTAAGCCTACTTTTCTGATACATGGAGAAAAGGATACGATCGTCCCGAAAGTTCAATCGGAGATGTTGAGTGATCTTCTAAAACAGAAAAATGTTCCCGATACGCTGGTTATCCTTCCTAATGGAGGGCATGGAGGTGAAAATACTCCTCTGGAAGTTTCGGAAAAGGTAAATGTGGCAATGTATAAATGGATTTTGAAATACAGCAAATAATAAAAAGAGTATACTATGAATGCAATAAATAAACTGAAACTATCTTTATCGGCAGTGCTCTTCTCCTTTTTGGGAATAGCTTGCAGTGATATAGATGATAACTTGGTGAACTATCCGGTAGTAGCGGAGGTGAATACCGTCTACTACATTGATTCGGAGTCGGGAAATGACGCTAATAGTGGAGAATCTGAATCGTCTGCATGGAAAACGTTTGCTAACATTAACCGTGTTATTTTTCAGGCAGGTAATCGTATTTTACTGAAGAGAGGGAGTGTATGGACCGGACAGGTTAGTCCTAGAGGGACGGGTACACCTTCCAATCCAATTATTCTTGGATCTTATGGCGAAGGAGAAAAACCGATTATCAATGGAAATGGTGAAGTAAAGGCGGCCGTTTACCTGAAAAACCAGTCGAATTGGGTAATTCAGGATTTGCAGGTGTCTAATTATGCGGATGTACGGGGAGATATCTATCGATGCGGGATTTTGGTCGAAAATGATAATGGAGGAACTGTCAGCAATATTAAGATTCTGAATAATACGGTTCGTGACGTGTCCGGTTCCTTCAGATATGTCGGTGCTTTTCATCCGCATCAATATGGAGGGATAGCTGTCAATGTAATAGGGCAGAATGCCACAGATAAATATGATAAGGTCCTGATTGAAAATAATACCGTAGAGAAAGCGGGACGTACGGGAATTGTAGTATGGGATAATCTTTTTGCCAGTGATCTGGAAGCTTCCACGAATGTAGTAATACGTAATAATTCGGTGAAAGACATTGATTCGGACGGTATAATCACCTATGGCTGTTATGGTTCTTTAATCGAACATAACGTAGCCAATGGCTGCGGCTCTTACCGGGAGGACGGTCAGTTTAATGGCTCGGCAGCTATTTGGTGTACTCGTGGAAAGGACTGCATCATTCAGTATAATGAGGCCTATCATACGAAAGCGCTGGAGGGAAATGATGACGGAACCGGATTTGACATTGACATGGATGCTGTTAATTGTATCGTACAATACAATTATAGCCACGATAACGAAGGAGGATTTATGTTGTTTGTAGACGCGTCTAATTCGTCCGGTAGTATTGTACGCTATAATATCAGTCAGAATGATCGGAAACGTGTCTTCATGATTGCAGGAGGAGTGACTCCGAATACGCAGATTTATAATAATACCATATATCTGGGTGCGGGTGCTACTACTAAGATTATAGATCATACCTGGGATGACGGGGGAGATATCAATGCTCCTTGGCTGTTTAAGAATAACATCATTTACAATCTAGGAACAGGTGATTATAAGATTCCGGGTACAGGTGGAGTTTTTGAAGGAAATGTCTACTATGGAAACCATCCGGCTAACGAACCGGATGAAACAGGGAAAATAACAGTAGATCCGAAATTTATAAATGTTGGTGCCGGTGGAACAGGCATCAGTACACTGGATGGATATAGGCTGGAAGAGAACTCTCCGATAATGAATACGGGAGTTAAGGTTGCAAGGAATGGCGGTATGGACTTCTTTGGAAATCCGGTATCCTCCGGCGGTAAGCCTACTCCCGGTGCTCACGAATTGAATGGCACGGCTTCGGGTGAGTCTGAAATGATAGATAAACTGAATGACTGGAGTAATGCATTTTACTATTCACCCAATTTGAATCTGGACAGCAGTAATCCGCAATTCTTTGGTGGTGATGGATCCAGAGCTGTACGGGCAACTACGGATGATGGAATTATATTGTATAACCTTCCGAATATAAAGTCTGTGGAAGTCACTATGTATCTATGTGTATGGTATCCGACGTTAACCCCTCAGAACATTAAGATATATGGTTCATACACAGGAGGTGATTTTGCTAATTACATCGAAATACCAGTTACTTATACGACAGATCCTGCTGTAGTGGAAGGCTGGCAGAAGACCACAATCAATACAGCTGCGGCCTTGCCGGAAGGAGTGAACTTTATAGGAGTCCGCATTAATGATCCGGTGAATGAGAGTTGGGCTGTTCAGATCGGTGAAGTGGCAATCACTTATGTAGAATAAAAATAAAACGAAGAAAATGATGAATATTGCAATACGAATTTGGATGGTTATTTTATCTTTTGCCTGTATAACTCCTGTTTATGCGAATGATCAAAGTGGTAAAATATACTATATAGATAACTTGGGTGGCAGCGACAGTAATACCGGACTGTCGCCCGGGGAAGCCTGGAAATCTTTTAAAAACACCAACGACCGGGAGTTTAAACCGGGTGAACAGATTTTGCTGAAATCCGATTGTACCTGGACGGGGTCTTTGTCTCCAAGAGGGAATGGGACGGACGATTCGCCGATTATAATAGGGGCTTATGGTGAAGGGGCACGTCCTGTGATTCACGGGAACGGCCAGGTAAAGGCGGCAGTATACTTGCGTAATCAATCGAATTGGGTGATTCGTCAGCTGGAAGTCACGAATCAGGCTCCGGAACGAGGTTATGTACATCGCGGAGGCATCTTGGTCGAAAATGATAATGGTGGCGTTTTGAGTAATATCCATATTCTTGATAATTATGTGCACCATGTGACCAGCTCATTCCGTTATGCATATAATTTTCATCCTCATCAATTTGGGGGGATTGCTGTAAATGTGAACGGTTTGACCGGTACTGATAAATATAGGAATGTACTGATTGAGGGTAACAGAGTTGAGAATGTAGGACGTACGGGTATTGTTGTATGGGATCATATTTTTGCCAAATATGATGAAGCCTGTACGGGAGTCAGAATACGTAAAAACTCGGTGAAGGACATTGATTCTGACGGAATCCTTACCTATGGTTGTGACGGTGCCCTGATAGAACATAATGTGGCGGATGGCTGTGGCTCCTATCGGGAAGACGGGGGATTTAATGGCTCGGCAGCTATCTGGTGTACCCGTGGAAGTAATTGTATAATCCAGTATAACGAAGCATTCAATACGCATATGCTGGAAGGAAATGCTGATGGAACAGCTTTCGACATTGATATTGATGCAATAGACTGTATCGTGCAGTACAACTACAGCCACGATAATGAAGGAGGCTTTATGCTGTTCATCGATGCTTCTAACTCCTCTGGAGGAATTGTCCGTTACAACATCAGTCAGAATGATAAAACACGTATATTTATGATTGCCGGAGGAGTACAGCCTAATATGAAGATATATAACAATACGATTTACATATCGGAAGGGCTGGACACGAAAATCATAGAACATACCTGGGATGAGGCGGGAGATATCAATGCGCCTTGGATATTTAAGAATAACATTATCTGCAATTATGGAAGTGGTGGTTATATGATACCGGGAAAGAATGGAATTTTCTCCAACAATGTATATCATGGCAACCACCCTTCGACAGAACCTGCTGAACTTAATAAAATAACTGCTGATCCGAAATTTGTCAATCCGGGCAGCGGGAAAAGAGGATTTGAATCTCTGTCAGGTTATTATCTGAAGAAGAAGTCTTCTGCCGGTCAGGCAGGTGCGGTGATCGATCATCATGGTGGTCAGGATATTTTCGGAAAGAAAGTATCGGATAGTGTACCTTCTAATATTGGGGCTGTAAACTGATTAATGACAATTTAGGATGAAGACAAGAATATTATTATGCATGGCGGTATCGCTCATGCTGACACTTTTCTCATGTCATAAAACTGAGAAAGTGCAGGTCTATGACTTGAAGGTGGAAAGTCTGGTGAATCCTCTCGGTCTTGAACAGAAGCAGCCTCGTTTAAGCTGGAAACTGCATTCTGAAGAAAGAGGAGTCCATCAACAGTCATACCGTATCATCGTATCTTCGTCTGAGGAGAAGCTGAAAGAAAATGTAGGAGACTTATGGGATTCGGGCAGAATCCCTTCTTCCGAAACAGTTTTAATTCCTTATGAAGGTGTGCCGTTGTCCGGCAGGCAGTTTTGTTATTGGAAAGTAAGGATTGAAACCAATTTGGGTGAAGTTGTTTCATCGGAAAGAGCTTTTTGGTCGATGGGACTAGAGGCATCTGATTGGCAAGCCAAATGGATTGGCTTGGAGAGTATAGAAGCGGAAGGAGAAGATCGGAAGATGAATTTTGTTCCAGAGAATGAAGACGAACTTCGGCTGAAAAGTGAGACTCGCCTTCGTGCCCGCTACTTGCGGAAAGAGATAAAACTGGGGAAAGATGTAAAAAATGCAATGCTTTATATCTCCGGTTTAGGCTTGTACGAAGCATATCTGAACGGCCATAAGATTGGAGATCAGGTATTAGCTCCTACTCCGACAGATTACAGTAAAACTGTTCCATACAACACTTTTGATGTCACTTCTTATTTGAATAAAGGAGAGAATACTATCGGGGTGATATTGGGAAATGGCCGATTCTTTTCGATGCGTATTCCCTGGTTCCGTACATTCGGATTGCCTCAACTATTGTCTCAGTTGGAAGTTACTTACAAAGATGATACGAAAGACACTTTCGTGAGTGACAAATCGTGGAAAGTTACTTTGGATGGTCCTTTGGGAGTAAATAATGAGTTCGACGGCGAAGAATATGATGCCCGTAAAGAGATGGAGGGATGGAGCACGAACGACTTTGACGATGCGGCATGGTATCCGGTTGAATTAGTAAATGCACCCGAAGGAAAGCTGCAGGCACAGGAAAATCCGAATATTAAAGTGATGGAACATATAAAACCTCTCTCTGTCCATAAACTGGGTGATGATAAATATATTGTGGATATGGGGCAGAATATGGTAGGATGGATGACGTTGAAAGTACGTGGCAAACAGGGAGACAAAGTAACGCTTCGCTATGCGGAGTTATTGAAAGAAGACGGTCATTTATATCTGGACAACTTACGTGGAGCCAAAGTTACGGATACTTATATCTTAAAGGGAGATGAAGAGGAAACATGGGAACCTAAATTTGTATTTCATGGTTTCCGTTATGTTGAAGTGTCTGGTTTCCCCGGTGTACCTGCTGTTGATCATTTCGAAGGAAAAGTCGTTTATGACGAAATGAAGACCACCGGTACGTTTGAAACTTCCAATACCGTCATTAACCGGATTTATCAGAACGCATGCTGGGGTATTAAAGGTAATTACCGTGGAATGCCGACGGACTGTCCTCAACGGGACGAACGGATGGGATGGCTGGGCGACAGAACTACCGGAGCATACGGCGAAAGCTATATCTATGACAATCAGAAACTTTATGCAAAATGGCTGAAAGATATTGAAGACTCACAATTAGCGAACGGAGCATTACCGGATGTCGCTCCTAATTATTGGGAGATGTATACCAATGATGTCACATGGCCGGCTGCATATTTCACCGTTGCCGATATGCTGTACAAACAGTATGGAGATGTACGTCCCATCATCCGCCATTATGATTCATTCAAAGCATTTATCCAATTTATCCGGGATAACTATCTGAAGGATGATATCGTTATTCATGATACATTCGGTGACTGGTGTATGCCACCGGAGTCTATGGAAATGATTCATTCACAAGATCCTTCACGGAAGACTTCGGGGGAATTGCTCTCAACCGCATATTATTATCGTCTTTTGGTCTTAATGCAGAAATTTGCTTCGCTATCGGGTAATGATAAGGACATTGCCTATTATCGGGAGTCAGGTGATCGGATACTAAAAGCTTTCAATAGGAAATTCTATAATGCATCAACCGGATATTATTCCAATAATACGGTAACGGCTAATTTATTAGCTTTAATGAACGGGATGGCTCCCGACTCTGTCCGTCAGGTCGTTTTCGAGCATATTGTTGATAAGACTCTGAGTGAGTTTAAGGGGCATGTCAGTACTGGCCTGATCGGTATTCAATGGCTTATGAGAGGATTGTCAGACTATGGTCAACCGGAACTGGCGTATAAGATTGCCACCAACAAAACCTATCCGAGTTGGGGATATATGATTGAAAATGGTGCTACTACCATTTGGGAATTATGGAACGGCAATACGGCCGATCCGGCAATGAATTCCGCCAATCATGTAATGTTGCTGGGGGACCTTATAATATGGTATTATGAGTACCTGGCAGGCATCAGGAATGAAGCAGAATCAACGGGATTTAAAAAGATTGAAATGAAGCCGTTGCTTGTGGGGGATCTGACTTATGTCAATGCCTCTTATCAATCGGTCAGAGGAGAAATCCGAAGTCATTGGAGGAGAGAAGGAACTACCTTTATTTGGGACATTGCTATCCCGGCTAACACGACTGCCTCTGTCTATCTGCCCGAAGCTGTCGGCAAGGAGATAAAAGAAGCGAACCAAGACTTAAATGACATTAAAAGTATAACCGGAGTAAGGACGGATGGCAACTGGGTTATAATTGATCTGGAATCCGGGAAGTATTCGTTTACGGTAAAACAAAACTGAATGTTAAACTGAAAATTAAAAGTTATGAGACTGAAGAAATATGATAACAATCCTATTCTGTCACCAAATTCAGCGAATGCATGGGAAAATTTAGTGGTATGCAATCCCGGTGTATGGTATGAAGATGGTATATTTTATATGCTCTACCGGGCAGCAGGTGATGATGAAGAACATATCATTCGTTTGGGATTGGCTACGAGTAAAGACGGATATGATTTTAGAAGAGCTTCTTCTCAACCGGTATTCGGACCCAGCATTGATGGGCCTGATGCCGGTGGAGTGGAAGATCCCCGTATTGTGAAATTTGATGATGAATACTACGTTACCTATGCCTTCCGTCCTTATCCTCCGGGACAGTATTGGAAGTTTCCGCATGATGTGGTATTGCGTCCGCAGTGTGGTAGTCATGCGCCCGTTTTTATTAAGGAGAATCTGGGAAATTCAGGATTGGCGGTAACTAAAGATTTCAGGCACTTCAGACGGTTGGGGAGGATTACCGAATCGGCTCTGGATGATAGGGACGCTATACTTTTCCCTGAGAAAGTGGATGGAAAATATGTACTTCTGCATCGTCCCAAACAATATACGGGTGATAAGTATAATGTTAAATATCCGTCTATTTGGTTGAAATTCTCAGATGATTTACTAAATTGGTCAGATAAAGAAAGCCATTTGTTGATTTCGGGCATAGAGAATACTTGGGAAGAAAAAATCGGCGGAAGCACTCCACCCTTGAAAACGGATGAAGGCTGGCTCGTGCTGTATCATGGAGTAGAACATGGCGGAAAGGGATATTACAGGGTAGGAGCGTTACTGTTGGACCTGGAGAATCCGCTTCGTGTGATAGGACGTACTAAGAATTATATTCTTGAGCCTGAGATGGACTGCGAGGTAAACGGTTATTATAAAGGTTGTGTGTTTCCTACGGGAAATGTAATTGTAGATAATACATTATATGTGTATTATGGAGCAGCAGATAAGTACGTTTGCATGGCTACTTGTGATGTAAAAGAATTGATTCAGTATATTAAAAAAGGGGAGTAATGAATAAAGTAATACCTTTGTTGGCCATGCTTTTGTTGTTTTGCACGGCATGCGGAGAGAAGAAAAGCACGTTGATTATATCCGATCAGCCTGTATCCGCTAATTTTATGGGAAATGGAGTAGAGTGGTCAGCTTATCCGCATGGTGACTCTCCCGAAGCCGAATGGGGATACTTAATGACAGATGAGAAGTTGCAGAAAGTATGTTCCCGGCTCGACTACATGAAACCGCGTATGGTTCGCTTGATGGATGTAGCCGGATGGCGTTATTTCAAGGGAGTGGATACAAAGGGTAATCCGATAGTGGACTTTGAATGTGCGGAAGTGAAAATGGTCTGCAAGCTATTGGACTATTGTCAGAAGAATGGGATAACGGTTTTGATTGGCGATTATGGTGTACCCGGATTTTGGGGATATAAAGGCAAGGTTGACAGGGTAGATGATCCTCGTTATGTGGATATGACTATCAGATATCTTTCTTATCTGATAAAGGAACGGGGATATGATTGCATTAAATATTACATTATAACCAATGAACCGAATGGAACCTGGGCATGTACCAATGGTGATTGGGAGCAGTGGAAAAGGGGAGTCAGTATGTTTGCGGAAGGGTTTAAGGCGGCAGGACTCCCATTGGAAATATCTGCTCCCGATGTCGTTGAAATGTCTGATAATCCGGCTTCCGAATATACGGGCAGGCAGTGGGTGGAACAGACTATGATTCAGTTGGATTCAATAGTGGGCAATTATAATATCCATTGTTATGCGGATGCTTACTTTGTAAGGGACGGCCGTTTTCAGAAACATCATAAGGAAGTCGCGGATATACTCAAGACTACAGGAAAGCCTGTTATCTTCGGAGAAATAGGAGTACTTTATAAGACCGGTGAGTTGGGAGAAGAATACAAGAAGTTACTTCCACAGAAACCGTTTGCCAGTGAAGATTCCCAGTTGTATGTGTACGATTATGTCTATGGTATTGATGCCGCCGATGCATTAATACAATCGATGAAAGCCGGATTCCAGGGAGCCAGTGCATGGATGCTCGATGATGCGATGCATACGATTGGAGATTTGGGAGACAAGAACCAACTCAAGGTTTGGGGATTCTGGAATTCATTGGGGACGGAGTTACTGAATGATGAGAAAGAGGAAGAAATTCGTCCGTGGTTCTTTACATGGTCGCTGATGTGTCGATATTTCCTGCCGGGCATGGAAATTTTTAATCCGGAGAATGAAGAACTGTTTCCTAATTTGAGAGTCGTTGCAGGCAGGAAAGGGGAGGAGGCTACGATTGCATTGCTGAATGCTGGTGATTCAACCTATACTTTCCGTTTGAAAATGAATGTGGGTAGCAGCAAGCAGGACTTTGCTGTTTATAGCTATACGCAGACAGGGTATAAGACAGATGAAAACTCCTTCCCGGTTGCCGAATCTGTAGCTCGGGCAAAGGATTTGTTGTCGGGTGAGGAAGAAATAAAGATTCTTCCCCGCAGCTTTAAATTATATACAAATATAAAAATAGACTAAGCTATGCAGGTTACAATTTCCTTTATTGACATAGCTGTCATAGTGGTCAGTACCGGACTTATCATTTGGTGGGCACTGAAAAAAGGTAAAAGCGGAGATTCCAAGTCATACTTTCTGGCGGGACGAAGTATGTCCTGGATAGTGGTTGGCCTGTCTCTTTTTGCCGCCAGTATTTCCAGTACAACACTTATCGGGCAGACCGGAGATGCTTATTCTACGGGGATAGCTGTCTTTAATTATAATTTAGTGGGTGTTGTTGTTATGGTGTTTTTCGCTACTTTTATTTTACCTATTTACATTAATAGCGGCATCTTCACCATACCCGAATTTTTGGAACGGCGTTTTGATGTCCGTTCCCGTTATTATTTCTCGGCTATCTGCATCATAGGGAATGTGTTTCTGGATGCGGCAACCGCTTTATATGCGGCTGCTTTGATTATAAAACTGCTGGTGCCTTCTGTCGATATTCAGGTGATTGTGATTGTTTTTGCACTGCTGGCAGCTTCCTATACTATTCCGGGAGGGCTATCCTCGGCTATTAATGCCGAAATTATACAAGCCTGCATTTTAATAGTAGGCTCCGTTTTGCTGGCAATATATGTAACGGTCAGTGGCGGGTTCGATTATTTGAAAGAACTGTTTATTTCGGGCGATTATATGGTCAAGCTGATTCGTCCTTTAGATGACTCTTCTACGCCCTGGCTGGCATTGATTATAGGAATGCCCATTACCGGTCTCTATTTTTGGGCAAACAATCAAACGCTGGTACAGCGTGTATTGAGTGCTAAAAATCTGAACGAGGGGCGTAAGGGAGTGATGCTGAACGGAGGTATTACCCTGACTACTTTATTCCTTTTTGCTATGCCGGGGGTGATGTGCCAGAAGTTATTTCCCGATTTAGGCAGTCCTGATATGGTATATCCTGCCATGATTCTGAATTTGATGCCTGTAGGCTTGTTGGGAATAATGATAGCCGTATTGTTTGCGGCTCTCACGTCTGCATTAAGTGCAATAATGAATTCGACATCCACTCTTTTTACTATGGACTTTTATTGTAAGATAGATAAGTATGCGAATGATAAAAAGCTGGTACGTGTGGGAAGAATTGTCTCTGTCATCGTTATTGTCATAGCAGCATTGTGGGCTCCCCAGATAGGAAAATTCGGTTCAATCCTGAAGTATTATCAGGAAATGCTCGCTTATCTGGCTCCCCCTATTGTAGCGGCATTTATTGTTGGGATATTCAGTCGCCGGGTCAATGGACAAGGAGTCTTTTTCGGCTTGATGAGTGGATTTGTGATTGCTGTTTTATTGCTATTCTTTAAAACGTCGATATTCGGTGATATGCATTTCTTGTTTATTGTTCCTATACTGTTTGTCTTTAGTATACTGGTGATGTATTTGGTGAGTTTATGCTCTGCTGCTCCACTGCCGGACAAACTGAATCAGAACATTTTCACACTAGACTTTTACAGGAAAGAAACTGTTGAATTGAGTAAGATAAAATGGTATTCTAACTATCGTATTTGGGGAGTGATATTGCTGGTACTTTCCGGAATATTATTACTTATATTATCATGACAAAAGCTCTTTAAGGATAAACTTTTGTAAAGCGTGCCTTCATTTTAAGCATTTATTGTTCTATATTTGTTCTGTAGTTGGAATGAATATAGAACAATAAGAGGAATAAAATGGAAGACAAACCAAAATTCGCTTTCGTAGGTAACAGCCATATGGCATTCTGGGCACTGAATGTATATTTCCCTCAATGGGAATGTCTGAACTACGGCGCTCCCGGAGAAGGGCTGGCGTATGTCGAGTCATTCCATGAAGATACATCCGACTGCCAGGTAGTGATTCAGTTCGGGAGCAATGACATTTATCAGTTGAATGAAGAAAATACGGACGATTATGTAGAGCGGTATGTGAAAGCTGTTCTTGCGGTTCCTTCCCGAAAAACTTATCTCTTTTGTATTTTTCCCCGTAATGATTACGATGATTATAGTACGGCTGTGAACAAGTTCATCCGTATGCTGAATGAGAAGATAGTTGCAAAACTGACAGGGACAGATATCATTTATCTGGATGTTTTTGATCAATTACTGATGAACGGCAGATTAAATCCGGAGCTGACTATTGACGATCTGCATTTGAATGGAAAAGGGTATCGGATATTAAGTACAGCGCTGAAGCAGGCATTTAACGGACAGGAGCATCTATGAAATTTTATGTTAACGCTTTTGTCATGTAAATAGGTGGCATATCGTTTATTTTTCCTATTTTTGCCCCATTAATCAATATGTATAACCCCCATAAAACGATGAGACGATGGAAAAAGTTATTATCAACTCGTACGAAGAATTTGAAAAGCTGGTAGGGCAACAAATAGGTGTTTCCGATTATGTGGAACTCTCTCAGGAACGTATCAACCTTTTTGCAGACGCAACACTGGATCATCAGTGGATTCATGTAGACACAGAACGTGCAAAAGTAGACAGTCCGTATCACAGTACGATTGCTCATGGTTATCTGACGCTTTCCATGCTTCCTTACCTGTGGAATCAGATTATTCAGGTGAACAATCTGAAAATGATGATCAACTACGGGATGGATAAGATGAAATTCGGTCAGGCCGTATTGTCCGGACAAAGTGTACGTCTGGTGACTACTCTGCACTCACTGACCAATCTGCGTGGTGTGGCAAAAGCCGAAATCAAATTTGCTATTGAGATTAAGGATCAGCCGAAGAAAGCTCTTGAAGGGATTGCTGTATTCTTGTACTATTTTAATTGAGCTACGACGAAAAAGACAGGATAAGGCTGTTTCCGTAAGGAAGCGGCCTTTTGTTTTATTTATTGGACACAAGATATGTAAATACACGGAAATCGGTTAAAATATCAAAATAATAATAGGTTTGTCCTCATTGCGGCATCCATAAGCGCTGCTGAGTGTTTTACATATATATATGTATCCGAATAATCATGAAGCAATTAAAAAGTGAGCGTTATGTCTTTAAGTAGTCTTTTAATCATATTTTCATCTTCTTTTATGGCGCTGTTTCCGGTGATCAATCCTTTAGGAAACGGTTTTGTCGTCAATGGATTTTTTGCAGACCTCGATCCTTCACAACGAAAAACTGCTATTCAGAAACTAACCATTAACTTTATAATGATTGGTGTAGGCACTTTGCTGATAGGTCATTTATTCTTATTGATTTTCGGTCTGGCGATTCCCGTGATTCAGCTGGGTGGTGGAATACTTATTTGTAAGACTGCGATAGAATTGTTGGGTGACTCCAATTCTTCCGATAAAGAAGGGACCAGCCAGAATGTGGACAGCTTCAAGTGGAAGAGCATCGAACAGAAGATATTTTATCCTATCACGTTTCCTATCAGTATCGGTCCGGGCAGTATATCTGTGATCTTTACTTTGATGGCATCTGCCAGTGTGAAAGGCAAACTGTTGCATACCGGAATCAATTATCTGGTCATTGCGCTGGTCATTATTTGTATGGCGGGGATACTGTATGTGTTTCTTTCACAGGGACAGAGGATCATTCAGAAACTGGGACCTGTAGGAAATCAGATCATTAATAAGCTCGTTGCCTTTTTTACCTTTTGCATCGGTATACAGATTTCTGTCACAGGTATATCCCAGATATTCCATCTGAATATATTATGAGTTCGGATGTTCTCTCTTTTTCTTTGCTTGGATAGCCTTCAATGTATTTTTTCTTACTGAACGTATGGCAGGAACCAATAGTTCCGGTTCCATAATTTCCAGCATGGTACGCAGTTCTTGCTGTAGTTCGGGGATGGAGCAGGTGAGCTGATAGGCAAGTTTGATACAAAGAGACTGCACTCCTGCCGGTTCTTGTCTTGATACCATCCGTTCCATACAGAAATCCAGTAAGTCTACTCGTGGAGGGTCGGCTAGCTGTTGTTGGCACAGCAGGTTCAGCAACATCCTTCGTTTTCCCGAATGTGGGCAGGTAAGTGCCGCGTCTATCAGTTCGTCTTGTTTCAGAGTCAGCCATTCTACTTCAGGCTTTGAGAAGTGGGTACAAACCCACAATGCCTGATAAGAGACAACGTCATCCTCATCAAAGATCAGTCGGTAAATTTCCTCTCTGAGCCGTTCGTCTTCTTTTATGTAATGAAGCAGTTCCCGTATATTCTCTATATGGAAGCGTGTGGCCAGCTGTGTGCGTAAATCCATTTTTATTTTTGGTTCAGTATCTTACTTTTTATCGTCGGCCATTTGTAAGTGCAAGATTGGATACGGCTTGCCCATGCTGTCTGTTTCATCCCGTCCGATGATCTCAAATCCCTGATGCTGATAGAACCGGAGAGCCTGGTTGTTGTCTTCGTTCACATCCACCTTGTCAATCTGTTTCTGGCGGATGGCATACTCTATCAATCGTTTTCCGTATCCCTTTCCCTGTTCGTCGGGGTGTACAAACAGCATCTCGATCAGTTCATCACTCAATCCCATGAATGCGGCAATCTTTCCGTGAGAGTTGCGGATGATGGAGAGCTCTACTGCCGGCAGATAGTGGTTGCGTATCAGTGGCTTATAGAACTGGATACTCTCTTCTGTCAGAAAGTGGTGCGTGGCGCGGACAGACTTCTCCCACAGCTGGATCAGTTCATCGTAATCCTGTTCAGTGGGGCGTGCTATATTGGAAATATAGTAACATTCATGATCGTATATATTCCCATTATAGGTCAGTTCTGCCTGATGAAGCGTACCTTCATAGATAAATCCGTTTCGCTTCAGCACTTGTTGCGAACGTTTGTTGTGCGGATAACAGTTGGCAGTGATGAGGCTGAGCTGTAGTTCGTTGAAGCCATAGTTGAGTACGGCTTGCACTGCTTCCGACATATATCCTTTTCCCCAATACGGTTCGTCCAGCCAATAACCCAGCATACGTACCTGAGGATTTTCCCGTTTCGGATCGGGTACGATGCCGATGGAAGCTATTAATTGCTGTGTATCTTTTAATGTGACAGCCCATATACCTTCCTGTCCTATAAATGCGCCGTGAAGGATTTCACGGGATTCATTCAGCGTCTTGTGGGGAGCCCATCCGGCATTATTTCCCAAATTGGGATTCTGGCAACAGGCAAAGAATGTTTCTGCATCATTCTCCTGAAAAGGGCGCAGCAGCAGACGCTTCGTTTCAATATTCGGGCATAGAGCCGCTTCGGTTCTTTCTGCTTCCGGTTCTTTCTTGTATACACATTCCAAACGATTTCCGTCGGGATCGAGTACAACGCTTTCAAAGTATCCGTCGCCCGAAGTGCGTGGTTCACCTGCTATGGTATACCCCTCGGAACGCATTTCTTCCGTAAAGCGAAGAATCTCCTCCTTGCTGGGAAATGTGAACGCAAGATGTGTCAGTCCCCGCCTGTTTTCCTCTATCGGGGTATTCTGCACATCTGCCCGACTCATCAACTCCAGAGTGGGACCTTCATCAAAAGAGATAAAGTATGACTCGAATCCCTTCTTGGGATTGATATATTTCTCATTACTTGTCCCGCCCAGAAAGCGGACATAGAAATCTTTCAATTCTTCCAGACGGAAAGTCCAGATGGCGATATGATGTAGTTTCATAAAAATCGTAGTTAATGTTTTTATACTTCTATTTTATTGATGCGTCACATATTCGTAAACGATACGTGAGATGTCCGCAATGATTTTACTGTTCTCCTGATTACTCTCTTCGGAATCTTTGACGAAGACAGCTATACTGTAAGCACGTCCGTCGGGCAGGAGGATGAAGCCGATGTCATTACAGGCTACCTGTTGTCCTTTGGCATTGCGGTCACCCGTTCCTGTCTTGTGACCGATCGTTACATCTTTGCCGAGCAATGGGGCAACCAGTCGATCTTGTCCGGTCTGGCACTCTGTCATTGTCTGATAGATGAAGTCTTTGTATTCCTGCGGGAACAGTGCTTCTTTACGGAATATCTCCAAGAGTCCCGCGGCGGCCAGCGGAGTAGTCCAGTTTTGATAACACAGACTTTCGTCTTGGTGCATATCGTTTTCCGTGCAGACAATGGCACAATCCGTAACGCCCAGGGAATGGATGTACTGGTTCACCGTATCTACCCCTCCCTGATATTGAAACAAAATATCACAAGCATTGTTGTCGCTTTGTTGCAGGGTGTATTTTAATAAATCCGCAATGTCTATATTGAATCCTCCCTGTGGGAAACTATCCCGCAGCGGACTATAAGTATCGGGCTTTAAATCCTCTTTCTGTATGGTCAGTTCTATATTTAATGACTGTTGCTGCTTTCCCATATAATCTGCCAATGCCAGCGCCTGATGAAATTTGAACACACTCATCAATGGATAATGAGTCTCGTTGTTGACAGTTATCGTATCTTTTCCGTCGATAATGACGGCAATACCGATTTCAGCTTTCTTTCCTTGGATGGCTTGCTTGAGTTGATTCTCAAGAGAAAGATTCTGTGCACAGATAATAGTGGGGATCAGACAGAGAAGCAGAATGAATGAGCGCATACTAATTTTTTCATTAATTGGTTTGTATTTGGGTCTTAAGAGTCACAAAGATATAAATACTAATTTTATCAGCAAATACTTATCTGGAAATAGTAATCCTACATAAGAATTATCTATTTTTGTCGGTAAACAAAATAATAAGCCTTCTATATGTTAAAATGTCATTCAGAGTTGTTTAAATCGTCGGTGAAGTTGGCGGATGGTTTAAGATTGAGTACAAAAGAAGAATTGAAAGATATAGCACAGTTGCTTCTTCTTTCCATTCCTTCAAAATTGCGAAAAGAAGAGTATGTATCCTGTCTTGCAGAAGCTGTTCTGACTTGTCCGGATATATGGATTTCGCAGTTGACACATTATGAATGGTTGCTCCTTCAAAAACTGGTGAAAGCAGGAGCCAATACCTATGTGGAAGAACCTAATATGATAATGACGTGTACATTAGAATTGCTTTCTTTTGTTGCGGTCGAGTGTGGTTTGAGCGGGGACAAGATTCGTTATATGATTTGTGATGAGTTGCGTGAAGCGGTTGCTCCCCATATTGATAAGTTTTTGACATCGACGGAAGAGAACAGCCGTTTTGTGCTGGAGCAGTATGCTTTAGGAATTTTAAATCTTTATGGTCTCTTACCTTATACGGAATTCTTGAAGCAACTGACCGGATACTTGAAGGGCTCGATGACAAAGGACGAAATAGCTGAAGGTTTATCAAACTCAATGTTGATGAGACAACTGACGTTTGATATGGAAGATATATATAATTCTGTTATGTATGTTCGATCTCCCTTATTGTTGGAAGTCGAGAACTTGGAAGAAAGATTATATGCACATCGTGCTATAAAAAGTTTGAAGAAGTTTACCGTCGAAGAGGTTTTGTCGGCTGGAACGATGCCTGTGTTCTATATTTCCAATCCGCATTCGGATGAACTGAAAAGGTTTATGATGAGGAAATTAGGTTATAATGAAGAACTGGCCGAGACCAAGATACAGTGGCTGTGGTATGCAATACAGATGGACGAAAATCCGATGTCTGCTATTGTTTCGGCAATAGACACGAAGGTTCTTTCTATGCAAGAACTTCAGGAAGTGGTTGGAATAGCTGTAAACTATTGTAATGATTGTCCCCGTTGGTTCTTGAAAGGTCACTCGTCCACCGAAGCATCTGCTTTACTTGGTAGGGGTGAATCGGTGAAAACTCCTCCTCGTATCGTTGCCGGACCAACGATGAAAGCAGCAGGCATGGATATCACTCCTGAAATGCAAACAATGGTTGATGGTATGTTTTATGATACATTCTCCGGAACGAAAATCGGACGGAATGATCCTTGCCCTTGTGGGAGCGGAAAGAAATATAAGAAATGTTGCGGCAGGGATAACTGAAAAGGGACTGTTCGTAGAGATGCTATGTCGGTATAGGCGGACTGTTCTTTGATACTTCCCGCCATCGAATAAATGAACAGTCTGAAATGGATCATTCATATAAGATTTTTGGTATCCTTGTTGGCTTGATATGGTAAAGTTCTTATCTTTGTAAGGTCATCAAAATAAGTGTTCATGAAGAAGTCTATAAAACATTTGCCCAAGCGAACGCAGGAAGAACTGACAGTTCTGCTGGACTTAGTCTGCAAAAGCGTCGATAACTGTCAGATGATTATCCTGTTCGGGAGTTATGCCAGGGGTAATTATGTTTTATGGGATACTAAAATAGAGTTCGGTGTTCGTACTTCGTATCAGAGTGATTATGATATTCTTGTCATCACCAACGGAGCAGTCAAGCGGGCAGAAAGAAAGCTGGAGCGTATCACTAACAAATATCATGAATTGTTTGAATATCGTCGTCACGCTTTTCCGCAATTCATTGTCGAACATATAAATACGGTTAACAATAATCTGGAGGTCAGCCAGTATTTCTTTACAGATATTGTAAAGGAAGGAGTTTTGCTTTACGATAGTGGCAAATGTCAATTGGCTAAACCACGGAAGTTGAGCTTTAGGGAGATTCGGGATATTGCACAAAATGAATTTGATAAACTTTTCCCTTATGCTTGTGACTTCCTAACTGGTGTAAAGGATTATTTTATACTTAAAGAAAAATACAACCTTTCTGCCTTTATGCTTCATCAATCCTGTGAGAAACTTTATAATACTATATTGATGGTTTTTACGAATTACCGTCCGAAAAGTCACAGACTTCAAGACCTTGGTGGAATGCTAAAGCGCTTTTCGATGGAACTGGTAACGGTTTTTCCTCAAAATACGGATGATGAAAAAGAGTGTTTCGATCTGTTATGCCGAGCCTATATCGAGGCCCGCTATAACAAAGATTACAAAATTACACGCGAACAGCTGGAATACTTAATTTCACGTTTAGAGATTCTAAAGGAAATGACTGAACGTCTTTGCAAAGAGAAAATTGCAGAATATAATGCGATGGCGGAAAATGGTTGAACACACGAAATATTTTAAAGTCTTATAACTTTGCATCCGTCTGGCTGTCACTCTCTATAAATTAAAAAGAAGAATATATCTGTCATCTGTCACCGATTTCATTCTAACTGTCAGATTATAAATAGTTAAAGATGTGACAGCAGTAGGTGACAGCACTGTGATGGCAATTATGCTGTCACCCTTGTATTTGTGATTCGGGATATGTTTTGAAGTCGTTGATTTCATCACGGTATGTAACTATCTTTTCTACTGTAAGAAACAGTTTGTTTTGCAGTTTGAAACTAAAGTTCCAAATGCTTGAAACCATAGTTCCAAGGTGAGGAAACTAATTCAGTGCTATAACCTTATCATGACCCGGCTCAGGTTGCTTCTTTTGTGTCTGCTATTTTCCATATTAAACTCTCGCTTTTTCTTGTCGGTCCCGGATATAATGAGTAATTTAGCAGTCTCAACGACACGAAGACGCTGACACAAACAACCTATTATTATATAAATGAAAATTACCCAATTCCGTAAAAATGGAGATGCAACAGCGCTCAGCGTAATGGATCTTGAAAAACTGGTAAATAAAGTAAAAACAGAGATAAAATCCCGTCCGGTTTCCACTTTCAGAGAAGAATTAAGATATATGCTTCCAGATGATCGGTGTATGTTTGCCGACAAGCTTCCCGAGATAATTCCTGCCGCAGAATTTAGAAAAGTAAACGGGCAGAAGCAGATGAAAGCGTACAATGGTATTATTGAACTGACAGTCGGTCCCCTGTCCAATAAATCGGAAATAGCTCTGGTGAAACAAAAAGCGAGTGAACAACCGCAAACCCGTTGTGCTTTTATGGGGTCGAGTGGAAAAACGGTGAAGATATGGACTACCTTTACCCGACCGGATAACTCACTTCCAAAGACACGGGAAGAGGCGGAACTGTTTCACGCTCATGCCTATCGGCTGGCTGTGAAATGTTATCAGCCCCAAATCCCGTTCGATATACTTCCCAAAGAGCCGACTTTGGAGCAATATTCGCGATTATCTTATGATCCGGATATTATGTACCGTCCGAATTCCGTTCAATTTTACCTCTCGCAGCCCACAGCGATGCCCGAAGAGACAACTTTCCGGGAGGCAGTGCAGGCAGAGAAGTCTCCGTTGACTCGTGCCGTGCCGGGATATGATGCGGAGAATGCCTTTTTGATGCTTTTCGAAGCCGCTTTTCGGAAAGCTTATACAGATCTTAGCGAAGCAGGTCTCCAATTACGGGAAGATAAATGGCAACCATTGGTCGTACAATTGGCTAAAAATTGTTTTGCTTCGGGATTGCCCCAGGAAGAAGTCGTGAAACGTACCGTTTTTCATTTCTATATGTATAAACAAGAGGTGCTGATCCGGGAGATGATTGGCAATGTATATCTCGAATGTAAAGGTTTCGGCAAGAATATCAGCTTGAGTAAAGAGCAGCAGCTAGCCTTGCAGACCGAAGAATTCATGAAACGCCGTTATGAATTTCGCTATAACACACAAATCGCCGAGGTGGAATATCGGGAAAGGCTTTCTTTTCGTTTTCGTTTCATTCCTCTCGACAAACGGGCGCTGAACAGCATTGCTCTGGATGCGCAAATGGAGGGTATCCCGTTGTGGGACAGGGATATCAGCCGTTATATTTATTCGAATCGCGTGCCTGTATTCAATCCGTTGGAGGATTTCCTTTATCGACTTCCCGGATGGGACGGTAAAGATCGTATTCGTGAATTGGCAGCCACCGTTCCTTGCCGGAATCCGTATTGGACAGACTTGTTTCACCGCTGGTTTCTCAATATGGTTTCTCATTGGAGAGGGTATGATAAAAAGTACGCGAACAGTGTTTCGCCATTGCTGGTCGGGGCGCAAGGGACGCGAAAATCTACCTTTTGCCGGAGTATAATGCCGCCTTCGGAACGTTCCTATTATACTGACAGCATTGATTTTTCGCGAAAGAAAGATGCGGAACTTTATCTCAATCGTTTTGCACTCATCAATATTGATGAATTTGATCAGGTCAGTTCGACACAACAGGGATTCTTGAAACATATTCTGCAAAAGCCTGTGGTAAATATGCGGAAACCTCATGCCAGTGCCGTGCTCGAAATGCGCCGGTATGCTTCATTTATCGCTACGAGTAATCAAAAAGACCTGTTGACCGATCCTTCCGGTAGCCGTCGTTTCATCTGTATCGAAGTGACGGGAGTGATTGACACAAATCGTCCGATAGATTATGAGCAGCTTTACGCGCAAGCCATGTATGAATTGGAACATGGCGAACGTTATTGGTTCGACCAGGAGGATGAAAAGATTATGATGGAAAACAATCGTGAATTTGAGCAAGTTCCTCCGGAAGAACAGTTATTTTTCCGTTATTTTCGTGCCGCACAGTCAGAGGAAGGGGAGTGGTTGTCTCCGGCAGAGATAATGGAAGATATTCAGAGAAATAGTTCGATGCCGATGTCCGTCAAAAGGGTTAATTCATTTGGAAGAATACTGAAAAAGCAGGAAATCCCTTCCAAACATACGCATAGCGGTACGCTTTATCATGTCGTAAAGTTAGTGACCGGGTAGCGGGAACAAATGACAGAAGTGTGATTGCATTGTGACGGCAAAAATGCCGTCACAATGCAATCACCTCTTGCTGTCACGGGCTGATTCGTTCATAATTAGTCTGTTATGCCCTGTTTGGTGACAGATGACAGCAATTTACCATATATATTCTTCTGTAGAGTGTTGGTAAGCAGGCTCTTCTTTTATTCCTTTGTTACGGAATAATTGTTTTATATAAGCTTGATCTTTGGGCATAAGACCGCGTTCTCCACGATAGAGCCGGTAATATCCTGTTTTTCCATAGTGCCCGACCAACTGTGATCGGATACTGACTGCGTCTTCATAAGGAATTCTGTCAAGCAATCGTTTAAGTCCCCATGTTACATGAACTTTTACAGCAGTTTTAAAACACTCGCATTGATTACCGTCTGCAGGATAGCGTGCCGGATTAAGGCTGGTGATATAAAGATAGTCGGCTCCGTTATATTGTGCAGCTATGTGGCGTAGGCATTTGGAGGCTTGTGGGCATTGGTCGTTGAAGCAACGGGCAAAATTGTAAGGGACAGACAGACTGTCGGGTTCTTCTTTCATTAGTATACTTTGTTTTGTTAATGATAGCAAGGGATACAGGTTTTGTATTCCCTACAAATGTAAGGCTTTATTTTGGGAATGAGAAGTGTTTGACAAGCTAATACCATTGTTCTATGCGATTTCTTTTTGAAATCACTATCTTTGCAATGGATCTATTCATTAAATAAAGAAGAGATTATGCTTGCATACACATATATTGAACACGGAAAATTTGAATTGCTAGAAAAACCGGAACCGAAAATTACGGATGCACGGGATGCAATCGTGCGTGTGACTCTTGGCAGTATCTGTACCAGTGACCTGCATATCAAACACGGTAGTGTGCCGCGGGCAGTGCCCGGAACAACAGTCGGACACGAGATGGTAGGTGTCGTGGAAGAGGTGGGAACTGAGGTTACATCAGTCAGCCCCGGCGACAGAGTGACTGTGAATGTCGAGACTTTCTGTGGGGAGTGTTTCTTTTGTCATCACGGATATGTCAACAACTGTACCGACCCCAATGGTGGCTGGGCTTTAGGTTGCCGTATCGACGGCGGGCAGGCGGAATATGTCAGAGTACCCTATGCCGATCAAGGACTGAACCGTATTCCCGATACAGTCAGTGATGAACAGGCTCTGTTTGTCGGTGATGTCCTTGCCACAGGCTTCTGGGCAACTCGTATTTCGGAGATTACGGAGAAAGATACTGTCCTTCTCATTGGTGCCGGACCTACCGGAATTTGTACTTTGCTCTGCTCGATGCTGAAGAACCCGAAGCGTATCATTGTCTGTGAAAAGTCTCCTGAAAGGATTCAGTTTGTCCGTGAACATTATCCCGATGTACTGATAACAACCCCTGAGAACTGCAAGGAGTTTGTACTCCAAAACAGTGATCACGGCGGAGCAGATGTTGTTCTGGAAGTGGCGGGGACCGAAGAGAGTTTCCGGATGGCGTGGGACTGTGCCCGTCCCAATGCGATAGTCACTATTGTGGCTCTTTACGACAAACCTCTGCTTTTTCCTTTGCCTGAAATGTATGGCAAGAACTTGATTTTCAAAACGGGTGGAGTGGACGGTTGTGACTGCGTAGAGATTCTCAGGCTGATTGAGGAAGGGAAGATAGATACCACTCCTCTTATTACCCATCGCTTTCCGCTGAACGAGATTGAGGAGGCATATCGTATCTTTGAAAACAAGCTGGACGGCGTCATCAAGGTAGCGATTGTATATCAAACCGAAAGTAATAAATAAGAATATGCCTGTTATCGAAATATCCTCTTTGTCTCATCCCGGAGTTGAGATATTCTGTACTCTTACCGAGGCTCAGTTGCGCAATCGTATCGAGCCTGACAAGGGCATTTTTATCGTAGAAAGTCCAAAAGTCATAGAGAGAGCTCTGGATGCCGGTTATGAACCTTTAGCCATTTTGTGTGAGCATAAACATATCAGCGGAGATGCCTCCGACATCATTGAACGTTGTGGCAATGTGCCTGTCTATACGGGTGGCAGGGAACTGCTTGCTACATTGACCGGCTATGTTCTGACACGTGGTGTTCTTTGTGCCATGCGTCGTCCTGCGGTGCGCAGTATGGCAGAAGTCTGTCGGGAAGCCCGGCGCATCGTCGTGATCGACGGTGTTGTTGATACAACCAACATCGGTGCTATTTTCCGTTCGGCAGCTGCTCTGGGAATTGATGCTGTGCTACTGACACGTAACTCTTGTGACCCGTTGAACCGTCGTGCGGTCAGAGTATCGATGGGAACGGTCTTCCTTGTACCATGGACTTGGATGGACGGTTCTCTCAGCGACTTGGGCAAGCTGGGCTTCCGTACAGCTGCCATGGCGCTCACGGACAACTCTGTTTCCATTGATAATCCTGTCCTGGCAACCGAACCCAGATTGGCCATCGTGATGGGTACCGAAGGGGACGGACTTTCGCCGGAAACGATTGCCGAGGCTGACTACGTAGTCCGTATCCCTATGTCGCCCGGCGTCGATTCACTCAATGTAGCCGCTGCGGCTGCCGTAGCTTTTTGGCAGCTTCGTGCTCCTCAGTTCTGAGGTTAGTATATGTTGATGTAATAATCTTTAATAAAGAAGATTTTATAAGGATCTTTTTTATTGTCAGGACATAAGTTCTGCAAATTGATCGAGTGACTGGACATTATATTTCTCAATGAGATCAATGCATTGATGAAGATAATCTTCAGTCACTTCTACTCCATTCCATTGGTACCAGCGCTTTACCATCTCAAAACCTGCATTGTGCTTCTTGGCAATATTCCAAATCGTGATGATATCATCCTTTTGTTTTCTTGATTTTAACCGTTTCAGTTCAAGTCCTCCTTTGTAGATTTTGATTTCCTCATCATAGATGAGCTGTTTCTTTAGCGTCAGTTCATCATCTCCCAGAAAAGTGACATGGGTCATGAGTTTTAGTCCGACGCTGAAATCGGCTACAGCGATACCATGGTCGGAAACGATGAAATAGCTGTCGTTATTCTTGCGAGTATACAAGACTTGCGGATTGTTATACACAAAGTACTCGAATATGTTTTCCCCTTTGCGGTCTATTTGATAATGATCGATGTAGCGTTCTTTATATCGTTGCATGAAATGTGCTGTGTAATGCATCACCATATCGCGGGACTTGAAACCCGTCATTTGGATATAGCCATTGCTTGAAGTGCCGATAATAGGGGCATAAGCTTGAAATCCTACACCTTGCATATATGAATTGTGTTTTCCCACCACTGTCCACACATTTTTTCGGGTGGTGGTGAGTGTTATTCGCTGGGTCGCCAAAGGATATGGCATCATGTTCTTTGTTTTCTTACGAACCTTATCCATGAACATATTTGCTTTGGTCGATATTTCGATGAGGTCCTTATGCACTTCGGCATACAGTTCCTCGTGAGTCATACTTGTCAGATACATACTTTGTTTTTTTGATTGTGTATAACGGTAGTGGTTATCTTCGTATCTGATGTCGCCTGTAGGACAGCTTTTTGTAAATGATACTGAAAACAAACGCTTTATTTTGTTTGGAACCTGTTTGAACAAGTTCCAGCAAGCCTGCCATACTTTCTTATTTTCTATCTCTAATTTTAGCTCTCAAATATTCTTTTAAATTTTCATCACAGCAATATACATAGCAACCTTTCATTCCTCTGGACATTAAAACACGGTAGATGTTGCGGGCGTAGTTATCAAAATATGCCGCATTTCGTTTTAACATAGGATCTTTGATTTCTTTAATGTCTGTAATCAGACATTGTTGCTCTGTGTCATACCGTAAATCGGGACCGATGATGACACCTATGTAATCAAATTCAAAACCTTGCGCCGTATATATACATCCGACTTGTTTGATGCCTTCGGGTTTATATGCCCATTCATACCACTTGACATATCCCTTGGGAATATTGGTAATAGTATCTTTGGTTTCCCACGGCATTGCGAAGTTCCCGATGGCAACATCTTTTACAAAATCTCCGTTCTCATCCAGAGAACTTGACCATGGCCAGCAAAATCCTGCAGTCAGGCGTGCGCTTTGTCCGTCTATACTGTCTTTTTTCTTTATCTCATCATACAGTGTTTGAGGATCGTCGAATATTTTAAAGTCAAATTCATCTTCTTTGAAGGATGATTTTACAGGTTCATTATAGATAACTTGTTCAAGCCAGTCCAGATAGTTGTCCGAACCATTGCAGCGGAACTGGGATTTTAATTCGACTTCTACAATATCGGCATTGTATTCTTTGGCACATTCCCGAATGAGTTGGGAAGATCCGATCTCGACGCTTCGGATGGCTTGTTTGTCGTCGATAAAGAATACGGATATCTTGGCTGCTTGGACGATTGTTTGAATCTGTGTAAGATTGGTTCGTTTATCAGTCGGCGTGTATTGGTTGTTTGCACTATTAGAGATGCGATGGGCTTCGTCGACCAGCAATACGTCTATATTATTAGGTTCGCAGTTGGCCGGAATAAACTGAGTTACATTTGAAAATAGCAGTTTAGCCTTACTGCCACGCGGCAATCGGTCTTTTACCCCTTCCAGTAAAGGTTTTGATTTTGTGGCATAACGGATATTATAACTTTTCTTGTTTCCCGCCAATAGAGCCAGGATATGTAAGGCAATCACTGTTTTTCCGGTTCCCGGTCCTCCTTTTACGATAATGATACTTTTCTTGTTACCGATTTTGCGGATTTTATCAAGAATGACATTGCGCGCTATAATCTGCTCTTCGATTAGGGCGAATGCGGATACATTACCTTCATGAATCAGGTTGGCTGCCGATTCCAGCAGTTTTTTAGAAGGGCGTATGGGGCTGCTGATCATTTTGTGGAAGATCGTTTCGCCATCGCCGTTGCCTAATGCTTGCTGCAGGTGTTGGGCGAGTTCCTGCACTTCGTCGCCGGCGTACGTTTTGTATGCTTGCAGGAGTTCGCTGTATTTCTCATCAAATAAGGTATTGGGTGTTTTGTTTTTGCGGTAATTGTAGCAGTATGCGAGTCCTTCGATATGAAGTTCTTTGCTGCTCAATACTTCGATGAATCCGGTCAGATAATCATTGTATCCTCTTACTTGTTGGGAAGGGTGGGATACCAGCCGGTGTCCTCCGCCTGTGTATGCCTGTACCTGGAATGTGGTGTCTGAATCTTCGTCGTCGACGTTGAAGTTTCCTTCGCAGTCAGTATCCCGAACCCCCTTGTTGTCCCATTGTTTTAATTCGATATGGACTACATTTCCCTGATTTTGTGAGTTCCTACCATATAAGATGCAGTCAATGCGTTTCATGTTGTATGGAACGAGGTACTCGAATGTCACATATGTATCAGTAACTCCGCTCAACTGAAGCAAGTCTTTTATTTTAGGGGCATTATTTCCCCATGACATTAGTTCTGGATTGCTTGGGTGTAAGTTATAATAGGTGGCGGCCTTTGTCATTTTGTCTGTAAACAGATTGGTCATTACATCATGAAAAAACGTAGCCTGCGGTTCTTGGTATAATACTCTTTTTCCGGTCATCGTGTTTGGTTATAATTCGTTATATTTCTTAGCAGTTCCTTTGGCTTTCTCAACCGGATACTTTTGCGCATTCTTCTCTATTTTATCCAGTATGATTTGGGCGACATCAAAATTATATTTATTAGCAATGAGTAATGCGTAATTGAGGACATCTGCCAATTCTTCTTTTATTTTTTCAACATTTGCCTCTTCCGGTGATTTCCAGAGAAAGAGTTGGTTCAGTTCTGCTGCTTCAATGGATAATGCCAATGATAAATCTTTAGCGTTGTGAAATTGGGCCCAGTCCCGTTCGTCTCTGAATTTCACTATGGTTTCTGTAAGTTCTTCTATTGTTGCCATATTATGTTATTTTTTCTGTATAGTCAGAAGGTTTGCTTTAGAGTATAAAGCATAAAAACTTATTGATGCACAAAGATACTGTTCTATTTAAAATAGACCTAATCTTCTTCCAGCTATTTTAGCTGAATATTTTATAGGCTTATTGTTTAAGGATGTACTCATCTATTTAAAACAGGGTATTATTGGCATTCAGAAAAAAAGTAATTGTATTAGCTTTTCTGTCTTTTTATATTTACTTTTGTCTTTGTAGGTGAGATGAGCTTTATGGAAGTCTCGGTAGTGCAGGAAAAACAATTAAAATAAATCTTTTATATGCTAAAGAAGGGTATATACGAACATGTTATCAACCAGATAACAAAGCAGCATATTCATGAAATTGAGCAGCAAGGTATGGTTTGTATGCGACAAAATATAGATGATGCGGAGTCTCCACAAATACTAGTCAATTATTTGGGGAAGGTGATTCGCCAGAAACTTGAGGAGATCGAAAATCAAGAAGATCGCGTAAATCTTATAAATAATATCTTGAAAGAAGCTGGGCTTATTGATGAAATGCAGATAGCTGAATCCTCAAAATTGTTAACGGAGGTAATGAGCAGACAACAAGCACTATTACAAGCAGAAAGTCGCATACAAACTATTCGTCCCATTTCTGGCTTTCGCGTAAGTAATCTGTTTACTGGCGGTAGTAGCTCGCTTTCTCTAGGAGAAGAAATACGTCGTGAAATAGCAAGTGCTAATGAGATAAATTTCATTGTATCTTTTTTGAAAGTATCAGGGGTCCGTATATTGCTCAATGATTTGCTTAAATTCTGCCAAAAAGAAGGGAATCGTTTGCGTATCATAACAACTACTTATTGCGGAGCTACACAGGCTAAAGCAATAGAGCAGCTTGCTGCGTTACCTAATACTGAAATACGTATTTCTTATAATACAGATATTGAACGTCTGCATGCCAAATCGTATATTTTTGTGCGCAACTCTGGAATGAATACTGCTTATATCGGTTCGTCAAATCTTTCGAAATCTGCTCAAACTGAAGGCCTTGAATGGAACATACGCGTTACAAGTGTTGAAAATCCCCATATAATAAAAACTGCTCTTGCTACATTCGAGATGTACTGGAATAGTTCTAATTTCGAGGATTTCCGACTTGGAGGTATAGAAAAGTTTAATAAAGAAATACATCATAATATCTTTAGAGATACTTCGAATGAAGTGATATATCGACATTTTACTCTTCTTCCTCATCAAAAACAAATTCTTGACAAGTTACGTGTAGAACGTGAAGAGCTTAAGAATTTCAAAAATTTAGTTGTTGCAGCTACAGGTACAGGAAAGACAGTGATTTCAGCTTTTGACTATCAGGAATTTCGTCGCATACACTCCAGAAGCCGCATTTTATTTATGGCTCATCGGGAGGAAATTCTTCGTCAATCGTTGAATACTTATCGTAGTGTGCTTGGTGATGCAAATTTCGGTACTTTGTGGGTAGGCAATTGCCGCCCACAAGATGAAAGCGAATACGAAAATTTGTTTGTTTCCATCTCTATGTTAAACTCCCGTTTTGAAGATTTTTTTGAGAAACTTGGTGCTGATTTTTATGATTATATCGTGATTGACGAAGCTCACCACAGTCAGGCAGAAAGCTACCGAAAATTGTTTGCTCATTTCGTACCGCAACTCCTTATTGGACTTACTGCTACACCTGAGCGTATGGATGGACGTGATCTTCGACCAGATTTTGGTGGACGAATTAGCGCAGAGATTCGCTTGCCACAAGCTTTGCAAGCAGGATTGCTCACACCATTTCAATATCTTTGCGTAACAGATTCTACAGATCTTAGTGATGATGCTCTTTGGAATGGGCAAAAATACAATATCGAGCGTCTTGCGGATAAACTTTGCAGCAAAGAACGAGCTGGGTATATTGTTGAAGCGTTGCATAAATACCTCGCTAATGAATATATGTGCCGTGCACTCTGTTTCTGTGTGAATAAACGTCATGCCGATTTTATGGCAGAACAGTTGAGTCTGTATGGATTTAATGCTCAGAGTTTAACATCGGATACACCATCTGATAAACGCAAGCAGCTTGCTAAAGAACTGCGTGAGGGAGCTATTCATTACCTCTGCGTAGTTGATATTTTCAACGAAGGTGTAGATATTCCTGAAGTGGATACTGTACTTTTTCTACGCCCCACAGAGAGTTTAACGATCTTTCTTCAACAGTTAGGACGTGGTTTGCGCCTTTCTGTAGGTAAGACGGAACTCACTGTACTTGACTTCGTAGCACAATCTAATCGTAAATATGACTTTGCTAGTCGTTTCCGTGCTTTGATGCTCAATCCTGAAAAGAATATTGTTAAGCAAATCAAAGATGGATTCACTTTGTTGCCATCAGGCTGCAGTATTGTGATGGAGAAGAAAGCAAGACAATATATTCTTGATAATATCCAGAGTGCTATTTATAACAAGAATCGCATTATCAGAGAAATCAATAGTTACCCTAATATACCTACCATTTCTCAGTTTTTAGAGAATAATGGACAAGATATTCGTACTCTTTATCAAAGTAACAATTGCTGGACATCGCTTAAGCGCGCTGCAGGTCGTATCGCGTACAAAGACGATGTTATAACCAAACGACTGGAGAAAGGGATGGCTAACTTATTGCACTACAATACTGCATCATTCCTTCATTTTATAGAACTCTTTATCGATGGAAGTAAGCAATATCTTGATACTAAAAATTATAAGTATGCTTTGATGCTATATTACGCTCTTTTTCAGGATCGTTTGGATAAAACAGGTTTTGCCAGTATTTATGAAGCGCTTGAATTGATCCATAAGGAAATGTACAGCTATTTTAAGCAAGAGATTTCGGAAATTATTTCTTATTTGCTTGCGCATCTTCAACTAAAAACGATGCCTTTAGGAGAGGATATTTTGCCTGGACTTGAATTATACGGTTGCTATACCCGTGAGGAAATTTTTACGCTTGTCGGTAGGCAAACGGAAGCGCGCAAGATGCAAGGTTCTGTAACGGGAGTATTTAATTTGTCTGAATACAATGCTACATTACTTTTTGTAACGCTTAACAAATCAGATAAGGATTTTTCTCCTTCAACACAGTATAATGATTATCTCATTAATGAACACTATTTCCATTGGCAGTCACAAAATACAGACTCTCATCAAAATAATGGAGGACAGCGATATACTAAGCAAGCTGATACACAAAACAAAATAATCCTCTTTGTTCGTGAAGAGAAAAAGGATGGTTATGGTAATACTTGTCCTTTCCATTGTTTTGGTCTAGTAGAGTATATGTCTTCTCATGACGACTTCCCTATGAATATCACATGGAAACTTCAACAACCAGCAATGGCACAATATGTTAAAGCAATATAAGTAATGAAACAGATAGAAGTTGTAGCAGCTATAATCTATGATAATGAAAAATTCTTTGCAACCCAACGTGGTTATGGCGAGTTTGAAGGTTTGTGGGAATTTCCTGGTGGTAAAATAGAGAAAGGCGAAAGCCGTGAAAATGCACTCAGACGGGAAATTCAAGAAGAATTAGGTATTGACATTAGTATTGATAGATTTGTATGTACTACTGATTTTGACTATCCATCTTTTCACCTTGCTATGCACTGCTATCTGTGGTTCTTCTTCACTTTAGTTGAAAGCTTTTATTTGTTAGTACCATTTTTTTTTTTAGCAGTTCTAATCCGGCTCTTCCATACATCGTGCGTTTTATAGTTTTCAACTTATTGACGAGTCCCTCTACTATTCCATTTGACTGAGTATAATCAATTGCGTTTTTCACCGCCTTTTCATCAAGTATAATACCTTTGATAAATGTTTCCAATTTCTTGATAGTTGTATTCTTATATTCATTAATCCAACCAGTTAATTTACTGGAATCATCTCCCATTATTATCTCATAAAATTCTTTGGCTGCATTGTATATGTTTTCAAACCAGCTAAATGACATTAATTTATCTATCAGTTTCTTTGTATCTTCATTTAACCTATATCCTTTAATGCTTTTAAAAGCGGTAATAGATATTGTTTTTATAGGGACCAATGGTTCTCGGTTATCTACAGGTTTGCTTTTTATTTGCTTAGGCTCCTTCTGCTTCCGTTTGCTTAGATAGTTGTAGTGATAATGAAAGGGAGAAATACTTCCCATAAAACCTTCTGATTTAATTTCCCTATAAATTTGGGATAGAGACTTACCGTTAATATACTCATGTTCCACATACTGATCAAACCTGTAATATTCATTTCTTGCTTTACTTCTTCTAGCAGGCAACTCTTTGTAAAGCATGTATTTCCTAACTGTCTGTCTGGCAATGTGTAACTTTTTAGCTATAGCATTAATTTTAAAACCTTTTGCCTGAAGTTCTTTCACTTCATTGAACATATTAGTTCTTGTATCTATTTTTATATCAGTTACAAATTCCATATCGGTTACAGATGGCTTATCAGGAGATCCATGTGCCTCATTGATGATAGTCATTTTCTGTACGGATAGCGATTTTCTGTATTCCACATAGTTCTCGCTAATTACTTTGGTTATACAGTCCGTCATATTTTTCACTAGATGAAACCTGTCTGCTATCTCAATGATTTCTCTTCCTGTGTTGGCTATGGCTGAGGAATAATCAGTGGAGCGATCACGACTGACAAGAGTTATCTGAGGATGTTTATTTATCCAACATTCAAAACTGGCTGTTTCTCTGTCCGCAAGCAAGTCAATAACGTCCCCTGTTTGCATGTTCACAAGAATAGTACCGTAAGTCACCCCTTTACGGAATGCCCAGTCGTCCACCCCAAGTTCAGTAACTACGCCAAAATGAGGAATTGGCATACGGTATATAGTTCGCAGAGCCGTGCTTCTGCTTGCTGGAATCTCCATTGCCTGCAATAGTAAACTAGCAGATGATGCGGACATTCTTACACATAAATTACCAATAACATTTTCACAACGACGAGTCCGTCTTTGGTATCTACATATCTCGTCTCCAGGTTGTTCTGCAAAAGTTTTTCTGGAACATTCATCGTTCTTACAGAAGAATTTGCGAGCTTCAAATAGGAGTATAACTTTTTGACTGAGAATGGGCAAATCAGTCAATGTGCGAACATAAGTACTGTGAACTTGATAACTTATTTGCCCACAGTAAGGACAGATGCCAAAGGAATCTAAGGACCTTAAATGTAGATAAATTTCAGTATTTATGATTTGAGAGGATTTTATATGAAGATGTGAGGAACTGAAAAATTGATTTAATCCTAGTTGGTCACCTAATCTACAAGTAAACGCTTGTTCCCACTTTTTATTATTATATTTGCGAATGTTAGGGTGTTTAGACATCATTTCGTTCTTTCTGTTTGGCGATATAAAGATACAAAACAATGAATGAACACCCTAATATTCAATATAATTAAAAATAAAGTTTTACTGTTTATTACTACAAAAACAAGTAGGAAAGAGATTTAAAATAAAACCGACGAAGAAAAGTCTTCAACTAAAGTGAAGAAGAACCCTATCTGTGTACAATCTTAGCCGGTGAATTGGAGCTTCGTGAACATAAATCTGCGCGGTGGCTAGTACTAGGCTCCCTTAATGAAGTTATGTGGCTACCGGCAGATAAAGAAATTGTTGAATATTTATTAGAAAATAGGTATGAGGAGTAATAGCCAGAAAAATATCATTATTATTTTCTCACGGCAATTGCTACTATAATCGATTGCTCGAAGACGGTTGTCAATTGTGGGGGAAAACATATATTGGGATATTTAGGATGTTAATAAATATATTGTGGATTGTTACTTCCCGATGCAGAAAATGTTTTGTATCATTTTTGACTTGTAATAAATTGATATTTAATATATTATGTTTTTATGAAATGCTTCGGGGGACAAATAGGGGACAAAAATTTGCTGTCCAAAAGATAAAAAGAGCAAATATAAGGTCTATCCCTTGATGTTTTTTAGGCCAATTTTTTTGTCCCTCGGAAAGAAAAACAATCCCGTTCTCATTATACGATGATATTCGAAGCACACTGCAAATATAATAAAGTTTAGTCTGTTTTTTGTATATCTCTTCAAGTTCTAAACTAAACGGCTTTTATAAGCTCCCAAAGCCATACCTATTTTTCTTTTGGCCAGCAAAATTGTTAAAGGAGACATTACTTTGTCCTTTCAGCTCTGTCTCTTTTCACCAGTCGTTGTTTGGGCTATGTGCTTTGGCGGCATATCCTCGGTTTTACTTTTCCCTGTTTTAGCCTTCTTCTTACTTCCTCCATTATTCCGCATATCCCTTTCGGGCTACCTGATGTGAATTGTGTCGCAAAGGTGCTTGTCATGCCTCTCTTGTCTGCAAGGTCATAGCCTTGGGTTCACAGCCAAATCTCCACCTTCTGCTTCACAGAGGTCGTATTTAGCCGTGAAACCTTGCATAAGGAGCCATGACACCTTTTGAGACGACATAATTAAATCAAGCCCGAAAGTAGTAGATGCTACAAGAGGGAAAAACAAAAAAACAATCTTAAAATTTAAGCATTATGACATTCAGAGAATTTATGAAAGAAAACGGTTACGAAGTAAAAACAACGTTTTGGGAAGATTTTTCGATAGCAGAGCGATTTGGCCTTTCAGCTATTCAGGACACGTTCAATCGTGCTTTCAAAGAGTGGAAAGAAGATTACGAATTTCTAACCGAACTGGTATTGGTGCTTAACCATAAGATATGGCAATACCACGAAAAAAGACCGGAGTTCGCGGAACTCTACAATACCCTTTGGGAACAGACCGACCAATATGCGATGGAGAATCTGAAAGATAAAGAGCTAAGTTATTTCTTTGATGTAACGGATTAAGCGTAGGAGTGTAGGAGCCGGCTTCGGTCGGGTTCTCTTCCGTGCAGATCCCTTTTTATTAGCGCGGATTCCCCTTTTATTTTACATTGTCATGTGTTACTGACATAAAATTGTGTTGCACAATTTTCGTTTCTATCGGAATAGCCATTTGTATCTTTGGGGGTTGGATTTACCTTGTTGGAGATTACGATTGCAGAATTACAGAAGCTACGCGAAAGCGAAGACCATATAGAATTTAAAGAGGCAAAGCATAATTACCCGTTTGCCGGAGGAAAACACGTTGATCTGAAAGACAGGCGGCGGTGTGTATTGGGGTGTATTGTTGCCTTGGCGAATGAAAAGGGTGGACGATTGGTATTAGGAATGGAAGATCTGAAGTGCACCCCAAAAGTTTTTTGTCTAACTTTTGGGGTGCACTTCAATGTTGATTCAGAGCGATGTCGTCATCAAGCAATATCCCGATAGTATAACCATTACCACTGCTGGTGGTTTTCCGTCCGGAGTGGATATGAACAACATTTTGACAGTGAACAGCGTTCCGCGCAGTAAACTGATGAGCGAGATATTGCAGAAGGCAGGATTGGTGGAGCGTTCCGGTCAGGGAGTGGATAAAATGTTCTACAACTGTATTATGGAAGGGAAAGCACTGCCTGACTATTCGGGAACAGACTCGTATCAGGTAAGTCTCACGTTCAAAGCTCCTATACTTGATACGGCCTTTGTTATTTTTGTCAGGAAGGTACAGGATAATAGAGCTGCCGCCGAGCAACTGAATGTCTTTGAATTGCTGGCTTTGTACAAAATGGCAATGAGGGATTACGAGGGGCTTGATGAAAAGATTTTATGAAAATTGTCGGAAGAAAACCTTATCGGTTACGAAAACGGCTCTCATCGCTTGTCCGAGGAGTATCGGAATGAGTCTGCTGAAAGATTGAAAGGAATGAATATGAATTATCTCAAGTTGGTTTTAGACTGTTTTCATAAAAATGGTTATATAAATCGTTCTCTTCTCAAAAAGGTATTTCAAGACATGTTGTCCGAAAAATAAATTAGAGGCTTGATTTCAAAGATGGAAAATACAGGGATTATACAGAAAGATGGTGCAGGCAAATATACCCGTTATGTAAAAGCACCGGATTTTCCATCGTTTGTCTAGGGCCGCAAGAATCAATTTTAGGGCCGTAAGATTTCAACTGTCTGTTTATCAGCTTATTTGATTAGGGCCACAAAAGTCGATTTTACGTCCACAAAGATTTCCGACAATAGACTGAAAAACATAAAAAATCCTTGCAATAATTTGGTGATTATCGCAGGGATTTGATTTTTTAGCACTCCTAATCAAAAGATTTAGATAAGCGGAGCCTTAGATCTACTTTCCATACAATGAGGAAATATGTAGTTATACTGATACATGGATGGGTGAACTATATGAAAACGAGTATCCATTGGTTTCTAAAGGGGTATGGTCAGGAATAATCAATTTGAAAACTCATAAACTTCTGAATTCGAAGCCCGAATATGGCAGTTTGTATTTGCAAGCCAAGGTATGTGATAGTGGGACCTATTTCTTACTTGACAAAGACAAAAAGACAATATGTAAAATTGCAGATTATGTTCCTAACGGTTTAATTCCAGAGGTAGATGGTTGTGGCGATTATATTCGTCTTAGGATCAATGAGGATGACATGATAAATTGGTTTGAAGAACCGGACTTTTCTGACTTTATGGAAGACTCTGAGGTTGTTGAGAAAATCGATGTGCACATTAAAGAAGAATCTATACTGTATACCAAAGTCGAGTTCACTTATAACCAGCTTATGGCAAAATTGTTTCGATTGCCTAAATTCATACAGATGGAAATAGGAAAGGCGTTGATAGCAAATGCTTCGGAAGAATTTGAAAAGGAAGAGTAAGAACATCCTTCTTGAGTTACATAGTTTATAGTAATGAACCCTGCTAAATTATATCTTCACTGATATAATATCTATATTCATATAGACTCAGTTTCTTGTTCTGTCATGCGGTATATGGAATTTATTTACTAACTTTGCACTGATTTTGAAATAACATAAAACTAACAATGCAGAGAATTTGGATGGGCATACTATCAATCACCACAATTCAGGGTAATAAACGCTCGGAATGTGTGTTGAATGTTCATGTCTCCGGTATTGAACCTCGTATTGTAAATACTTTCCAGCGAACATAATAAAGTACATTTTACTATACTTTGATTTAGAATAGAGACTGAATGGCTGGAGAGTCTTTAGCAAACTTTTCAACGATTTTGTTTTATACCCATTTATGGCAGTTACTTTTGTGATACTTCTCTGTCATTTCCGTTTGATGGGTGATTGATAACTTGATTATTAACGTGCAGTGATGCACATAAATTGAGAAGAAATAAATTATAAATTTGATGGCAGCAAGGTGTTCTTTACATCTGATACTCACTTTTATCACGGAAATAGACACTGTCTGGAATTTTGTGTAAATGGAAACAGGATTCACTTGTAAGTTCTCTTATATCTGGATTCTGTTTTCAAATATAAGCATAAATTGGTTCATAATTTGAATCCCGTATTTTCCATTTACACAAAATATTCTATAGTGCCGAATTATACAATTTATTAGTGCTTCTCGTATAGCACATGAGCAGGTGTTTCTTCTTGTCGTATACCATCTTTTATCATAATAGGACGTGGTAAAACCTGTATCAATCTATTATATACTTTTATATAGAAATGATAGAGGTTTGCTTCCCACATTCTGTCCGGATAGATACGGTGTGTCCACCTTACATTAGAATCCCTGTGGTGATTAGCATCAGCAAACATACGTCTTATTTCTGCTTCTGTACATAGATAGTCATCTTCATGGTTTCTTCTGTAGGTATACTTATCTTTTCCTTGTTGTGATCCAAGATTTTTAAATGATTGATATTGCCTAAGGTTATAATAAATTTAATAGAATAGATATTAGTTTGTGATATTTGTAGAAATGATGCAAATAGATGAATCTTATTTGTGGATATGGATATTTAGTTATATATTTGTGGAAAAACAAATTGTATGATAGCAGAAATTAGATTTAAGAACATGTTCTCATTTAGGGACGAGGCTATATTAAGTTTTGAAGCTGATAGAAGTAAGGATATGGAATCATATCATGTTGTTGAATTGGGTGGCGGTGTGAGACTATTGAAAGTGGCTGTTATTTATGGAGCAAATGCTTCGGGTAAGAGTAATATTATTAAGGTTTGTGATTTTATCAAGTCATTCATTACTTATACTCCACTTAATAAGGCAGAACAAATTCAAGTAGTCCCGTTTCTCCTGAATAAAACAAGTTCAAGGCAGTTATCTGAATATTCGATTTCGTTCTATTTGAAGAATGAGGAGAAAGCTGTTTGTTATGTCTATTCAGTAGCTTTAGATAGATGGCACGTAGCAAAGGAAAGTTTAATTTATTATCCAAGTCAACAGCCTGCTACTATATTTGAAAGAAATACTGAGAATAACGTATCTGTTATTAAATTTGGACAGAAAATCAAGATGTCGCAAGCTGTCAAAGAGGAAATAACATTGAAGTGTTTGCATAATATGTCAGTTTTTGCTGCCTATATGCAGGTGAATACACATATTGTAGAACTAGAGACGGTTCTTCAGTATCTAACCAATCAGGTTATGCCGGCTATTGTACCTGCATCATCTTTAAGTCGTTATGCCGAAGAATCAATCAAGAATGAGTCAGCAAAAGATTATATTTTGAGATATCTGCAGGAAGCAGATTTTAATATTTCAAATATTACTTCCAAAGAACAAGAAACGCATAAGGGGCCGATTAATTATACTATGTATCAGCATAAAGTTTCATCTGATTATGGTAACAATGATTATTATGAGTTCTCGGAACTGTTTGAATCGGACGGTACTATTCGTACATTTGGCTTGGCTGCTCAAGTACAAAAGATTCTTGAAAAAGATGCTTTTCTCGCAGTTGACGAGATTGAATCTTCTCTTCATCCAAAATTGATAGAATACATCATTGAACGTTTTCTAAAAGAATCAGAACAGGCACAGTTGTTGCTCACAACGCATTATGATGGACTATTAGGAGAGGAAGATTTGCTTAGAAAAGATAATGTTTGGTTTACTGAAAAGAATCTGGATGGTTCAAGTGTACTGTATCCTCTGACAGACTTCAAGGGATTGAATAGGATCAGTTCTTTCCAAAAGGCATATAAGTTCGGTAAATTCGGTGCAGTTCCTAATCTATAATCGTGTATTTTTATGAGAAAAGCAAGAAAAAATACAGCGACCAGACAGATTATTCATATCGTCGGTGAGGGTTTGACTGAATTATTCTATTTCAGTCATTTGAAAAAAATACTTGGTTATAGATACTCTATTTCTCCTCGTTTATTTGAAAACAATAGTATTGAGAAAATAGAAAAGAAAATAAAGGAACTTCTGGATGAAGATGTCTTTGTAATATGTGTTTTTGATGCTGATGTTAGCAGGCGTTCTGATGCAGAGAATAAAAAAATGGTATCGCTCAAAAAGAAATATGAAAATAATGCTAATGTGATTCTTTGTGATAGCTTACAGTCAATAGAATATTGGTTTTTACTACATTTTGAAGATACATGTCGACATTTCCAAGATTCAGCAGCAACAGAAAGAGCATTAAAGCAATATCTGCCAACATATGATAAAACTCGTAAATACCTTGAGAAGGATAAATGGGTTAAAGAAATACTTGCAGGCTCAAAAATGGATAAAGCATGTGAACTGGCCGAAAAATATAAAGGTAGAGATTCTTATAGTGAGATTTATAAGGCGATTAAAAAAGTTAGTGAATCGTTGTAATAAATATGAATTGATGAAAAAAAAAGATTTATATGTTGTTTTGGGAATCATAATTAGTGGAATTGCTATTGCATTTATCATTAATACGTTGTTGGCATATGGTAATGTTATTAAAACAAATCTTTCAAATGACTCGTGGTTAAATTTTTGGGGAAGTTATAGTAGTGGAATTTTTGCTGTTGTAGTAGGTTATCTTGCTATTATTTATAGTAATAGAAATAGTGAGAAAGCTATTCTGCAACAAGAAAAACTGTTAATTCGTCAACAAAATATTAAAAAGTTGGATGATTATAATAACTGTCTAAAAAATAATTTGGCTTTACTTAATATAGTAGATGTTATGGGAATTACTGTTGGTCTTGACCATCAGAATATATCATTATCTAAATCAGAAATATGTCAAATGAAAGGTCGAATCTATGCAACAGATTTGTAGTATAGATATGTGTTTGAAGTTGATGTACAACGCCAGAAAACAAATTTAGAAAAGACTTATGAAGAATGCTGGATTAAAGCACGTATTGGACTATCGGATTTATTGGATCAAGAACTCTCTTTTATAGAACGTGTTAATCAAAACAGATATGATATTCAAATAAAAGAGAATAATATGCATCGAAAAATATCTTATTGGAATTAAGTAAACAAGCGGTAGATATAGAAAAGAAAAAGTTATTTCTGCAAGAGATTAAGGATGTTAACATGGAACTGGAACGATTAGATAAAAAAAATATTTCATACTATGATGATGTTGATAAGATGACCACTTCGATTAAAGATTTTTCGCTTGAATTAAATAGTACTATAAAGGTCTTATTTGATATTTCTTTATTGCTTATTAAAGAGAAAGAGGCTCAATTTAAATTAGAAAAATAAGGGTTTGGTATATATGTTTTAAGTTTTAGGATCACTAGTGTCCCATTAAAATTGGTCCGAATTAAAATTTAAATAAACTTGGCCTATTTGGTCCGAATCGTTCTTTGTCATTTTGAAATTTAGTTTTATCAAAGAGGTCTCTCAGATGAGTTTTATCTGTCAATGAGATACTCAATATTTGTAGTACTTCGTATGTACTTTACTAGTCTACATACTAAATAAGGCACGCTATATTTATATTTCTGCAATTCTATATGATAAGAACCGGTAAGTTTGACTTTTGTACGATATCGGAAGTGGTAAGGTTTATGAAGAAGTTTTCCTAATGCTGGCGTTTCCTCCTAATCAAATATGTCTATACAGATTTTTTGGTAGTTGAGGAAGGCTTGCTGTTAAACACATAATAAATAAAGCTTGTAAATAGAGAAGGCTGAAGAATGAAGTCATAGAATTTAGCGCATGATCTTTTCTTTTTATCACTGAACTTATCGTTTTTCAGTAATATTTTGTAATTTTGCCACACAATTGAGAAACATATAAAATATGGTAACTATATATTGCCTTAAAGTGTGAATCCTTGTTAAGCGGTAGGATATAGAAAATATAAACCTTCTATAAATCGTATAATCGTGTATAGAGGATTTTGCTGTAAGATAGTATATAGTCACCTAATATTTTTGCCCTAAATAATATGTAATGCATAGTCATGGATAAGAACATAAATCGCATCAAAGGAATGTTGGCAGAGAAGAAGCGCACAAACAAGTGGCTTGTAGAACAATTACCTTAGATCCTGCTACAGTATCAAAATGGTGCACGAATGCAGCATAATCCAGCCTCGAGACTCTACTTCAGATAGCAAAGGTGCTAGAAATAGGGGAAGAAGAGGTGCTCGTTTATCCTTCAAAGATGTGACAATAACATATAAGAAATATACTGATGAATTTCAAACAAAATAACTTCGAATAACATTCATGCAAGTAGAAGAAATAACACAAATATTACGAGAGTCACCAAGCGTACGACTCATAAAATCAAGAAGTGTGGATTTCTTCTTGTCTTTTGTCATTGAGGCGTTTGAGGGACAGTCGGCTATAATGCAGGAACGCTTGCACATGCTACTGGAGAACCGACTGGATGAGCAGGAAAATGCGTTGGTGGAGGATAATCTTGAAATGACAAGACTAGGAGAGTCGAACGAACAGAAAGCAAAACGACTCATCAAAGACTGGACAGACAAGGGATTCTTGACCAACTATCAGAACGAAGAGGGAGAGGTGATATACGAGATTTCGTCGCACACAAGCAAACTGATGGATTGGGTGGCGAGCTTGAAAAAAGAGGATTACATCGGTACGGAATCGAAGTTCAAGACGCTGTTTGCCCAACTGAAGGAATTGGTGGAATACTCGAACGAGGACCGCGAGAAGCGACTGGAACTGCTCCGAGCCAAAAAAATGGAGATAGAGCATCAGATTCAGCGACTGGAGATGGGCGAAGAGGTCGAGGTGTATGAGGACTACCAGATAGAACCACGATACAATAGCTTGAATAAACTGGCTAAGGAGCTGCTTAGCGATTTCAAGGAGGTGGATGACAACTTCAAGGGGATTATCAAAGAGATATACGAGCGCCAGACAGACAATGCGGAGAAGAAAGTATTGCTGAACTACATCTTTGATGCGTATGGCGAACTGAAACAATCGCAACAAGGCAAGAGTTTCTATGCATTCTGGGAATTCCTGCTCTCGGCCGATCTGCAGAAAGAATGGGACGAGTTGACTGGTGCACTCTATGAAACACTGGAGAATAGAGGCATTGATGCGCATGACATGTTTCTCAGGGAAATGAAAAAGCATCTGTTTGACGCAGGCGAGAAGGTGGCGAAAACCAACGATCGCATGAGCGAGAAACTGAGTCGTATCATTCGCCAGAACGGACAGATGAATGCAGAGGTGACAAAGCTGGTGATTAACGATATAAAGAAACTGCTCATCGAAGCCACCAAACAGAAAGAGAAACCAGAAGCTTCGCTTGAATACGAAACTATCGATATCAATCTACCAGTCGAGCGCCCTCTGACTCTGACTCCTATAAAAGAGACTGTGTATAAGGATAAGCCTGATATGGCTGAACTGAGTCTGGACGACTTGGAGCGCATAGGCAAACTCTACAATCCGTATCACATCGATCGTAAGGTGCTGAGAGACCGTATTAACAAGGTGCTGTACGACAGACAGCAGACGACACTGGCAGAGGTGATAGAACGGAACGAGGGTGTGGAGAAAGGTCTGTCGGAAGTGTTTGAATACATTGGCGTGCTGAAGGAATATAAGACTGTAGTAAACGAAGAGCGCCAGCAATATATTGTTTTTGCAGAAAACAAAACGATATCAATTCCCGAAATCATAATAACACGATGAACGCAACAAATATACAACCATACAGCAGGGCTGTGGTGAAACTACTGAAAGGCATCGTAGAGAAAGACGATGTAGTGTGGAATGATGTACTTGACTACCAGAGCGAGATACTGGACTATATCAGCGTGATGGGGCTGGAACTCATCGTGAAAAAGGATGAGGGTTTTGCCTTTGTCAAGCAACTGAAATTGGACGATGACAAAACGTTGAACATGGTGTCGAGAAGGTTGTATGGTTTTGAGGTGTCGGTGATACTCATCGTGTTGAGGCAGATACTCGAAGACTTCGACAGCAATCCAACAGAGTCGCAGGCTTCGTACAAGTATGTAACCGCCACTGAAATAAAGGAAGAGGCGGAACTGTTCCTGCCCACCTCCTTCAATCGTGCCAAGTTTGAGAAAGACCTTGACCGCTATATCGACAGCATCGTCAGCTTTGGTTTCCTTGTGGAAGCAAAGCATGCTGAGGGCGAGAAACGCTATAAAATACATCGCATCATCAAGGAGAAGGTGACACTGGATGATCTATTGGAATTCAAAAACAAACTGAACGACTATGATGCAGCAGATGAATCTCTTTAATACCAGTCCGGAAGTGGCAGGCTTCAAGCTTGACTATCTGGAAGTGTGGAACTGGGGTACATTCGACCAAAAGGTGTACTGCATGAATACGCAGGGCAATAACTCGCTGCTGACCGGTGCCAACGCATCGGGCAAGAGTACGCTGATAGATGCTCTGCTCACGCTGCTGGTGCCACTGAAGCGCCAACGATTCTACAACCAATCATCGGGTGTGGAGAAGAAGGGCAACCGTACAGAGGAGTCGTACTTCTTTGGCAACTATGGCAATCAGCAGCAGGAGGGTGCAGCGAGCACTACCACGCTTAGATTGCGAGACAAAGGGGCACGTTCGGTACTTCTTGCATCGTTCTGCAATGTGGACAAACGTGTGGTGACGCTGTTTCAGGTGCGCTACTACACTGGCGAGGAACTGAAGGTGTTGTTTGGCATAGCTCGCGAACCGCTGACTATAAAGCGCGACTTTTCGGAGTTTGACCTGCATGGCGACTGGCGCAAGCGACTGACGAAGAAATACAATACGAACGACACAAGACGCAAGATAGAGTTTTTTGACGGCCCGGTTGCGTATGGCGAGAAGATGATAGCCCTCTTCGGAATGCGTTCGGACAAGGCGCTTACACTCTTTAATCAGATAGTGGGCGTGAAAGTGTTGGACGATCTGGACAGTTTCATCCGTATGAATATGCTCGAGGAAGTGCCGGCTGAGGAAAAGTATCAGGAACTGAAGGACAACTTCCAAAATCTGATGGAGGCGAAAACCAATATCGATAAGGTGAAGGAGCAGATTGCCCAACTGGAACCTATCAATACATTGGCAAAGGAACTGATGGCGATAGACACGCGCATAGCTGAATTGGAGCAAGAGAAGAGTGTGGTGGCCTATTGGTTTGCTGCGCGAACGGTGGATTTGTGCAACGAGGAGTTGGCGCGCTGCAAGAGCAACTTGAGGAAACTGGAAGATGAGTTGAAGGTGTTGAAGGTGAAGAAGAGTGAGCTGGAACAAGAGCAGACACGCTTGTCGGTGGCTATTGAGAAGGACGAGGTGGGTCAGCAGATACGTGAGATTGAGAAGGAAATCAATCAGAAGGTGAAGATGCGTGATAACCGCAAGGCCAAAGCCGAAGAATACGATAAGCTGGCAAAGACGGTGGAGCTGACACAAAGTCCTGATGCAGAGGTATTCGAAGCCAATCGTGCGACCGCCAAACACGAGAAAGATGCTCTGCAGGTAAAGATTGACAGGCAACTCATGGAAGAGAAGCGTCAGGCACAAAACCGTCAGGATGAAATCAACTGCACGATATCAGAGCGGGTGGACACTATACGCTATCTGCAGCAGCATAAGAACAATATCTCTGGTCGTGTGGCTGAGATTCGTGATGAGATACTGGAGGCTGTTGGTGCAACCGCCGAAGAGATTCCATTCATCGGTGAACTGATACGTGTGAAGGATATTGAGTGCGATTGGGAGTATTCCATCGAGCGTATTCTGCACAATTTTGCATTGCGATTGGTGGTGCCAGAGAAGTATTACAAGCAGGTGAATGAGTATGTGAATGGTCATAATCTGCGAGGACGCATCGTGTATCAGCGATACGAGGGCACAGAGGCTCTTCGTGAGTTTGAGGATAGGACATTGAAGGCGGATTCGTTGCTCCGTAAGGTTGAATACAAGCCAAAGTGCTTGTATTTGGATTGGCTTGAGGATAGGTTATTTGCTGAGTTCAACTATAGTTGTGTTGATTCGCTTGCGGACTTCAACTATCTGCAAGAGAAAGCAGTGACGAAAGAGGGACTGATAAAGGCGAGAGGTGGTAAGCATGAGAAAGACGACCGACCAGAGACACGAGGCAAGGAACACTATGTGTTGGGCTGGGACAACAAGGAGAAGATTGCCATGCTACAGGCGGAAGTGCGCCAGTTGCAGCAGGATGAAAAGGAGGTGGCAACCAAAGTCCGTCATATAGAGGCAGATACAAAGAATGCTCAGGAGAAGCGAGAAACCTACTCGAAGCTGTTTGATAAATACGATAAGTTTGATGACATCGACTGGCGGTCGTGTGCACTCGCCATTCAGCAAAAGGAAGAACAGAAGCGACAACTGGAGGAGACCAATGATAGGGTGAAGATGTTGCAGGGGCAATTGGAGGGGGTGAGAAAGGAACTTGGTGCACTTGAGGAGAAGTTTAATGAAGCTATCGGTAACAAAGCATTATTGGAAAATCGTGAGAATATGCTCAAGAAACAGAGTAATGATTGTGCTTTGGCTTTGGCTCAAATAGGCGTTGTTGATACCGATGCTTTTGAGTCGCAACACACAGATTTACTGAATGTGGCATTGGTGGGTTTGGACAAAATGCGTGACACGTTACAGAGTGACATCAATTCCGCTTTGCGGAAACAACGTGAGACGAAGGGTAGCAAGAGTGGCGATTTGAAGAACCTGATTTATCGCTTCAAGAATCCCGCTGAGGAAATTACCGCGAAGTATCGCGATTGGCGTTCGGACGTGAACCGTTTGCCCGAAGCCGTGGAGTTTGTGGGCGAATATCAGACCTATTACCAACGATTGCTGGACGAAGATCTGCCTGGGTTTGAATCGCGCTTCAACAAGTATTTACAGGAGAATATCATCAACAAGGTCAGTGCATTCAATATGTTCTTCCAGAACTGGCGCCAGTCTATCACCAAGACCATCGACCAATTGAATTCGTATCTTGTGGGCATCGATTTCAAGGATGCTCCAAAGACGTATATCCAGTTGGTCGCAGCCAAACGATTGAATGTGGATTTGAAGGAGTTCCAAGACCTTCTGAACAGTGCAATCCCGAATATCCATGAGATGAATTCGACAATCGATGGCAGCAGGATTCATTTTGAACAGCATATCGAACCGCTGATGTCTCGCTTACAAGACGAATCATGGCGAAAGTTGGTGATGGATGTGCGTGGATGGTACACATATAAGGCTGAGGAGTTTTATCTAGACGATGATCAGAAGCGTAACACCTACGAGGCTATGGGACAGCTGTCGGGTGGCGAGAAGGCGCAATTGACATATACCATCCTGGGGTCAGCTATCGCTTATCAGTTTGGCTTGACCAAGAATGGACTCGACTCTTCGTTCCGCTTCATTGCCATAGATGAGGCTTTTCGCGCACAGGACGAGGACAAGGCTCGCTATCTGATTTCGCTCTGCAAACAACTCCACCTGCAGTTGCTCGTGGTGACTCCGAGCGACAACATCCACATTGTGGAGAATGATATTTCGTATGTGCATTATGTGGAGCGCAAGGGCGACCGTTCTGTGCTCTATAATATGCCTATCAGTGAGTTTAAGGCAGAACGTGAAAGGAGTATGGAGGTATGATAACGGCAGCAGAAATACGTAAGAAGACAGAACGCAAGTATGTGGATTATTTGCGTTCTGTGGTCGCTGGCTCTGGGTTTGAACCAATTGTGATTCCTTGCGACAAGAAAGCGAGCGCATCGATGGATGAGTATCAGCGCGAACTGACGGACATCCGTTCGCAATCGAAAGAGGTGAAGGGCTTTGGTTACACGATTGAGTGGAAAACAGTGAAAACGAAAGCATTGGGCGAACAGGATCTGCCTGAGCGTGTGTTGTTCGGGAGTGCATCGGACGTTGAGCGCTTCTTGCTGAAGGGTGGTGAAGTGTCACAGTTTCGCAAGGATGTGGCGATGTTGCTTAATGAGTTTCCGCAGCTTCGTCCATGGGTGGAACGCTATCCACTTAAGGTGATCGAGAATGCTTCCTCTTGGCCTGATTTGTTGAAAGTTTTGCGTTATTTTGTGGCGAATCCTTGTCCTGAGTTGTACATTCGTGAATTGCCTATTGAGGTGCACACCAAGTTCATTGAGCGCAATAAGGGAGTGCTTCGTGAGTTGCTGGATATTGTCATTGTTGAGTATGTCTGTTCGGATGAGAAGGAGTTCGAAAAGCGCTTTGGATTGCGATACGATGAGCCATGGGTGCGCATTCGTGTGTTGGAAGCATCGATTGCGAGTGAATACTTTTCTGGTGTAGACGATCTGACGATGCCTCAGAGTCAGTTCTGTGCGTTGTCGTTGCCTGTGCAGAAGGTGTTTGTGGTGGAGAATAAAGTCAACTTCCTGACTTTTCCCAAGTTGGCAAGAAGTCTGCTGATTTGGGGGCATGGATTCACCGTTGGCATCCTCAAGTCTGTTCCATTCATGCGGCACGCTTCCCTATACTATTGGGGCGACATTGATGCACAGGGCTTCGAAATTCTCTCGCAGTTCCGCAGTTATTTTCCCCAGACGCAAAGCCTTCTGATGGATCGCGCTACCTTTGATACCTATTTTGAAGGCGACAAAGGCACTCCAAGCGATGTATCAAAGCCTCTCCATCTTACCCCTGCGGAAGCCACACTGTACAATCATATCAAGTCTCACAACCTACGTCTAGAGCAAGAGAAGATTCCGCAAAAATGTATTGATAATATATTCAATAGTTCGTTAAAAATTAGACAAGTCTAAGCGGCTCTGCGGTAAATAAAAGTAGTTCTTTGAAAATTTAGTCAATTAATGTCGTGTCCGGTTGAATGGCGAACACGCCGTTCAAGCATATTGGCATTGTGTGTTACCGACTTGCAGGAAGAAACCGAATATTTGATTTTCATTCTTTTGCAAGTGCCCTTGGCGAGATTGATTGCAGTAAGCGAAACGTTGAAGTGAAAGGCCATCTTTCTGAAGTCAGTGGACTGGCAGTTCGTGATTCCCGCATACTGCTTGCTGTCTCGAAAGCAAAACTCCAGTTGGAACCGTGTCCTGTAATATTCAGGGACATCAAGGGGGCCGATTGTGTGTAGTCTGTCGAGAAGTACAGCTGACATTTATCAGCCCTGTCTTCATCGGGATACCATACTGCGAGACTTACCATGCGCTTGGAGAGCCTTGGAGTAGGCTTTCAGTCCATATAGTTTTCTTTTGTCAACTTCGTATTCCGTACTTCTGGAGGTATCAAGTTGCGAGAAATCCATCTTCCCGTCGTATTTTGGAGGACGTTCTTTCTTTCCTGTCGTTTTTTTGTCGAGGGGTAGAGCAAGATGGCATCATTCCTGAACCTGCCGATGACATGTAAGCTGTTCTTGCACATCGGATTTACGAAAGTCCTCTTTGAAAAAATGCATCTGCGACGATTATGTCAGATACACCCTGAATCTGTTCCCGCCTGCTGATGAGATAGTTGGCATATCATATTTCAATGAACTTTTATTGGTTTGAACCGGTTTTATCAAGCTTGATTGTTAAATTATCGGTAAAATTTACCGAAGTATTGTTAGAATATAATGAAATTTTTTCGGACATTCTAAATAAAGTTTCATCTGTGGTAATTTATGATATGGTGTAGTTAATTTGTATGTTGTTGTATATCAATATTGTAGCGTAGGTATGTTTCACAAATACAAAATCCAACCTACTTTTGTGAAATGCTATTTCCTATGATTTTGTCCGATTTACAGTAATAAATGCTCAAATTGCACGGAGGGTGTAATCGGTAATTTTGTATCGTCAGCAATCGGAAAAGTTAAATCAACAGTATAAACAAAAAAATAGCATTGTAATTTTGTGGTGCTAACTACTAATTACAATGCTATGACCGAGACTTCCAAATTAAAGAAGTATCTGATGTGGTACAAAGTTAAAGAATTATTTTCAGATGGCCTAAACAAAAGTCAGATAGGGCACATCTTAGGACTTCACCGTCAGACGGTGTCTAAGTATCTGTCAATGACAGAAGAAGAGTTCATGTCCAGCCCGAGCTATGACCGTCATTACGGTCATAAGCTTGATGCTTACGAGACTTATTTAGTAAATGAACTGAGGAAGTGGCCGTTTCTTTCAGCGCCGCAACTCCATGACCGCTTAAAGGCACATTTTTCGGATCTTCCTTCCGTAACCTCTAAAACCGTATTCAACTTCGTCAATCGTGTCCGTCTGACTCACAATCTGCCCAAAGAGGGAGAAAAGAGTTATCGGCCCTATGAGCAACAACCCGAGACCGCTTATGGGCAATACGCTCAATGCGATTTCGGCGAGCGGTGGATGCCGACTCCTCAAGGTCAGTCGTTAAAAGTTTATTTCTTTGCGATGTCTCTAAGCCGCAGCCGGTATAAGTTCGTTTACTTCAGCCGTACTCCTTTTACCACCGCACTGGCAGTCTATGCCCATGAACTGGCTTTTGAGTTCTTTGGGGGTGTTCCCCATAAAATCGTGTATGACCAGGACAAGGTGTTCCTGGTCAGGGAAAACCTTGGAGACCTGATTCTTACTAACGGCTTCCGAACCTTGGCTCGTGAACACGGGTTCGAACCGGTGTTCTGCCGCAAGTCCGACCCCGAAAGCAAGGGTAAGATAGAGAATGTGGTCAAATACGTGAAGTATAACTTCCTGCGCGGGCTCGAGTTCACTGATGTCGGCCTGCTGAACCAGGAGGCATTCGGCTGGCTTAGACGCACAGCCAACGGTACTGAGCACCACGGCATACGGCGTGTTCCCTGCGAAGAGTTCGAGACGGAAAGAACATACCTTATGCCCTATAAAGGGGTTCCGACAGTACCTTCCGAGAAGCTTGTACCACATCACGTACGAAAGGACAATGTGATAAATTACAGGGGAAACTACTATACTGTTCCCACGGGCACCTACTGCGGCCATCAGACACTGGTCTATCTGGAAGAAAAAGAAGGCCTGCTGCACATCTACAGCCATGAGACGGGTAAGACTCTTGCTATCCATAAGGTAAGTTGCGACAAAGGGCGGCTGATAAGCAACACCTCGCACCGGCGTGACCGTGAAGCATCGCTGGACGATTATGAGAGTTCTGTCCGCAAGGAACTCCCTGAAAGTGGGGTGATTGACGAGTACCTCTCAGAACTGCGCGTACATAAGGCCCGCAATTACCGCGACAACCTCCAGTTCATAGCCAGGCGACATACGGTATACTCGGATGTCACCCTGACGGAAGCCTTCACTACCTGCCTTGCGGCAGGTGTCTTCAACGGATGCAACCTAATGGAGGTGGCCGAGGGGCTCAGACTCCGCAATGGAGAGGCCCTTATAGAATCCCGGACAGAAACGGAACCGGTTCCACAAGCCGACACTTCCGTCATGATACCTGAGAAAACTGACATATCCACCTTTAATACACTATTCGTATGATAATGAACGAACAAATCAAAAGCCTGTGCTCACGCCTGCGCCTGTACGCCCTCCCGCGTCTGCTCGAATCTGAAGCTCACATAGCCCGGGAACAGGGTAAGACCCATGTCGAGTTCCTGCATGACCTGCTCTCCCGCGAGGTTCAGGAAAGGGACGGCAAGGACTTGCAGCGACGCCTGAAAGCGGCGGCTTTGCCGGCAAGGCATGACCTCGACCTTTTCGACCATAACTACTCGCAGGGCATAACCTCCGCCCGGCTGCGTGAACTGCGCCGGCTTGGATGGCTTGAGCAAAATTACAACCTGATACTCATGGGGCCTTCGGGGACAGGCAAAACCTTTATCGCTGCAGGACTCGTATATGAGGCTGTAGGGCAGGGATATAAGGCGTATATGGTCACGATGGAGGATGTCATAAACACTATCAAGATGAAAGCCTTGATGCCTTCGGCTATGACAGCCTACAACCGTCTGCTCAAAGCCGATCTGGTGGCCATTGACGACATCATGCTCTTCCTGGTGAAAAAAGAGGATGCCGCCGGATTTTTCAACCTGATAAACACGCTTCACGAGAAAGCCTCGCTGATAATCACCACAAACAAGGCGCCGACAGAATGGGCAAAGACCCTTGATGACGAAGTGCTGGCTTCAGCAATCTTAGACCGGTTATTATACCATTGCGAGGTAATTAAACTCGCGGGACAAAGCTATCGGATGGGAAATCGAAAGTCCATTTTTGAAGTTGTACAAGACTCATCTTTGGCTTGGGGTACCCCAAGCCAAAGATGAGCAGCATACTAAAATAACCAATATTATAAACCAATAGTCTCTATTAGTATGTGTCGATTGGAGTTTACCGAAAAATGACGATTTTAAATTTGCTTATTACAAGCCTATACATTGGATATTTCTGTAAAGGACAGCATTGTCAAGAGGGCTTCGCACCAAACCATTACTAGTAAAGCACGCCTCTTTAGGCTACTATTGACGGAACAATAGGTTTAGACGCAGTGCTAAACAATTACTTATACGACTTCTTGTCGCACGAAATACTTAAAGATACAAAAAAGGCAACTAATTCGCAATGAAGTAGTTGCCTTATGTTTTTTTATTTACTGAATATCCCGCCGTAACTCGTTTTCTGTCAGAATTATATTGTGTGTAAATTATTGATAATCATTGGATTAAATTGTTTACCGATGCAGCATATTTACATCACTGATTATCAGTGACAATTCATTTTAATCGGTACAACCTCTGTTTTGACAAATACACAGAATGTGGGGACAAATGCAAACCGTTGTATTTCATTGCTTTGCATATACGTGTTGTATCGCCTCTTTTTAGCCATTTTGTGGAATGTTCGCTATCAGATACAATGTGTTGAGTGATAGGGTATTTCCGCAGGTATGTTACAGAACGCTTGTTGAATACAAAGGTAGTGTTTTTCTTGGGATTTTTGTGATTTGTGGTAGAAATTTCATCGTTTTTAGTGCTATTCGTTTGGAAAAGTGTGTGCTCTCTTATGATATTTGTTCTGAAAAGTGTAACAATTCTTGTATATGATTGATTGGAAAAGTGTTGTACGAACGATTTACAACACTTTTCCAATCAATCATATATGCCTTTGCCTATGCAGCATTTCTTAAATTTTTTGCCGCTGCCACAAGGACAGGGGGCGTTGCGCCCAATCTTGACCCTATCTCTTTGATACGGAACATCTGGATAGTCACAAAACAAGTCATCGATTTCCGATATGCCGGAATCATTGAGCGGATTGTATAACGCATCATGAATTGCATTAGATATGATGTCTTGGTTGCGGTAGTTGACCTTGTTGTTTCTTTCAGTTGATGAGTCGAGCATATTGTCAAAAACGTCTCTGATACCTTCCGATTCCACATTGTCCAGAACATGTCGATATGCGTCATTTACCTCTTCTTTCGATATATCGTCATGCCGGATTTGCCGATGTAACATTGTGACAGCCTGTATTTTCGCCTGTATCACACAGACACACTTTGGATGTTTTTTTAGAATCGTATCAGCTTCGGAAATCATCTCATTGACCTCATCCTCAGAAACAATGAAATTCAACTTGAGAATATGATATGCCCCCCATACGTTGTCATTGTAATTGTCAAACTCGTCTTTCTCGAAATCTATATGTATATCTCTGATTTTTTCTTCAAGCTGCATTAACGATATTTTTAGCGATGCTTTGTTTTCATGCTTGACAAACAACCTGACGTGGAGCTCTGTTATTTCAAATGCAGCGTCAATCAGCTTTACCGGATAATAGTCGGGATGCCGTCGAGCCAAATCCATGACAACTTCATGTGCTTTACCAAAATACCTTGGATTATTCAACTGAAAAGCAAGCTGCTCAATACGAGCAGCAGCACTTAATGGCCAATATACGGAATATTCATCGTTTTCATCGCAGACAGAGACCATTTTTTTCAATTTGAATATTGCTTTTTGAAAATTGCTCGAAAAGATAATATCATTACTAATCCCAGTACTTAGGACTTCCAGGTTTCGCAGGTTGTCCAAAGACGACATGTCCGATCGTTTGTTTAAAAGACGGTCGATTTTGCTTTTGATAATTTCCGACTCCTTATAATGGTTTGACAATGCGCATCGTTGTACCTCATTGCTGAGAACCTGAACCTTTATGGCTTCTGCTATAGGTCCGGATGTAATGTCAATAATTTCATTAACAACAGACATATAGAAAGATAAATTGGTGTCGGAGTATGCCCCCACCAGTTCTGCGACAAACGATAGACCAGTAATCTTGGCAACGGCAAAGATTACGTCATTTTTAGTACCATTTCCCGAAATTTGGATGTGTTTCCAGAACTCGAATTCATTCAGGATGAGATTCATCACTACATTGGTATCGGCCTTCTTCCTGAGATATTCGTTTCTCAACAATTCTATACGCCCCTTGAGAACCATGATGTCGTCGGTATCAGGCTGAAGGCTGTTCAGAGCTTGGCTATAGAACTTATTGTCAGGAAAATCGGAAAGACATCGGGTTATGAAGGTCGAAAAATCATTGGGAATGTTCTTCCATATTTCTCTCATTACGGAAGGCAAACGTATTGCGTCCATATAATAGAAGAACATATATTCCTTCAGAATATCGGGGTACATCGGGGCTATAGTTTTGTCGTGGCTCCCGATATTTTGGCACAAAGCCGCTAATGTCTCAACTGCTACGGATTCGCCCTGTTTGCCAGGAAAGCTATTGCCAGCAATGAAATCATTAATTATCTTCCAATCGTCGGCATATATGGCATCTGAATTGTCCTCCTTTAGTTCTCCGGAAATGTTGGCTCTAACAATTAGTCGAATCAAGGCATTGCAGCAAGACTGGTTATTGTCCAGAATGTTCAGCCAACGCGCCTGTTCGCGCTTCAACGCCCATTTCAATAAGTCTTCAAACGAATCATAATGCGGATACGAGAAGTCATTCTGTATCCATGCTTCTACAAATATCTGAACAAACAGAGGTCTGAATTGTAGACATTCGAATTTACTGCCGTAAGCATCACGCAAGACCTCGTCGCGTAGGGGATCCTCTGGTAGTTCAAATTTCTTACAAACTTTGGATATGAAAGTGCAGACATCATTTGGTTGTAGATCTTGCAAATTTAGGAATTGATCAGAGTATTCATAAGCAGGGATGCTACTGTAATTACTGAATTGGTTCAGCTTGGAGTACCATGAACCGTTTTCCCTGCTGTTCTCACGCTCAATTAGTAAGATCCTGAGTTTGTAATCAGTAGACGAGAACTTCTGGAATAACTCCTCAATGATATCAGCAATGATGGGCTCGCGACCACATACATAGTCTATTATGATAAGGGTGTCAGCAAATGGCTTAAAATCATCACCTACCTTTAAAATCCGATCTTTTAAGAAGAATCCGAACCAGGTTGCTGGCAAACGATTTAGAGTTTCCAGTGTGAGACGGCTCTTACCCGCGCCAGCCTGTCCGGTCACAGCCCACCAGTAGAAGGGAGCATCGTTGTCGAGGAACTTGAATAGTTTGCCCAGTTCTTCCTCTCGGCCGCAGAATGGAATTGCTTGCTGTGCATAGTGATATGACAGCAGTGGGTCAGTGACGACTGTCGATTTTCTATATATGGTTCTTCCCACTATGCGATTTCGGCTAATTATTGTCCTTAGTCTGAGTTGTACTATGTCTGCCAGAAAATCTGTGAGATCTGAATATTCATCTCCAAATTCCACAGGATGAACGTTTTTAGGTAATTCCACCAACGTCTGCCCTGCTTTGTAGAGATAAAAATAATCTCTATCCATGTTAAGTTTATCTTTGGCAAAGGCAATAAAACGAGATATATTCACATCGTCAGTGGTTTGACCACATCCAACAAAAATCACAGTTCTTGTGCCTAAAACGTGCTGAACGAACTGTGCGCCTTCGTCAGTAAGCACTTTGTTGTATTGTTCTTCCGAGGCAATAATGTTGTCGATTTTACTTTCCGGTTTATATGCACCATGAATATGCAGAATATGTGTACTTCGCTTATTGTCCAGCATTTCATAGACTTTCCCGGCATCTTGGTATGTGTAGCACTTTAGACCTATGGCTTGCTCCAGTAGGGAGTCGTAATTAGTGGTCGCTATTACATCCTGAGCGACAATCATCTTTTTCAAAGTCGAAACAAGGGCATCGTTGACAATCGCTGCAGAATTGAAAGCCGTGTTCATCCAGTCTGAATAACCGCCTTCAGTTTTCAGACAGTCAATAACTTTACCGACAATATTTACCAAATTATCGGCAGAATCATCTGATAATAGAGATCTCTCCAGACTTGATGCTAAGTCTGTGTTATTGATGTGCGAGATTCCATCTTGGACCCATTGCATCCATGAATATATCTTGCCAGTTAACGATGCAGAAATACCAGCACCGAAGAACCATACAAGATTACCCGTCTCAATGGCCAATCTGAAACTTTTCAATGTGTCAGAAAACAAATCCTGTTTCATGTATATATTCTGATACTTTCTCCTAAATTAAATGATGTTACTTTCCCAAACGCATTACGATTGATATTATCAGTGGCCATTCATCTTAATCAGTACAACCTCTGTTTTTATAAATACACAGAATGTGTAGCAAATGCAAACCGTTGTATTTCATCGCTTTGCATATAGGTGTATACCGCCTTTTTCAGCCTTTTTGTGGAATGTCCGCTATCAGATTCAATGTATTGATTGATAAGATATTCCCGCAGGTATGTTACAGAACGCTTGTTGAATACAAAGGTAGTGGTTTTCTTGGGATTTCTGCGGTTTGTGGTGTGGTTTTTATTTTCCAGATGGTGCTTAACTGTAGAAAATCGGTCATAGAACCAGTAAACTTTTGTAGGATACACATTCGATTCGCTTGAAAAAGTGTAGAGTAATGGGTGATATTCGTTGAAAAAAATGTAATAAATATGATTTATTCGCTTGGAAAAATGTAATTACTTCCGTTTGTTCACTATGGAAAATGTTTGTATGCCCTAATAAGAACACTTATATTCAGGCAACAACTATTATATCCAATCGGGTATAATTCTGTTTATTACATCAATATTATACCCGAAATGGTATAAATCAATATATTTGACAGAACTCCATAATGTCGAGCATCTTATATTGTATTCCGTCAATGGCAGAATGCCAACTTTGATGAAAATGACCATAGTACCAATGGTTTATCGGATGGTTGTCAGTTTTGAACTGGTGCAGAAGCATATCCATCGTTTTCCGTTCAAATTGTATATCCTCAATCAATGAAGGATCGTTCACAATCCATTGGCTAAGGTTGCTTTTTGAGAATAGTTCACAATGTGAAGGTGCAGTATGTGTGACAACCGTATCAACCAGGAAGCTAGTATGGATGGCATTCATCTTATCTGGGTCGTAAACAGGAACTTCGTTCTGCCAATATAAATTGCGAGAAATATCATTTTCTTGCGACTCATTTGAATGAACACGGTATTTGCGTTTATCCCATTCATTTATGCGATAGATACGGTCAATAGAGATAGCTCCACCTACACAAAGGATGGTGTGATTACAAGCTTGTAGAATGGCATAATCGGGAACAGCAATGAAGCGTTTGACGTTGAATATTGTGCCATCGAAATAAACAGGATTATCATGATTACCTCGCACAAACACAATCCAATTGTTGGCTTGGTTCATTCGCTTGACATTTCGTCTAATCATCTGCTCATAGTACTCTTTCTTTTCGAAGCCAAAACCACAATCCCCGGCTACAATTAGCAAAGTGTCCGTAAGCTGATATTGGATACAGAGTTTGAATACCAATTGATTAAAGTCTCCATGAATGTCACCGGAGACAATAATTGTCTTGGCTTCGGGAAAAGATAGTGAGAATATGTTACTATGGTTCATCTTATGTTCCTGTTAATAGTGCTTATAGATAGAATTAATCCTTACCAAACAATCCTTTCTCTTTCCATATCTTGATTTCCTTATCAAAATCTGAAAGAAACTCCTTATCTTGTATCAAGCGAAATTTATCATATTCAGCGTATGCCTTTTCTTTCGCTTGTTCGGTGGAAATGGTGCCAGCATCATTATATTTGTCATACTCATATAGAGTCAGGAAATCATCCAATTGTTTTTTCCAATCTGCCATCGTAGAAATAATTTGCCGTTCGGCACGAAGTTCGGCCAAATCAAGGAAAGCGGTTGATAGACGATTGAAAGCAGAGATTTCTTTGTCTGATAGGTAATTCTGGGCGATAATTGTATCCGACTTTTGGACTCTGCCGTCAGGAGCGTTTTTCCAAGTGGTAAGTCCCATGTGGGGCTTTTGGGCATCTGCTCTTGAATAGATGATTTCGGTTGCCGTTTGATGGGAAGTAGCCCAATGCATCATATCTTGCACCATCTTGAAGAATTGTAGGGTGGTCTCAGCCTTAGGATCATAATCGGCACTACATTCAGCATAGACATCGGTGATTTTCTGATAATATCGACGTTCTGAAGCTCGTATTTCTCGGATACGTTCTAATAGGTCTCAAAATAATCTTTGCCAAAATGTTTGCCCTGTTTCAAGCGTTCATCATCCAATACAAATCCTTTTATAATCATTTCTTTTAGAACTGATGTAGCCCACATCCGAAATTGGCTCGCTTGATAACTGCCCACACGAAACCCAACTGCAATAATTGCATCCAATTTGTAGAACAATGTATCATCGTTCTTGCCATCAAGTTCAGTTGTTCGAATTTCTCGAATAACTGAACTTTCGTCCAATTCTCCGCTCTTGAATATCTCTTTCAGATGGTTGTTGATAGTATTCGTTTCGATACCATACAAATCTGCCATTCGCTTTTGCGACATCCAAAATGTTTCATTATTGAAGATGACCTCTATACGGTTTTCTCCTTGTTTCGTCTTATATAGCAATATATTGGATGATAGACTATTGTCGATTAATTCAGTAGTTGATATTTCTTGTTTGAAATATTCTCTTGCCATTTGCACTTGCGGCTTCTTTCCATCGGCATTTTCAGCAATCATCAAACAAGCGATTCGTGATAGATGTATATTCTCTACTTTACGAAAGGAACCAGAACTCAGTCTGACCATCTCAAACGTAGGGTTAAAATGCTCGGTAGTGTTACAACCTTTCTTATTTGCTATGGCGATAGCTTTGTTTAGAGTACGATTGAATTTTTGGTATGTGCTATAGCCTAACGCGGTGCACAGCTCGCGAGAAGTCCAATACACTAAACCTTTTGTGTCTCGCTTTTTAATCCATTCAAAGTCGGATTGAATAGGGGATATATTGTTCTCGTCTATCATCATTTCATATTGTTGGAGTTATACACCGCCAATCCTTTAATCGTCAACAGATATTTCTGACGAGGATGGCGAGGCTTGTCTGGGTAGAGCATAGAAACAAATCTTTCTTTAATAGCTGGGTTGAGTGAGTATTCCATGAAATTCTCACGGTTTTTTAATCCTACGGCTGCCATCATCTCTTTGACAGATAATCTATTGTTTGCAATTGCCTTTATTAAGCGAATGATATTCTCATTATCTATTTGTAAAGGATTATCTGAGCTTGTCGGGGTACTTGTCGGGGTGGAGATAGCCATATCTTCGGGTGCATTAACCACCATGAAACGATTCCTCAATTCATTGTTTTCTTCCATCAATAGGTTGCGAAAGAATCGTTCCAAATAGACAGACTCTCTTTTGATGCCTTTTTGTATGTTTTGATAATTGGCTCTAACCAAAGCATTTTGGAAATACCAAGAATGATTGGCAAAAAGGTCGTTCTCGACATTGAATCCCATTGAGCGTAAATACTGGATGGTAAACACTGCTGTAGCTCGGGTATTACCTTCTCCAAACGGATGAATCTGCCACAACCCGGATACGAATTGGGTAATATGGCTTACTATTTGGTTTATATCCAATCCTGTATAATCAAACGCCTTTTCTTGTTCAAGATCATACTCTATGGCTCTGCGAATGTCGGGAGCAGATACATAGAACACCGTATCGCCACGAAACACCCATTCTTTTTTGGTGATATTGTAATCTCTGATTTGTCCGGCAAACTTGAATACGCTATCAAATATCCGTCGATGAATGGCGGTCAATCCAGCAACGGTAAAAGCAAATGAACGCTCATTCAATAGCTTGGTTATATTGGCGGAAACTTTATCGGCTTCTTCTGTTTCGTTATCCTTTTCAGTACGAATATCTTTTGAATCGTAGTAACTCTTGATAAGTTGCTGTACTTCATCAATAGTTATATTCCCCTCAATATGCTTGCGAGCGGTCTCAATAAGGTAATCCGATGGCTTCAAGCCATCTACCGCTTGAAGTCCTATTGCCGTTTGCCACGCATAGCCTTTTTCACGCTTTTGTGGCTCGCTCTGCTGGAGATATTCGTCGAAGTTTATCATATCTGTTAAATATATTATTACTGTATAATCTTTATAATTACCCGTTTCACTCATTCACTTTCTATATCCCTGTATATTTTATATTCAAATTCCAGCAAATGGTTTATATCTTCCATTCTTTTTACAACATTTGTAATCTTAAGTGCTGCAAATTTATGATTATGATTCTCTAACAGCACAATCTCTCCAACATTAACAGACTTAGCTCGTGAACTAAAATTAAAATTAATAAACTCATTTGGTGAGGGGAATTCAGTGTAATTAGGATTATACCCCAATCTATATATGTGATCTCTATAACAATAAATAGAATTATGTCCACATTCACTCCAATGAGTAACAAATATATAATCACCTTCTCCTATAGTATATGAGCCACTATTCCTCTTATAGTCGAAGGATGATTTCCCTTCAAATGCAGGGTCTTGAAACTCTATTTGTTCTATACTAAGTTTTGTTGTTATCTGGTCTGATATTGTTGTTAAAGTAAACGGATTACTCCCAAGTGGCGGTTTTTTCTTTATATCTTCATCATAAATACGTTCAAGAAGTTCTTGATAGTTATCATAATACTGACCATTATCAAAATCTACATATTTTAATCCTGAAAGAAATGTTGGAAGTTTACGTACTTGGGAATTTCCCTTGATTACTGGAATAACAAATCGTTTATTATTACTATCCATCATTTCTGCTGCCAAGATTCGTTTTTCATATCCGGCTCCTCCTATTCCACCATTAGCTTTCTCTATATATTTGTCACTACATACGCATAATACAAAATGAGACGTTGTAAGTCCTTGCTCCATAAAAAATGACAAATCGTTACCTAACCTTGCATCCCATTGATCCAGTATTGCATCAATTCCGTGACGCCGTAAATCAAATGCAAGTTTTAATATCCAATTTTTATGTTCTTCACTATCCCAAGCATAAGATATAAATACTTTCTTAATCTCTGATTCCATATTTGGCAGTTGTTATTTGATTTATAATTGATACCATCCAAGATCGCTAATCTTATATTTTTAAGTAAGATATGGCTATTTTATTAAGTTATTTATGTCATAATCAAATCCCTGCAATTTCAGTGCACTATCAATTACGAAATAAATACAAAATTGACAATCACTTGCACGCAGATTGAATCTACTTTCATAGTAATCTTTTGGCATTGAATGATATTCACGACTACTATTATTCCAATAAGCATTTGTTTCAGGAGTGATGTATTCAAAAAAAGCATATTTTCGGTAATCAACACCAAGAGCAGTAATTTTCAATATCTCACGTACCCGATTCGTTGTTTCCGAAACATCACGAAACCATCGCTCGCCAAATTTTTCATCATGCCCAATAAGCTTTTGGTATTCATTACCAATCTTACTACCTACATTAACTATGCTATTTATATGATATTTCCCTCTTTTGCTGTCTTCATAAGATGACAATAATTCTATAAATGCTATTTTAGAATTTACCAAACAATTGTAGAAATCATTTTTTGCAAAATATTCTTCAGCTATAGCTATGTATTCTTTTACCTTGTTATATGAAATTAAAGATGATATGGATACTGACGAAAACTCTAAACCAAATTGGATTTTTGTATTTTGATTTAAAAAATCCGTCATAGTTATACGACTGATTTCAATATCGCTTTTAGATGGAAATAGTCCTTTGTGTTTTATATTAACACGTCTATCTTTGAGAATACGCATTGATTCTTTAAGCGTCAATTCAGGTATTTTATTCCAGTAATTCATGAATACTTCCTCTCCTTTCATTCCTTTATTTTCCGATACAGAAATGCTGAAAAATATTTTGAAGTACCATATCATTCGTCACTTCCCCTGCAATATCCGAAATGAAGAAAATGCACTCTCGTATATCCTGCGAAAGAAAATCTCCGGATATATGTGAATCAAGCCCATCCTGTACCCGGTGGATAGCATCTAAAGCTTTACTTAAAGCTTCATAATGCCTTACGTTTGTCACAATAATATCATTCTGTGTTACCGTAGGCAGATGTGCTGCGTTAATAAGCATCTTTTGTAACTCGTCGGTCTGTTTACGTTCTTTTGCCGATATGAAGATAGACTTCGTGTATTCTTTAGGAAAGTCCTTTAATAAAGCAGATAATTCTTCTTTCTGCTTTTCCTCAATCAAATCCGCTTTGTTGAATACAACAATTAGTTGCTTCTCTTCACAACGAGGAATGATCTTTTCTGATAATTGCTTTATCTGAGAAGATGCATCAGATGAATCAACCATCCAAAGTACAATCTCCGCTTGATCCAACTTCTGGAATGTACGTTCGATACCAAGACTTTCAATGGTATCATTTGTTTCCCGGATTCCGGCAGTATCAATGAATCGGAAAGTGATGCCACCTATATTAATAGTATCTTCAATGACATCACGTGTGGTACCATGAATATCACTGACGATTGCTTTATCCTCGTTCAGTAATACATTCAGTAAAGTTGATTTCCCTGCATTCGTTTCACCGATGATAGCCACCGGAACGCCATTTTTAATGGCATTCCCAACATTAAATGAATGAACCAGCCGTGAGATAACCTGCTCTATTTCATCTGCGAGTTTTCGTAATGCCGAACGATCAGCAAACTCTACATCTTCTTCGCTGAAGTCAAGTTCCAGTTCGATCATGGAAGTGAAGTTCAGCAACTTACTTCGTAGGTCCGTTAACTCTTTGCTAAAACCTCTCCGCATCTGACTCATGGCCAAACGATGAGTGGCTGCGGAAGAAGATGCAATCAAATCGGCTACAGCCTCCGCCTGACTTAAGTCCATCTTTCCGTTGAGGAATGCGCGTTGGGTATATTCTCCCGGTTGAGCCATACGGCAACCGTTCTTAATCAACAACTGCATTACTTGCTGAAGAATATAGGAAGAACCATGACACGTGATTTCTGTACTATCCTCTCCCGTATAGGAATGAGGAGCACGGAAAAGACTCACAAGGACTTCGTCTATGACTTCTTCTCCATTATAAATACGCCCGAATGTCAGCGTATAAGGCTTTTGTTCACTAAGTAATTTGCCGGTTTTGGCTGGTTGGAAGATGCGGCTTGTAATGGAAATAGCTTCAGGACCGGAAACACGGATGCTTCCGATGGCACCTCCTTGAGCGGTAGCAATAGCACAGATAGTATCTTGATTCATTATATTTCTTTTTGGATGATGCAAAGATAATTGTTTCTGAGTAAAAAAAATAAGATTAGACACAACTTGTGCTTTATTTGTTTATATTTGCTGCCGTTCAAACAATGCACATACAAAATACAATGATAGCCTATGGAGCCGGATACAAACTTATATTCACCGAATGAGAATAATGAAATCATACGGGAAAATTCACAAAAGATACTTTCTGTACTTGCCGCACATCAAATAGCTTTATGGGAATATGACATTCCGACAGGGAAATGTAGCTTTACGGACGATTACTTCCGCACGTTAGGTTTGAAAGAAGCGGGGGTGGTTTTTAAAGACATTAATGACTTTTACCATTTCGCATACCCCGAAGATATAAATGCCTATCAGACAGCTTTTGCTAAAATGCTTGCTTCGGAGTCCAAAGCATCTCAGATACAGGTTCGTTGTGTCGGAGAGCATGGTGAAGTGATTTGGCTGGAAGATCATTTCTTGTCTTATAAAGGGAATGAAGAAGGAGATCCGGATAAACTGTTGGCATATACTGTAAACGTTACTTCCCAGTGTGAAAAGGAACAGCATATTAAACATCTGGAAGAACATAACCGTAAAATAATAGAAGCTTTACCCGAATTTATCTTCATCTTTGACGAGAATTTCTTTATAACGGATGTGCTGATGGCGCCGGGTACGATTCTGCTGCATCCGGTAGAAGTGCTGAAAGGAGCGGACGGGCGCAGTATTTATTCTCCGGAAGTAAGTGATTTGTTTCTTTGCAATATTCGCGAATGCCTGAAGGACGGGAAGCTGAAAGAGATTGAATATCCATTGGAAGTGGAGGGGAGTAAACATTATTTTCAGGCACGCATTGCTCCGTTTGAAGGTAACACCGTGCTGGCGTTGATACACGATATTGGCGACCGTATCCGTCGTTCCGAGGAATTAATAGAAGCTAAACGGCGTGCAGAGGATGCTGACCGGATGAAGTCTGTATTTCTCGCAAATATGAGTCATGAGATTCGTACTCCGCTGAATGCAATAGTAGGATTTTCGGAGATTATGGCTTTAACAGAGAATGAAGAGGAAAAACATGAATATCTGGAGATTATCCAGAAGAATAGCAATCTGCTGTTGCAGTTGATCAATGATATTTTGGACTTGTCCCGTATCGAATCCGGTAAATCGGAGATGCACTTCCAGCAAGTTGAAATAGCCGGCTTGGTGGATGAAGTGGAGAAGGTGCATCAGTTAAAGATGAAGTTGAATGTGGACTTGAGAGTGGTTCGTCCGCAAGGAGAGTTCTGGACTTCTACCGATCGGAATCGTGTGATGCAGGTACTCTTCAATTTTTTATCCAATGCCATTAAGAATACTGAAACGGGAAGTATCACATTGGGATTGAAGCAGGAGGGAGACTGGCTGAAGCTGTTTGTCTGCGATACGGGCTGTGGAATTCCGGAAGAGAAACTTCCTCAAATCTTTACTCGTTTTGAAAAACTGAACGACTTTGTGCAAGGTACCGGACTGGGACTTTCTATTTGCAAAAGTATTGTAGAACGTCTCGGTGGTCGTATTGAAGTTAGCTCGGAACTGGGAAAAGGTAGTACGTTTGCGCTTTATCTGCCTTATCAGGAGATACCGGTAGAAGTTGCCGAACGGAGTCTTTCTACTAAGATTGATTCTGAATCCGTACGTCATAAAAAGATTTTGGTTGTGGAGGATATCGAATCGAACTTTGCCCAACTGAATATCTTACTGAAGAAAGAGTATACTATTCTGTGGGTGCGTAACGGACAGGAAGCAATCAATAGCTTTATTCGGGAAAAACCGGACTTGATATTAATGGATATTCGTATGCCTGTGATGGATGGCATTCAGGCTACAGAGAAGATTCGGACTATTTCTCTTTCGGTTCCTATTATTGCAGTCACAGCCTATGCGTTCTATACGGAACAGCAACAGGCTATTCAGGCTGGATGCAATGCAGTTATCTCCAAACCATATTCTTTGGAGAAACTGAAAGAAACGATAGAAACCTATATCGGATAATTAATTTTCTAAAAGGAGACCAACATTCTGAAAGTTAGATTGTTATTAAAGTAATAATAACAATCTAATTTTTGTTGGAATATGGAGAAAGTGAAAAAAATAGTCCTCATCGGAGCTAGTGGCTTTGTTGGTTCCGCTCTGCTAAATGAGGCATTGAATCGTGGCTTTGAAGTGACAGCTGTAGTTCGTCATCCCGAGAAAATAAAGATAGAGAACGAGCATCTGAAAGTAAAGAAAGCGGATGTCTCTTCGCTCGATGAAGTATGTGAAGTTTGCAAAGGAGCGGATGCCGTTATCAGTGCATTCAATCCGGGATGGAATAATCCTAATATATATGACGAAACCATCAAAGTATATCTGACTATCATTGATGGAGTGAAGAAAGCGGGAGTGAATCGCTTTCTGATGGTGGGTGGTGCCGGATCACTGTTTATTGCGCCGGGATTGCGACTGATGGATTCGGGTGAAGTTCCTGAGAATATCCTGCCCGGAGTTAAAGCTTTGGGAGAGTTTTATTTGAATTTCCTGATGAAGGAGAAAGAGATTGACTGGGTGTTTTTCTCTCCGGCAGCAGATATGAGACCGGGAGTACGTACCGGACGTTACCGTTTGGGCAAAGACGATATGATTGTGGACATCGTAGGTAACAGTCATATTTCAGTAGAAGACTATGCGGCTGCAATGATCGATGAATTGGAACATCCCAAGCATCACCAGGAGAGATTTACAATTGGATATTAATAAAGAGGTTAATCGTTATATAAATTTGCTTGTGTAAAATTTGAGTTAACAAGTAAAAATAATGGCTTGAGGCATACATTTTGGCGTATGGTTCAAGCCATTTCTTATTTTATTTTCCGATATTTGCATTGTGTCGGTTTTGTAACACAAAATAAAACAAAGAAGAAATACTTAATGATATTCTGAACTATGATATTCAAACAAGAAACTCAAATCCTAAAATGTACCTTTGAGAAGGAACATTTTTCTAAAGTAAAAGCTGCCTTCAAAGATAGATGGCCTGTTGTATATATTATCGAGGATGACGAAAAGGGACAAGCATATATAGGAGAGTCTACAAATATATGTACCAGGATTTGTGATCATTGGAATAATACTGAACGCAGAGCTTTGAAAAACATATATATTATCTTTAATAAAGTCTTTAATAAATCTGTAATCCTGGATCTTGAAGCATTTCTTATCGGATATATTGTAGCTGATGGTAAATATAGACTCCAGAATGGCAATGGTGGGCAGCATGTTCATAACTATTATTTGCGTGATGAATATCAGAGAGAGTTCAGACACATTTGGCAGCTTCTTCAAGATGAAGGTGTTGTCAGGCATGGAATTACTCTTCTTGAGAATAAAGACTTATTTAAATATTCTCCATATAAGATTTTGAATTTGGACCAATTTAATGTTGCTGTGCAAATTCTTACTGATCTGAAATCTGATTTAGGGAATAATAATCAATCCCGTTCTTTTATAATTGATGGAGGGGCAGGTACTGGTAAGTCTATTCTTGGAATTTATTTGCTGAAGCTATTGATTGATGCAAAGAGTTCACCTGCATGGACTGCGGAAGAAGAGGCATTGGATGAGAATCTTAGTTATATAATTGGACGTTTGAGCCCGAACTTAAGAGTTGGGTATGTAGTTCCTACACAAAGTTTTCGTGAGACATTGAAAAAAGTTTTTGATGGAATACAGGGACTTGATTCTAAAATGGTACTTAGCCCTGAAGATGTTGCCAACTCGGGTAAAGGTTTATATGATCTTCTGATTGTTGATGAATCACATCGTTTGAGGCGTCGTCGTGCATTATTTAATTATGGATCATATGATAAAGCTAACGAGGCATTAAAGTTAGATAAAGAAGCGACGGAATTGGACTGGATACTGGAAAAAAGCCGGTATCAGCTATTCTTTTATGATTCCAGACAATCGGTGAAGCCTTCTGATGTAGAAGCACTAAGATTTTTCTCATTGTCTCGGCAAGAGGATACCCGGAACTATAAGCTTACTTCTCAGATGAGGTGTAAGGGCGGAAATGATTACATAGATTATATTCATAATATATTGGAGTGTCAGCAAGAAAAAATGCTCACTTTTGGTTCATCTTATGAGCTACTGCTGTTTGAGGATGTTGAGGATATGGTATCTGCAATTAAAGAGAAAAATAACAAAATGGGGCTCTGTCGGAATATGGCGGGGTATGCCTGGCCTTGGAAGACGCACAAAATGACACTGTCTAAAATTCAAAAAGAAGGATTATATGATATTGAGATAGAAAACAAATACGAGGTAAATAATGCGCATAAGTACATTTGGAATACTACCCAAAAAGACTGGATAAACTCTGAAAATTCAATTAATGAAATAGGCTGTATACATACGACGCAGGGGTATGATTTAAATTATGCAGGTGTGATAATAGGTTGGGAGATAGACTATGATCCTATAAATAATATTATTACTGTATCTAAGGATATGTATCAAGATTCTAAAGGCAAAGAAAAGGTGGATGGAAAAATATTACATAATTATATAAAGAATATTTATACTACTCTTTTGGAAAGAGGTATGTATGGAACTTATATCTATGTGTGCAATGAATCTTTAAGAGATTACTTTAAAAGATTCTTTACCTTTGTTCCTCATCGCACCAAACAAAGGCTAAAATATCTCTCTTATTAGAAACTTTATATATGAATCAATAAAAAAGACCTTCACTAAAGAATTATTAATGGCTTTAGTGAAGGTCTTTCATTGTAATTGATATTATCCTATATTCTGTCGAGTACAGTCTTAATTAGTGTATCGATTGTATTCTTATATCCGGTATTAGCCTCTTTGATCAGTCGGTTGGCTATCACCATGCAGACGGTCATCGCTTTATGTCCCATCAGTCGGCTAAGTCCTGCAAGTGCCGAACTTTCCATTTCGAAGTTGGTAATCTTAAAGCCTTTATATTCAAATGCTTCAATCTTATCATTTTGTTTCGGGTCTGCTAACGGAATGCGGAGTTCACGTCCTTGTGGTCCAAAGAAGCCTCCTGCGGCAATCGTTACACCGCGTACCATATCTTCTTTAGCAATCCGGTCAATCAGTTCTTCACTGGCATCAATAACATAAGGCGCAGGGGCACACATATTTCCCGACCAGCCCATGTGATTAAGGAAAGCACGTTCGAAAGGAAGATCGCATACCGCATTGCGTCCGGCATAGAAATTCAATAATCCGTCGAAACCGATAGATTTCTGTGAACAAACGAAGGTACCTACCGGAGTATTTGGCTGTAATCCTCCACATGTACCGATACGTACTAACTCCAGTTGGCGGAACTTTTCTTTTTCTTCCCGTGTCTCAAAGTCGATGTTGGCAAGCGCATCCAGTTCGTTCATAACGATGTCGATATTATCGCAACCAATTCCGGTGGAAACCACTGTGATTCGTTTACCTTTATATGTACCCGTGATTGTTTTGAATTCGCGGCTTTCCACTTCACATTCTTTGTTTTCAAAGTGAGAAGCTACGAGTGCTACACGTCCGGGATCTCCTACAAGGATCACTTTATCTGCCAGCCATTCGGGCTTTACGTGAAGATGGAATACCGAGCCGTCTTCGTTGATAATCAGTTCAGAGGATGGAAAGTACTTTTTCATGTTATTGAACGGTTTTAGTTTTACAATAAGTCGTATATAAATAGAAACGCCGGAACCGGATTTTAGTTCGGAAGAGGTATCTTTCTTTTGTAAGTTTGTTAAAGAGAAGATACGCTGATGAACTGAATAGGAATCGGGTTCCGGCGTTTGGTAGACTATTTACTCAAAGGCTGGTTGGTGGCACCACCAGTCGTTGGTTTGGCAATGTTTTCGCGCATCGAAGTGTCGGCTTCGATATTTTTCATACGGTAATAATCCATTATACCCAGATTGCCGCTACGGAAGGCTTCTGCCATTGCTTTAGGTACTTCCGCTTCCGCTTCGATTACTTTGGCACGTGCTTCCTGTGCTTTAGCTTTCATTTCCTGTTCGGAAGCGACAGCCATTGCACGACGTTCTTCTGCTTTAGCCTGTGCGATGTTCTTGTCTGCATTAGCCTGGTCAATCTGCAAAGCTGCACCAATGTTTTTACCTATATCGATATCCGCGATATCAATAGACAGAATTTCGAAAGCGGTTCCTGCATCCAATCCCTTACGAAGTACAAGTTTGGAGATAGAATCCGGATTCTCGAGTACCGATTTATGGTTTTCCGAAGAACCGATAGAGGAAACGATACCTTCACCTACACGAGCAAGGATGGTATCTTCTCCGGCACCACCGACCAACTGCTTGATGCTGGCACGTACTGTTACACGAGCTTTCGCTATCAGCTGGATACCGTCTTTGGCTACCGCAGTAACAGGAGGAGTATCAATCACTTTCGGGTTTACAGACATCTGAACAGCTTCAAATACATCACGTCCGGCAAGGTCGATAGCGGTTGCCATCTGGAATGACAATTCGATGTTCGCTTTCGATGCGGATACCAACGCGTGGACTACTTTTTCTACATGGCCTCCGGCAAGGTAGTGGGCTTCCAGTTCATCGCGGGTGATGTTTTTCAATCCGGCTTTGTGAGCTTCGATCATGCCCGGAACAATGATATACGGCGGAACATTACGGATACGCATCAGGAAGAGTTGAATCAACGAGATGTTAACGCCTGATACTTTAGCCGACAACCAAAGGAAGAACGGCACGTAATGGAAAAATAGTATTAGGAAAATAATACCTCCAACAATCATAACGATAGGTAAGTACAAAGATGTTTCCATTGATAATTTATATTAAGTGAATATTATATTTTGTGTTTCTCAACCAGGATGGTACCTTCAGCGATGCGGCTCACAATGATGGGAGTCTTTTCATTGAGGAAACCGTCTATTGATCTTACTTCCACGATGTTACCGTTAATCTCAGCATAACCGATTTGCGCCAGACGGGTAGTACTGATACCTGTGTCGCCTACCTTAACACTTTTCTCCGCGCTGCGGTCAACAGTAGAATCAATATCTTTTTTCAAAGCCAGCTTATCCAGCATCTTCGAACGCATGAACCAGATAAGCGAACCGATACAGGCGACAGCCGATATCCCTAAAGTGATAAATCCTCCTGCCATGCCCAGATTGACAAAAGCGTAATAGTTGGCATAGAGAATACAAGCAAGTGCTGAAATGCCAGCCAGGCTAATCCCCGGAATGACAAACAGTTCAACCAGAAATAGTATTACTGCAGCAATGATGAGAACGGTGATAATCAGTATGTCCATAACTCTGTATTATTTTGATTTTGTTTTTTCGGCATTACGCACACTTACTCCAAGAGCATCCAGTTCTTCATTCATTTGCAGAATTCTTTTTTCCAGATCAAGGATTGCGGGAGCGAGTTTTTCTTTTCCTTGTTGGTTGGCGCTTGCGTATTGCTGGCGCAGACCGTTCAGTTTATCTTCCTGTTGCAGATAATCTTTTTCCAGTTGCCGGTAATTTTGGAACAGTAGCTTTGCTTTGGGAGATTTGAAATCACTCAACAGATAATAGGTCGTGTTATCATCGATGACAAACTCGAAATCAACCACACGACGTTCCTGTGGCTTATGATTGATTGCCTCTTTCAGACGTTGCAATGCTTCTGCAACAGTGTTTTCATCTTTCCAAGTTTCCTTCAGTGAATGAATCTGCGCCAAGCGGATCATCTGCTGCGGGTCCATCGCCTCATAATTATAAGTCTGTTTAGACGAATTAGGAATGAATACATAGATGCAGACCTTATCTTCGGACTGGAAACGATCGGAGGCAAACCAACCAAGATTATTGTATTCGTCGATGACGTACATATAATCGTTATAAGGTGAATTGAACGGCATTCCCACATTTTCCGGCGTCAGATAAGAGTCGGTATTTGTGTTGTAACGAGTGACAAAAATATCATACCCTCCCAGTCCTTCGCCATCGGTTGCATAATAGATAGTAACACCGTCCGATAGTACAAACGGGTAGTTGGCATTTCCGGATTCGTTGATGCTGCCGGGCAATGGACGACCGTTGCTCCATTCATTCAGTAATTTATTCTTGGAGAATATGTCCAGATTTCCTCTTTCTCCCTTTTCGCTATAATAGATTTTATTACCGATTTCTGTTTCATAGACAGTTCCCGGATGATCTCCTTCGGCCTGGAAGAATTCGTTGAACGTGAATAGCTTGCCGGACTCTTCACTGATCTTGTATGCACTCAGGAAATTTGCTTTATCTACCACGAAACTGTCAATAATGCACACGTCTTCTACTCCTTTGAGCATACGCAGGTCAGCTTTGCTCTTTTCCAATAGAGCTTCAGCTTCTTCCGTCGATCTTTTGCGTTTGTTGAGGTCGGCGATATATTCTTCGAAGCAGTTGACTGCATCTTCGAAACGATAAGTATCATTGTAGGCTTGTCCCAAATATAGTTGCCCACCGGCTACCCGTCTTTTTACAGCGGTTTCGAGGTACTTCACGGCTTCTTCCGGTTCTCCTGTTTTCAGGCAGCAGACACCGTACCAGTAGCTGTAGTTACCATTGGACGGTTGAGATTTGGCATATTTCTGAAATACGGGTTTGGCTTGTTCGTAGTCACCTTTTGTAAATAAGGTGCGTGCCTGTTCCAATGTTTGTGCAGATGCTCCTCCAAGGAAGAAACTGCAAATTAAAAATAGAATATATTTTCTTTTCATTGTTTTATTCACTAATCCATGCATCAATTGTTCAAAAGTACAAATTTATTAGAAATAAACCCTTTTTCAGAGATTCTATTATGTTAATTCTTCTTTAAATCATTCTTTTCGCTTACTTTTGCAGCCGATTTTTGAAGATATGACACAATTTACGGAAGAAGAGAAGACGATTCGCCGTATTGAACGGCGATTCAATAAAGGAGTGGTGCAGTATAGACTGATAGAAGAAGGGGACAAAATCCTTATCGGACTGTCGGGCGGGAAAGATTCGTTGGCACTTGTAGAGTTGCTGGGCAAGCGGGCGCGTATTTATAAGCCTCGGTTTTCTGTGATAGCTGTTCATGTGGTGATGAAGAATATTCCTTACCAAAGTGATACTGAATATCTGAAAGCATATTGTGAATCTTTTGGAGTGCCTTTTGTACAGTACGAAACGTTCTTTGATCCTGCTACGGATACACGTAAGTCTCCCTGCTTTCTTTGTTCCTGGAATCGTCGGAAAGCTCTGTTTACGGTTGCCAAGGAGCAAGGATGCAATAAGATTGCTTTAGGACATCACATGGATGATATTTTGGAAACACTGTTGATGAACATTACTTATCAGGGGGCATTCAGCACGATGCCGCCCCGCTTGGTGATGAAGAAATTTGATATGACAATTATCCGACCTATGTGTATGGTGCACGAGGCTGATCTGATTGAACTGGCTGCATTGCATGACTACCGGAAACAAGTGAAGAATTGTCCTTATGAATCACAGTCCAGCCGAAGCGATATGAAAGGCATTCTGCGGCAGTTGGAAGCGATGAACCCGGAAGCTCGCTACAGCTTATGGGGGAGCATGACGAATGTGCAGGAAGAATTATTGCCGGATAAAATAGACTGATAATTACCAAATTTAGTATATAATAAGATGAAAGGTCTCTACACAATTTTATTACTCATTGTATCTAATGTCTTTATGACCTTTGCATGGTATGGTCATTTAAAAATGAAACAAGAGTATTCTTGGTTTGCTGCTCTTCCGTTGATAGGTGTGATTACCTTTAGTTGGGTTATTGCATTTTTTGAATATTCCTGTCAAATTCCGGCGAATCGTATCGGCTTTGTCGGGAATGGCGGTCCATTCTCGCTGATGCAGTTGAAAGTGATTCAAGAGGTGATTACTTTGATTATATTTACTGTTTTTACCACTGTTTTCTTTAAGGGAGAAACATTGCACTGGAACCATTTGGCAGCATTTGTTTGCCTGATTGCAGCTGTTTATTTTGTGTTTATGAAATAACTGTTCCAGCCTCTCTGAAACAGAGGCTTCGTTTGGCTTCAACAGAGGTGCTGTTTTATATAAACGGAGGCTCTATTCGTACGAAATAGAGCCTCCGTTTATATGCTATATTTGCTAAGCCTTTTTCTATTTGGCATCAGGCATATATCGTTTCATGCCATCCGTATAGTAAGTCTTAAACTCTCCATTTTCGTCGCTATATATAAAGTAGGCATCGATCATAGGATTTGCTTTACAGAACTTTTCCGCTTCTTCCAATCCCATTACCATAAAAGAGGTAGCCAAAGCATCAGCTGTCATACAGTCTTCCGCAATGACAGTGGAAGACAGGATGCTGTGCTGTACCGGATAGCCCGTTCTGGGATCGATCGTATGGGCATACTTTTTACCGTCTTTATAATAGTAATTACGGTAGTTTCCCGAAGTAGCCATACCTACATCCGTCAGCTTAAGTATAACCTGTATGTCTTGTTTCACTGCTAAAGAATCGTCATACGGCTTGTTGATACCGATACGCCACAGATCTCCTGTCGCATTTTTACCTTTTACTACTACTTCACCTCCTATGTCTACCATATAGTTTTTGATCCCTTTCCGGTCGAGCAGACGGGCTATTACATCTACCGAATAGCCTTTTGCAACCGCACTGCAACTTAACATTACACGCGGATCTTGCTTGACTACCTTTCCGTTTTCCAACTTCACTTTTTCGTAACCGGTAATCTGTAGCAGGCTGTCTATCATCAATGAATCCGGGAAGGCGCCTTTCTTAAAGCCAAATCCCCAGGCATTGGCAAGAGGGGCTATCGTTATGTCAAAAGCTCCTTTTGTTTCACGGGAGATTTCCATAGAACGGTTGAAGCAAGTTTGGAAAAAGCTGTCTGTTACCAACTCTTCGTTGCGATTGACGCGACTGATGACCGAACTGTCATTGAACGGTGAGAGAGACTGGTCGAAACGTTTTAATTCCGCTTCAATCTCCGGTTTCAGATCAGCGTCATGTTGATACGCGATCTTGTATACTGTCCCAAACACAAAACCACTGGCGGTATTAAACTCAGCTTTTTGGTTACGTCTGGCTAATATCCAGATCGTTGCCAAGATGAGGAAGGCCAGCCAAAGGAAACTCTTTTTTGTTTTCATACGTTTTTCTGTTTTTTTTATTAGAGGAACCAATGCTTATTATTGTAAGAACAGATGTTCTATCAATATTTTTAATCCGATAACTACCAGAATGATACCACCCCATAACTCAGCTTTTAACTTCCGTGCACATCCGCAACCGCATTTGATGCCGAAGAAAAGACCAATGAGCGACATGACGAATGATACGAATCCGATGATAAGGATAGGAGAGAGGATTTCGGTGTAGTCGTTGATGCCGAGCAGGGCAAAGGAGATGCCTATTGCCAGTGCATCGATACTTGTCGCTATCGCCATTGTGAATACGACTTTCGGACTTGCGGGGTTAAATGTCTGACGGCGGTCCTCGTCTTTAAAAGATTCAAGAATCATACGTCCGCCCAGAAAGGCAAGGATAGCAAAAGCGATCCAGTGGTCTACGCTTTCTATCAAGTGGCTGAAAGTCTTTGCAAACATCCATCCAATGAATGGCATAAGAGCCTGAAAAAGTCCGAAAGCCAAAGCCATGACCAGCATCGGTCTCCATTGAGTACGTTTCAAAATAATACCGCTTGCAATTGAAACAGCGAAACAATCCATCGCTAAGCCTATTGCAAGCAGCCAAATCTCTAGTCCTGTCATTATTCTTTAAAGAGGTAATTTGTAAATAAGGGAATAGGTAATTCCCATGTTATTTGATTTAAATTTTCCGTAGCCGGGCACATACCAAGGGTTGGCGTATTCATTGGTCGAAGCATTTGTCTTATATTTCATGCGTACAGACCAGCCCATATTGAAATTCTTATAAATGCGTACTTTGACACCTACCACTAATTCAAACCACTGCATAGACCCTTTCATCCCTAAATGACTGAAAGGAACGCTTCCTCCCCAGTAGTCGTCTTCCAGACTCGGATTTCCGATGCTTCCTCCCCAAATAGGGTCGTCAACCGGCAGGGTCGATACATCATACTTGAATGAACTGAACGCATAGCGGAGACCTACATATAGATAGCTGTTTTTCTCCTTTTTCTTTGCCATCGTGTTATAGTCTACACCAATCCGGAAGAATGGGGCGGTCTTACTTTTGTAGTGTATTCCCGTTTCATTCCATGTATCTGTTCCTCCCATACCAAACTCAATGGTCGGGATAAACTTGTTTTTAAGGTTGACGCCTATGCTGACTTCGGAGCTCATGAAGTCGCCACCTAGCATTTTACTTCCGATGCCGTATATGTCCACACCGACATACGTCCCATTATAAAACGGGATGGTATCGACTACAGCCTCTTTTTTCTTCTGGTCTCTTTTCTGTACGGGACCCGGTCGTTGTTGTTGCTGTTGTGCAATTGACGGTAATCCAATACAAAAGAGGAGCAGCACACTACTCAATCGTAGGAGGCGTGCGGTCGCGATATCTATAGAATATTTGTAAATTCTCAATTTCATTTGTATTGGCTTCTTTGTTTGATATATGAAGTGAGTCTATTTTTTCCTGATCTGCGGTTTTTCTCGGATTGCCGTATCTCGCACTGAGAATGTTCTGTTTCATCATATACCCACATTCCATTGACTGGAAATACGGAGTGTTTTGTTGTACAATAATTAATGTATCAACGTCATTCGGTTTACGGTCCGGATCGTAGCGGAAAATAAAAACAGTAGTATCGCTGGTATAGCGTAACGGTAACATCAGCGTATGTACTTTTTTCTGGTTGTTGAGAATGATCGAGTCTGTGCCCGGTGCTGTAATAGTCAATGAGTCCAGCGTGTCCTTTACTCTGAGATCGGTTATCTCATCAATTGTGTACAATGTGCAGTACATCATGGGGCGTCCCGCCAGCGAACAATCATTTTCGTCCGAACACGAACTGCCGATGCTTATACCTGCACCAACAATTACTACTATTAAAAAGATACGAATTAAATTCTTCATAATCGGTTATTGGGCGTGAATTAAATTTTCTTTTCTATCTGATAGTTGTTCCGTTCGGGGGCATTACGTGAGATCAGTTCTCCCAGGAATCCGGCAAGGAATAACTGTGTACCGATAATCATCGCTGTGAGCGATAGATAGAAATAAGGAGAATCGGTTACAAGCCGGTAGGGGAGACCGTTGTACATTGCGTGCAGCTTGCTGACACCTACCATGATAACGGAGATCATTCCGATAAAGAACATAAGCGATCCTAATAATCCGAAGAAATGCATCGGCTTCACTCCGAATTTAGACAGGAACCAAAGAGAAATCAAATCCAGATATCCGTTGAAGAAACGGTTGAATCCGAATTTGGTAGAGCCATATTTACGTGCCTGGTGGTGCACTACCTTTTCACCTATCTTCTGGAATCCGGCATTCTTTGCAAGGTAGGGGATATAGCGGTGCATTTCGCCATATACTTCGATGTTTTTCACGACATCTTTGCGATAGGCTTTCAGACCGCAGTTGAAGTCGTGCAGGTTTGGAATACCTGATACTTTGCGTGCGGTAGCATTGAATAACTTTGTCGGCAGTGTCTTTGATAGCGGATCATATCTTTTTTGCTTCCATCCGGACACCAGATCGTATCCGTCTTCCGTAATCATCCGGTATAATTCCGGTATTTCGTCCGGGCTGTCCTGTAAGTCGGCATCCATTGTGATCACCACATCTCCTTGTGCTTCTGCAAATCCGCAGTAGAGTGCGGGTGATTTACCGTAGTTGCGGCGGAACTTGATGCCTTTTACGCAGTCCGATTGGGCTTTGAGTTTTTCTATTACCTCCCATGAACGGTCTGTACTTCCGTCGTTAACGAAAATCACTTCGAATGAGAATCCGTTGGCTTTCATTACCCGTTCTATCCAAGCGTAGAGTTCGGGCAGTGACTCTTCTTCATTGAATAATGGGACTACAACTGATATATTCATTTTTAATAATTATGAATTACGAATTATGATTGGGCCGGGGTATTGTTTTCCGGTCGTGCTTTCTTCATTACCATCAATCCGGTAGGAATGGCCAGTAAACTTCCCCAGAATACATCCCATGACAGGAGTTGCATGGTAATATTGATGGAAGTAAGTGAACGGGCAGTATCTATCGTTTCTTTTATTATCTCTTGATTTTCCATCAAAGCGGGGGTTTTAGTCATCAGTTCGTCCCATAACTGGATATAGGAGTTGATGATAAAGCCGTGGTCAATGAACTGGAAATAGGCGTAGTGTGCAACGGCTACCAGCAGGGAAGCAAACATATACATGAATATGGTAAAGAGAACCGCATGAGAGAATTGGATACTTCCTCCACATATTTTGTCACGATACATCTTCACGTAGTGATAGCCAATGAATGGCACTGCCAACGTCAGGATTACAAATAATAGTGAAAGGAAAGGGATGTGGAATCCCAACGGAAATAAAATGAACTTCAATATCCAATAGATTCCCATATACGTGCCAAAGTGCATGGCATATTTCTGTAAATAGCTTCTGTTCTCTGTCATCTTCGTTAATAAATTGCGCACAAAGGTACAAATAATATCGGTTGGTAAAGGGAATATGGTTGTTAAAGTTAATAAAGCAGTAAAAGTTGGCACTCGAATATTTTTTTTGATTTTTAATTGCTTGAAACGTAGAGTATTACTTTCTTTTATGCAAAAAAGTTACCTACAGCTATTGCAGAATCCATAAAAATACCTACCTTTGCAACCGCAAAACGGGTAAGTCCTATACGGCCAGCTCCCTTCGAATCCTCCAGGGCTTGATCGCAGCAAAGGTAGTTGGTTGTAGCGGCGCGATATAGTAAGCTTACCCACCCGCCTCTTTAGCTCAGTTGGCCAGAGCACGTGATTTGTAATCTCGGGGTCGTTGGTTCGAATCCGACAAGAGGCTCAGAAAGAAAAAAGCATTCAGGTATTTTACTTGGATGCTTTTTCTTTTATATCCTGTGTCGCTCCGGTTTAGCTTTTGATTATTAGCCGGTTATTCAGTATCAGGTTGAAGATACTGTCTCTGAAGGTTCGGGCTACCGGTATTTTGTAAGAGGAGAGGGTCAGCTGATTGCCGTCAATAGCAGTAACCTTTTCAAGATTCACAATATATGAGCGGTGAGTCTGTTGAAAAACATCCTGTGGCAATGAATCATTGAGTTGTTTCAGAGTAGTATACACTACTTCCTTGCATGAGACTGTCTGAATGACAACATAGTTTTCCATGCTTTCAATGTAGAGAATATCTTTGAACAGAATCTTTTTTAATAGTTTGTTGCTCTTCACAAATATATAATCATTCTTTTCTTTTTGCTCTGTTTGTAACAAATCGTAGATTTTGTTGACAGATTTGATAAAACGATCGAAAGATACAGGTTTTAAAAGATAATCCACTACATTAAACTCATATCCTTTTAGGGCGTATTGTTCATAAGCTGATACAATAATAACTTTAGGCGGATTTGTTAGATTAGACAACAGTTCTATACCTGTCATTTCGGGCATTTCGATATCAAGAAACAGAAGGTCTATTTCTTGGGTCTTCAGTATTGTATTTAGTTGGACGGCATCTTCACACTCTCCGGTCAAGGTGAGGAAATCTACTTTTTCGATATACCCTCGCAAGCCTTTTCTTGCTATAGGTTCATCATCTGTAATGATACATTTTATTTTCATATCAATCAGTGTTTATGGTTAATTTAGCGATAAACATATGGTCTGTTTGTTTGAAGTCTAAGTTGTATTTTTCAGGATACAGAAGGTCAAGCCGGCGTTTTAAATTCTCAATGCCTATCCCTTTCTCTTTTTTGTTGGCGGTAGATGGGGAGGATGATATTGAATTTTTTATCTCAGACTGAATCTGGTTTCCGTCAACTTTGATTTCCAGTTTTATTTTGTAATCGCCTCTTACGTATTTGAAGGCATTCTCGATCAGTGGCTGAAGTAATAAAGGATGTATTTTTTGCTCTTTTAGTTGCGGGTCGAAATATAAATCCAACATAAGCCTTTCGCTCATCCGCAATTGCTGAAAGGCAATATATGATCTCAGGTAATTTATTTCCTGTTCCATCGTCACTTCCTTTTCTATATCATAAAGCTGATATCGCAACAGGTCGGAGAGCTGCTCGATACTTTGTTTGGCTACTTTGTTATTCTCATCCACTTGAAAATAGATGGTATTTAAAGCATTGAACAGGAAATGCGGATGATATTGGGATTTCAGAAATTTAAGTTCGGTCTCCAGTTGGTCGACTTTTACTTTTTCTAATTGAAGGCTTTGCTCGATAAGACTCTTGAATAAAATTCTATTGCGTATCATTATATAATATAGAAACGCCAGGAGAGCTCCTGTCACATTGATCAATGCCGATTCGCCCCATTTGAAAGTCCCGGCCATCGTTATGCAAAACATAATGAATGCATGCATGATATTTAGGAAGACGAAGTTTATCAGAAACACCCATACGTATTCTTTCCAGTTTGCTTTCTTCTCATCTTTGCTTTTGTCGATAAAGAAGCGCGCTACCCGCTTAAAAATATAGTTTAAAAGATAGAAGTAAGCAACAGTGATGCCCAATGCCTGTAAACGTGCTTTTACAGCAAAAGTATCCAGTTCCCATATTCGCTCATTATAAGCGATATCTACAATAATAAATACGCACAAGGAAAGTGGCAGTATTATAAATAGGGTATTAATCCATTCGTACTTTAAGTTCATTGGTTGCTATTTTAATCTTTGATACTACAAACCTATCCGTTTACTTTCTTCTATTCTGTTTTCATTCTGAGATTTCTTAATCTCTTTGCCTCGATTGAAACGATAACTGAGCGATATGCCTATCATTCTGCTGTCGTTCTTTTCCTGAGACGTGTAATACAGATAGTTAGTCTCCATACTTACATGGGGGCGGTTCGAATGAAATATATCATGTGCGTAAATATACAAACTAAATTTGTTATTGCACAGGTTTTTGCGGACTCCGAGAGATATTGTCCATAAAGGTTTCACTCTGGTCTGTCCTTCAATCATTTCTCCACTATAAAATCCGAGGGCTTCCGCATCCCAGCCGTATGGTAATGTAAATTGATTGCTGATATGTAGCATGGGTGTTGTCACTTCATTTTTTAGTGTTTTCCCAAGTGTTGCCCAACTGAATTTCTTATAAGTTAAAGATCCGTTTATATGGGATGTCCACCATTGAAATAGTTTCAGGTTGTTCAAGCCGATTCTTAGTCCGAATGAGTTATTGCCTGATAAATTTAGCGGCATCAGTAAGACACGGTTATTATCTTCGACTAAAAAACTTAACGAGATAGGATCACTCCTGTGAGAGTAGAATACATTGAATGAATATCGTTTTTTGAGTAGCCATGAGATTTCTATATTATCTATTAGTTCTGGTCTTAATTCGGTATTTCCTTGTTCATATAAAAACTGGTCTCTGACCTCAACGAAAGGATTCATATTTCTGTAATTGGGGCGGACGATGCGACGGCTATAAGCCATAGACAAATTATGATTTTCGGAAAGCTGATATTGAGCCATCAAAGTAGGGAAGAGGTGTACATAGCTTTTGTTGAATACCGAGTCCTGAACGGCTGAACTATAATTGCTTTTTGTAGATGTGCTTTCCAATCGTAAGCCTATTTCTGTTGAAAATCTGGCAGACCATTTAGCGTTTAGCTGAAAATACCCTGCGTAGATATTCTCATGATAAGCAAAACTACTGCTGAGATCACTGTCTTCTCTCCAATCACCGGCAATCAGGTTTTTGTATAAGGCATCACTGCTTATATGTACGAAAACCGATTTGAGCCCGGTGGTTATCTCGAACTTATCAGAGATATCATAGCTCAAATTAGTTTGTCCGCTGTATATTTTAATGTCACCATTGGTTATACCGGACAATGTGTCTTCTTTTACCGGATTAATACCTGTCTGAAAAAAGGATTTCAGCAGATGGTTATCCTCTTGATTAAAAAGCTGATAATCAAAAGAAGCATCCCATTTTCCTGTTTTCGCAAATTTGTATATCATGTTCGCTCCCCCTATGATATTGGTGTAGCTATAGTCCGGTGTGCTTAACGCTGTTAAGGTTGAGTCGCTTTGAGTCTTGTCGTTATTAAAAAAGTCAGATATGGTCACTTCTTGTTTGTTTCTATTGAGCCAGCTCGATGAGAAGTATGTTCCGATGACTATCTTCTCCGACAAGTCATAATCGATCCCTGTTTTGATATAATGCCCTTTGTATTGCCGGTTTATATCACTATCAAAATCTTTTCTCAGTTCAAGAGGCTTTAAAGTCATCGGATCCAGGTAATGACCGGAAACCGACAGCTCTATAAAATCTTTTCCCCAATAATAAGAATAGTCGGCATACATATTCAATTTATTGTGGTGAAAGTTCAGAGTCAGGTTTTCATTTCCTCTGGTATGTTTTCCTTGTTCCAGACCGGAGGAAGCTATAAGGCTTATACCTTGTTCTTTGATCTTCTTTTTTTGAATGTTAATGATGCCCGAACTACCTGAAGCATCGTGTTTTGATGATGGCTGGGATATCAGTTCTATATTTTCAATAGAATTGGCAGGGATGGAGCGCAGGTAATTGATGAGGTTCTCTCCCGATAAATAGGTCACTTTATCATCCATTAAAACATTCGCCCCTGATTTGCCATTTAGAATAATTGTTCCGTCATTCTGAACGATTACTCCCGGTAGTTTTCTTAGTGCATCCAGTATATTACCGTCCGTACTCAATAGGGCAGATGATAAGTTGACTGTCATCTTTCCCGGTTCGGCCTTGATTGGAGGGCGCTTGCCGATTATATTTACAGTAGACAATATATAAGAATCTTCTTCCAGTGTAATGTCACCCAATTCCAGATTCGTGCTTTCCTTGATCTGCAGGGGGATATTTGCTTTCTTATATCCGATCATTGACAAGGAAAGAAAGTAATTGCCCGGTCTGACATTTATCATTTTAAATCGTCCGTCCAAGTCGGAGGTCGTTCCTGTTATATAGGTAGAGTCCATACCGTTTGATAACAATATTGTCGCGCCGACTATGGGTGAACTGTCGTTATTGGTCATTTTACCCGATATGACTGACTGTGCGGATATGCTGATTGTCTGAATCAGCAGCATAAGCAGGAAATAGATTTTAAGAGTCTTCATCATTTAAATAGTTTAATTGATTTCTGACCTCAAAATTACCCTGGTGTTTTCGCGTACTCAAATTAATCTGATGAATGGAATGATTTACTTGATGAAACGAAAAGGCTTATCTGCTATACAGTACGATTATCAATCATCCGGTTGAGGACTGCTGCAGGAGTCTGAAAACTACGATGCTATCTGTTTCTGCTTTTATGATCTCCTCCTGTATAATTTGATGAAAATTCCTAAGACAAACAGCATAATGAATAAAGTAATCCCGAATGCCCAGTAATTAATGACCCGTGACTCTGCGGTAAGTACATAATCACCAGCGAGAAGCCGGAAGCCGTCTATCTTCCAGATGACTACATTATCTTTCAGAACTTTGGCGTTAGAGGTGAGCAGTCTGCCGGGCAGTGTCAACTCAAATTGTATAGCATGATAGAAGACTTCGGCGATGTTGATTTTCTCTTCGCACAGGGCATCCATCATTTCTTTATTTGTTTTATAAAGGTCCGAAAAGTATTTCGTACTGCAAGCTTTATCAAACATACTGCAGACCTCCTCGATATCAGCGTCTCCCATACTGTCGCCTTTTTCTGACGAATGTTTCTTGTAGACAGAATCTTTCAATTCCTTCAGACACTGCAGGCAAACAGTATCTCCTTGTAAAGAAGCGAAGTGGCGGATGACTTCCCAGTTGATTTCATAGATGCTGCGGTTATACCATTCTCCGAATTTAGCTTCGAGTTTATCCAGTTTATCATTCATTTCGATGCCGTTCATGCCTCTGAAGGCATCATCGTTTCCATGAAGCCAAATCATTTGCTCTTCCTTATTCAGATAATTGTCTAGAGGTACAGGACCTTTGTCCTGAAGTTCTTTGTAAGTGGCGGTATATATATAATAGGTATAGAACCATCTGAAACTCTTCTTTACCCGTTCCATAGGTATAGCCATGGCACTCAGATGCTCTTTACCTTTGGCAACAGTGAAGTATTCTCCATCTACTCCGGAGAGTTTTTGGCAGGCTTTTACATTCAGCTTTTCTTCTTCGCCCCAGAAGTTGAATTTAATTGTAGAGTCCAGATTTATTAATTGCCAGTTGGCATCCGGTTGAAACAGAAAAGGATTATGTGTCTTATCTCCTGCGATGAAAGCAGAATCACCTTGTGCATAGATTTCTCTGTACATACTTCCGTCCCTTTCAACCCGTGAAGTCATCCGATAATAGGTGCTGCAAGAAGTCATGCTAAGTAACAGTAGCATGGTTATTAAGAAATAGTTGGTTTTCATATTCTGTCTATTTTAATCGTTTTTCTTTGATGACTTGTAAGATTTGCATCTTCCGGGATTTCCGGTGTTGCGTATATTGAGAGGATAGATAAGTGTTCTTTTCCAGCAGTCGCATTTCTTCCCAGTTGTCAGGTAATGGAATGCTGTTTGACCAGTTATCATATTCATTTTGCATTTCTGTCCGGTGAGGGACAGAAGTGAAGCAAGTGTCATTGATGAATAGCAGGAGTAATAATGAGGCGGCAATGCCGGATGCCCATGCTCCTATGAGAAACTTTCTCCGTTTCCTTTTCGGTGAGATTCCGGATATTCTGTTGAGGATGGCAGCGGTCAGTTCCTCCGGATTCTCCAATATCGGCTGGCTACTTTTGATTTCAGTCAGCCATTTTTCATACTGTTTATCTTCTTGTTTCATAAGTCGGGATCTATTTGATTCATTTTATTACATATATTCTTTCGGGCGAGATATAAGGTACTTTTTATTTTCCCGGGCGATAATCCCGTGATAGCTTGTACTTCAGTAACCTCCAGTTCCTCAATGTCGCGCAGCGTGAAAACGACTCTTTGTTGAGGAGACAATTCGCTGGTGTAGCGCAATATCAGTTCTTTCAACTGTTTGTTGGACAGGGATATTTCAATATCATCACTTGATGGGATCGTTGCGGAATCTGAAAAAGTATATTCATTATCAATTGGAGAATGGCGTAGCGAACGCAATCGGTCGTAACATGTGTTGCAAGTGATCTTGTAAAGCCATGTAGAGAAGCGGTTTTCGGGATTATATGTTTTCAGGGATAGCCAGACTTTCACGAATGTTTCCTGAGTTATGTCCTTCGCCTCATCTTCATTACAAAGCAATCGGAAAGCAAGCCCGAATACCAGTGACTGATATTCGGAGACCAACAGGGCAAATGCCGTTCTGTCCTCCTGTTGGCTTCGGTTTACCAGTTCCTGTACTTTTTCCTGATTCATCATTGTATTATTTACTCTTGTTTATTATATGATACGTAGTAAAATACTTCCGGTCATTTGCAAGATACCAAATATATTAGAATGAAGCCGTTTTTTGGTAACGATTGTGTTTTTATTGTTTTTAACTCTCATATTAATTACTTTTTAGTCGTTTTTTTAATCTTCTCTTCCTTTCTTTGTGAAGCAATAAAAATAATGCAGTTTGTTTTGCCGTACTTCTTTGATTAACTTTGATATCACAAAAAGATGAGAATGATTGAAACCATGAAAAACGTTTTGTTTTTGGGGCTTATCCTCTGTAGTACAGAAATCTTTGCACAAGTGCCCGTAGAGATTGAGGACCCGAACATAATAGGTATCCGTAAATTACCGCCTCGCACGGCTGTCTGGCCCGAACCTTCGGTAGCCAAGGCGAAATATGCAGACTATGAACATTCTTCGTGGGTGAAGTCGTTGAATGGAAAATGGAAATTTCATTGGTCGTCTGATCCTGCCGCACGTCCGGTGAATTTCTATCAACCGGATTTCTCATCTGCTGATTGGAACACGATTGACGTTCCTTCTACTATCGAAAGACAAGGGTACGGTGTCGCTCTCTATACCAACTCGGATTATCCGTTCAAAGTGGACCCTCCCCGGGTAATGGGAAATCCGGGCCCGCGCTTTACTAATTATTCGCAGCGCAATCCTGTGGGATCTTACCTCCGAACATTCGCCGTGCCCGAAGAATGGAAGGACAAGCAAATAATACTTCATTTGGCAGGTGCTTCTTCTGCTGTCTTCGTCTGGGTCAACGGGCATCAGATTGGCTATTCTCAGGATTCCCGTCTGCCGGCAGAGTTTTTGCTGAATGATTATCTGAAAGACGGAGAGAATACATTGGCGATTGAAACTTACAAATATTCCGATGGTTCGTATTTGGAAGATCAGGATTACTGGCGTCTCAGTGGCATTTTCAGAGATGTTTTTCTTAGGGCAATACCAAAAGTGTCATTGTGGGATGTGTATGCCGAGCCGTCTCTCATATTGGATGAAGAAGAAGGCGGAATCCGCCTGCATTACACGCCGGTAAACTTTACATCTGATACAGGCAAGGGGTATACCTTACGAGTAAAGCTGACTGATCCGTCCGGTAAACCGGTAGGAACGTCAATGGAATATTCTTTAGATGATTTCAGAAGTGGTTTTGGGAGTGAACAGGTTTTGCCGGAAATAAAGATAGGAAAAGTACAGTTGTGGGATGATGAGCATCCGAATCGTTACACTGCATGGGTGGAACTTAAATGTGACAATCGGGTGGTCGAGGCTTATAAGTTACCGGTTGCCTTCCGACAAATCGTGAGAGAAGGAAACCATCTGCTGTTGAATGGAAAGAAACTCAAAATACGCGGAGTCAACCGCCATGAATTTTCTCCGGGACAGGGATGGACTTTGTCGCTCCGGGAAATGGAAGAAGACCTGAAACTGATGAAACAAGGGAACATTAATTTTGTACGTACCTCTCATTATCCGAACGATCCCCGCTGGTATGAACTTTGCGACCGCATGGGAATGATGGTGATGGATGAGGCCAATGTCGAATCGCACGGGTTGAGCTATAATAAATGTGTGCTTCCTGGCAACCTGCCGGAATGGTCGGCGGCATGTGTCGACCGTATGGTGAGGATGGTGGTACGCGACCGTCAGTATCCGTGTGTGCTGATGTGGTCGCTGGGCAATGAGGCCGGTTACGGCAATACTTTTCCAGCCATGTATGAGGCGACCCGTCAGCATGATCCGGAGAAACGTTTAGTCCAGTATGCCGATATGAATCTTGCGGCTGATGTAGACAGTCAGACTTATCCGACGGTAGGCTGGCTAAAGCAGCACATACAGAGCAAAGCCGTGCGTAAAGGAGAACGCGGAGAATCGACGAATGAAATGCAGCATGGGGTTTATCCTTCCGGCAAACCTTTCCTGCTGAATGAATATGCGCACGCGATGGGAAATAGTTTGGGAAATTTGAAGGATTATTGGGATACCTTTTATACATATGATATGCTGGTCGGCGGATTTATATGGGACTGGGTGGACCAGGCCCTTTGGAAGGATCCTCAGGATGCCACTTCCGGATTCGTATACGGTGGTGATTTCGGTGATTTTCCGAATAACAAGAATTTCTGTATAAACGGATTGATTGGCGCTGATCGTATTCCTCATCCCCATTATTATGAGTTACAGAAAGTGTATCAGCCTGTTGTGTTTCGTGAGATAAGCCGCTCACCATGGTGTATCAGAATTGATAACTATTCTCAGTCCACTAATCTTTCGGCCTATGACTGGACATACGTCCTGATGGACCAGGGCAAAGTCATTAAAACAGGGAAACTGCCTCCGATGGATATTGCACCGTCTGACAGTGCGAAATTTATTGTTCCCGAAGAATGGGTGGCCGATGCTGTGGGCAAAGACCGATTCTTTACTCTGAAATTGTCTTTGAAAAAGAAAAAAGAATGGGCGAATCGGGGATTTACGGTGGCTTGGGAGCAATTTGCTCTGTCTGAAGTCATGCCGGGGTGCACTCCTTCTTCCTCGCTTAGTGATAAGTTGCAGATTAGCGAGGGACAAGAGGCATATATTATAGAGGGAAAAGATTTCTCTGTTGGCATTAATCGCTCTACAGGGTTACTGTCTTCTTATTCATCCAAAGGAGAAGAATGGATAAAAGCGCCTGCCCGTTTCAATTTTTGGCGTGCTCTGACGGATAATGATAAAGGATGGAATATGGAAAGGAAGATGGGAAGTTGGAAATCGGACGAAGGAAACTACGAACTGCTTAGCTTGAAACAATTGGAGGCAGAGGATGGAGCAGTGCGGATTGAAAGCCGTTATCGTTTTCCGCAGACCGGAACTACGGCTTGCGTTGCACATACTGTCTATCCCAACGGAACGATTTTACTGAATAGTGCTTTTGATGTTCCCCCAACAGCTTCTGATCTTCCGCAAATCGGGATTAGCTTTGAACTGGATTCCTTGTTGTCACAAATAGATTGGTACGGGCGTGGACCACATGAAAACTACATAGACCGTCTGCATGGTTCAGCCATCGGACTCTATCACTCCACCGTGAAAGATTGGGTGACTCCTTATGTGCGTCCTCAGGATAATGCTAACCGTTGCGACCTGCGTTGGATTCGTTTTTACAACCGACAGGGAAAAGGCGTTCGTTTTGCAGCCGTCGGACAACCGTTTCAATGCAGTGCGTGGCCTTACACCCGGCAAATGTTGGAACAGGCGGAGCACGATTTTGAGTTGATGCCTCGCGGGGCCACTACGGTAAATATCAATTGTGCCCGCATGGGTGTGGGAGGTGATAATTCATGGGGACTTCCTGTGATGGATCGTTATCAATTGCGTCCTCGTGTTTATGAATATAGTTTTATTATACAAACCCCGGACAATACATTGCCCGGGGAAAGATATCTGAAAAGAGAATAACGATTATTTGATTCTCTTATATCCGTATACAGCCAAGTCACCGAGTTCTTCTTCGATGCGGAGCAGTTGGTTATATTTAGCCATACGGTCCGAACGGCTTAATGAACCGGTCTTGATCTGTCCGCTGTTGGTAGCTACTGCGATGTCTGCAATCGTTGCGTCTTCCGTTTCGCCGGAGCGGTGAGAAGTGACAGTCGTATAGCCATGGCGGTGAGCCATTTCGATAGCGTTCAGAGTTTCGGTCAGCGAACCGATTTGGTTAACCTTGATCAGGATAGAGTTTGCACAACCCTTCTCGATACCCATTGCGAGGAAGTCAACGTTTGTTACGAACAGGTCATCACCTACCAATTGGCAGCGGTCGCCGATACGTTCAGTCAGTTTCTTCCAGCCTTCCCAGTCGTTTTCGCTCATACCGTCTTCGATGGAGTCGATCGGGAATTTGTTGATCAGTTCTTCCAGATAGTCGATCTGTTCTTCGGCAGTACGTTTCTTGCCTTTGGCACCTTCAAACTTGGCATAGTCGTAGATACCGTCATGGTAGAATTCGGAAGAAGCGCAGTCCATACCGATCATTACGTCTTTGCCCGGTTCGTATCCGGCAGCTTTGATGGCTGCGATGATAGAGTTCAGAGCATCTTCCGTACCTTCGAGGTTAGGAGCGAAACCACCTTCGTCGCCTACGGCAGTGCTGAGGCCACGATCTTTCAGTACTTTCTTCAAAGCGTGGAATACTTCGGCACCCATTCTCAAACCTTCTCTGAATGAGGGTGCACCTACCGGACGAATCATGAATTCCTGGAATGCGATAGGAGCGTCACTGTGTGAACCGCCATTGATGATGTTCATCATCGGTACAGGCATTACGTATGTATTTGTTCCGCCGATATAGCGATAGAGAGGGAGATCAAGATAGCTGGCTGCTGCTTTGGCTACAGCGAGAGATACGCCAAGAATAGCGTTAGCACCTAAATTGGACTTGGTTTTAGTACCGTCGAGTGCCAACATTGCGTAGTCGATTCCTCTTTGGTTGAGAGAAGACATACCGATTAGTTTCGGAGCGATGATCTTGTTTACATTGTCCACCGCCTTTTGTACGCCTTTGCCACCGTAACGTTGCTTGTCACCATCACGAAGTTCCAGTGCTTCATGTTCACCTGTGGAAGCACCTGACGGAACAGACGCACGTCCCATGATACCTGATTCCAATACTACGTCAACTTCTACTGTGGGGTTACCTCTTGAATCGAGAATTTCTCGAGCTACAATTTTTTCTATTTTCATCGTTTCTATTGTTTTGAATAATATTTTTGCAAAAGTACGGACTTGACAGAGAGTGGGAAATCACTATAAATAGGTATTCTTTCGAATCATATTCCCTAGATGTCATTAGTCCGGTCTTATTAGATAACAATGCGACGATGCTTTTTGTTTGAATGCGGACGGATGAAATTGGCAGAATTCTAGTCCTCGATAATAACTCCCAACAGCGGAAGCAAGTCCATGGCCTGCAAGGAAGTAATGACAGCTCCTTTCAGGTCGCTGATATTAAGAGTTATTCCGCCGATGCGTGAAGTACGCAGGTCGATTCCACGGAGCGGAGCATGAGAAAAGTCAGCTTCTACCAGATCACAACTGTCGAAGGCGACGGAAGAGAAACGGCAGTCATTGAAGCTTCCATTTCGGAAATGGCAGTGCGAGAAGCGTACCTGATTCATTTTGCTCATCGCCAGATTGATGTAAGAGGCATTACAGTCATGCAATAAAACATGATTCATAGTCGTCTCTGAAAGGTTGGTTCCCAGTAATTTGCAGGAAATGAATTCTACTCGGTAAAGGGAGCTTTCGGCAAAAGATATATTGGACAGGTCGCAGTTCTCAAACCGTATATCTGCCAGCTGAGAAGAACGGAATTTACATTCGCTGAATGTCTGATTCCGGAAAGTGCAGTTCTTGAAACTCTTGTAAGGCTTGCTGATTCCCTCTTCTCTTCCTTTGCTGAATATGAGATTTGAGACGGTTTCCTCTTTTTCAAGCAGTTCTTGCAAGGTGCTTGTACTGACTTCCTGTTCCTCCATCATGGGAGGAACTACACGGACGGGTTTGGCTGCATTTCTTTTGATCATACTATGTAGGTACGCTGTGACTGTTTTTAGGGTTATTTTTTCTTGTTGCCCTGCTTGCTTAAAATAATTTCCGTATCTTGGCAGGTAATAAGGCATCCTTTGGGTAATTCTTGTATCAGTGGTAATATCTTTTCGATAAAGCCATTGATTTTATCTTCTTCATCTATGATTTCAATGATAACAGGTATCTTTTCTGTTAATTCCCAGAATTTATCGGAGTGTAACTCGCTGCTTGCCCCGTATCCCATGATTCCTTTATATACGGTGGCACCAGCCAATCCATATCTTTGGGCACCGAACGCGATGGATTCATAAACAGATGAATGTTTGACTTTATCCGTATTGCTCACATATATTCTTAATATCTTTGCTTTCTTTGCTGCTTCCATTTTAGAATAATTTTATAAGTGAATGTCCCAAATACAACATAATGAATCCTACAAACAAGCTGAGGCCTACATAGAGCAAGAGGTAGAAGAAATTATCGTCTTTGATTAACTGAAAGTTCTCATTCATGAAGGTCGAAAAGGTGGTGAATCCTCCGCAGAATCCTACGGTGAGAAACATTCTCAGATTGGGGTTCATCAGATTTCCCCGTTCGAAGAGTCCGTAAAACAGACCGATGGCGAAACAACCGAGTACGTTGACCAGAAATGTTCCCAAAGGAAAGGAAGGTGTCAGGAAATTCTGAACGTAACGCGAGACGAGATAACGCAGTACACCTCCGGTAAAACTTCCCATACCGATAAAGAGTAAAGTCTTGAGCATAAGCTGACAATTTAAGAGTTATACATTCAAATTGTAGGGATCATCAGCTCCAAAGGGCGGTTAAAGGCTAATCCCATAGCCGGTGCAAAGATAGAAAAAAGATAAAACTATTTGCAGAAGGCTTCAAAATCTTTTTCAAATTGTTTGAACCCTCCGGTGTAAACCTTATCTATCCGTTCAGAAACAATGGATGAGTCATCTTTGTTTTGCAAGGAGAGTACAAAATCACGTAATATCTGCCGGGGAACTTTCTCGATCCAGAAAGTGACAAGTGCATGAGAGAGGATATAGGCGTATTGTTCGTCGGTTCTTTGCTGCTTCATAAATTCCTTTTGGCGGCTGTTGATAAAGGTGAGCAAATCAATGTCCCCCAACATATATATAGTGCGGATTCTTCCTTTTTCGTAATCGGTAAACGTGTGCTGGAGTCCTTTCTTATTGACTTTACAATGCTCAAAATATTCGGCAAGTCCCTCGTTGAACCATATCGGAGGACGTCCTGCCGTGATTTGCAGGGTGAGGTGATGGCTCAGTTCGTGATAGATGACGCCCAGACCTTGTTGATATTCTTTTTCTCTGCTTAATATGATGGCCTTTTGTAATCTGGATATATAGATTCCGTTTGTACTTTTGGGAGGATGTATATTGAATTTGTTCAGATAGACCAGTGCATCTTCCCTTTTGTTGAATACAGTCAATTGGAGATTAAGCGTATCGGGAAGTCCGAATTGTGCATAAAATTCGACTTCATATTGGAGGGTCTGTTCAATCTTCCGGCGTTCTTTGTCCGTAAGCGGGTCGCCTTCATAAGCGATTCTTACAGTCTGCGCATGGAGCAGGTCGCAAAGGCAGATGAAACAGAGGATAAGATAAAATATACGCATATTGTTTCCCTTTATTTTGAGTATTTCTGCTTCTGAAATTTCTTTTTTTCACGTTTGCTCATTTCGAGCATAATCAGTTCATCATCTGTGGCAGATTTATAGGCTGTTTTCTCCTCCAGTTTTACATCCCCCTTGTCCGTGCGGAATACAGGAGTAAAGTGAGAATATGGATAACCTAAGAAGCCGTTTGAATCGAATTTATTGTTATCAAGAAAAAAATAAGAGATGGATACTCCGAGTACTCCGGCTATCCCAATGGGTTGCCCGGTCATGACTTCTTCACCCGTCTGGATGAAGTTTTGACGCATCATAAGGTAAGCGGCAAAGGTATGGTCGGGGTGGTATATCAGTAACTGCTGTGGCAGCACTGTCGCACAGGCTACTCCTCTGCGGGTTGCATAGACGGTGTCTCCTTCCTGAATTTGGAATATCATAGTTTTGGCAGATTCCTGAGGCGCGATCTGCCATTGTGTTTCTTTGCCGACCTTTACAGGAAGTGCATAAGGAGTGCTGATCTGAAAGTCTTTAGGGAATTGACCGCGAAAGAACATATATCTGCTTGAAGTCTTGAAAGAATTGCTGGCATTGGAACCTTTCTCTATTCTGAATACCGTGTTCTTGCCGGGGTTCAAATTGTACGAACGGTCGTTTTCGCGGAAAAGGTAGTAACTGCACAGGTCTTCATTGTAATAGTTTAATTCTGTTCCTCCTTCCGAAGTTTGCTCCCATTTCGATTCAATAATGCGCGGAGGCATTTCCATTAATTTTCGCAGAGACTGTGCGGAGGCATAAACGGTAGATAATGTTGTAAGAAGTACCAATGTCGTATATCTGAAGTGCTGTGTCATAATAGTAATATTAGATTATGTGTTATGAAGTAAGATATTCTGCTTGCAAATTTATCAATTATATGCTAATATCATTGCATTCTTTGAACTTTTTTGTCTCTGGCATTCAGATTAGATGTAAATTCTAGGATAATTCAATCCGAACCCATGCGGATATTGTATTTTGAACGATATTGTATTCCTTGTCATTGGGCGGTTGTTAGTGTTTTATCTGACTGTCTTTTCTATGATATCCTGCTTATATTTGTATCTTTTCTACCTTTCATCTTTATCGTTCCACTAGAGTGAACAGGTCTGTTCACTCTAGTGGTGAGAACTCTTCACTCTAGTGATGAGATCTGTGCACTGGAGTGGAACGATGGTAATATCCCTTCAAAAATACAGTATTAATAGATGATATACATACCCACATACTATATGTTATATACAAAGTAGCGGTAGATTCCATGTTCTGTAAGGTTTGCCATAGTACAATGGATTACCGGCTTTGAGACGAATGAGAGATAACTGAAATATGAATGAGAGATAGTCAAAAAGAAAGCTATTTGGTAAGCGTCTCGGCGATGTCGTCTTTTCTTTAATTTTACTTCTTCATATCTTTGC
>DXOL01000019.1:0-31782 GCA_019412825.1 Bacteroides thetaiotaomicron | reverse complement strand
CGGGAAAGTCACTGGAAGAGATTGAAAGATACTGGACCCGGTCGGAACAGTAGGAGAAAGAAACCTTAATAACTTAACACTTAAAGATATATGGATTTTAAAACACTAGCCGATCAATATCGGAATGAATTATTGGATAATGTCCTTCCATTCTGGCTCGAACACTCTCAAGATCTTGAATTTGGCGGTTATTTCACCTGCTTAGACCGCAAAGGAGGAGTTTTTGATACAGATAAGTTCATCTGGTTGCAGGGACGTGAGGTATGGATGTTCTCCATGCTTTACAACAAAGTGGAAAAACGACAGGAATGGCTGGATTGTGCCATTCAAGGTGGTGAATTCTTGAAAAAATATGGACATAATGGAGATTACAACTGGTATTTTTCACTCGATCGTTCGGGTAGACCATTAGTAGAACCATACAATATTTTCTCATATACTTTTGCCACCATGGCCTTCGGGCAGTTGAGTCTTGCCACCGGAAGTCAGGAATATGCAGACATAGCAAAGAAAACTTTTGAAATCATACTCTCTAAAGTTGATAATCCGAAAGGTAAATGGAATAAGCTTCATCCAGATACACGAAACTTGAAGAACTTCGCTCTCCCGATGATTCTTTGCAATCTAGCTTTGGAGATCGAACATCTGCTGGACCCTGACTACTTAAAACTAACAATGGAAACCTGTATCCATGAAGTAATGGATGTTTTTTATCGTCCGGAGTTAGGGGGTATCATTGTTGAGAATGTCGATATGGACGGTAATCTGGTTGATTGCTTCGAAGGTCGTCAGGTTACTCCCGGTCATGCTATCGAAGCGATGTGGTTTATCATGGATCTGGGCAAAAGGCTGAACCGACCGGAGCTCATACAACAAGCAATGTTAACCACCTTAACAATGCTTGATTACGGTTGGGACAAGCAATGTGGCGGCATCTATTACTTTATGGACCGTAACGGTTGTCCTCCCCAACAATTGGAATGGGATCAGAAACTCTGGTGGGTGCACATTGAATCTTTGATTTCCTTATTGAAAGGCTATCAGTTGACCGGAGATAAAAGGTGTCTGGAATGGTTTGAGAAGGTACATGACTACACATGGACACACTTCAAAGATCCGGAATATCCGGAATGGTTCGGTTATCTGAATCGGCAGGGAGAAGTATTGCTGCCACTCAAAGGTGGTAAATGGAAAGGATGTTTCCATGTGCCAAGAGGATTGTACCAATGCTGGAAAGTACTGGAAGAATTACGAGAAACAAATGAAATTATACATCCATGAAAATTACATATCTAATATATAATACATTACTATTTTTACTACCCTGATATGAACAGACAATACTTCTATATAATAATTACAATTTTTCTTTTGACAGGTTGCAGAAAGGATACTGAATCATGTAACCCAGTATTAGAGCAGATGTGTCAGAGATTATTTCCTCAATATGCAGATTCTTTTGAATTTGAATTATTAAATGACTCAAGCCAGATGGATCGCTTTATACTAGAATCGACACATAAGAAAATTCGCATAAAAGGAAATAATAATAATTCTTTGGCCGTAGGTCTTAACCATTATCTGAAATATTACTGCCATACGAATGTATCTTGGTATGCTTCTGATAGCATTGATATGCCCGAAGAGTTACCAGTAATTCCTCAACCAATATCCATCCGTTCTAAGTGTGACAATCGTTTCTTTTTGAACTACTGTACATTTGGATATACAATGCCTTATTGGAAATGGTCTGATTGGGAAAGGTTGATTGACTGGATGGCATTAAATGGAATTACGATGCCATTAGCTATCAGTGGACAAGAAACAGTATGGTACAAGGTCTGGAGCAAATTAGGATTAAACGATGAACAAATACGTTCATATTTCACAGGACCTGCGCACTTGCCCTGGCATCGTATGTCTAATGTCGATTATTGGCAAAGTCCCCTGCCAAAATCATGGTTGGAGCAACAAGAAGTATTACAGAAACAAATATTAAAGAGAGAACGCGATTTTAATATGACCCCTGTTTTACCTGCATTTTCTGGCCACGTACCTAAAGAACTTAAAGCAATCTATCCGGATGCAAAAATTCACGAAATGAGTCAATGGGGAGGATATGATTCAAAATATCGCAGTCATTTTATAGAACCAATGGACTCTCTGTTCAACGTCATTCAAAAAATGTATTTGGAAGAGCAGACGGCAATATACGGTACAGATCATATTTATGGAATTGATCCTTTTAATGAGGTTGATTCTCCAAATTGGAATGAAGATTTCCTGGCAAAAGTTTCAAATAAGATATATGAGTCCATTTACCAAGTAGATGCTGAAGCTAAATGGTTGCAAATGACATGGATGTTTTATCATGATCAAAAGAAATGGACTCAACCCAGAGTTCGTTCTTTCCTGGAGGCTGTGCCAGATGACAAACTCATACTGTTGGATTACTATTGTGACAGTACAGAAATATGGAGGAATACGGAAAAGTACTATGGTAAACCATATATGTGGTGTTACTTGGGCAATTTCGGTGGAAACTCCATGATGGTCGGAAATCTGGATGATGTTGATAGCAAAATCAAAAGGCTCTTTGCAGAAGGTGGTGAGAATGTATATGGTTTAGGAGCTACTCTGGAAGGCTTCGATGTGAATCCTTTTATGTATGAATTTGTATTTGACCAAGCATGGGATTATCCGTTAACAACTGATCAATGGATTCAAAACTGGGCAAAATGCAGAGGTGGAAATCAAGACGGACATATTCTGACAGCATGGGATTCATTACATAAAAAAATATATAGAAATCATGCAACAGCAGGACAAGCCGTTTTAATGAATGCACGTCCAATGTTAGTGGGAACAGATAGTTGGAATACCTATCCGGACATCACTTACAACAATCGTGACTTATGGGATATTTGGACAGAAATGTTGAAAGCCAGTCATATAGACAATGCCGGATATCGATTTGATGTAATAAATGTAGGACGGCAAGTTTTAGGAAATCTCTTTTCCTTGTTTAGAGATCATTTCACTCAATGCTATTCAGAGAAAGACATAGATGGCATGAAGAAATGGGCCAATCAAATGGATACACTATTGATAGATACAGACCGTCTATTATCCTGTGAAACCAATTTTTCAATCGGCAAGTGGATTGACGATGCCCGTTCTTTTGGAGAAACAGAAGCTGAAAAAGAATATTATGAAGAAAATGCACGTTGTATCCTGACAGTATGGGGACAAAAAGCAACTCAATTAAATGACTATGCAAACAGGGGCTGGGGTGGATTAACTTACAGTTATTATCGTGAGCGTTGGAAACGCTTTACAACAGAAGTAATATCCGCCTCACTATCTGGCAAAAAGTTTGACGAAAAGCAATTTTATCAATCAATTACTGACTTCGAATATAAGTGGACATTATCCAAAGAGCACCATTCTATAATTTCTGGAGAGAACCCGATATTGTTGGCTAAAACATTATCAGAGAAATATATCCGATATTTCTATTAAGCACGTATATCCCAATAATAATCAATTATAAAATAAAACAGCCTATGAATATAATACCAAACTTGTAATTAGTGGAATTATCAAATCTAAAGAAGAAAAAAATACAGAATTACTTAACTTTAAATTATTAATGTATGATGTCGGACTTACGAAAAAACATTTTTTCAATTAAAATCTGGACTGTTACGACATTCTGTTTATTATCACTAGTAAACATGAACGCCAGTAATACTCTTGCGCATTCTTTACAAAAAGATGAGATCAAAGAAGTAAAGGACAATCCTTCTGGCAAGAAAGTCACAGGAAAAGTATTGGATGAATTTGGAGAACCTATCCCCAGTGCATCGATATTGGTAGAAGGACGTTCAAGGGGAGTTATCACTGACTTGGACGGAACATTTGTGATAGAAGTCTTGCCAACAGATAAACTGGTCGTTTCTTTTCTGGGAATGGAAACACAGACTATTTTAGTAGGTAAGCAAACAAATATCGTAGTTAAAATGCAACCCCAAACAGCGGAGCTTGACGAAGTTACCGTAGTAGCATATGGTAAACAGCGAAAAGCAAGTGTTATCGGTGCCATCAATACGGTTTCGATGAATGAACTGAAAATGCCTGTTGCTAAATTGAGTTCCGGTTTGGCGGGGCAGTTGGCTGGTATAGTTGTCATGCAGCGTTCAGGTGAACCGGGTGCAGGTGCTGATTTTTGGATTCGGGGTATCAATACTTTTGGTGCAGGCAACAAACCTTTAGTGCTGGTTGATGGAGTAGAACGTAGTATGGACCTTGTGGATGTTGAGGATATCGCTTCTTTCTCTATTCTGAAAGACGCTACCGCAACAGCATTATATGGAGTGCGCGGAGCCAATGGTATTGTACTTATCACGACAAAACGTGGAACCGAATCAGCGCCTAAGATTAATGCACGGGTAGAATACGGTTTTACCAATCCGGTACGTATGCCCGAATTGGCTAATACGGAACAATGGATCAATTATTATAATGATATTACTCTGGAATCATCCGGACGCTTGGCTATACAACCTGAAGAAAAAGCAAAATACCTGAATAATGCCGATCCGGATCTTTACCCGAATGTCGACTGGATGAAAACATTGTTTAAAGATTTTTCCAACACCACACGCGTGAATATCAATGTTACCGGGGGATCTCCTAAAATACGTTATTACGTAGGCGGCTCCTTTTATTCGGAAGGCAGTGTATTCAATATTTCCGATAAAGACCGCTACGATGCTTCAATGCGTTATAACAAGTTTAGTTTTCGTTCAAATATTGATATCAATGTAACTTCATCTACTGAGTTGAGTCTCTCACTGTCCAATCAATATGAGACCAAGAACCGTCCTTATGGTTCACTATCAGATTTGTATGCTTATATGATCCGTACTTCTCCGATAGCTACTCCTACTATTTATTCAGATGGCACTTTGGCTAAACCAAGTACAGGTACCAATCCCTATAACAGCTTGAATAACTCTGGGTACTCACAGGATTTCTTCAACAATGCGCAATCACTTATTTCGCTTACACAGGATTTCTCAAAAATGGTAACTCCAGGATTAAAAGCCAATGTTAAGTTCTCATGGGACGCCTACAATGCGCATACACTAAACCGCATTGTAACACCGTCTACCTACTATGCAACCGGACGTGATGAAGAAGGGAATCTTGACTTTGTACGGAGTACAGAAGGCAGTGATTATATGAAACTTACACGGACAAATTCGGGCACACGTACTATCAACTTTGAAGCCTCAGCCAATTACGACCGCCTCTTTGGAGAAAAGCATCGCGTTGGAGCCTTGTTTCTTTTTAGTATGCGTAACTATACAGACAATTTCCCGGGTAATTATGTAGACGCTTTTGCTCATAAAAACATCGGTATTGCCGGTAGAGCTACTTATTCATACTACGACCGCTATTTTGCTGAATTTAACTTCGGATACAATGGTTCTGAGAATTTTGCACCTGACAAACGTTTTGGTTTCTTTCCCTCTTTTGCTATAGGATATATGCTAAGTAATGAGTCTTTCTGGGATCCATTGCGTTCTACTATCCACCTGTTGAAAATCAAAGGATCGTATGGAGAAATAGGTAATGACCAGATTGGCGGAAACAGACGTTTTGCATTCAACTCCACCATGAAAGAAGGACAATATGGCTATATTTTCGGAACGAATCCCGGTAGTGGAAGTATTGTAGGTATTTCTACAGGTATTCCGGGAAACCTGAATGTTTCATGGGAGAAAGCTCAAAAAGCGAATGTAGGACTGGAGCTTGGTTTATTCGACCGACTTAAATTCCAGCTTGATTATTTTTATGAAAAACGTACCGGTATCTATATTCAGCAAGAAAGTGTTCCTTCAATCGTCGGTCTTAATGAAACCCAGTACGTGAATCTTGGCGAAATGAAAAATCAAGGTTTCGATGGTTCTATGGAGTATGAACAGCGATTTAATGACTGGTATGTCTCTGCCCGTGCCAATTTCACTTACAATCGAAATAAAAAGTTGTATGATGATAAACCGACTCCTGTATGGCCTTACCAGAGTGAGGCAGGATTTGCCTACCGCCAGCAACGCGGTCTTATAGCTCTCGGCCTCTTTGAATCTGAAGAAGATATAGCCAATAGCCCCAAACAAAACTTTGGAAATGTTCGTCCCGGTGATGTTAAATATAAAGACATCAATGGTGATAATGTTATCGACGCATACGATAAGGTAGCGATTGGTTATACGGACGTACCGGAAATCAATTATGGATTTGGTATCAGTCTGGGCTGGAAAGGATTTGATGCTTCTCTGTTTATGCAGGGTGTAGGGAATGTGACTCGTATTATCGGTGGAGACGCTCTTTATGGTGCCTCTGATAATATAGAGCGTTTAGGTCAGATTTATGCAGACGTAGCCGAAAAACGTTGGACGACTAGCAACCCCAATCCTAACGCTACTTATCCACGGCTTTCGATGAGCAAGGTAGAGAATAATCTTCAACCCTCCACCTACTGGCAACGTAATATGAGTTTTCTTCGTTTGAAAAATGTAGAGATAGGATATACTCTTCCAAAGAATATTTATAAACGTCTGGGTATGTCTTCGATTCGTGTCTATGCACAGGGTGTCAACCTTTTGACATTCAGCAAATTTAAATTATGGGATCCGGAACTAGATTCCAACTATGGAAATATATATCCTCAGATGAGAACAATCACCTTAGGTCTTAATCTTAACTTTTAAAGCATATCAGAACTATGAATAAGAAGATACGAATTTTAGGAATATTCCTATACTTCACTATTGCATTCAGCCTTGTATCATGCAACGATTATCTGGATGTGACTTTGCTCGATCAGCTTACACAGGACGAAACCTTTAGTAAGCGTGTCTCTACCGAACAGTATTTAGCGCACGTCTATAGCTACTTGCCGCGGGAATATGAATATCTGGAAGAAGGAAGCGCAGTTCCTCGCAGTGATGAAGCCATGTTTTCCTGGTATCAGTGGGTCAACTATCTCTCTTTCAATAATGGATCATGGGGACCTTCTACTCCAAACTATAATATATGGAAAACCAAGTATACAGGCATTAAGCAAGCTAGTATATTCATGAATCATGTTGACGAATGCCTGGAGATTGACTCTGAAACGAGACGTATCATGAAAGCAGAAGCACGTTTTCTACGAGCTTATTATTACTTTGAACTATTCCGCCAATATGGTCCTGTGTATATTTGGGGAGACATAGAATCGGATGAACTTATAAAACCGGAAACGATAGACCGCCATACAGTTGATGAAAACGTAAATTTCATAGCTGAAGAATATGATAAAGCTATTGCGGAACTTCCTATAGAGATCAGCGATTTCACAAAATGGGCAGGACGTATCACCAAAGGAGCGGCAATGGCTGCCAAAGCACGCTTACTGCTCTATGCTGCCAGTCCGTTGTATAATGGATGCGATCTTTATAAAGGACAAATGAAGAATCTGCGTGGTGATTTCCTTTTTCCGCAGAGTCCCGATCCTCAAAAATGGGAAAAAGCCGCTAAAGCTGCCAAAGATGTTATAGATATGAACATCTATGAATTGTACAAAGACCAGACTGAAGCAGACCCTTTACTACGTGCAATCAAATCTTATCAGGGAGTTCTTTTTGAAGAGTGGAACAAAGAAACGATCTGGGGTGCCTGGGGACGCAATCCGACTAATACAGGACTCGGGAATATCGGTTTTTATCTGTATAGCCGATGTATGCCTCCCAGAGTCTGTGAATATGGTAATGGTGGTTTCTGCCCATCTCTGAAATTAGTAGATACTTATCCGATGGCTAAATCCGGAAGATATCCTGTTACCGGATATGACAATAACGGGACTCCATTAATTGATGCTCAATCGGGGTATACAAATACCGGTTTTACAGAAAACTTTAAGCAACCGGGAGCCAGTTTTGCACCTGGATTTAAAGCGCATAATAGCTGCGTCGGACGTGATGCCCGTTTTTATGCTTCCGTATTTCCGAACGGTTTCTATTGGATCAATCAATATAAAGGCATAAAGCAAGTTACATTTTTTACAGGAGGAACATCCTCGTACGTAGAATCCGGAGATTGTGTTAAAGTCGGATATATGTGGAGACGCTCGCTCGATCCTGCTCTTAATACAGAGAGTGGCAGTTGGGGAACCGTATTCTGGCCCTATTTCCGTTTAGCCGAAATATATCTTGATTATGCTGAGGCTTGCAATGAGAAACCCGAACGCAACGAAACGGAAGCATTGAAGTATATCAACCTTGTTCGCGAACGTTCCGGTTTAAATGCTCTCGAAACAGCGTATCCGGAAGTGAAAGGCAATAAGGATTTGTTGCGGACACTGATTCAAAAGGAACGCATGGTAGAATTAGCCTTTGAGGGACACCGATATTATGATGCCCGTCGCTGGATGATTGCCCAGCAAGAGTTTCCCGGACCGGAATATTCTCTTAATTTATTAGCCACTTCATACGAAGATTCTTGGTCGCGCACATCTAATGTATGGAAAGGTGGTCCCCGAGTATTTGAGCCTAAGCATTATTTCTTCCCTATCAATCAAGAACAATTGAGTGAAATGAAGAATATTACTCAGAATTACGGATGGTAAACATATGTAATGGATATAAATATGAAAAAACATAAGACAATACAATTCATAGCCGCTGCACTTTTTATTGCATCGGCGTGTACTGATGAGCGTGAAAATCTCATGGTTAATGATCAAATCGGGCTATTACATTCTACCTATACGGAAACGGAAGTATTCCGTGGCATGAATACCCCCTACCAATTATTTGTTATCAAAAGTGGGAAAGGAAAGCAGGAGGCGGAAGTTTCCATTTCTGTTGACGAGACTATACTTCAGAGTTATAATACGGATAACGGAGCATCGATCCAATTATTGCCTTCCGATTGTTATACCATTCTTCAGCCTACTCTGCGTCTCAGCAATTCCGACTATCGGAAAGCTTTTGATATTAAATGGAATGCCGATCGTCTATCCGATCTTCTTTCTACGGGAAAGGAATATGGTTTGCCCATACAAATGAGTGTAGTACAAAATTCAATCTCAGCAGATAATGAGAGACTGAAAACGATTATTGTACCTACCATGAAGGAACCTTATTTGCAAATGGACGTTCCCGGTATGAGTCCGGTTACTGATTTCATGCCGACCTTCGGCGATTTGAATGAAAGAGAACTGTTTGTCAAGATAAGAACTAATTATTCTAATGACGAAGATATTTCTTTTCAGATTGAAGTAGATCCTGAGTTAGTGGCTAATTATAATACCGCTCATGGCACAGCCTATAAAATGTTGCCGGAGAGCTCCTTTACAGTAGATAACAAGGGAGTTATATTGGCAGGCATGGAGGAGACATTCATTAAAATTAAATATCACAAGAAAGGGTTAATACCAGAAGAGGGTACTTATTTATTTGGTGACTATGTACTTCCACTTCGTATTACTTCCGTTTCTAAATATGGCATAAATCCTGATGCCGCAGCCAAACTGTACACAGTTAAATTCCAACCGGACCCAATAGACAAGAAAGGATGGAGTGTTATAGATTTCAACAACTGTTGTACCCAAGACGGCGGATGGTATTTGAATATGGGATGGGGAGTGGAGTCACTGATAGACAATAATCCTGGTACACAATGGCTATGCCGATGGGATGTAAAAGAACCCTTGCCCTATTACTTTGTGTTTGACATGGGGAAAGAATATACATTATTCAGATTTGGATTTGCCAACCCCGTTGCACCAGCGGCACACGTTTGGGCAGGCACATCGAAAGCCGGTTATGTAGAAGCCAGTATCGATAACGAGAATTGGGTCAAATTAAAAGACTGGACTTCTCCCAAAATCGGAGAACCCAACGTTAATATGGACGTTCCTGCAACACAAGCCAGATACATTCGTTTTGTAATAACTGATACCTATCCGACTTATGACGGACTGAGAGTCAGCCTTGGTGAAGTTTATGCTTGGGGTATGTAATTAAAAACATGAAAATTATGAACTATTTCTCACTTTATCTTAAAGGATTGATATGTTTCTGTCTGTTATTTATGACTATGGATAGCCATGCACTATCCATAGATAAAGGATATAGACAAGATAAAATAAAAGATCTGGCACTTATTTACCAAGGAGGAGTGCATCGTATTGACTGGACTTCGGATCAATTTCTCCCCTATGTGGTACACCAATTTGCAGATGGACATAAAGACTGGTTATTTGACGGATTCTTGTTTTTGGAGTTCACAGACGGAAAAGGCTGTGGCTTTGCAACACGCTATTCGGACAAAAATGCAAGAAAAACAGAATGGCTATGGTTATTGGATCGTCTTTTTGAAGATGGTAAAGCGCTGTCTGCCTTAGACCAATGTATCGGAACACAGATTAAAGAAATCGGAAAACCGGATTTTACTCATCAGATAGTACTATGTCTTCCGGAAGTTCTTCCCGGACAAAAAGATTGGGGAGAAGTGGATGGTGAGCCAATGGACTTCTCTAGGCAAGAGGATCAGGTAAAGGCCACCCGCTGGTATATTGATGAGTTAATGAAGCGATTCAAGCAGGCTAAATACAAACATCTGAAACTATCCGGTTTCTACTGGCTGGCAGAGGATATTGATTTCACCAAAGATCTGTCAGTTCCATTAAGTAAGTATATTCATTCGAAGAACAAAACATTTTGCTGGATTCCGTATTGGCAGGCAAAAGGCTACAACCAATGGAGAGAATTAGGCTTTGATATCGCTTATCAACAACCGAATCACTTTTTTAAAGCCTCTATTCCCGATAAAAGACTGGAAGAAGCATGTCAGTCTGCCGCTACTCTGAACATGGGGATGGAACTTGAATTTGACGAAAGAGCATTGTTTGATGCCAAGGATTCGTTTTATAATCGTCTGGTAGCGTATATTGATCATTTTGAAAGACAACAAGCCTTCCGTACATCTGCAATGGCCTATTATAGTGGCAATCATGCTGTTCTTGATATGTATAAATCAACGAACCCGAAAGATCATGAAGTCATGGACAGACTGGCTAATCTGATTGTATCAAGACGTGGCAAGCAAAAAAAAGAATCTCATCAGACCAAAGTTATTGCCCATCGTGGGTTCTGGAATACACCCGGATCTGCACAGAACTCGCTAGCAGCTTTAGTGAAAGCTGATTCAATAGGTTGTTACGGTTCGGAATTTGATGTATGGCTGACAGCTGACGATGAGTTGATGTTGAATCATGACGGATGGCATGACGGATACTCTCTGGAGAAAACATCTTCTGCCGTGCTACGCACTTTAAAGTTAAGCAATGGGGAGAATATGCCTACTTTAGAGCAGTTCCTTGATAAAGCGAAAAAACTTAAAATACATCTGATACTGGAGATGAAACCCCTCAGTACTCCGGAACGTGAAACGAAAGCCGTTGAAATGATCCTAAAGTTGGTAGAAGAGAAAAAACTGACTCACAGAGTAGAATACATCTCTTTTTCCCGTCATGTGATGTGTGAGTTTATACGTCTGGCACCTCCTAAAACTCCAATTTTGTATTTGGGACAAGATATTTCGCCCAAGGAACTGAAACAATTGGGAGCTACCGGGGCAGATTACAATTATTGGGCTTATCATAAAAATCCGGATTGGTTGAAAGATCTGAAAAATTCAGGGATGACCTCCAATGTATGGACTGTAAATATCCCTTCTGAGATGCAATGGTGTATTGACAATGGTTTTGATCTGATAACCACAGATGCACCGACAGCTTTCTTAGGCTTATAATAATCATTTGGATAATATGCTGATGGCAAATTCCATCAGCATATTATATTTATACTGTTTACCCGGACAAGAATAACAAAACAATGAAATTAAGAAATATCATAGCAATTATGCCTTTTCTGGCATCATCTGTCATGGCGCAGACTCCTGCTTATCAAGATGTGAATCAGCCCATTGAAGACAGAGTAGAAGATGCATTGAAACGTATGACTACTGAAGAGAAAGTAGCAATGCTTCATGCACAATCAAAATTTAGTTCTCCAGGGGTTCCCCGTCTGGGTATTCCGGAGAACTGGATGACCGACGGTCCGCATGGTATCAGAGAAGAAGTCATGTGGGATGAATGGTATGGTGCCCAATGGACAAATGATTCATGTATCGCTTTTCCGGCATTGACCGCACTTGCTGCGACATGGAATCCGGAAATGGCTGCCCTCTACGGAAAAAGTATTGGAGAAGAAGCAAGATACCGTAACAAAAATGTATTGTTAGGACCCGGTGTCAACATCTATCGACTTCCGTTGAACGGACGCAATTTCGAATATATGGGCGAAGATCCGTATTTGACATCCCGAATGGTGGTCCCTTATATCCAGGAAGTTCAGAAGAATGGAGTAGCCGCATGTGTGAAACATTTCGCATTAAACAATCAAGAACTGCACAGGGGGCATATCAATGTGAAAGTAGACAATAGGGCCTTATACGAAATCTATCTGCCCGCTTTTAAGGCTGCTGTACAAGAGGGCGGTGCATGGGCTATCATGGGAGCATATAATAAATACAAGGGAGAGCACTGTTGCCACAATCAGTATTTATTGAATGATATACTAAAAAAAGAATGGATGTTTGACGGAGTGGTTGTATCCGATTGGGGCGGAGTTCATGATACCAAAGAGTCTGTCTTTAACGGACTGGATATGGAATTTGGCAGTTGGACAAATGGCTTAAACTGGGGAGCGAGCAATGCTTATGATAATTATTACTTGGCTAATCCCTACCTGCGATTACTAAAAGAAGGGAAAGTCGGAACGAAAGAACTGGATGATAAAGTCCGTCGTATTTTACGCCTTGTCTTTCGCACCAATATGTCCAAAGATCGTCCTTTGGGGACATTTGGGACAGAGGATCATGCGCTGGCAGGAAGGAAGATAGCTCAAGAAGGTATTGTACTTCTGAAAAACGAAGCGTCTGTTTTACCAATAGAATCTGGTAAGATAAAGAAAATAGTAATAGTTGGAGAAAATGCAGCTAAAGCAATGACTATAGGAGGAGGGTCCTCCTCCTTAAAGGTAAAATATGAGGTCTCTCCTCTGGCTGGAATTAAGCAGCGTGCGGGTAAGGATTTCGAAGTAAACTATGCGACCGGTTATACTTCTAATGCAGAAGATAATCAGGACAAATTGCGTATTGAGGCTGTAGAGGCAGCAAAAAATGCAGATATTGTCTTGTTCATTGGCGGGCTGAATAAAGAAGGCGGTCAGGATGCGGAAGGTAGTGACAGGCAATCTCTCAATTTGTCTTACGGACAGGACAGATTGATTGAGGAACTTGCCACAGTCAATCCTCATACAGTCGTGATCTTAGTCAGCGGAAATGCAGTGGCTATGCCTTGGATAAAGCAAGTACCCGGCATTCTGCAAGCATGGTATGGTGGCACAGAGGCAGGAAATGCGATTGCATCGATTCTCTTCGGTGATGTGAATCCGTCCGGCAAATTACCTTTCACTTTCCCGGCGCGACTGGAAGATAATGGCGCTATCGCAATGAAGGCATATCCGGGAGACAGCATTGATGTCTCTTATGATGAAAGCATCTTTGTGGGATATCGCTGGACTGACAAGCAGAAGAAGGTAAAGCCTCTTTTTCCCTTTGGACACGGACTGAGCTATACTACATTCGAATATGGAAAACTAATAGCAGACAAGAAAGTCATGTCAGTTGACGAAACAATAACTTTCAGTTTAGCTGTCAAGAACACAGGGAACCGTGAAGGACAGGAAATTGTTCAGCTTTATATCAGAGACATAAAGTCTTCTCTTCCCCGCCCGGTGAAAGAATTAAAGAGATTTAAGAAAGTAAAATTAATGCCGGGTGAAGAAAAAATAGTTTCTTTGTCTATTGATAAAGAGGCATTAAGCTTTTTTGATGCGGAAAGACATGAATGGATTTGCGAACCGGGCAAATTTGAAGCTATCATAGCAGCATCAGCTATGGATATCAAAGATGTTCTCAAATTTGAATTAAAATAAAGATAGAAGCCATGACGAAACGTTTAATCCTTGCATTCGTATTTTTATCCTGGCACTTAGTAGCCTGTTCGAATGGAGATTCGGGAATTTCTTCCGGACTCCCGGATAAGCCTTCTGCAGAAGAAGACTCTCCCGGGACTGAAACGATATCTGAAGAAATGAGAGTGAAAATAACCGGCGAAGATTTATATATATCAGCCAAGTTAGATGCCAAAACCGATATTCTTTATTGGTTCAAGAAGTGTATGTTCAATGAACTGTTCACATTTTATAGAGTAGGAACAATTGACAACAATATGCCTGCTCCTGCCACTTTGCCCGATGCTTCTCCGACTTCTCTTCTGAATCTGGCTTACAGTGACAATATCGGTCCTTTTAATATAACCGGATACGGGTGGTGTGGAGGAAATCATCCCTATCTGGATGAAGTTACTCAAACTGCCCGCAATATCGGTTATCGTATTTATATAGGCGGAAAAGAAATAAAGACAGATCTGTCGACTCTGACAAAAGAGATAAAGATTGAAGTAATCAATGAAATAATGAACCCTTCCAAAGCCGATACCAGTAGTGGAAAAACACTTCTGAATGAGATCTTATGTATTGAGACTGTCAATTATTCTATTTATAGAAATAACATTCAAGTCTTGGTTACTCATGAATTTCAAAATGAGTCTCCCGTGACAGTACAAATGTATTACGGAATGCAATCTATGTTTGACAAGGAGACACATACATTAACTGCCAATGGCAAGTATGTGGACTGGACAGTACAAAAGGATGTTTCTACCTTTACAAAGAAAGAGTATCCGTCATTTCGCCGTTTCATTGAGAAAAGCGCAAATGCGTATCAATCTTCTTATCTGTTTGCCGATGGATTGGGAAATCATGAAGAAATATCAGATGATGATATTATATTCATAGGAAATTCCAGCAATAAGACGTACCACAAGATTATAGCTGATAGAGAACACAAAAAGGGGGATATTATTCATTGGAGTGGAGTGTATACCTGGTTTAAGTCTCCTGTTTCTGATGATGATGATTTGCTGTGTTATGAGGGTGTTATAGATAATAAAAAGGTCCTTTTTATAGATTGCAAGAAGAGCGTCGACAGGACAATACAGTTGCCTGTCGATTATACAAAGAAGTCTTTTACGATTATAGAGAAAAGTAAATCAATAACAATTACCGGTAATAAAGTAACAGCCAAAGGACTTAAAATTGTATCCGACGGGTCCGGAAGTTGTGTGATTACCTTTGATTAATTTAGAAAACGATATGTGGAAAAATGTGTTAGTTCTGGTTAGCCTCTGTCTGTTGTTTGAAGATGTAAATGCTCAAACTACAAAGAACAGATACTATAAAGCTAATGATGAAAACGTTTCTTACGTGGGACGTACGGAAATACAGAGTGATGGTTCTGTTTCTTTCGACTGGACCGGTACTTATCTTCGTACCCGACTTTCGGGAGGAGAATTGTCTATGAAGATTTCAGATACTGGTATTAATTATTACAATGTTTTTGTAGACAGCCTTTTACACAAAACGGTAAAAGTATCCGGTAAAGATACTTTGATTAATTTCATTTCCGGCATGGATAAAGGCATCCATCATGTATTGATTCAAAAACGTACGGAAGGGGAATGGGGAAAGACAACCATTCATCAATTTGTGCTTCATAATAAAGGAGAACTGATGAAAGAAACGGAGTGCCCGTCCAGACATATCGAATTTATCGGCAACTCGCTGACGTGTGGCTATGGTGTAGAAGGGAAAGACCGTAGCGAACCTTATAAAGCTGAAACGGAGAATTGCAACTTATCTTATGCCACTATTATCGCCCGCTATTTTAATGCCGATTATACGCTTATTGCACATTCCGGACGCGGGGTAGTCCGCAATTATGGAGATTCCGTCCGAATATCTGCCGTGACAATGAAAGATCGTATGCTGAATACATTTGATATGAATTTGGATAAGAAATGGGACTTTAAAACATACAAACCCAATTTGGTTGTTGTTAATTTAGGGAGTAATGATTTTTCCACCAATATATATCCGTTGGAAGATGAGTTTATTCATGCTTATAAGTTACTGATAAGTCGTCTTCGTGCAAATTACGGAGATGTCCCTATATTATGCATCAGTCCGGCTATTGCTCAACGGCAGATCGTTCAATACATGGAGCGTATGCGCAAAGACTTGAATGATAAGAAAGTTTATATAGCAGTTCTTCCCGAAGGCCTTTGCGATCCGACTACAGACCTAGGAGCAGTATGGCATCCCAATTATAAAGGGCAAATGAAAATGGCTATGTCATTGATTCCTTATATGTCAACTATCACAGGATGGCCATTGAAAAAGGAATCATTTTATTAAGACTTACCATGTTATATAATTATCAAAATGGCATTTTGTCATTTTGATAATTATAAACTCTCTAACGGGCGTATTTCCATCATTACACAGGATAGAGAATAAAATGACAGAGATTTGTCATTACAGGAAATCACTTTATTGCGAATATATATCTATATGCATTCTTTTTGCGTTATTTTTCATACTATTCTGTAATATCTCTCTTTTTTATATTACTTTGCATCATTCTGATTAATATTTTTCATCCTAAAACAAAGTCTAATAAATAAGATACCCATCATTTTAGAGCTAAAATGTGCTCCTTTTAAACGGACTCAGCGTTCCTTTTAAAGCAATGGGACGTTCCTTTAAAAGCAACCTTATGTTTATTTACAATCAACCTTATGTTTTAGCTCAATCAACCTTATGTTTATTTCAAACTATACGGTGTTTTTTATGCAAATGACCGCTCGTTTATTCATAATCATGCATATTAATTCAAGATCGTATGCATATCTTTTTCTATCTTTACTCATTTATCAAAAGATAGAGATAGTAAAAAATAGGAAAATAAGGAAATTATGTTTCCTGTTTTGCAGTTTATCTATCATTTTGCTTTCTACTCAATTTATTTTTAATGCCTGTTATTATACTGTCGGTATATCTATTGAATGATGTCAAGTTCTCCAAAACCACTTGATCTTAGTAAAAAACATCGTTACCAAAACAGCTAAAGACGTAATGATTACTCCCTGAAGGAACCCAAGCCACGCATTCTGCTGGAAGTAAGACAACAGCGAGGCAACTCCCAGTATATTAGCCAACGGCATAATGAATAAATCACCAACCACGTAAGCAATCATCGGATTCTGCCCCGACATAACAAGAAAGCGGCTACTTCGCACACATCTGAAATAATCACAAACAATACTTAAGAATAAGAGCGCAAGGAATGCCAGACCGGAAGTTACAAAGAAATAGCTAAAAGTGGCAGGATCTTTCTTGATACCTTCTTGAAAAGGTTCAAAACATAGCCCCAAAAGAAGAAGATATGCTCCGGCATTAAACAACTTTTTCCATAACAAAGCGATTCCTTCTCTCGGATGTAAGAATACCAATTTGCCAATCAATAACAGCACAAGTGTCGCTAATAAATTCACTGTCAGCATACGGGTATAAAGCCCATAGAGATTGAATACAATAATCACCATAGTCAATATCAGCAGCGCAATTCCTATCTTACGGTATTGCGGTGAAGCCGGCTGTTCGGTATCTTTTCGGCCCTTCATCCATTCCATCAAGTACTCACCGGCAATACTGCCGGGAATTACAATAAACAGATATTTCAGATAATCAAACCGATACATCCAGGGCAAAGGAGTATAATTGAATACCACCTGTGTCCAGGAACCTTCGACAGTACTTCCCAAAATGACAGCCATCAGCAGCAATAAAACGCCCAAACGCAACCATCGGTTATGCATCGTAAAAATGTAGAGCACAGAACCGAAGAGGGCCATATTGGCTAACAACAGAATAATAATATTACTAAAATACAGACTGAACGTTCTTCCATCAGCATAAGAAGTAGTAAGCATCATGATTACTGCCATTCCGTATGCAGCTATCTTTATGCCGGTATGTGCCCAGTCCGGCATTTTCAAAGGAATGCGCATGAACATCGGAAACAGAACCGTAAAGCAAAGAATAGCCAGCAACCAGGCTCTGATGTCCTGCGGAGAACTCAGCACATACGGATAAAAATGCTGAATGAAGATGGCAAAGAAAGTCAGTTGTACTCCACGTTTCACCGCTTCATATACTAATTTCAGTTTAGAGTCACCTTTCTCTGCACGCTTACCTATGGAAAAAGGGAAAGCTGCTCCCATCGCAAACAGGAAGAAAGGAAAAACAAGGTCTACCCATGTAATGCCGGGCAAAGAAGGATTGAATATATGATCGGGTGGCGGCGTCTGCGCATGACTCATCCAACCGGGAAGCACCTGCGTTACGATGGTAGCAGAAAGTACCATCGTAATAATCGCATATCCTCTCAAAGCGTCTAATGCATAGGCCCGGTTATTCATAAGGAGCCTCCTCTTTTCATTCCTTCCTCTACTTCTTTCCACAGATTTTTGGTAATGATATGTACGATGTCAAATACCATTAATCCGTCCGAACGGCGAAGGTTCATCTCTATCGTTTCCGAAAGTTTGGCGGGGTTGTCATAGAACTGGTCCACCAGAATACCTCCCATAAATTTATTACCTTTCAATATCTGACGTAAATGCTGACATGAGCCTTCTACACAATACCACGTACCGGATTGAGCCTGCGAATCAGTTTCGTTCCAGATACTCCGGTTCGTTTTTCTGTATTCCTCGATGGTTATGTCCGTATAATAATTACCGGTAGCATAAAGGTCTATCAGCTCGGCATAGCCATAATTTTTATATTCGGGTGTTGCCCAGCTAAAGTCTTTGCCCGGATCATATTCTTTGCTAGCAAAGTTTACGCCTACTTCATAATAAGATGGATACCAGGCACCGGTGTATGTGCCGAAAGAAACGTCAGGGTTGGCTGCCTTGACTTCTTTACGGGCAAGCGCCATGAAATCAGTAATGTTTTTAGTTCGCCATTCCAGCCATTTCCGGAAATATTTTCCTGGTTGCGTTGTGTATTTCCCATCTGCATTTTTAGTCCAACGGAAAATATCTTCGGGGAAGTTTGCGACTTTTTTACCTATGTATTCTTCAAACTTCTCACGTGACAATGAAGAAAAATCAGCGGTTATTCCATCGTAACGTACCCGGTCGAGCATCAGACCGTCCAGGTCGGGATATTTGGTCACGACTTCTTTCAGAACATTCAGGATATGGGTACGATATTCTTCGTTCAAAGGATTGATCATGGCACCATATTTATGCTTCTCTTCGGTGATTGGAATGATTCCTTTATCGGGAGTGTACACCATCGAAGCCCATTCCGGATGTCCGCTATATACCATTCCACGGTCAAAATAGTTGTGTCCGGCGCAGAATACATTTAATGAGGCGTGTATCTCCAGTCCCAGTTCGTGTCCTTTTTTGATAAAGTATCCCAGATAGTCAAAATCACCGGCTTTGGCTCCTTTCCATTCTTTCATTTGCGGAGCATATTCACTTTTATATAAAACTTCTCCTGTGATCGGGCGAATGTCGACAACCGTATGTGTAAAGCCCAGCGATTTGATTTTTCCCAAGTAATAATCAATCGAATCTTTATGACTGAAGCGCTCAAAGTTTGCTTCAGCATCAATCCACATTAAGGCCGGTTTCTTTTTGATGACGATCCGGAAAGGAGAAGCCGGAAGCCCGGCGTTATTGCATAATTCGCCCTGCATATAATTCCGGAAGCAGTAGCGGACTTCTGTCGGGTCACTAACAGAATCATTCCATACTTTCACAGTAGATGTGCCATTGATGATCTCCGCCTTCGCAGGTCGGAATATACCATCGGAACCTACGATCTCAAAACCTTTTACATTCTGATTTTCCGGAGTCAGTCCTTCCTCTCCATATTCAAAGTCTATTTCTACGGCATTTCCCTGGATACGATAGGTCTTGTAGACAGGACCGGAATATTGGAATCCTTTTCGGCCGTATGTCTGGGCCAATGCCCAATAAGCTAACCGTTCTCCAACCTTAATCTTATAAGGTGAATGTATAAAGAGTTCGCTGCCTGCGTCTCCGGTGGTCACCATTCCCACTCCGGGAACTTCCTTCATCAGCTCCAACTGACATTGACGGAACCATGCCCAGTCCAGCATCTCATTCCCTTCGGACTTCCAGGGAGCAATCTGGACATAATAAAATGGCATTTCAGCATTATGAAAGAAATTTCTCCATTGAGAAACCATGGCGGGAAAAAGCTTTTTATAAAGAGCAGGATCGGGAGTATTCGCCTCGCCCTGATACCAGATAACTCCTTTGACAGGGAATCCTTTCCACGGATTTACCATTGCGTTCCACAACAGGGTAGGCGTCCCGGCAGCCCATTCGAATTTATCCTGATTTGTATCCGGCAAGGTTACTTCGGAAAAATGAGATAAGGTTTCTCTGTCCATCCATGCTTCGATCTTTGACATACTCCAGGAGCAATGTATTAATCCTACAGGCACATCCAAGGATTGTTGCAACAGATTGCCGAAGAAGTAAGCTGTTGCACTGAAATCGGCCACTTTTTCCGAAGATGCTTCACTCCATTGTCCGTCTATTCCTTCTTCTTTCGGAGTCGTGCTCCAATTGTTCTTTACGGTATAAAGTCTTAATGGTCGTTTAGGATTAGCGGACACGATATAGGGTTGCGAACCATAGACCGGTTGTCCGCGGAACCCTTTTACCGGCATTTCCATATTCGACTGTCCGGAGCAGAACCAGACTTCACCGATCAGTATATTTTTTAAGGTCAGCTCTTCTCCGTCCGAAAAAGTAATGGTATATGGTCCGCCGGCTTCCGGAGTCGGAAGAGCCAGCGCCCACTGCCCATTCCGGTCACAATCTGCATAGATTTTCCGATGATTCCACGAAGCGGAAGCATATACACGTTTTCCGGGAGTAGCCATTCCGCGAAAAGTAACTTCTGCTTGTTGCTGCAACACCATGTTGTCTCCCCAAATGGAGGTCAGGGTTACTTTAGCTTCCGTTTTCAGAACGAAGAACAAACTTATAAGTAGCCAAAAGTATCTGTTTCTGAACATATGATTTTAGTTTATTTGTTTTCAATAGTTTGAGTATATACATTACCGAAACGGTCAGTCACTTTAATCTCTATCCTTGCGTTTGGATCATGGGGAGTTGCATGAAAGAGATGCTCGGTGAGAACCGGAGATATCCAGTCATATTTCACCTTTTCCTTATCCGAACAGATGGCTTTTGCCATAGGATCATATCCTTTGTACTTTTGCATTTCGCCCATCTTTTGTCCATTCTCATACCATTCTACCTTCCACAGATCATCCCAGTTCCATACATTGGCTATAATATCAGAAGGATATTCATCCGATGATCCTGTCGGATAGGCATGAAACTGGTACTCCAGCGGATAACCTGCGCTTTTGTAAATCCACTTCAATTGATCTCCGTTCACTTCATATATACCGTAACCTCTGGGAGTTCCGTCTACATTGATATCCGCACGCCACCAAGTACCACACACTGCTGCCGTATTATGCTCCATCAACGAATCATTGAAACAAACGTTCGTATTGAAATGGGTATGCCCGGAAATGATATGTGCATTATAACCTTCCAAGAGTTCATATAGTGCAGCTGTATTCACCGTTTCATCCTGATCCAGAGTATTATATCTTAACTTTTTCTGAAGGCTGGAAGGAATGTGCATGACCACAAATACCAGCTTATCCCTGGACACATACGAAAGGTCTTTTTCCAGCCATGCAAAAGTCCGTTCATCAATATATCCGATGTATTGGTAGTCACGATTGACATAGAAACAATTGTCGAGTACAATGTAATGGGCTTTTCCTTTATTAAACGAATAGTAGATGGGGCCAAAGTAACTTTCAAAAGTACGGTACGAGTACTCAAAAGTACGTCCTCCGTAGGTCATGTCATGGTTGCCGATAGCACGATAAATGGGAAAGTCCAGAGTAGATACGGTATTAATGTAAGATGGATACAAAGAAGGGGTATCGCCCACGATGTCTCCACAATCGATACCGAATATGTCTCTTTTGCCCGAATAAAGCTGTACATATTCTTTTATGTCTTGCAGGAATCTGCCATAGGCTTTCACATCGTCTTCGGAAGTGACTTGCGCATCAGCCTGTACCAGAAACAGATGATTCATATCATTTTGAGGATTCTTCATCAACTCAAAATTATATCCGTCTTGTTTATCCATCTCTATTTGTTGATAGAATAAAGGAATGGTCTTTTCTGTTTTCGGCAGATAACCGGAAGGTACGGATAAGTAAACAAACCGGGCATCTCTTTGAGGAGCAAGCGCGTATTCGCCCGACTTATTAGTCAGAACACAGTCGATTCCGTCCGTTACTACTACTCCTTGAAGTCCTTTCCCATGGCAGGTTACCTTTCCACGAATACTACCGGATAAATTTTGAGCCTGCAAGTTCAAACTCAAACTCATCAAAATGACAAGTTGTAATAAATATATTTTCATAGTTATCTATTGTTCTTTATACAAATAAGGCAATTCATTAACATTAAGTCTGAACCTTGCGGCTCAGACTTAGTGCTATGAATAGAAAGGAGAATACTTGTATTGAGTATATTCTCAGATTGAATTATCAACTTTCTATTTTTGAACGGACTCCAGATAGTTATCAAATCCTGTCTTGAAAGCGCTCCAATAATCGTACATCTTGATATGACAGAGATCGAATGCGAAGAAGCCGTCGCTGTTGTTTATACATGCGTCGATGGCATCAGGTATTTTAGCGGCTTGTCCACCGTTAGTCCATCCGGTACTATTGCCTATGTCCGGACCTCCGGAGAAGGGAACGTCACCTTTCAGCAACTCGCGACCGTTTTTGCAAAATCCCTCCATTGTCCATTCGCCGCTACCATAAATCTTATCGACAGATGCATAAGCACCTAAGAATATATAATCCAGATGATCGGCATAACCATAGTTCTTATAATCTGCAGTAGCCCATTTAGGATAGTAAGCTGAGGTGTCATATTTAGGACTTGCCCAATTTACTCCCGAAGTATAATAACTGGAATACCATGCGCCTACATACACTCCAAAATTGATTTCTGAATTTACGGATTTTACTTTCTCACGTGCTTTGACGATAAAGTCGTGAATCACTTTTACACGAAATTCCAACCATTTCTTGAAATAGGCAGGCTGATCTGAAGGTATCTTATCTGTGCCTGATGCCATAATGTCTTCCGGAAAATGAGCAACCGTTTCCCCAATGTACTCTTCAAACTTCTGTTTAGAAACAGCCGAGAAATCACTTTCCAAGCCATAATCGTCATAACGGCAACGGTCCAGAATTATTCCATCCAAGTCATATTTAGCCAGGTCACCCAGTAACTGCAAAACGAAGTTCTGCACATCATCGTTAGCCGGATTCAGAAATTTAGCTCCATAATCGGTCTCGTCATTCAACAAATCCATCGTATTTGTCAGACCGTCAGCGAGATTAGCCACACTTGCCCATTCCTTTTTCGAGTCATCACGAAACAGTATTCCATCTGATCCGAGGTTATAGGGACATAAGTAACCACCGACGAAAGTATTGACTGATGCGTGCACTTTCAATCCCTGGCTTCTGGCTGCATCTATAAATGCCTGTAAGTAATCCCAGGTTTCAGTACGTTCATAATATACATAACCCGAACTTCCCCACACATCCATTCGCTTCACCTGATCTACCGCGGTAGTATTAAACAAAACATCTCCTGTAGTGGGACGCACATCAACAATGATGTCAGTAAATCCTGCATTTTTAATTTTCACCATATCTATGGAGATATTCTCCTTATTATTCGCATAATCCGGAAAATTAGCTGCCGCATCAATCCAGACATAGCGTGGCTTGATTTCTGTTACATCCGGATTTTCCGGTTCCTCTGTTGAATTATCATTCCAGGGCCATCCGGGGATTCCATCAGAATCATCACTACATGAAGTGATAGCAACCATTCCGCAAAACGTCAATAATAATATTTTAAAAAGATTTCTCATATTATATATGTTTATTAATGTCAGTAACTCTTTTGAAACACATTAATTATTTGTCGATACAATCAAATTCATACCCTCCGATAATCTTACAGTTGTTGTCAACATAGTAAAGACGAAGTTTATAACCATCTGTAGTCGGAGCAAGCAGTACATCACCTGTTGCCGCTACACCATCTGCAGAACCGAACGAAGAAAGTGAAGGATTGAATGTCAAAGCATCTGAAGTAGATACCGTACCAGTGAACGATCCGTCCGAGGTTACATCGTACATATATAAATACGGAGTGCCGCCCCATTGCGGGAAGTGAGCCGTAGATACCAATACAAGATACTGTGCATTATTGAACGTTCTTGCATCCAGACAATTATTATTCATTGCCCAGGAATTGCCATTGTCCGAATTGGATAAAGACTTGGACGCATTATTACTTGTTCCATTCACCCAATAAAGTACGTTAGGATCATAATAGGATAAGAAATAATCGCTTTGTGCAGTAGTTCCCTTGGTGACAACCTTGGTATTTGACACAGGAGATCCCCAATAGCCAACACCATTTACCGATACTACTTCAGGACTTCCCAATACACCGTCTGTTATAATCCAGCGAACAAATGTATTAGAACCGGACGAGGCTGTTCCGTCACACGTAGCGATGATAGCGGCATTTGTATTGATATCGCCCTGTACAGATACTTTTGTACCCATATCCAGACTTGTATTGTTGGTATAAGATGTCAATAAAGTTGGAGCTGTAGTTACAGATGAAGTTTTATAGATAGAGAAGGATTTACCATTAGCTGCTTTTGTTGCCAACAATATATTTCCTTTACTATCACTTGTCACACAACCTAGAGACGCAACACCTACGCTTCCCAAAGTCAGATTGCCAACCTTGCTTCCTGTAGAAGCATTATAATAGGTAGGAGCAGTAGAACCATCCCCTAAGCAAACAACTAAATTATTGCCATTAACGGCCAGTGAAGGTGAGTTGGCTGAAGTCCAGGGCAAACCTATAACCCCCATATCCAATTTAAACAATTCTGTCTCACTGCCTTTTCTATATCCATAAGGGATCTTATCCGGCACTGCCTTCTGAACAGTGTACGTCTGCTTTGTCACTCCGTCGTGAGCAATGACCGTCAGTTCCACAGGTGAATTGAAGTCAAGCGCCTCTGTCTTAGGATCCGGTGACATTGTCGCATGAGCAGAAAGCGAATATTCTGCCAGACAGGAAGATAAATCTTCTGCAGAAATCAGAGATACCGTCTTATGTTCTTCGTCAATAATTCCACTAATATCTTCGGCCGGTATTGAGAAACTTAATAGCTGACATTTATTGGATTTCACTCTTTCACCCATAATGCAGATTTGTTTTTTATATCCTTGTGCATCTGTATAAGTGAAGTAATTTTCTTTAGTCAAATCCAATATTGTCAGAACAGGGTCAATAGTACAGTTGGGAGCTAACTTAGCCTGAACCCTCATTGTTTTCATATATTCCGCCGTTTCATTTTCACTGTCTTCCGGATAAAACCATGGCATAGGAATCACATATTTATCTACAGATGCATCCGCAATTGTGTAGACAACAGCTTCTTTGTCCACATAAGGACCTGATGTAAAAAGTGCGGTCAAGCTTGTGATTCCCTGCCGCTCAGCAGTTGGAAGCACATATTCCGGATCTTGGCAGGAACTCATTAATGCCAATACTCCTAATAGTAAATACTGTATATTCTTTTTCATAATTATTTTCATTTTAGATTTATTGCCATTCTGCATATTGAGTTACAGCACCGTTATTGTCCAACTCCGCCTGTGGCATGGGGAAACGGTACATCTTAGTCGGGAAGTTACGATCTTTGTCATCACACTCTACATAAATGTAATTGAACGAGCCGTTGGCATTCTGTTCTATCTTAAGTCCATGAAGACGGATACCGGTGAATGCCGTTGCAGATAGTTTCCAGCGACGCATATCCCAATAATAGTGTCCTTCATAAGCTAACTCGACTTTACGTTCCTGACGAATCGCTTTCATCAGGTCTTCTCCACTCTTGTCCGAATAAGACAAGCCGACTCTGTTACGAATGTCTTTGATGTCTTTATTGGCTTTATCGGCATAGCCACTCAAATGATAGCAAGCCTCGGCATGATTTAGTAACACTTCGGCATAACGGATTTCGGTCCATGGCTGTGTACTTGCCTGCACAGAAGTGAAACTATGAGTCTCATCCACTAGCTTACGCAAATAATAACCTGTGGTAGAACGTCCTTCTGGTTTGGCATCTGTTTTCCACGCAGCCCAACCATCAGTACCATTGACATAAGATGCGATCGTTCTGCCTTTCCACGTTGCGCCATTATAAAGAATGGTTGCTTTGAAGCGTGGTTCAAGTTTATCGTATGGAGGAGTTGCCGTTGTTCCTTCAGAAGTATGCCAGGTACTCCAATCCGGGAAACCGCTACCGTCCGCATATTCATAAGATTCTACCATTTCTTGTGTCGGAGTTCCAAATCCTCCGGTCATTGAATTACCATCCAATGCTTTATCACCTCCGGGAGCCATATAGCCGTCAAAATCATGAGTCACAGTAGAACTCTTATCATAGCAATATTGCAGAATAGCTTCCTGACTTCCTGCTTTAAATGCATTAGAATAATTCTCTTTTTCTTCCAGCTTATATCCCATGCCCATCACTTCTTCAGCAGCGATCCGGGCATCATCCCATCTTTCTGCATAAAGCATTGCCCGTGACAGCATTGCATAAGCAGCTCCGCTAGTCAGACGTCCATTAGGGGTTTTATCAACCGGTAAATGTTCGCCTGCAAACTTTAGGTCCTCATATACAAAGTTCCATCCTTCTGCCTCGGAACTGACCGGCATATCCTTCTTTATATTATCCAGATCTTCGTCATATATGATTACTTCCTTATAACGTTTTATCAGGTCGGTATATAAATATCCTCTGAAGAAGCGCATTTCCGCTTCCAGCCGTTCTTGTTCCGTCTGACCGAATGAGGCGTACTTTTTCAGTTTATTAAGACCTTCATTGACACGGCGTACATATTCATACATCGTTCCCCAATTGCCTAAATAAGTACTGACATAACTTACTGTCAGAACCGATCCTCCATAAGCGATTTCGCTAGGTATCTGGCATTTAGACATATAGTTATAGGAACCGTATTTGAGTTGGTCTGTTAACGCTTCCGTCATACCGGCCAGGCATTGTCCGTCACGATAAACTCCCAAATAATCGATATAACGGTAGAAATCGTTGACAGCTTGTTCGGCATATTCCAGTTTACTCCATACCAGTTTATCTGATGCTTTGTCCGTTGGTGTCATGTCCAGATAATCACTACATGAACCAAGCCCTAAAGAGGCTCCCAACAATATGATACTCATTAATTTTGTTTTCATAATAAATCTTTTAAAGGTTTAGAAAGTCAGAGTTATACCGCCCATGATTGTGCGTTGTTGAGGATAATATCCGTTGTTCACTCCCGGAGATTCGGGGTCGATTCCATCGGGAAGACCGGAGATCGTGAATAAATTGGAACCTTCTACATAAATTCTAAGATTCTGAATTCCCACAGGGCTCATCCACTTTTTAGGGAATGTATAACCCAGCTGTGCCGATTTGAGACGAAGGTATCTGCCATTACGCAACCAGAAGGTAGAAGCTAATCCATTGTCTCCTCCATGTCCTTGATTTCCCAGAGTCAGACGCGGGAATGTTCCATTCGGATTTTCCGTGGTATACGCATTCTGAACCAGATATAAAGGAGAGTTGGCGCCTTCTTTGAATGCCTGTGTCCAGACCGTATTGTCATCATAACCATTATAGTAAGTTCCGGTTAATGATACATCGAACAATGCGCCTCCGGTAAATTGTGCGCTTAAATCAAATCCGTTCCAGGCACAATTCAAGTTCAGACCATAAGTCAGTTCCGGACGATTGCCCCGTCCTACACGTGTTCTGTCATCTTCATCTATTTTGCCATCGCCATTTAAATCCTTATATTTGATGTCACCTACATTAGGACGGGTTCCATACCATGCGGAATTATCAATTTCTTCTTCCGAACGGAACAAACCTTCTGCCACCCATACAACAGAAGCGTCTACACTGCGACCTGTACGTTTTCTCCATTCTACAGTATTGGGACTATCCGGATAGCGGAGATAGCGATTTCTTGCAAAAGTCAAGTTGAAACTGGCTCCGTAAGAAAATGGTTTCCCTGCCAGATTTAATTTATTACGATGACTCACTGTGATTTCAACTCCCTTGCTGTCTACCTTATTATAATTGGCATACGTATAATAATATCCTCCCATTGATGGCGGATAATCGCCTCCCATTGCTGTCAGAATATCATAGGTATAGTTATAGAATGCATCAAATTCCATACCCAGTAAACCATTCCACATGGTAAAGTCGAAACCTGCATTGTAAGTTAACGTATTTTCCCACGTCAGAGTAGGATTCGCAATTACAGATGCACGCAGCGCCTGCATGACTTTTCCGTTCAGAATTGTCTGGTACGCATTTTTGTTACCGTCCATCAGGTTATAAGTACTAAGGAATGCATACGGACTCACATCGTCATTACCCAACAAACCGATAGATGCACGTATTTTCATATCATCCAGGAAAGTCAGATCGGACATAAAGTTTTCTTTGGATATTCTCCACGCTACTGATGCTGATGGGAAAAATGCCCAACGTTTTCCACTTACATTGCCCGCAAACTTATATGAACCGTCATATCGTCCTGTAAATTCTGCCAGATACTTATTGTCATAGTCGTATTTCAAACGGAAAACGTAACCAATGCTACGATTGGCGTCACTATAGCCGGAAATGGGGGAGTCTGCCGGTTGTCCGAAACTCAATTCCGGAAGTTCTGCAAAACTCATATTCTTATTATATCCGGAGAAACTGTTTTCTTTATAATCACGGATTTCCGCAAGTACCATGGCTTCTACATTATGCTTACCGAAAGAATTCGCATAATTGATGCTTCCCTGGCCTACCATTTGACGGGAACTGAATTGTCCTTCACCTAAATTTATTCCATTTGCAGTTCCACGAGGATCATCCGCTTTAGTCCAAGTCCAGTCTGTAGTGGAAGTCGGCATTTTATTGATATAAGTAGAATAAGGTGTATTCAGGTTTTTATTATGTGAGGTCTTGTAGTCATAAGCTCCGGTAACCTTTACACTTAATCCTTTTACCCAAGGCAGATTATATTGTAAAGAGAGGTTAGTCTGCAAATCAAAGCTATTAGTATGTTTGTAGCCGGATTCATAAATAGCTGCTAGCGGACTATTCGGTAAGCTTGTATTATTCTGTGTAGTAGCGGTATAAAGTCCATCATATTTTTCCGGTAAATACGGATGCATCATGACAGTCTGGTGGGCTACGGATAACCAACCTTGTTCTCCCAATGTGGAATTAGAATCCGTACCACCGGAAGCATATCCCGGAGTTTCACGTTTTCCTACATTCCCGGCAACTCCCAAACTTAACTGGAAATTTTTGGCCAGCTGAGTTTCAATGTTGGTTCTTAAGTTATATCTTCTATAAGTAAAGTTATCAATATTACCATCCTGTCCCAAATAGCCGACAGAAGTGAAGTAACGCATCTTATCACTACCGCCTTGTACGGTGATGTTGTGCTTCTGATTGATACCTGTGCCAAACACTTTATCAATATAATTGACGTTATCCCATCCATCAGTAGGGTCGCCGTTCAACATCGCTTCTACATTTGCTTTTGTGAATACCGGTGTATATTGCTTCATGTCTGTAATACTTCCGTTAGCCAGCTTATCCATCATATCAGCCATATTATAATAATATGCAAACTGGGGACCATTCATAAACTGCGGAAAGTTTGCATTCATAGATGCTCCTATTGAACCGTTATATGTGATTCTTGACTTTCCTTCCTGCCCTCTCTTTGTTGTAACGATGATGACACCACCTGCGCCCTTTAAACCATACACGGCCGCAGAAGCTCCATCTTTCAAGACAGATACACTCTCAATATCATTAGGATCAATATCATTGATGGAACGAGGCATACCATCTACAATATAAGTAACATTGTAAATAGAACCACGAACCCGCAATACTGCTTGGTCATCACCCGGTTCTCCGGAGACCTGAACAGAAGAAATGCCCGGTAAACGTCCGCCTAACAAACTTGATACATTGGTTGCCGGTGCCTTTAACAGTTCGTCGCCTTTGACCGCAGAAACCGCTCCTGTCAGGGATTGTTTCTTTGCAGTACCATAACCAACAACAATCACTTCATCCAGAGATGCTACATCATCCTTCATCACCACATTGATCGTTTTCTGTCCGGCAACTTTTATATCTTGTTCCGTCATACCTACATATGAGAAAGACAATATATCTCTAGAAGTCGCCTGAATGCTGTATTTTCCATTAACATCTGTAACTGTACCATTAGTAGTCCCCTTTACTACAACACTTACACCAGGTAGAGATTCTCCTGTCTCATCAGTAACAGTACCTTGCACCAAACTCTGTGCATGAGCATTGATAGCACATGCAAAAAGTGCGCATATTGAGAAAAGAAATATCTTCAATATGCGAGAGTTTTGCTTAATTTTTGAGTTAAACTCTGTCATAGAATTAATTTTTAGATTATTAATAAGATTGGTTAACATAATAATTCATTTTTTCTATAGCTGTTCCAATACTTTCCAGCATTGAAATAATCCCCTTGGTACATGAAAGCACCCTTTCCATTTACCACCTTTCAGCGGTAACAAAACTTCCCCTCTACGATTCAGATAACCGTACCATTCCGGATATTCTGGATCTTTGAAATGTGTCCATGCATAGTCATGTACCTTCTCAAACCATTCCAGACATTTCCTGTCTCCGGTCAGCTGATAACCTTTCAGCAATGAAATCAGAGATTCAATATGCACCCACCAGAGTTTCTGATCCCATTCCAATTGTTGGGGAGGACAACCGTTACGGTCCATAAAGTAATAGATGCCGCCACATTGCTTGTCCCAACCGTAATCAAGCATTGTTAAGGTGGTTAACATTGCTTGTTGTATGAGCTCCGGTCGGTTCAGCCTTTTGCCCAGATCCATGATAAACCACATCGCTTCGATAGCATGACCGGGAGTAACCTGACGACCTTCGAAGCAATCAACCAGATTACCGTCCACATCGACATTCTCAACAATGATGCCACCCAACTCCGGGCGATAAAAGACATCCATCACTTCATGGATACAGGTTTCCATCGTCTGTTCCAGATAACCGGGATCCAGAAGATGTTCGATCTCCAAAGCCAGATTACAGAGAATCATCGGAAGGGCGAAGTTCTTCAAATTACGAGTACCCGGATGAAGCTTATTCCACTTGCCTTTCGGATTATCAACTTTAGAGAGTATGATTTCAAAAGTTTTCTTTGCTATGTCCGCATACTCCTGATTTCCGGTAGCAAGACTCAACTGCCCGAAGGCCATCGTGGCAAAAGTATATGAGAAAATATTGTATGGTTCTACCAATGGTCTACCCGAAC
>DXOL01000018.1:0-180663 GCA_019412825.1 Bacteroides thetaiotaomicron | reverse complement strand
CTGTATGAGTTAATCAGCTAAGACTTGTGTATAAAGGGTAGCTTCCCGAAGGAGGAGATTCGAGATAGAATCGATTTTTTAGTTACCCCCAATTGAGATATTGCCGACTTTTTAGTCAGCCCCAGTTGAGAGACAGAACTGACTATCAAGTAGCTTATCACCATACTGAAATGAGCTAAATTAAATTACCGATTCGCCTTATTTATTATTTATCATTTGTCATTCATTATTTATCATTCAATATCACTCTAAATATTCAAAAAGATGGCCCGTATTTCCAAACCCGGATTAGATTATTTCCCGCTCGATGTCAACTTCTTCCAAGACAGGAAGGTACGCCGCATTTCCAACCGTCATCATGCGGCAGGAATTGCCGCACTCACTTCCCTGCTCTGCCTCATCTACAAAGAAAAGGGATTTTACGTCGCATGGAATCAAGATACCTTGTTCGACATTTCGCAGGAAGTGTGTTGCGAGGAGGAGGAGATGCAGGCCATCATTGACGACTGCCTGTCCGTCGGACTGTTCGACACCTATATATATAAGGAGTACGGGATTCTGACTTCGCAAGCTATCCAAGAGCAATACCACAAAATCATTACCGACAGCCGAAGGAAATACAAACTTCCGCTGGAACAGTTTTGGCTCATCAAGGAAGAAGAGGATGGAACGGGAAATAATTCCGCAGAAATAAGAAGCAATATAAATATAAAAGGTACAGAAGTTGCTGAAGCGGAAAGCAATATAGTAGGTGCAGAAGTCAACGCAATAAAAACAGGAGTCAATATCGCAGCTACAGAAGTTACCAAAACAAAGACAGGAATCGGCACGACAGGCACAGACATCCATGCAGCAGGCACAGGAATCAATGCTACAAAAACAGTGACCGGCGGAGCAGCTATGAAAATTAATGCTGCAAAAAACCGAGAAATTGCAGCAACAATCCCACAAACAAAACAGGAAACGGATACAGAAATCGAAAGTAAATCGGAAACGGATACTGAGATTCAAAGCAAACCGAAAAGAGAGATGGAAAATGATATCAAACCGGAAAGAGAAAAAGACAAAGAGAGAGAAAGACAAAGCAAAACCGAAAATGAATGGGAGAAAGATAGAGAGCAGCCGCCCGTCCCGTCAAACGGCGTTTTTCAGGCTGCGCCTGTTGCTGTCAAAGGTTTGTCTTTAGAAATCTCGTCCGGAAAAAGAGAGGAGGAAAATAAGGAAGAAAGAAGAAATGAAGGAATAGATCAGAAGGGAGAAGCTAGATATAACGGAACCCAATACGAAAGAAGTCAGCAGGAAGAAGCCCCGAACGAAAGCATTGCTTCCGGAGGATTCTCCGAATCCCTGCTGCGTCTCAACATGGACGCCATCGGCATCCGGAACGAACAAACCGTGAAAGCCATCCTCGCCCTCGCCCGACGCGGAAAGCTGGGTGGTCCCTGCGGCACCTTATGGAAAGTCCTCAGCTCCGAATACCGCTCCACCCTGCTCAAAAAGAACGAGCCGGGCGACTACATCCTCTGGGCGCTCAACCATCCGGCAGAATTTGAGGACACCTACACCGGCATCCTCAAAAAGAGAGTCAGAGGAAGATGACCATTTTTGAGCGCCCATGTCATTTATTTCTCCCGCCAAACACATCATAAAACAATAATTTATCCTATCTTTGTGGAACAAAGAAAAAGCCTCTTTACCGTATGCAAAGAGAAACCTCTCTTTACAACATAAAAGGGCAACAACCAAAACAATGAGCAAATTTATCAATCCGTTCACCGACTACGGATTCAAATTAATATTCGGCAGAGAAGTCTCCAAGGATTTACTAATCGAATTTCTGAACGACCTTCTCGAAGGTGAACGAGTGATAACCGACTTAACGTTTTTGAACAACGAGCAGCTGCCGGACTACCCGGAAGGACGAGGCATCATCTACGATGTCTACTGCACCACGGACACGGGCGAAAAGATAATTGTCGAAATGCAGAACCGTATGCAGAGCAATTTTAAAGAACGCTCCATTTTCTATCTCTCCCGTGCCATCGTCAACCAGGGCCGGACGGGGCACGACTGGAAATTTGAAATAAAAGCTGTATACGGAGTCTTTCTGATGAATTTCATCATGGACAAGAACATAAAACTCCGAACAGACGTTATTCTTGCAGACAAGGAGACTGGCGAACTCTTCTCGGAGAAATTCCGGCAAATATTCATCGCCCTCCCCCTCTTCAAAAAAAGCGAAGAGGAATGTGAAACGAATTTTGAACGTTGGATTTATATATTAAATAATATGGAAACTTTAAAACGCCTGCCATTCAAGGCACGAAAAGCCGTCTTCGAAAAACTCGAAGAGATCGCTGATGTGGCTTCTATGTCCCCAAAAGAGAGGGAGCTATACGATAATAGCGTCAAAGTGTACCGGGATTATTTGGTGACAATGGATGCAGCGGAAAAGGAAGGAATCAAAAAAGGGATGGAAGAAGGGCTGAAGAAAGGACTTGAAGAAGGCCTGAAGAAAGGTCGCGAAGAAGCCTTGAACATCTTTCAGACAGCCATCGACATGAAAAAGCAAGGAATTGACAATCAACTCATTGCCGAAAAGACCGGTCTGCCCCTATCGCTCATAGAAAGCCTCAAATAAAGGTAGAACCTAAGCATCCGCCCCCTGAAAACAAGCCGAGTACCTGTCCGAAAAAGATGACTGAGATCGAAAAAGAAAGGGAAAAGGTTGCGATTATAGTAAGTGAGCCGGGAAGCCAAGTTGCGAAAAGAAGCACTTACATTCTGATTTACAATAAGATAGAACAAAAAAGGAGGAAAAAGAGAGGCTTTAAAATATCAATAAGTCTTAGAAGAACTTGGTACATTCGTGATTGTAAACTTACCATCAATATCCGTGATAGTACCAAGAGTAGTGCCATTCACCAATACCGAAGCACCTACAACAGGCAGGCCATCTTCCTCGGCGGTTACCACACCGGTAACTCGGGACGTCTGCGCTGTCACCAGACCTATACCCACAAAAAGGAAGGTCATAAAGAACATCAATTTTCTTTTCATAAATTCTCTCTTAAATTTAACCTATAAATAGACTTCTAGTCTCTAACAGGTTGCAAAGATAACACTATTTATATCAAAATTAAAAAAGTGTTACGTTTTTAACTATAAAGTATCATATTGAAAGAATTTAATCGAAAAACGAATAAAACAAGAAGATTAAGAAAGCAATTTAGCAATTATTAAGCGTTATTATCTAGCATAAAGAAAGTGTTAAAACCGCAATTTTCATGAAAAAACATCAGATATTCGTTCGAAATGCTATCTTTTTATCATTTTATGCCTTAAATAGCCTCAAAAACACTTAACGCTTCCGGAAAAGGCAATTTCCCGTCGTACCAAGTTCTTCTAAAACTTTGCGCGTTTCCTATGTAGGAATGGTTCCGCAGACTGTTACGATCACACAAGGCGTTATCAAAGTAGTATTAAAAAGTGACGCCAAAGCACTGGACGAAATCGTAGTAACGGCAATGGGTATCTCACGCGAAAAGAAAGCACTGGGATATGCAGTTCAGGATGTAAAATCCGAACAACTGACCCAAGCATCCAACTCCAGCCTGGCAGGAGCGTTGCAAGGAAAAGTCTCCGGTTTGGATATCAAGCCTTCGAGCGGTATGCCCGGAGCATCTTCGCAGATCACGATCCGTGGCGCACGTTCTTTCTCCGGAAACAACACTCCGCTTTATGTAATCGACGGGATGGCAGTGACCAGTACTCCTGACGTAGATACGGACATACAGAACAACGGTAGTGTGAGTGGTGTGGACTTTGCCAACCGTGCGGTAGATATCGACCCGAACGACATTGAAAGTATCAACATTCTGAAAGGTCAGGCAGCTTCGGCACTTTACGGTATCCGTGCGTCCAATGGTGTAATCATTATTACCACCAAAAGCGGTAAGGGACTGGAAAAAGGCAAACCACAAGTCAGCTTCTCATCCAATGTCAGCTTCGACGTAGTCGGCCGCCTGCCCGAATTCCAAAAAACGTATGCACAGGGTTCCGCCGGAAAATACAGTCCTACTTCAGGATTATCTTGGGGACCTAAAATTTCTGAACTGCCCAACGATCCCAATTATGGCGGAAATACCAATAACAAATTCACTCAAGAGCATGGCACGCAATCCGGCAAATATTACGTGCCGCAACGCGCCGCAGCAGGTCTTGACCCTTGGGCTACTCCACAGGCTTACGACAATACAAAAGAGTTCTTCGAAACAGGTATCACTTGGAGCAACTCGCTGAACGTAGCACAAACGCTGGAAAAAAGTTCATACTCCGTTTCCCTTGGAAATACGCACCAAGATGGTATTATCCCCAAAACTGGTATGGACAGATACAACGTGAAAGTAAGTGCTGAAACGAAGCTGACTAATAACTTTACAACTGGTTTTGCCGGAAACTACATCACGACTTCGATTGACAAGGCGGTAACTTCCGGAAACGGGTTGCTGAGAACCGTTTACGCTTCTCCTGCAAGCTACGATCTGGCAGGCATCCCCAACCACATAGACGGTAACCCCTATGAACAAAACTCCTTCCGTACCAACTTTGACAATGCATACTGGGCGCTTGACAACAATAAATATACGGAAGATACCAACCGCTTCTTCGGAAACGTATATGCCAACTATCAAACAGATTTCGGTACAGCCAACCATAAGCTGAACGCGAAATATATGTTAGGTGTAGACGCTTACACCACTCACTACTCTGACAGCTACGGATATGGAAGTTACACCGGCGGCGGTCGTGGTCAGATAGAAAACTATGGTTGGACAAACGCTACCTACAACTCATTGCTGACTATCAATTACGACTGGCGCATCAACGACGACTGGGGGCTGAACGCTATATTAGGTAACGAGTTCATCCAAAGCAACAGAAAGAAATATTACGAATACGGATCAAACTACAACTTCGCCGGCTGGAATCACATCAACAATGCAACCACTCAGCAGACGGAAGAAGAAAGATGGAAAAACCGTACAGTCGGTTTCTTCGGTAACGTATCGGCTTCGTACAGAAATATGCTTTATCTGACAGTGACCGGACGTCAGGACTATGTGTCCAATATGCCGCGCAACAATCGTTCATTCTTCTACCCCTCTGTATCAGCTGGTTTCATCCTGACAGAACTTGATGAACTGAAAAATGATGTAGTCAACTACGCCAAATTGAGAGTTTCTTATGCGGAAGTAGGACAGGCTGGTGATTTCCTTGAAAATTACTACTCGACTCCGACCTACGGAGGAGGTTTTTATTCACTGAATCCCATCATGTACCCAATCAAAGGTACTACTGCGTACACGCCGTACTACACGATATTCGACCCGAATCTGAAACCGCAGAATACACGTTCGTACGAAATCGGTGCTGACGTGAACTTCTTCGACAACCTGATTACGTTGAACTATACTTATTCGCGTCAGAACGTTAAAGACCAGATATTTTCAGTGCCTTTGGCGTCTTCTACCGGTGCCAGCAAATTGCTGACCAACGGTGGTAAGATTCATACCAACACGCACGAAATCACACTGGGTTTGAACCCGATCCGTACAAAAAATATCAATTGGGACTTTGCTTTCAACTGGACAAAAATCGATAACTACGTAGACGAACTGGCTCCTGGCGTGGAAAACATTTCACTGGGAGGTTACGTCACTCCGCAGGTTCGTGCATCGGCAGGCGAAAAATTCCCTGTAATCTACGGTGTAGGCTACAAGAGAGATGCTGACGGCAATCGCCTGGTAGACGAAAACGGTTTGCCTGTTGCCGGTGAAGCGCAGGTGATCGGAAAAGTTTCTCCGGATTTCGTGTTGGGTTTCAATACTTCATTGCGCCTGTGGAAATGTACTATCAGCGCTGTACTTGACTGGAAACAAGGCGGACAGATGTACAGCAGAACTACCGGATTGTCCGACTACTACGGTGTCAGCAAGAGAACCGAAAATCGTGAAGGCACGATCATCTTTGACGGTTACAAACAGGACGGAACCAAAAATGATATTGCCATCACAGGAGCCAACGCACAACAATTGTACTACAGCCGCCTGAACGATATTGACGAATCTTCCGTATATGACAACTCTTTTATCAAACTTCGCGAAGTGGCAGTGAGCTACAAAGTACTCCAGAAAAAATGGATGGAACTTTCGGTAAATGCTTTCGCAAGAAATATCCTCGTTTGGGCACAGATGCCTGACCTTGACCCGGAAGCCAGCCAAGGAAACAACAATATGTCCGGAGCTTTCGAAGACTATTCAATGCCGCAAACAGCTAGCTTTGGTTTCGGCTTTAATATTAAATTTTAATCTGCAAGACAATGAAAAAATATAAATCAATAGGAAAATTGCTGGCAGTTTCTTTCTTTACTGCTGTCATTGCTTCTGCTTGTACAGAAGATGCAATGGACAAAGTCAACAAGAATCCCAATAACCCGCAGGATGCTCCGGCGAAGTTTTTGATAACAGACTTGGGAGTCAGCACTGCATTCAGCACAGTAGGAGGAGATTTTTCACTCTATTCGTCCGTTTACATGGAGCACGAAACGGGTATCGGCAACCAGCTTTACCGCGCAGAAGTCCGCAGCGGTGAACCGACTATTGCCACCACTTACAACAATGCATGGATCGGTGTTTATGCTAATATCAAAAATGCAAAGATTGCAATCAACAAATGTCAGGAGGACCCTTTAGAAATAGGAAATGTAGTAACCGAAGCAATAGCCAGAATCCTTCTTGCTTACAATGGCGCGGTAGTAGCCGATGTCTTTGGAGATACTCCGTTCAGCGAAACCGGGATTTTGAATCCGGATGGTACGCCGACATATATGCAACCCAAAATTGACTCACAAGAGTCTATCTATAAGGAAGTGATGCAGAATTTGGATAACGCTATCACATTACTGAAAGATGGAACTGCCACCGACGAAGGTTTGTCCGGCGCAGTAGGTTCAAAAGACTTGATCTACGGATCAAATGCAAGAACACAAGCCGGCTTATGGCTCAAAACCGCTTATGCCTTGAAAGCACGCTATACAATGCGCCTGCTCAACAAAAGCGACAACAAGACTACTGATCTTCAAAACATTCTGACTTATGTAAGCAAATCATTCACCAGCCCGAATGAAGAATGTAAACTGGATATCTATGACGGTGATTCTCAGCTGAATCCACTTTGGGCCTTCAGTTATAGCCGTAACAGCCTTGCCGCCAGTGAAAGTCTTATCGACAAGTTTGTAGCAAGAAACGATCCAAGAGCTCCTCAAGCATTTACCGATCCTGAAGGAGAACAAGCTACCAAAGTCGAGTCTATCAACGTTGCCCCCAACGGCACTCCTCAAGAACTACAGTATTACTATGGCATGTCTATGATTTCATGGGCTATGACCGCTCCTACACAACTGATCAGCTATCATGAAATTAAATTCCTCGAAGCTGAAGCACTGTGTCGTCTTGGAGGCAGAAATGATGATGCGAAAGCAGCCTTGAAAGATGCGGTTGTTGCTGCATTTGCCAACTTAAAAAACTCAGTTGCCAGTGCTGCCGACAACTGGCTGGGCGGAAATGCCGATTTCCTGAGTGACGCTGTTGCCGAAGCCTATTTTGAAGACGAAGTAGCACCGCTTTTTGCAGCTAATCCATTAAAAGAAACAATGGTACAGAAATATCTCGCATTCTTCGGAGCATCCGGCGAATCTTTGGAAGCTTACAATGACTACCGCCGTATGAAAGGTGCGAACGAAAACTTAGTGGAACTGAAAAACCCGCTGAATTCCAACAAATTCCCGCTGCGCTTCGGTTACGGAGCAGACGATGTATTGGCAAATGTAGCCATCAAAGAAGCCTTTGGTGACGGACAATACGTATACTCCGAACCCGTTTGGTGGGCAGGCGGAAGCCGATAAAAATCGCTCTTAAAATCTCTCAAAGGAGAGACTTTACATAGAGTCGTTTCTGAACTCTAACAAATTAACGGAAACGAACAGAAATAGGCCGACCGTGAGGTCCGCCTATTTTACTTTTACAGCCTTCTGCCGAAAGTGTCGGGCAGAGACATTCCAGACAATACATCCGAATTGATACAGTAATATCCGGATTGACATAGAAACGTCCGGACACAGCTGACGGGGATAATGTGGATTTTCATATAGTAAGAATCCATATTATCCCCGTCAGCTATTTGTTAATATCACAAATACAAAACAAGAAAAAACACCCGAATTGTTATACCGTTTTTCTACTCAGCGATACCGTTTTACCGGATAAAGATCATGTTTGCCGGAGCAAAGACCGGTTTAACAAACAAAAAAGATCAGTCTACCGGACAAAAAAGAATCGGTCTACCAGACCAGTTCGGGGAAATACTTCGTCAGCGTATTGCGCAGAATCGACAGTGTGATCGGTTTCACCAGCACTTCGCTCGCTCCCGCGTTCATCGCATTCTCCTTGTCAGAGCTGAAAGCGTAGGCGGTCTGCATGATAATAGGGATTTCCTTGTTTTCTCCGCGGATGATTTTCGTAGCATCCAGTCCGTTCATCACAGGCATTTTGATGTCCATCAGGATCGCTTTGGCCTCGTTGCCGTATTCCTTGAACAATGCCACGATTTCTTCGCCATTCTTGGCCCACTGTATATCACATTTCTTTCCGATGATTGCTTTGATCAGTTTGAAGTTGCTGTCGTCGTCCTCAGCCACTAAGATAAGAGGTCTGAATTCATTTGTTTGTCCGCCTTCCATATCGTTTCTATATTATTTTTAAAATTATTCTTTTAAATTACTTTTTAGTCAACATATTTCAGTTAATAATGTTTTTCAGCCCGCAAGTTATAAAAAAGATTGATATATTTCGCTATCTTTGCGCCTCAAATTATAAAGAATTGTATGATTTCGATAGACGGACTAGCCGTAGAGTTTAGCGGCACTACCCTATTTAGTGATATTTCTTTCGTTATTAATGAAAAAGACCGCATCGCCCTGATGGGAAAAAACGGAGCGGGAAAAAGTACCTTACTCAAGATTCTGGCAGGAGTCAGACAGCCTACCCGTGGCAAGGTTTCGGCCCCCAAGGATTGCGTAGTAGCCTATCTCCCACAGCATTTGATGACGGAAGACGGCAGAACCGTGTTTGCCGAAACGGCACAGGCTTTCGCGCATCTGCACGAGATGGAAGCACGGATCGACGCACTGAACAAGGAGCTGGAAACACGGACGGATTACGAAAGTGACAGCTACATGGCACTGATCGAGGAAGTGTCCGCCCTCAGCGAAAAATTTTACTCCATCGACGCAACCAATTACGAAGAGGATGTAGAGAAATCATTACTCGGACTCGGCTTCACACGCGAAGATTTTCAACGTCAGACGAGTGACTTCAGCGGAGGCTGGCGTATGCGCATCGAGCTCGCCAAACTGCTGCTGCAAAAACCGGACGTACTCCTGCTTGACGAGCCGACCAACCACCTCGACATCGAATCGATCCAATGGCTGGAAGATTTTCTGATCAATAACGGCAAAGCGGTCATCGTGATCAGCCACGACCGCAAATTCGTGGACAACATCACCACCCGCACCATTGAAGTAACGATGGGCCGCATCTACGACTATAAAGTAAACTACTCCCAATACCTGCAACTGCGCAAGGAACGCCGCGAACAGCAACAGAAGGCTTATGACGAGCAACAGAAGTTCATCGCCGAGACGGAAGCCTTCATCGAACGTTTCAAGGGGACGTATTCGAAGACTTTGCAGGTGCAGAGCCGTGTCAAGATGCTGGAAAAACTGGAATTGCTGGAAGTAGACGAGGAAGACACTTCGGCACTGCGGCTGAAATTCCCGCCTTCGCCCCGTTCGGGCAGTTATCCCGTCACGATGGAAGGCGTCGGAAAGACGTACGGCGATCATGTCGTGTTCCGCAACGCCAACCTGACGATTGAACGTGGCGACAAGGTGGCTTTCGTAGGCAAGAACGGTGAAGGTAAATCGACACTGGTGAAATGTATCATGAACGAAATCGACCATGACGGCACGCTGACGCTGGGACATAACGTACAAATCGGATATTTCGCGCAGAACCAAGCCTCGCTGATGGACGAAAACCTCACGGTTTTCCAGACGATTGACGACGTGGCAAAAGGAGAAATCCGCAACAAGATACGTGACTTGCTGGGCGCCTTCATGTTCGGCGGGCCGGAAGAGTCTATGAAGAAAGTGAAAGTGCTCTCGGGTGGCGAACGTACCCGTCTGGCAATGATCAAGCTCCTGCTGGAACCGGTCAACCTCCTGATTCTGGACGAGCCGACCAACCACCTCGACATGAAAACCAAAGATATTCTCAAGCAAGCGCTGATAGATTTCGACGGCACCCTGATCGTCGTTTCGCACGACCGTGACTTCCTTGACGGACTGGTGACAAAGGTCTACGAATTCGGCAATAAGAAGGTGACGGAGCATCTTTGCGGCATCTACGAATTCCTCGAAAAGAAGAAGATGGATTCGTTGCAGGAACTGGAAAAGAAATAATAAACAATAAAAAGACATTATCTGCTTTAGGTGAAAGAAAAAGTATTTGTATATTTGTCACATAATATCTGCCTTGAACTTTTTAATCGCATCAAGAGTTATGTCAAATAATGAAATGCAAGAATTGAGTGATAAACTGCGGCGCGGGCTCCAACTGGCCGAACAACGGCTACTGGAAAGAAATGCCCGTCACGGAAAACTCCTCAGTCAAGGGACGCCCGATGGAAAAGTGATTTACGTCTCCGCCACAGAGTTGCTCGAACGCTTGCAGGAGCAAGAAAAAGAGAAAAGTAAAGAGTCGGAAAAAGAATAATTGAAGTTTTTATAATAAAGCAACAACCGGAGCTCTATAATAAAGTAAAAAGATATTGGAAGTTTTACAAAATTAGAAAGCTCTATATAAATAAAGGATGAAAGGGAAGAAACGATTCATAGTAACGATGCTATTCTTTATCAACATCATTATGTTGGTAGCCGCCGTTATTCCCCATCACCACCACCCCAACGGGATGATCTGCATGAAGCAGGACCAACCGGTAGAGCAGCAATGCCCCAACCACCATCATCACCCCGCAAGCGATTCATGTTGCAGCAGCGAATGCATGACCCGCTTCCACTCTCCCATCCCCTCCGTACACACGGACAGCGGACCGAATTACGTATTCGTCGCCACCCTGTTTACGGATATGATCATCGAACATTTATTACGACCGCAGGAAAGACGAGTCAAAAATTACTACATCTATCGTGAATCCCTGCACGGTACGAAAATACCTCGTACCTCCTCCCTTCGGGCCCCTCCCTACTCTGTTTTTGCGTAATGACGTAAATGCAAGCAAGTTGCATCTGCGTTACTCTATCTTTGTAGCGTACAAAAACAGTAAAACTTAGTAGGAAAACAACATTTATGAAGAAACTTATCTTTATAGGAGTCATGGGATTATTCGTCCTGGGCTCTTGCAATAGTAAAAATACTGGTCATGAAGGACATGACCACGAGACCGTCACACACAATCATGATGAACACGAAGGACATGACCACGAAGCAGAAGGTCATGACCACGAATCCGAAGGAGCCGACCATTCACACGAAGGTGAATGCAGCGGAGGACACGATCACGGCAAAGCTGCCACCAGCGAATCCGCCGGCGAGCACAGCGACGAAATCATCCTCCCGAAAGCGAAAGCCGACGCTGCCGGTGTGAAGGTAAATGCCATCACACCGGCCCCCTTCCAGCAAGTCATCAAGACAAGCGGACAGGTACTCGCTGCCCAGGGCGACGAATCGGTGGCCGTAGCCACGGTGGCCGGAGTCGTTTCTTTCCGCGGCAAGGTGACGGAAGGAATGAGCGTAGGTCGCGGCACTCCGCTGGTGACTATTTCTTCGCACAACATCGCCGACGGTGACCCCGTACAACGTGCCCGAATCGCTTACGAAGTATCCAAAAAGGAATACGAACGAATGAAGTCGCTCGTCAAAAACAAGATTGTGTCCGACAAGGATTTCGCACAGGCGGAGCAGAACTACGAAAACGCACGTATCAGCTACGAAGCGCTCGCCAAAAACCACTCGGCCATCGGTCAGAATATCACCGCGCCCATTGCCGGATACGTGAAAAGTATTCTGGTCAATGAGGGAGACTACGTAACCATCGGTCAGCCACTGGTCAGCGTGACGCAGAACCGCCGGCTTTTCCTCCGTGCCGAAGTATCGGAAAAATACTACCCGTATCTCCGCACAATCAGTTCCGCCAATTTCCGGACACCTTATAATAATGAGGTCTACGAACTGAATGAACTGAGCGGCAGACTGCTTTCCTTCGGAAAAACTTCCGGAGACAACTCCTTCTACGTGCCCGTCACCTTCGAATTTGACAATAAAGGAGAAGTGATTCCGGGGTCATTCGTCGAAGTTTATCTGCTTTCCTCCCAACTGGAAAACGTGATTTCTGTGCCCCGCACCGCCCTGACGGAAGAGCAAGGCATCTTCTTCGTCTACCTGCAACTCGATGAAGAAGGCTACAAGAAACAGGAAGTGACCCTCGGCGCCGACAACGGCAAAAGTGTACAAATCCTGACCGGAATCAAAGCCGGAGACCGTGTAGTGACCGAAGGCGCATACCAAGTTCGTCTGGCAAGCGCAAGCAACGCCATCCCTGCCCACAGTCATGAGCACTAGCGGCAAGGTGCCGCATCCAAGTTCCCTTGCGGCATACACAGAACTCATTTATAGTCACGCAAGTTTATCTCCAGTCCGGCACTGCTCAAAAGTAAACCGGGAGGAACCAAACTTAATCAATGAAATATCATGCTAAATAAAATCATACATTACTCCCTGCACAACCGACTGGTTGTGCTCTGCGCGGCCATCCTCCTGCTTATCGCGGGGACTTACACCGCCATGCACACGGAAGTAGACGTGTTTCCCGACCTGAACGCCCCGACAGTGGTCATCATGACCGAAGCCAACGGTATGGCAGCCGAGGAAGTGGAACAACTCGTCACCTTCCCCGTCGAAACAGCCGTAAACGGGGCTACCGGCGTACGCCGTGTCCGTTCTTCTTCGACCAACGGTTTCTCTGTTGTTTGGGTAGAATTCGACTGGGGCACAGACATATACCTCGCCCGTCAGATCGTCAGCGAAAAGCTCGCCGTAGTCAGCGAGTCACTTCCCGTCAACGTGGGCAAGCCGACTCTCGGCCCCCAGTCGTCCATCTTGGGCGAAATGCTCATCGTCGGTCTGACCGCCGACTCCACCTCCATGCTCGATCTGCGGACGATTGCCGACTGGACGATCCGCCCGCGCCTGCTCTCCACCGGAGGCGTGGCACAGGTGGCAGTGCTCGGAGGCGACATCAAGGAATATCAGATTCAGTTAGACCCCGAACGGATGCGTCACTACGGCGTATCGATGGGAGAAGTGATGACCGTCACCCAAGATATGAACCTGAACGCCAACGGCGGCGTACTTTACGAATTTGGCAATGAATACATCGTGCGCGGAGTACTCTCTACCCCCAAAGTGGAAGAACTCGGCAAAGCGGTAGTGAAAACAGTGAACAACTTTCCGGTAACACTGGAAGACATCGCCGACGTAAAAGTAGGTCCCAAAGCCCCGAAACTGGGCACGGCCTCGGAGCGTGGCAAACCTGCCGTACTCATGACCGTCACCAAACAGCCCGCCACCAGCACGCTGGAACTGACGGACAAATTGGAGGCCTCCCTGCAAGACTTACAGAAGAATTTGCCTGCGGACGTCAAAGTCTCCACGGATATTTTCCGCCAGAGCCGCTTTATCGAAAGCTCTATCGGCAACGTGAAAAAGTCTCTTTTTGAAGGAGGAATCTTTGTCATCATCGTACTTTTCCTGTTTTTGGCCAATGTGCGCACTACGCTGATTTCCCTTGTCACGCTACCGCTTTCACTGCTCGTCTCCATCCTCACGCTTCACTACATGGGGCTGACGATCAACACGATGAGTCTGGGAGGTATGGCGATTGCCATCGGTTCGCTGGTCGACGATGCCATTGTCGACGTGGAAAATGTATACAAGCGACTGCGGGAAAACCGTCAGAAGGCGGAAGCCGAACGCCTCAGCACGCTCGAAGTGGTATTCAACGCTTCGAAGGAAGTGCGAATGCCGATTCTTAATTCAACGCTGATCATTGTCGTCAGCTTTGTGCCGCTGTTCTTCCTGAGTGGAATGGAAGGCCGTATGCTGGTACCGCTGGGCATCGCTTTCATCGTGGCGCTGTTCGCTTCTACGGTCGTCGCCCTCACGCTGACTCCGGTGCTCTGCTCTTACCTGCTGGGCAGCAACAAGACGAACAAGGAACTGAAAGAATCCTTCGTAGCCCGCTGGATGAAAGGCATCTACGAAAAAGCGCTGACATGGGTACTGGCTCACAAACGGGTGACACTCGGCAGCACCATCGCCCTTTTCCTGATCGCTTTGGGGGTATTCTTTACGCTCGGCCGCAGTTTCCTTCCTTCGTTCAATGAAGGCTCGTTTACCATCAATATCAGTTCGCTGCCGGGCATATCCCTGGAAGAAAGCAACAAGATGGGACATCGTGCCGAAGAATTGCTGCTGACAATCCCCGAAATACAAACCGTGGCCCGCAAAACGGGACGTGCCGAACTGGACGAACACGCGCTCGGAGTAAACGTTTCGGAAATCGAGGCACCGTTTGAACTGAAAGACCGCCCACGCGGCGAACTCGTCGCCGAAGTGCGCGAGAAACTCGGAACGATCACCGGAGCGAACATCGAAATCGGTCAGCCCATCAGCCACCGTATCGACGCGATGTTGTCCGGTACGAAGGCAAATATCGCCATCAAACTCTTCGGAGACGACCTGAACAAAATGTTCTCGCTGGGCAACCAGATCAAGGGAGCTATCAGCGACATTCCGGGAATTGCCGACCTCAACGTGGAGCAGCAAATCGAACGCCCGCAGCTGAAGATACAGCCCAAACGGGAAATGCTGGCGAAATTCGGCATCACCCTGCCGGAATTTTCCGAATACGTGAATGTGGCGCTGGCAGGAAAAGTGATTTCGCAAGTGTACGAACAGGGCAAGAGCTTCGACCTCATCGTCAAAGTGAAGGACGACGCACGCGACGAAATGGAGAAAATCCGCAACCTCATGATCGACACCAACGACGGACGCAAAGTTCCTCTGAACTACGTGGCGGAAGTGGTTTCCTCCATGGGACCGAACACGATTAACCGCGAAAATGTAAAACGGAAAATCGTTATCTCCGCCAACGTTGCCGACCGTGACCTGCGCAGCGTTGTAAATGATATTCAGAAGCAGGTAGACGCCACTATCCAGTTGCCCGAAGGCTACCACATCGAGTATGGCGGACAGTTCGAAAGCGAACAGGCTGCCAGCCGTGTATTGGCGCTGACATCTTTCATGAGTATTGTCATTATTTTCCTATTGCTTTACCACGAATTCCGTAGTGTCAAGGAGTCCGGCGTGATCTTGCTGAACCTGCCTCTGGCATTGATCGGCGGCGTTTTTGCCCTTGTCATCACGACCGGCGAAGTAAGCATTCCGGCAATTATCGGTTTCATTTCGCTGTTCGGTATCGCGACCCGTAACGGTATGTTGCTCATCAGCCACTACAACCACTTGCAGCAAGTGGAAGGACTGAACGTGTACGACAGCGTGATACAAGGTTCTCTCGACCGTCTGAATCCGATTCTGATGACGGCTCTCTCCTCTGCACTGGCACTGATTCCGCTGGCTCTGGGCGGTGATCTGCCGGGCAACGAGATTCAAAGTCCGATGGCCAAAGTGATTTTGGGCGGACTTTTAACATCTACTTTCCTGAACGGTTTCATTGTTCCGATTGTTTATCTGATGATGCACCGCCAGCGTAGCGCTGGGGCAAATTCTCCGTGCGGCGTACCGGCGGAACAGGCATAATTATCAGTTAAATGTAGCTACTATGTATATAGAAACAAATAAAAAAAGTATGAAACGAATCATCATCATAGGCTCTTTGGTAAGCTGCGCACTTCTCGCCCTCACGGGCGAAGTGCAGGCCCAAAACGGCATCGAACAGGTTTTGAAGAATATCGAAACCAACAATAAGGAGTTGCAGGCGAACGCCCAGCTCATCACCTCGCAAAAGCTGGAAGCCAAAACGGACAATAACCTGCCGGACCCGACTTTATCATACGCCCACCTTTGGGGAGCGAAAGATAAAAACGAAACGATCGGCGAACTTGTGGTCTCGCAAAGTTTCGACTTTCCGAGCCTGTATGCCACCCGCAACAAGCTGAATCGTCTGAAAGCGGGTGCTTTTGACAGTCAGGCGGACGTCTTCCGCCAAGAGAAATTGTTGCTCGCCAAAGAAGTGTGTCTGGACATTATCATGCTCCGCCAGCAAAAGCACATCTTGGAGGAACGGCTGCGCAACGCGGAAGAACTCGCCAAAATGTACGCCAAACGCCTCCAAACCGGAGATGCGAACGCCCTCGAAACGAATAAAATCAATCTGGAACTGCTGAATGTTAAAACGGAGACTTCGCTGAACGAAACGGCACTGCGCAATAAGTTGCAGGAACTGAACACGTTAAACGGCAATATCCCCGTAGTGTTCGAAGAAAGCGCGTATCCCGCGACGCCTTTCCCTGCCGACTATCAGATACTGAAATCGGAAGTGCTCTCCGCCGACCGCACGTTAATGGCGTTCAACAACGAAAGCCTCGTTGCCCGCAAACAGATCGCTGTCAACAAGTCGCAATGGCTGCCGAAACTGGAACTCGGCTACCGCCGGAACACCGAAACCGGAACGCCTTTCAACGGAGTAGTAGTGGGATTCTCCTTCCCGCTTTTCGAGAATCGCAACAAGGTGAAAATAGCCAAAGCGCAAGCGCTGAACATCGACTTGCAGAAAGACAACGCCACCCTGCAAGTGGAATCCGAACTGGCACAACTCTATCGGGAAGCCAAAACGCTGCACGCCTCTATGGAGGAATACAGTAAAACTTTTCAGGCGCAACAAGACCTAGCACTGCTGAAACAGGCTCTGACAGGCGGACAGATCAGCATGATCGAGTATTTTGTCGAAGTATCCGTCATTTATCAAAGTCATCAGAATTACCTCCAGCTGGAGAATCAATATCAGAAGGCAATGGCACGAATTTATAAGAGCAAGTTATAAATTCCCGCTTTATTTCGCCCGATTATTGAATAAATAAAAAGAATGCATTACATTTGGGGACTGTAAAAAAACACTAAACTATTATGAAAACTAAAACCCTCTCTTACACCCCCATCTTGTTTTGCATTCTTATTTTATGGAGTGCCTGTAAAGACGATGCCGATGCCCCCCTGCGGTTTTACGACAGCAAATACGAAGTGCCCATGGGAGGAAGACGCTACATCGGACTCGAAAGTGGAAACGGAGATTACTCTCTGGAAATCGGAGATTCCCGCATCGCAAGTGCCGGAATCGAAAGCGGCTGGAACGGAGTTCCTGCCGGACGAATGATTTACATATCCGGCATTCTCACCGGAAGTACGTATCTGAAAGTGACAGACAACGCCACACAGGAAACGCACTCTCTGCCCATCAAAGTGGTGGACTACTACGAAGATCTCAATCTGATACACGGCTCGTCATCCCTGCGTCCCAATGGGGACGAGAATCTACTGCCGGGTGTTGACGACATTTTTCTTGTCAACAACGCTGCCCGTGACGCTTATTTCTTCAAACAAGGACAGCAAACCGCTTTTTCATCGGGACTCGAACTGATCACCAAAGGAACTTATGCACTGAAGCAAGGAGAAGACAACAAAGCCACGCTGACCCTTACCTTTTCATTGGATGCCGCACCGGCTACGGAACACCATTTCACCGTATGGGGAAACGCATACCTGCTTCATCGACTGGACAAGAATTTACATCTGAACTGGGGCACGCCACCCATTGGAGAAACACGGACATCACCCGCACCGCCCCCGTCCTACACACTGGAAGAAATAACGGAAGGAGCAGAACCGGGAACAGGCAAACAAGTCGGTTTCATTCTGAATTATAAGGAAATACCTACGGGATTACTTCCCTAAATTATAAATGATAAATTAGCTGCGCTATCTCGCTAAGTATTCTATCCGTTCTCCGTTTCTTTCGGAAATGATCTTTACAGCGTACGTATCTCCTCCGGCAAATACCCGCTGCGGATACGCCACTCCTGTGGATAAAGATTATTGGCACGATTTCCGATATTCTTCACAAATCCGAGAGGAATATTCCGGTAAGTAAGCAAGATATAACTACGAGGGGCTGTTTCCGGCAAGGTAATAGCCTCTTTTCGTAAATAGGCGATAGCCTGTTCATAGCTCACCTCTTCCGTATCAAAAGCATCCTGCCGCAAGAGCGTAGCGCTCATCGCCAGCGCATGAGCGGGAGTCAAATCTCTCCCTTTCACTTCACCAGTCAGAACGCCTGCCTGTATCACTTTCAGATGCTGTCTCATGGCAGCCAGTTCATCGGTATATCGTTGCGGAAATGCGACGATGCCCGTGCCTTCCGCAGACAAGGTGTATCTTTCAGCATTTTCCTGCTTCAGCCAGTTCAGTGCCATCCCCATGTGTTCTTTGGAAACAGGAGAAGCAGCCGCTCCGCCTTTCTTATCTTTTTTCTTGGACGCCTTTGCTTTTGAAAAAGAATATGCTGCCGATTCATCTTCCGCATCCGATTTGCGAAGTGCCGCCAGAAAGAATCCTTCGCCTTTTGTCTTATGAGGAAGAAAATGACAGACAGACAAACTTCTCTGAGATTCATCCTCTCCATCGAGTAAATTCCCCGTTATATTCCACTCGTCCTGCACCTCCAGCGGCAAGAGCTCCGCACCAAATTCCTGTTGAATCCAGCAGACGTTCTCTTCATCTTCTTTGCTATTATAGGTACACGTACTATATATTAATATACCGCCCGGTTTCAGACAGGGCCAAATATCCGCAATAATCCGCCGCTGACGCTGCCAGCAGATCTCTACATTCTCCGGACTCCATTCCTCCACGGCTACGGGGTCTTTACGAAACATTCCCTCGCCCGAACAAGGCACATCGGTCAGAATGACATCGAAGAAAGACGGAAGTGCCGAGAAATCAGCCGGATCGTTGTTGGTAACCACTACATCCGGATGCCCCCATTTCGTCAGATTCTCCGCCAGCACCTGTGAACGGTTCCGGATCACTTCATTCGCCACTAGCAGACTCCCTTCCGGAAGCACGCTGCGCGCATGAGTAGATTTCCCTCCGGGCGCCGCACAAAGATCGAGCATCACCACCGGAGATTCGACATACTGCCGCAGCACCTGCTCCACAAACATGGACGAAGCCTCTTGAACATAGTAGCAACCGGCATGAAACAGCGGGTCGAACGTAAAAGTCAGACGCTCATCAAGATAGTAGCCGTCGGATGCCCAGGGAACTTTATTGAAGGAAAAATGAGCAGAACTGTCTGTCAGCGAGCTTAATCCTTCCTCCTTCATTCTCAATTTATTGATCCGAATGCTGACGGGAGGCTCCTGTTGCAAGGCGGCAGCCAGTTTTTCATATTCTTCATTGCCCAGTAAGGCACGGGTATAATCGATAAAAGAAGCGGGTAAATTCATTTTTCATTTATTAATTCCTGCAAATATCAAAAATATTTCGTCTCTTTGCAACTTTCTGACATACGAACTACGTCTAACAGACAAAGAAACAAATAAAAGAATTAATATATGAAACGGATTTTAATTGCTTTACTGGTCATGATGACCATTTTCTCGCTGGCAAACGCCCAGAAACAAACGACTGTTGTGAACGACTCTACCGGAAACGTAAAAGTGACCGTAACGAAAGGGAAGGGCAAGGATGCCAAGGTAAATGTCGGCAACACGGCCGTCACTGTGATCGGCATCGATGACGAAGACGCCGACACGACAAGTGTAGATACGGGCAAAGTGAGTAGCTCCTCGCGCGGCCCTCACGGAAAAGCGAGCTTCACCATCAGCTCTGACGACGATGACTTCCCGTTCAATAATTTCGGAGATGCAGTCGGAGGAGGTATCCTGATAGCCATCATCAGCATCATTACCATATTTGGAATGCCGGTATTCATCATATTTGTAGTCTTCTTCTTCCGCTATAAGAACCGGAAAGCACGTTATCGCCTTGCCGAACAGGCTCTCGCAGCCGGTCAGCCTCTTCCGGAAGAATTCATACGGGAGCACAAAACGACAGACCAACGTACACAAGGTATCAAAAACACCTTTACAGGCATCGGGCTCTTCATATTCCTCTGGGCGATCACCGGCGAATTCGGAATTGGCGCTATCGGACTGCTCGTCATGTTTATGGGACTGGGACAATGGCTGATCGGCTACAAGCAACACGCCAACGAGGAAACCAAGAACAGAGAGACCGCCATCAGAAGCAACGACATCATCATCTCGGAGAAAAACGACGAAGAGAAGAACGAAGAAAATAAATGAGCCAACTCAACGATATATCGCTAGTCGCACAGGTCGTGGTGTTCAAGAACACCAGGGCCTTCGACCAGTTGGTACAAAAATACCAGTCGCCTGTCAGACGCTTCTTCCTGCATCTGACTTGCGGTGACAGCGAATTGAGTGACGACTTGGCACAGGATACCTTCATCAAAGCATATACCAATCTGGCCTCTTTCCGAAACTTGTCGAGTTTCTCCACGTGGCTGTACCGTATTGCTTATAATATATTTTATGATTATATTCGCAGCCGGAAGGAGATGGCGGACCTGGATACCAGGGAAGTAGACGCCGTCAACTGCACCGAACAAGCGAACATAGGGCAGACAATGGATGTTTATCAGTCACTCAAATCGCTGAAGGAAGTGGAACGAACCTGCATCACGCTGTTTTATATGGAAGATGTAAGCATCGACAAGATTGCAGGAATAACGGGAATACCGGCAGGAACGGTGAAAAGCCACCTGTCGCGTGGAAAAGAAAAATTAGCAACGTATTTAAAAAGAAACGGTTATGACGGAAATAGATAATGATAAACTTCTGAAAGATTTCTTCGCAGAAAACAAGCGGGAAATAGCCGACAACGGATTCAGCCGCCGCGTCATGCACCACTTGCCCGACCGCAGCAACCGGTTGGCACGCCTCTGGACAGTATTCGTAATGGCAATAGGAGCCACGCTCTTCGTCACGCTGGGCGGACTGGAAGCCGTATGGGGAACGCTGAAAGATGTACTTATCGGCATGATCAACCACGGCGCAACCAGCCTCGATCTGAAATCAATCATCATTGCAACGGTCGTCCTGCTATTCATGGCCGGACGGAAAGTAGTATCAATGGCATAACAATGCTTGTCACACTCTGTGCCAAGGGCTTGGCACAGTTGTGACACCGCACTGGCACAGCAGTGCCACGCCGTTGGCACAAGTGTGACAACGGCAGGGAACACAGCAGACAGTTCAGATGTATCGAACGAATATAATTCCCAAGATCAAGAGATTCTTGTTAATTCCTTCTGTTAAAGTATAATAAATATGCCCTCTTCTCCTGATAGCTCCAAACATAGATGTACTATCTTTGTTTCTTTGTAAACTAAAATAGCGAGAAGAGTTTTGAAACTACGTATATTTCTTTTATTTCTGTTTCTGTCTTTATTCCGTGCCCAGGCGGATGTCATCGATAGTTTGATGACACATCCCAGAGACTCTATATCTCTGACAAGTGACTCTTTAGTATTACGTTTCTTGTCGGAGTCAGGGATTCCTATATCCGACAATAACAAGGTCAGATTACTGAAAAGCGGACGAGAAAAATTCATTGATTTATTCAGCGCTATCCGCGAAGCCAAACACCACGTCCATCTGGAATATTTTAATTTCCGTAATGATTCTATAGCCAATGCACTGTTCGCCCTGCTGGCCGAAAAGGTGAAAGAAGGCGTGGAAGTACGGGCCATGTTCGATGCGTTCGGCAACTGGTCGAACAATAAACCGCTCAAAAAGAGGCATCTCAAAAAAATACGCGAACAGGGAATCGAGATTGTCAAGTTCGACCCGTTCACCTTCCCATACATCAATCATGCGGCACACCGTGATCACCGCAAAATAGCCGTCATCGACGGCGAAGTCGCCTATACGGGAGGAATGAACATCGCCGACTACTACATCAACGGGCTCCCCAAAATCGGCACATGGCGTGATATGCACATGAGAATAGAAGGCGATGCCGTCAATGATCTGCAAGAAATATTTCTTACCATATGGAACAAGGAGACTAAACAAAATATTGGTGGAGAAGCATACTTCCCCAAGCATAAGGGGCAGTCGGACACCACCAATGTAGTCGTCGCCATCGTAGACCGTACACCGAAGAAAAACAGCCGTATGCTCAGTCATGCTTATGCCATGTCGATCTATTCGGCACAGAAAAACGTACACATCGTCAACCCGTATTTTGTGCCCACATCCTCCATCAACAAAGCGCTTCAACGCACTATCGAACGGGGTGTGGATGTCACGATTATGGTTTCCTCCGCCTCCGATATTCCGTTTACTCCGGACGCCGCCCTCTACAAACTTCACAAACTGATGAAAAGGGGGGCCACCGTCTATATGTACAATGGCGGTTTCCACCATTCCAAAATCATGATGGTCGACGATATTTTCTGCACGGTAGGCACCGCAAACCTGAACAGCCGCAGCCTCCGGTACGACTACGAGACGAACGCTTTCATCTTTAACAAGGAAATTACAGGCGAACTGAACGAAATGTTTCAGAACGATATAGAGCACTGTACGCAGCTGACACCGGAATTTTGGAAAAAGCGCTCACCGTGGAAGAAGTTCGTCGGATGGTTTGCCAATTTATTCACGCCATTTTTGTAATTTTGCATCTCACCAATTTATTGGAAAATTATTCGCTATGAAACAATATTTAGATTTACTCAATCGCGTATTAGCCGAAGGAACAGAAAAAAGTGACCGTACAGGAACCGGAACGATCAGTGTGTTCGGGCATCAGATGCGTTTCAACCTCGACGAGGGTTTCCCGTGTCTGACCACCAAAAAACTGCATCTGAAATCAATCATCTACGAGTTACTCTGGTTTCTGAAAGGTGATACGAACGCGAAATATCTGCAAGAACACGGTGTACGCATCTGGAACGAATGGGCGGACGAGAACGGTGATTTAGGTCATATCTATGGCTATCAGTGGCGTTCATGGCCCGACTATGACGGCGGATTCATCGACCAGATCAGCGAAGCGGTAGAGACGATCAAGCACAATCCCGACTCCCGCCGTATCATTGTCAGCGCCTGGAATGTAGCCGATTTAAAGAATATGAATCTGCCTCCCTGTCATGCCTTCTTCCAGTTTTACGTGGCAGACGGCCGGCTGAGCCTGCAACTTTACCAGCGCAGCGCGGATATATTTCTCGGAGTTCCGTTCAATATCGCATCGTATGCGCTGCTGCTGCAAATGATGGCGCAGGTGACTGGACTGAAAGCGGGTGATTTTATCCATACGCTCGGCGATGCCCATATCTATCTGAACCACTTGGATCAGGTCAAATTGCAACTTAGCCGCGAACCACGCGCATTGCCTCAAATGAAAATTAATCCGGATGTGAAGAGTATCTATGACTTCCAGTTCGAAGACTTTGAACTGGTGAACTACGACCCGCATCCACATATTGCCGGAATAGTAGCGGTATAAAACCATGAGTAAAATATCAATTATTGCCGCCGTAGACCGCCGAATGGCGATCGGCTTTCAGAATAAACTGCTTTTCTGGTTGCCCAACGACTTGAAACGCTTCAAGGCATTGACTACCGGAAACACCATCATAATGGGAAGAAAAACCTTCGAATCACTTCCGAAAGGTGCACTGCCCAATCGCAGAAACGTTGTGTTATCTACCCGTCCGGATACGGTATGTCCCGGTGCGGAAGTCTTCCCGTCGCTGGAAGCCGCCTTGCAAAGTTGCAAGGAAGATGAGCACGTCTATATAATAGGTGGTGCAAGCGTCTACCGGCAGGCACTTCCTCTTGCCGACGAACTTTGTCTGACGGAAATAAATGACGTTGCTCCCGAAGCCGACGCCTTCTTTCCGGAAGTATCTCCGGCTCAATGGCACGAAAAAAGCAGAGAAGCTCATCCTGTGGATGAGAAACATCTCTGCCCGTATGCTTTTGTAGATTACGTGAAACAGTAAGTCTATTATTCAGTACAATTAATCTTCGTCTTCTATGTCGACCATAATCGGCATCTGCCGCTTTATGGCTTCATGGAAAGAGATCAATGTCTCCGTACGCGCCAACCCCAGAGGTTGCAATTTATCATGTATGATACTCAGCAAGTGGTGATTGTTCTTAGCGTAAATCTTGATAAACATATCATATTTACCAGTAGTGAAATGACACTCTACTACTTCCGGAATGGCTTCCAAAGCTCTTGTTACCGAATCAAAGGATTCCGGATCTTTCAGATATATACCAATATAAGCACAAGTTTCATATCCTATCTTCTCAGGATCGATCACATATTCCGATCCTTTCAATATTCCCAGATTAGTCAACTTCTGAATGCGCTGGTGGATTGCCGCCCCGGAAACGTTACACGCTCTTGCTACTTCCAAAAAAGGAATACGCGCGTTCCCTGCTATTAATTTCAGAATTTGCTCATCTAAAGCATCTAATTGATGATGTCCCATTTTTGAATCAAATTGTTTTAATCAATGAATCTTTCATGCAAAGTTAGCTATTTTTCGGCAACAAATACTATGATTTATTACTTTTATTTGCAAATATCGGATAAGTCAACAATAGTTTGTACCTTTGTGAAAAACATAAATATACTATTTATATGAAACAAATTTGCAGTATTCTTCTTTTTTTCCTGATATCGGCAGGAAGTTATGCGCAAAACTTTGCAGATTATTTTCAGAATAAGACGCTACGGGTGGATTATATCTTCACCGGAAACAATAAACAGCAAGCGATCTATCTGGATGAGCTGTCTCAGCTTCCTTCCTGGGCAGGTCGCGAACACCATTTGTCCGAACTTCCGCTCGAAGGCAACGGGCAGATCATCGTCCGAGATCTCGCCACGCGACAGTGTATTTACAAGACTTCCTTTTCTTCTCTGTTTCAGGAGTGGCTGTCCACCGATGAAGCCAAGGAGACAGCCAAAGGGTTCGAAAATACATTCTTGCTTCCCTACCCCAAAAAGCCGGCAGAGGTAGAAATCGTACTGTTCTCTCCCCGCAAGGAAGTGATGACCAGTTTCAAGCACATTGTCCGCCCGGACGATATCTTGATTCACAAACGGGGAACATCGCACGTCACTCCACATCGGTATATGCTTCAGAGCGGTAACGAAAAAGAGTGTATAGATGTCGCTATCCTGGCAGAAGGCTACACCGAAAAGGAAATGGATTTATTCTATCAGGATGCGCAGAAAGCCTGCGAGAGCCTGTTTTCGCACGAACCGTTCCGGTCGATGAAAAACAAGTTCAACATAGTGGCTGTAGCCAGTCCGTCGATTGACAGCGGAGTCAGTGTTCCCCGCGAAAATCAATGGAAACATACGGCTGTTCATTCTCATTTCGATACTTTTTACTCGGACCGTTATCTGACTACAAGTCGGGTGAAGGCCATCCACAACGCTTTGGCCGGCATTCCTTATGAGCATATTATTATCCTTGCCAATACGGATGTGTACGGAGGCGGAGGAATTTACAACTCATATACGCTGACTACCGCCCATCATCCGATGTTCAAGCCTGTAGTGGTTCACGAATTCGGACATAGCTTCGGAGGCTTGGCGGATGAGTATTTTTATGATGACGATGTTATGACGGATACGTATCCGCTGGATGTAGAGCCGTGGGAACAGAACATCAGTACACGGGTAAATTTTGCCTCGAAATGGGAAGATATGCTTGCACCGAATACGCCTGTCCCCACACCTGTAGCACAACATCAAAACTATCCGGTAGGTGTATATGAAGGCGGCGGTTACTCAGCCAAGGGTATTTACCGCCCGGCATTCAATTGTCGCATGAAAACGAACGAATATCCAGAGTTTTGCCCGGTGTGCCAACGTGCTATCCAGCGGATTATTGAGTTCTATGTCCCTTAATTAAAGGCAGATGCAGGAATTCATTTTCTTTTAGAATTCCTGTCTGACTCCTGACATAGTAACATCTCATAGTATCATATAACTGATATAATATAACACCCGGTAGAGTATAACATTTGGTATAACATTTGATATTACAGTTGGTATAGCAATACCGGGTATAGCAACAAAAAACAATATTGTCAAACTTAAAACCCAAACCGTATGATCAGATTTCAACCGATTACCACATCGGATGTGCAACATTACAAATTTATGGAAGAACTTCTCGTCGAATCGTTTCCACCCGAAGAATATCGCGAACTGGAACATCTTCGTGAATATACAGACCGGGCAGGCAACTTTCATAATAATATTATCTTTGACGATGACCTGCCTATTGGCTTTATCACATATTGGGATTTCGATGAATTCTATTACGTAGAACACTTCGCTACCAATCCCGCATTGCGCAACGGAGGTTACGGAAAACGCACATTAGAGCATTTATGTGGATTTCTGAAACGCCCCATTGTACTGGAAGTAGAACGCCCGGTAGAGGACATGGCCAAACGCCGTATCAACTTCTACCAACGCCACGGGTTTACACTTTGGGAAAAAGATTACTACCAGCCGCCGTATAAAGAAGGAGACGATTTCCTGCCCATGTATCTCATGGTACACGGCAATCTGGATGCAGAAAAGGACTATGAAGGGATAAGACATAAACTCCATACAATCGTTTACGGAGTCAAGGAATAAAGGAACAAAGAAATCGGAAGAAACAGACTTCGGACAGACTTTATATCATATCCGGCAGACAAAGTTAAGACATAAAGTCTGCCTCTGCCGGAGAATAATAAACAGAGAGGCTAAAAGAGAAGCTAAAAAGAAAGGGCGTCCAATTACTTGGACGCCCTTCTCTATATATCAAATTAACTAATTATTTCTCACCACGTTTAGTAGAAGAATAGTTAATCTTCAAAGCGTAAGATTTTCTAAGAGCATTCTTCACGTCTGTGATAATACCCATTTTAGTCTTTTGGTCTACTTTCAGAGACACAGTCATCTTAGCTTGGTCACCCTCATTCATACTTGCACGTTCCTGGAAAATGAAGTCTTGTACTTCGCCAACTTCAGCATAGCTGTCGTTGAGCTGAATACGACTTTCAGTACCCATTTTCGCGCGGTATTCCTGAGTCGGTTCACCCACATAAATGAATGTTACCAGCGATTTCTTCTCCAGTTTTTCGAGTTCAGTACCTTCCGGAAGTGTAAACTGCACCTTTAATGTTACCTCACGCATTGTTGTTACAATCATAAAGAAGAACAACAAAGTAAAGATAAGGTCAGGCAACGAAGAAGTATTCAATGCCGGCATTTCACGTTTACCAGTTTTATTAAATTTTCCCATTACTTACTTCCTTTTTTCTCCGTATTTTTTAGGTTCTGCCTCAGAAATTCTCTGCGGGTAGATTTCACGAATTGCTTTTTGCTGTTCATCGTTCAGTTCCGCATAAGGTCTCTGCCATTTCTGAAGGGCCAGTTCATCTCTCAATTCATTGTATGCAGCAACAAGTTCGTTCTGCACGCTGATATATGCCTGATAAGAAGATCCGCGGTCATTCTGCAAAGAAATTACGTGCTTGTCGTTAACGAGAGTCGTACCGAAAAACTCCACATTCTTCTGTGTCTTTTCAGGCATATGCTCTGCATTACCGGCATTAGCAATAAATTCTTTAGCTTTATCTCTCAGCTGATCAACACTAATATAATCATTACCGCACATCAAGGCGTCATCCTTATTCAGGTACACCTGCAAAATGTTACGTTCTTTGATCTTATCGGTATTCTGATCTTGTTGATCTTCGGGTGGTGGAGGCAAAAGTCTTGCCAAACCACGGTCCGTATCCATTGATGTTGTAATCAAGAAGAAGATCAGCAACAAGAAAGCGATATCCGCCGTAGAACTTGAGTTAATATCAGGAACTTTTCTTTTTCCTCTTGCCATTGTAATTACTTATTAAATTGAGTATCCTCAATTGATTATGATATTTTTTTCTTTATGCCACTCGCGATGATTGCAACGATTGTTACAAACAACAGGATGTAGATGGAATAAAGGAACATATCAGTTATTTTCAGCCAGAAAGGAACGTTGTCACTACCGTCATAACCTTGGATATTCATCGGTGTTCCATCACCCATAGCCCAAGCTACAACTAAAACAACAACCAAAAGAACCAAACCAAGCAAAGACTTGATAGCACCTGCCGGATTATCTTTCAAAGCTGCACCAAATTGGAATACAGCAGCAATAATAGTGGCTGCAACAGCTAAACCAAACAAAACATACATCAAGTAGAGTAAGGCATCTGTTTGAGCCGGCTGCCACATTTCGGGATCTACTCCCGGAATGACTGCGTCGCCTGTAGCGTCTCCTCCGAAGAAGAAAACACCCATAACGATCAGTATGATGGCAAACATCGCATACAGCGCGTAGTACGATGCTTTATATGTTAACTTACTCATTTCGAATTATTTTTTGTATTTCAGATCATATTTGATTACCATGTCAAGCAAAGAGATAGAAGAATCTTCCATTTCGCTTGTAAGAGCTTCAATCTTAGCAAGTACGTAGTTGTAGAATACCTGAAGAATCAAAGCAACGATCAAACCGAAAATAGTTGTAATCAAGGCAACTTTCATACCACCTGCAACAACCGTCGGAGAGATATCACCTACCTGCTGGATCTTATCAAATGCCTGCACCATACCGATTACAGTACCCAAGAATCCGAGTGACGGAGCCATTGCGATAAACAGTGTGATCCAAGAACATCCTTTTTCAAGGTAACCAGCCTGTACACCACCGTAAGATACTACTGACTTCTCAACTACGTCGATACCTTGGTCGATTCTCATCAAACCCTGGTAGTAGATAGAAGCAACAGGACCTCTGGTGTTACGTGCGATGTCTTTAGCAGCTTCAACATCACCTTTTTCCAAAGCAGCTTCGATAGATGCCATGAATTTTTTTGTGTTGATTTCAGCCAAGCTCAAATAGATGATACGTTCGATACAGAAAGCCAAACCGATTACCAAAGCAATAGCAACCAAACTCATGAAAGATGCAGTACCTTCAATGAATTTAACCTTAATTTCTTTGTGAATACCACCTTCTTCTGCAGCAGGGGCAGCGGCCGGAGCAGCTTGAGCAGCAGCAGGAGCAGCTTGTTGTTCAGTTTGTTCTGCTGCAGGAGCGTCTTGAGCCTGAGCAAGTTGAATTGAGCCAAATGTAAAGGCCCCAATCACAGCAACAATTGCAAATAACTTTTTCATTGTGTGTCTAATTTTTAAGATTAATTAATTAAATTATTATTATTGTATTTACTTATCGTCTTTTGTTTAATATTTCCTGCGGAGAGAGCGGGATTCGAACCCGCGATACACTTTTGGCGTATACACGCTTTCCAGGCGTGCCTCTTCAACCACTCGAGCACCTCTCCTTATGAGTTTTCCGCATTTTCAGCTACAAATGTATCCTTTTTTTTCTTTTCCTAAAGCATTATCCCTTTTTTATCTTGAATAAATACTGCAAATTAATATAATTTAAAACCTTTGGAACCTTATTTGACCATTCCGAGTACTTTTAGTGCATTTTCGGAAGTGGCTTCTGAAAGGTGCTCCGGGGTGGTCTGATAAATTTCAACCAGCTTCAGGAACGTGTCGCGCACATTCGCACTTTCATTCCTCTTCCCCCGATTGGGCGCCGGGGTCAGATACGGTGAGTCCGTTTCGAGCACAATCCGCTCCAAAGGCACTGTCAGCAAGGTTTCCGGCAGTGAAGACTTTTTGAAAGTGACCACTCCGTTGATTCCCAACATGAAGCCGTCAAATTCCAGCAACCGGGCCGCTTCTTCCACATTTCCGGTGAAACTATGAAAAATACCGGTCAAAGCAGTGTTTTTATAGGGTTTCATTACCTTATATATATAGTCGAATGCCTCCCGCGAATGAATCACGATGGGCAATTTATATTCGAGTGCCCATTCTATTTGTTTCTCAAAAACGTACAGTTGCTCGTTCAGAAAGGTTTTATCCCAATACAAATCAAGTCCTATTTCTCCAATGGCCACAAAGTTGTTGGGAGCTTCCAGACGCTCCCGGACAATTGCCAGTTCCTGACGGTATGACTCATTCACCGAGGTAGGATGCAGTCCGATCATCGGATAACAGAAATCCGGATAATCCGCGCAAACCGACAGCATGGGTTCAATCGTCGTACTGTCAATGTTGGGCATATAAATACGCGAAACACCTGCCTGACGTGCACGTTCCATCACCTGCGGCAGGTCATCGGAAAATTCTTCTAAAAAAAGATGGGAATGAGTATCTATTAACATGACAATTCGCTTTCTTCTTTTACTTTTTCGTTGGAGCGGTAGTAATATACCAGCCCATAGTCACGACATTTTTCCAACCGGGCTTCATTGGGGTTCACTTCCTGAAATTTTGTTTCCACCTGATTCCAGATATCTAGAATCAGTTCATCTGCCCGGTCACGCATCGAAGCCAGCTCATCCAGACTCCGGTTGGTGGCGGACTGGTAACTCTTCTGACGTTCGTAGCTATCCAGAAAAATATCATAATGCACTTTTACGCGCGCAATAGTCGGGTTATAAATGGGGATTCCCCCTTGTGAGGTTCTTCGCTGCTCACCTTCAATGATTTTTTTCCCCCACTCTACCAAAGCCGTTTCGCTTAATAAATCCGGCACCACATTCGCCTCCGGAAGATCATAAAGCTCTTTATGCACCGGTTTGATTTCATCGCGGAGCACCGCAAGGTTAAGCACCTGAATAAAATGGGAAATATACAGCCGTGCCATCCGCACATTCGCCTGATGCTTGCGACTGGCTCTCGACTGATTATCATAACATTGGGTATAGTAAATCTGCGCAGCTTCAAACTTCAACAGAAAATTACGGGCTTCGAATAATGTTTTCAGTGAGATAGCCAAGTCACGTACATTATACACATCACCCTTCTCGACCGCTGCTTTCAGCGCCCGTACCCTGGCTTGATCCGTATTTGGCAATCGTCTGTAAGGCATTTCCCACCAACTTTACTACATTTCCCGATACATTAGTAATTTCACTAAATTCTTAAGTTCTTTCTTCTTCTCTTCGGCAACCGCAACTGCTTCAAGGCTCTCCATTGCCAGTGTGTAATACTCGCGCATTTTGTTTTCACAAACGCTGCGGATAGCCAACTGATTATAGATTTCCGTCACTGCTGCTATCTTTTCTGCCGGCTGGCAATTCTCTGCATTCAGCCAACGGTTCAGTTCTTCCTGCTGTTCTCCGCCTGCACGTTCCAGTGCTTTGATCAGCATATATGTCTTCTTATTGCAAAGGATGTCTCCACCGATTTTCTTTCCGAACACTTCCGGATTGCCATAAACATCCAGCAAATCATCCTGCAACTGGAATGCAACCCCTATTTGCATACCAAAATTATACAGATTTTCCGCATCAGCGACAGACGCTCCTGCCAAGATCGCGCCGATCTTCAGACTTGCGGCAAGCAATACGGCTGTTTTCAGACGAATCATTTCAATATATTCGTCTTCCGCCACATCGTTGCGCGACTCAAATTCCATATCCAACTGCTGTCCTTCACAAATTTCCAACGCAGTCAGACTAAACAAATCAATGACTTCTTTCAAATGCTCGGGCGCACAACCGGCTACATACCGGAAAGCCAGTATCAGCATGGTATCACCCGATAAAATAGCTGTATTATCGTTCCAGACCTTATGCACAGTCGGTTTTCCTCTGCGCATATCCGAACGATCCATCAGATCATCATGCAACAAGGTGTGATTATGATAAACTTCGATACCGGTAGCAGGATCGTAAATAGATGAAACATCTTCCTTGTACAGATTGTATGCCATCAGCATCAATACAGGACGAATCCGCTTTCCTCCCAGAGAAAGGATGTATTCGATTGGTTCGTAGAGTCCTTTCGGAGTCCGGGTAATCTGAATATCAGATATGTGATTGTTTATTTTATCAAGTAATTGAGAAGCTGTAAACATGATGAAAACAAAGATTAATGAATAAAAAGAGGCTGCATTCGCAGCCTCTTAAATGTATGGTGTTACAAATTACTGCAATCTGAACATTACAGGAACTGTAAATTTAACGCGAACCGGTTTACCACGCTGCATACCTGGTTTCCATTTCGGCATCGTGTTGATCACACGGAGAGCTTCTTTATCCAGATACGGGTCTACACTGCGTACAACTTTTGCATCTACGATACTACCGTCTCTGTTAACAACGAACTGTACGATAACACGACCTTGAGTACCATTTTCCTGTGCGATAGTCGGATATTTGATATTTTTAGCCAGATACTGCATCAATGCTGCCTGTCCACCCGGGAAGTCCGGCATATTTTCTACAACTTCAAAGATAGTCTGTTCTTCCGGCTCTTCTTCAACTACTTGTACCGGTACGTATTTTACTTCTACTTTCGGTGTGTTATCCTCATTAAGGATGGTAGTTGATTCTTCAATATCTGCCTTATCGTCTACAATTTCCAGCAATTCGGCCACCTTCGGAGCTTCGGGTGGTGGTGGAGCTTGTTGTTCAGGAGTTTCGGTAATAGGAATGATTTCCTCTTCAAAAACGACATCAGCTACTGCCTGGCTTGTATCGATTTTCACGTCACGCTGGGTCCATTCGAACGCCACGAACATAAAAGCCAATACCACCACGTAACCGATCAGCAGCCATGTGGATTTCTTTCCTTCCAGGTCTGCCTTGGGTGATTTTTTAACTTCCATAATTTTGTTAATATAATGATTAATAAAAAAAGTGTCTTCCTATGTGTCTCTGGGCAAATATACTACATTTTCAGATAACCGTCCGTCTCTTCGTATCTTTTTATCCGGCTTTTTAACTTTTTTAATTCTTTCATACTCATTCAGTTGCTTTTACAGTCAAATCTATGGCTGATTTTCAAAATAAGCGTATCTTTGGCGGACAAATATAAGAAGCAGATAATATGAAAAAGATAACAATCGCAATCGACGGCTTTTCCTCCTGTGGAAAAAGTACAATGGCCAAAGATCTCGCCCGCGAAGTAGGATACATTTATATAGATAGTGGGGCAATGTATCGCGCAGTCACCTTATATAGTATTGAAAATGGGATATTTAACGGAGACGTTATCGATACGGAGAAACTGAAAGAAGCAATCCGGGATATCCGGATTACTTTCCGTCCCAATCCGGAGACGGGACGTCCGGACACCTTCCTCAACGGGGTGAACGTGGAGAATAAAATCCGTGCAATGGGGGTTTCGTCCAAAGTCAGCCCTATCAGCGCACTTGATTTTGTACGCGAAGCGATGGTGGCACAGCAACAGGCCATGGGTAAAGAAAAAGGGATTGTGATGGACGGACGGGACATCGGAACCACCGTTTTCCCGGATGCGGAACTGAAAATATTCGTTACGGCCACACCGGAGATTCGCGCCCAACGCCGCTTCGACGAACTGAAAGCAAAAGGCCAGGAAGGCAGTTTCGAGGAAATTCTTGAGAACATAAAGCAACGGGATTACATCGACCAGCATCGTGAAGTGAGTCCATTGCGCAAAGCAGATGACGCTCTGCTGCTCGACAATTCTAATCTGAGCATCGAACAGCAGAAGGAATGGCTGTCGGAACAGTTCGGGAAAGTAGTAAAGGAATAGAGGATAGAAATCGAGTGTATGATTAAAGTAGAGATAGACGAAGGTTCCGGCTTCTGCTTCGGCGTGGTCACAGCCATCCACAAGGCGGAAGAAGAACTGGCAAAAGGAGAAACCCTCTATTGCCTGGGAGATATTGTACACAACAGCCGGGAGGTAGAAAGGCTGAAAGCAATGGGACTGATTACGATCAACCGGGACGAGTTCAGACAATTGCGCAATGCCAAAGTGTTGCTTCGTGCACACGGAGAACCACCGGAGACTTACCTGATCGCCCACAAGAATAATATCGAAATCATCGACGCAACCTGTCCGGTTGTACTGCGACTTCAAAAGCGCATCAAGCAAGAGTTCCGGAAGGAAGATTTTGAAGAAAAGCAAATTGTGATCTACGGCAAGAACGGTCATGCGGAAGTATTGGGACTGGTGGGGCAGACCGGCGGTCAAGCCATTGTCATCGAAAGTGCGGAAGAAGCCAGAAAGCTGGATCTCAGCAAAAGCATCCGCCTTTTCTCGCAGACCACAAAGTCTCTGGACGAGTTTCAGGAGATTGTAGAATACATCAAACTCCACATTTCACCGGATGCCACTTTCGAATATTACGATACGATCTGCCGGCAGGTAGCCAACCGTATGCCCAATCTCAGGGAGTTCGCGGCAACGCATGATCTGATTTTCTTCGTCAGCGGGAAGAAGAGTTCGAACGGAAAGATGCTTTTTGAAGAATGTCTGAAAGTAAACGCCAACTCACATCTGATTGATAATGAGAAAGAAATCGATCCTTCTTTACTCCGGAATGTGGAATCCATCGGCGTATGCGGAGCGACTTCCACCCCCAAATGGCTGATGGAAAAAATACATGACCATATTCAGCTATTGATAAAGGATTAACAATGTGTCAAAAGTCCGGTGTTTTCTCCCTCCTAAAAGAATAAAAAGAAAGAAAGAAGGGACAATTTGAATATTTTTAATGGTTTCGACACACGAAAAAAAACTTATGAAACACCGCTTTCAACTTTTTGTTGTACATTTGCCACGTCAAACTAATTAATGAAAGATTGTTATGGGAACAGTTAAATGTATCGGTATTTTGACTTCGGGAGGTGATGCTCCGGGAATGAATGCGGCCATCCGCGCAGTAACACGTGCAGCTATCTACAATGGACTACAAGTAAAAGGTATATATAGAGGATACAAAGGTCTGGTGACAGGCGAAATCAAAGAGTTCAAAAGCCAGAACGTAAGTAACATCATCCAACTGGGTGGAACTATTCTGAAAACAGCCCGCTGTAAGGAGTTCACCACACCGGAAGGCCGTCAGATGGCTTATGATAATATGAAAAGAGAAGGCATCGATGCTTTGGTGATCATCGGTGGTGACGGTTCGCTGACAGGTGCCCGAATCTTCGCACAGGAATTTGATGTTCCATGTATCGGACTTCCGGGAACGATTGACAACGACCTTTACGGTACGGATACCACTATCGGATACGATACCGCATTGAACACCATTCTGGATGCAGTAGATAAAATCCGTGACACCGCCACTTCACACGAACGTCTGTTCTTTGTAGAAGTGATGGGACGAGACGCCGGATTCCTCGCTCTGAACGGCGCCATTGCTTCGGGAGCCGAAGCAGCCATTATTCCGGAGTTCAGTACGGAAGTCGACCAACTGGAAGAATTTATCAAGAACGGATTCCGCAAATCTAAAAACAGCAGTATCGTACTGGTAGCGGAAAGCGAACTGACAGGTGGTGCCATGCACTATGCGGAACGTGTGAAAAACGAATACCCGCAATACGATGTACGTGTGACGATCTTAGGACACTTGCAGCGTGGTGGAAGCCCTACAGCTCACGACCGCATCCTGGCAAGCCGTTTGGGTGCCGCTGCCATCGACGCTATCATGGAAGACCAGCGCAACGTAATGATAGGTATCGAACACGATGAAATCGTTTATGTACCATTCAGCAAAGCTATCAAGAATGATAAGCCGGTCAAGAGAGATCTGGTCAATGTACTGAAAGAACTTTCTATATAATAAAGGTAATACATTCATATAAGGTAATATAAAGAACGGTGGACACATTGAGAAATTCAATGGTCCACCGTTCTTATTTCAAAAAGCTATCACTATTTCCAGGAGTCCGGACCGATATGCCGGCATTCTTTCAAGCAATATCTCTTTTCACCGCAGCAGATAAAGCGATCGTCTTTTCACGCTTTTTCTTATTCATCATTTTCTTAATCCATAAAGAATAACCGGTCGACGGCAAGAAAGCGCCGAATAATATGACTAAGAAACCTAGAAACAGCTCCGATTACGAGCTCTAAAACGATGCAAACACAGCGACAAACGGAGATGTGGCACAATCCCTATCCATTGGTAAAAACAGATCAACAAAAAGGAGATATCCGGAGATACACAATACCTACAAACAAGTAATCACAGTATAAATTAAATAAAAACAGTATTATTTCAACCAACGTTCCAAAGCTTGTTCCGTTTCTTGCCACAGCTGTTTTTGCTGCACATGGCAGAGGTATTTCTCGGACAGCCGCTTCCTGTGGTTGCTCGCATAGAGCTGTCCGCTGACTCCGGTTACTGCCTCATCCAACAAAAGGCCGACGGCAGTGGAAGCCCCTTTCTTCGGCGTGCGGATAAACGGACGGAAAAAGATATCTGTCAGCGGGTCAAACCACTGGTGCATAGTAATCATATTGGTAGAAACAATGCCGGGATCGGCGGCATTGACTGTGATTCCTTTTTCACGAAGACGTTCCGAAAGTTCCATCGTAAACAGCAGCAAGGCCAGTTTCGTATTGCTATAAACAGGGATTCGCCAAAAACTTCCCTTTCTTCCCTGCCGGAAGAAATCGGGAAAATCAAGGCGACCGATCGCATACGTGCAAGAAACCATGTTCACAATACGGGCTCCGCGTGTCAATGCCGGAAGGAGTTTCCGGGTTAGCAGATACGGCCCCAGATAGTTCACACTGACCGTTCGTTCAAAGCCGTCGGCGGTGATGTGAAGTCCGGTTTCCATCGTTCCGGCGTTATTCATCAGCAGGGAAACGAGGAGATGGCGCTCCACAATCCGGTCGGCAAAAGAGGCTGCCGATGCCATAGAAGACAGATCGACTGCCATGACTTCCAGGTTTGCGTTTCCTGTCTCGTTCACTAGACGCTGCCGTATCGGTTCCGCTTTGGACGGACGATAGCAAGCCATAATAATATGGTAACCGGCTTCGGCTACGGCACGGGTTATTTCCGTTCCCATGCCGCCGTCGGCACCGGTGATGATTGCCCATTTCTCTTCACTCATTGCTTTTCCAGTTTTTCAATCTCCCGTTGCAGGCCGGGAGGCAGTTTTTCTTTCAGATGTTGGTGGCAGGCCATTTCGATAGTGTACATCCGCCCGATGCAGTAGTTGCTGTGCCCGCAGTTACAGCGTGCCTGCTCTTCCCGCCTCATCCGGTTGACAAACTCCGGTTCGTTGAGCAACGCACGTGCCATTTGGACGGCATCGAAGCCGGCATCCAATACTTCGTCTATCTTTTCGCGGGACACCAGTCCGCCCACATAAATCAACGGGGCTTCCGGAAGTGCCGCCCGAAATTTCAGTGCATCCTCCAGGAAATAGGCTTCCCGGAAAGGAACGGTCGGAATCATCCACTTTCCAAACATCCGGACTCCGTATTTCAGCCACCAACAGTCCATGTAGTAAGCCATCGAACGAATCGGCATCGCTCCCCGCATCACGTACATCGGGGCTTTGCTGACGAAGCCTCCGCTCAGTACCAATGCGTGCGCACCCAATGCCAGCAGGCGTTTTGCCACTTGCAGGGTTTCATCGGTTTCCATACCGCCTTTGAAGCCATCGCGCATATTCATTTTTACAATGACTGCCATGTCGCTTCCCGCCGCTGTCATCACCTCGTTCATCACCATTTCCATAAAGCGCATCCGGTTTTCGAGCGATCCGCCGTATTCGTCTTTCCGGTGATTGGTGTAGGGAGACAGGAACTGGCTGATCAGATATCCGTGTCCGGCGTGTACCTCGACGGCGTCGAAGCCGGCTTCCCGTGCCAAGTGGACAGCCCGTCCGTAGGCTCTCGCCATCTCCGGCAACTCTTCTCTCTTCATGCCACGCACGAATGTAGGAGAATAGAGATTGAAACCGGAAGAGGCCGAAATGGGAGTGGTTCCGCAAATCTTTTTATGGGACATATTTCCGCAGTGCCCTATCTGGATGCCTGCTGCCGCACCTTCCGCGTGTATAGCTCCGGTCACTTCACGCAAACCGGAAATGATTTCCGGACGCAGCCACAGCTGGCGGTCAAAGGAAAGTCCGCTTTGCGTCACGGCTGCATAGGCTACAGTCGTCATCCCGACTCCGCCCGCAGCCACCGAGCGGTGGTAGTCGAGCAGCATTTGTGAAGGGGCGTTACCGGGACACATGCTTTCAAAAGCGGCAGAGCGGATCGTACGATTCCGCAGCGTCAATGGACCGAAGGTAACAGGGGTGAAAAGTTTAGATTCCATAGTACGCTATTTTATATCAATAGATAATTTATTTCAAGTCAATAGATAAAAGGAAATACACGTTTGCGTTCGCCTACTTCCGAGCCAAATTCTTCACGGTAGCGATGCCAGATTGCATTGGCACGGGGGACGAGATTGGCCACTGTCCACCAGAAGAATACAAGTCCGGACAGTGAACAGGTCAGTATTGCCCAGCCTGCCCATTCGATGATTTCGCCCAGATAATTGGCGGAAGTGACATAGCGGTACATCCCTTTTTGGGGTAGATAATGACGGGTATCCCCCGGTTTGCGCAAATGGCGGATGATATAGTCTGAATGCCAGTTCATCAACATACCTGCAAAGAAAAGCAGACTGCCCGCAATAAACCATGCGGAAGTGAACCAGCCGGAGTGATACATTCCCTCGGGTGAGAGATAAAATATCCATTCGCCCTGCATATAGCCGTTCAATAGATTGAACAGGATTCCCATCGACATGATTGCCAGCGGCATTTTACTTTTTCCGGTCAGCAGCAGGGGAAAGACGAAGGCACGCTGAAAATAATGAATCTGAAAGAAGACAAAGAATGTCAGTATGACCGGATCAAAACGACGTTCCGAGTGCATCCACATCCAGCACATGACCAGAAATACGGGAGCTTCCATCAGTATCCACGCCAGCTTGTTGGAAATGGCAACTCCCCAGGAAGCGGTGCGAAATATCCCGTAACCGGCTTTCACAAAGTAGAGGGCGATGAAAACAATCAGAGCGGTCAGACTCATGACGCCCAAAAATAGATTAAAGGCAGCTATACTCATCTTGATTTTCTTTTGGATTTCGCAAAAATAACAAAAAAAGAAAAGAATGGTCACAAAAAACAAAAAGAACTGTTCCTATTGACCGGACAGGAAACTTATGAATATCACAATTATCCTTTTTCCATCCCGTGTTCTCTTTCATGTGACGCCATAGGCTTTTAGCACATAGTTCACTGATATCCAAAGAAATAGAATGTATAATTCATCGGTTGTAGAAACGCCCTTTTAACGTAGCGTTAAAAGAGCGTTTCTACCTGCCAGGCTGTGCCTTTTCTACCAACGATAAATGCCTTAGCCTCCATCGGATGAAAAATACAGCAGCCGCAAAGTGTTAAATGTTAAATGAAGATCGGACGTTCTTCCTGAAACAAGTCACCCCAGACGTACAACCGGGTACTACCAAGATGTACAACTGGGGATTACCAAGACGTACATGCAGGGATTACCGAGATGTACGTCTGAGGTTAGTTATTATTGCATAAAAGGATTTGCTCTTATCAGCGTTTCTTGATGGGGATATAAGCCAGATCATCAAGAACATTTTTATAAGCCGGACGGATAATGCGTTTGCCCTCGAAGTTCAGTTCTTCATTGCGGTGCGCACACCAGCCGACGATACGAGCCATGGCAAACAGCGGAGTGAAAATCTCCTGCGGCAAACCAATCATCTCATATACGAAGCCCGAATAGAAGTCGATATTGCTGGAAACCGTCTTTCCGTTGTTCTTCACACGTCCGAAAGTAGCGATGGCACGCTCTTCAAGCAGTTCGAGGAAAGCGAACTCCTCTTCTTTTCCTTTCTCACGGGCGAGGTCGCGAGCCAGTTCTTTCAGCAGCAACGCACGAGGATCGGAAATCGTGTAGACAGCATGACCGATACCGTAAATCAATCCGGTCTTATTATACACTTCCTTATTCAGCATTCGTATGAAATAGGTATCTATCTCGTCCACGCTCTTCCAATCCTTGATGTTCTCCTGCAAGTGATGGAACATATCGGCCACCTGGATATTCGCGCCTCCGTGAAGCGGGCCTTTCAACGAACCGATACCTGCGGCGATGGCCGAATATGTATCTGTTCCCGTGGAAGAAGTCACACGAACCGTGAAAGTCGAGTTGTTACCACCGCCGTGCTCTGCCTGCAAAATCAACAGCAAGTCGAGCGTACGGGCATCCAGTTCCGTATAATCTTTTTTGAGCATATAGAGGAAATTCTCGGCAATAGAGAGTTTATCCTGCGGATGACGGATGTGCAGGGAACGGCCGAATGTAGCATGGCGGAGCATATTATAAGCATACGCAATGATGGTCGGAAACTTGGAGATAAGATCGATACTCTGACGCATCAGATTATCACGGGAAGTATCGTCGGCATTGGGATCGAAACGGTACATTTCGAGTACGCTGCGCGAAAGGATATTCATGATATTATTTCCCTCCAGCTCGATAATATTCATTTTCGTCTTCTGTTCGAGCGCCATATTGTCATTGATCAGTTCACGGAAAGATGCCAGTTCTTCCTTGTCCGGCAGGTGACCGGAAAGCAGCAGATAAGCCACTTCTTCGAAGCCGAAACGTTTTTCCTTGATGATGGCGTGGGAAATGTCTTCCACATCGTAGCCCCGATAGAACAATTTTCCCGGAATAGGCTTCAGACCACCGCCGGGGATACGTTCGTAACCTACCACATTACCAATCTTTGTCAGACCTACCAATACACCGGTGCCGTCTTCATTACGCAGTCCACGCTTCACGTCAAACTTGGGGAACAATTCATTGTCAATCCGGGTTGCCTCTTTCATCTCCTCGGAGAGCTTGTAAATCAAATACTCTTTCTTCATAATACTTCGTTTTTAATCGTTACATTTACTTTTCGATTCTTTCCACAATTTCGCGTGTGAAAGCGGTGGTAGACAGGGATGTACCTCCCGGCATAAAGCGAGCCAGATCGTGCGTGGCACGGGCATCGAGGAAACTCTGTTCCAACGCCTTTTCGATAAGCGCGGCCGCTTCTTTCCATCCCAGATATTCAAGCATCATCACCGCCGAAAGAATGATAGAACAAGGATTCACGACATCCTTTCCGGCAATGTTGGGGGCGGTTCCATGAGTCGCTTCAAAAATGGCGTGCCCCGTCTTGTAGTTAATATTTGCTCCCGGAGCAATGCCGATGCCGCCTACCATTGCCGCCAACTGGTCGGAAACATAGTCTCCGTTCAGGTTCAGCGTGGCAATCACGGAATACTCTTCGGGAATCAGTAATGTATTTTGCAGGAAAGCATCGGCGATGCAGTCCTTTATCACCAGCCGGCCGTCTGCCAACGCGTCGCCGAACTCACGTTGCGCCAACTCATAGCCCCATTTTTTGAAGCCTCCTTCGGTGAACTTCATGATGTTTCCTTTGTGCACCAGTGTCACGGAAGGCAGATGATGGTCGAGCGCATACTGGCAGGCAGCCCGCACAAGACGTTCCGTGCCCTCACGGGAAACAGGTTTCACCCCAAAAGAAGAGGTCTCGGGGAAGCGGACTTTCGTCACTCCCATCTCGTTTTTCAGGAACTGATAGAACTTTTCGGCTTCGGGAGTACCTGCCTCCCACTCGATTCCTGCATATATGTCCTCCGTATTTTCACGGAACACGCACATATTCACTTTTTCCGGAGCTTTCACCGGAGAATGAACGCCTTGATACCAACGGACCGGACGCAGACAAACATACAAATCCAGAGTTTGGCGCAAAGCCACGTTCAAAGAACGGATTCCACCGCCGACAGGGGTCGTCAGCGGCCCCTTGATGCCGATCAGATATTCTTGGAAAGCCTTCATCGTTTCATCCGGCAGCCAAGAGCCTGTCTCGTTGAAAGCGCGTTCGCCCGCCAGCACTTCTTTCCATTCAATCCGGCGTTTGCCGCCGTATGCTTTCTGAACAGCCGCGTTCACAACAGCTTGCATCGACGGAGTTACTTCCGCTCCTACTCCGTCTCCGGTAATATAAGGTACGACAGGCACATCAGGCACCGACAGCGTACCATCTTTTTGCATGGTTATTTTGTTCATTTCTATCATTTTAATTATCTGGCATTCAAGGCAGAGCCGGCACGGAACCAGGCAATCTGCTGTTCGTTGTATGTATGTTGCGCTTCAAAACTCTCTTTCGTTCCGTCTTCATGATGGAGAACGACGGTCAGATTCCGTCCCGGAGCAAAGTCCGGCAAGCCGATGACTGAAAGGAGGTCGTGCTCCTGTATCTTGTCATAATCCGCTTTGTCCGCAAAAGTAAGGGCAAGCATACCCTGCTTTTTCAGATTCGTTTCGTGGATACGGGCGAAGCTCTTGGCGAGAATCACACGCACATTCAGAAAACGGGGTTCCATTGCCGCGTGCTCACGGCTGGAGCCTTCTCCATAGTTTTCTTCGGCCACGACAATGGAGGGGATTCCTTCGGATTTATACATTTTGGCTGTGCCCGAAACGGTTCCGTAGGTGTTTGTCGAACGGTTCCACACGTTGTTCGTTTCGCCATTGAACGCATTCACGGCTCCCATCAGCATATTATCCGAAATATTCTCCAAATGTCCGCGGAAGCGCAGCCACGGTCCCGCCATCGAAATATGGTCGGTAGTACATTTGCCCTGCGCCTTAATCAGCAGAGGCATATTGAGTATATCTTGTCCGTCCCAAGCGAGGAAAGGAGTCAGCAGTTGCAGGCGTTGGGAAGCCGGGTTGACATTGATCGCTGCTTTCGTCCCGCCGGGGGCGATATAGCCTTCATTGCCGGAGGTGAAACCTCTCAAAGGGAGTTCATCTCCTACGGGTTCGGCCAGTTTCACTTTCTCGCCGTCATGGTTCATCAGTCTGTCTTTCAGCGGATTGAAGCAAAGATCACCGGCAATGGTCAGTGCCATCGTCAGTTCGGGAGAAGCAACAAAGGCGTATGTGTTCGGATTGCCGTCCGCACGTTTGGCAAAGTTACGGTTGAAGGATGTGACGATCGAGTTCTTCCGCGTCGGGTCGTCCGTATGACGTTTCCACTGACCGATGCAAGGACCGCAGGCATTTGCCATGATCACGGCGCCGATCTGCATGAAGTCATCCATCATTCCGTCTCTTTCGGCAGTAGCGCGGATTTGTTCGGAACCCGGATTGATAATCAGCGGAGAAGCCACACTCAGATTCTTTTCCTTCACCTGCCTTGCAAGGGATGCGGCACGGCTGAGATCTTGGTAAGAGGAGTTGGTACACGAACCGATCAGTCCGACTTCCATCTTACGCGGATAGCCGTTCAGTAATACTTTTTCTGCAAATTCAGAGATAGGGGTAGCGGCATCCGGTGTGAAAGGGCCGTTGATATAAGGTTCGAGCGTAGACAAATTGATGTCGATGACACGGTCGTAGTACTTTTCCGGTTCGTCCGTCACCTGTTGGTCCGCACGGAGCTCACAGTCCACGGCTTCCGCCAGTTCCACGATACGATCTCTGCCGGTGGCTCTCAGATAAGTAGCCATGCGCCCGTCGAACGGGAAAAGCGAAGTGGTAGCTCCTACTTCCGCACCCATATTGCAAATGGTCGCTTTGCCGGTAGCCGACAGGGAAGCTGTTCCCGGTCCGAAATATTCGATGATGGAGTTCGTTCCTCCTTTTACGGTCAGAATCCCTGCAAGTTTCAGGATCACATCTTTCGGGGAAGTCCAGCCGCTCAGTTTTCCGGTCAGGCGGACACCGATAATCCTTGGCATTTTCAGTTCCCATTCCATACCTGTCATCACGTCTACGGCATCCGCACCGCCGACACCGATGGCCACCATGCCCAGTCCTCCGGCATTCGGAGTGTGAGAGTCGGTTCCTACCATCATTCCGCCGGGGAAAGCGTAGTTTTCGAGCACTACCTGGTGAATGATACCGGCACCCGGCTTCCAGAAGCCGATGCCGTAACGAGAGGATACATCGCGCAAAAAGTCGTAAACTTCTTCGTTTGTTTTGGTTGCCGTAGCGATGTCCTCCTTTGCTCCTTTGTACGCCTGTATCAAGTGGTCACAGTGCACGGTGGAGGGAACAGCTACTTTTTCTTTTCCTGCATTCATGAATTGAAGCAATGCCATCTGGGCAGTCGCGTCCTGCATAGCGACGCGGTCGGGACGGAAATTTACGTAGTCTTCACCCCGCTTGTAGTTTTTCAGATCGCCCTCATTGAACAGATGGGCATACAGAATTTTCTCGGCTAACGTCAAAGGGCGTTTCAAAACAGCCCGCACGTGTTCCACTTTTCCTTTATAAGCAGAATAAAAAGCCTCTAACATAGTCAAATCATACACCATATTGCTTTTATTTTTTTTAGTCTATCTATAAAAATAACGAACGGCGTTCGAGGAATGTTTAACAAAATGAAATATATTTTCGTCTCAGGAAGAAGATTTATTACCTTTGCATCTATTATGAATAATCATCCGAAAAGTCCAATCATCGACCTTCAACAACAGCAACTCCTGCTACGCATGGAGTATGAACACGAAAAGGAGGAATTCAAGCGGCAGACTGAAACAATGGGTGTCGCCCGCAAAGTGAAACGTGGTCTGTGCTGGTATCCCGCCTCTCCCGGTCGAAGTTACTACAATTCTCTAAATCAACTTGTAATAGATATTACACGCACCGAAAATAAAGAAATCGAGCATTCGTTCGAATTCGGTCGTCCCGTCTGCTTTTTCCGGCAGTCATTTGACGGGAAAGTGAATTATATGAACTTCATTGCATCGGTGAGTTATGCGGACGATGAACGGATGGTGGTCGTGCTTCCCAGTGCGGGTGCATTGCTGGAACTGCAAACGGAAGAGGTGCTGGGTGTACAACTTTATTTCGATGAAACGTCCTATCGTGCCATGTTCGAAGCGCTGGAAGACACGATCCGCGCCAAAGGTAACCGCCTTGCCGAACTGCGGGACACCTTGCTGGGAACACAAAAACCGGGATTCCGCGAATTGTATCCCGTCCGTTTCCCGTGGCTGAACAGCACGCAGGAAACAGCCGTAAACAAAGTGTTATGCACACGCGATGTCGCCATCGTACACGGCCCTCCGGGAACCGGAAAGACTACCACGCTCGTGGAAGCCATTTACGAAACGCTTCACCGCGAACCGCAGGTACTGGTCTGCGCCCAAAGTAATACGGCTGTGGACTGGATTTGCGAGAAACTGGTGGACCGGGGTGTGCCTGTGCTCCGCATTGGTAACCCTACGCGTGTTAATGATAAAATGCTCTCTTTCACCTACGAACGCCGCTTTGAGAATCATCCTGCCTACCCCGAACTTTGGGGAATCCGCAAATCAATCCGTGAAATGGGCAGCCGGATGCGTCGGGGAAGTTACTCCGAAAGGGAAGGAATGCGCAGCCGGATGAGCCGCCTCCGCGACCGTGCCACCGAACTGGAAATCCTGATCAACGCCGATCTTTTCGACAGTGCCCGTGTGATTGCTTCTACGCTGGTCAGCAGCAATCACCGTTTGCTCAACGGACGGCGTTTCCCCACCTTATTTATCGATGAAGCCGCCCAGGCACTCGAAGCCGCCTGTTGGATCGCCATCCGAAAGGCCGACCGTGTGATTCTTGCCGGCGACCATTGCCAGCTCCCTCCTACAATCAAATGTATCGAAGCCGCCCGTGGCGGACTGGACCACACTTTAATGGAAAAGGTCGTGCAGCAAAAACCTTCTGCCGTCTCGCTGCTCAAAATGCAATACCGGATGCACGAAGCAATCATGCGCTTTCCCTCCGAATGGTTCTACAACGGGGAACTGGAAGCCGCACCGGAAGTGCGCAACCGGGGTATTCTCGACTTCGACACTCCCATGAACTGGATAGATACCTCGGAAATGGACTTCCACGAAGAGTTTGTAGGCGAGAGCTTCGGGCGCATCAACAAGCAGGAAGCCAACTTGTTACTGCAAGAACTGGAAGCCTATATCAACCGGATCGGCAAAGCACGCATCCTGGACGAGAGCATCGACTTCGGTCTGATTTCGCCCTACAAGGCGCAAGTGCAATATCTGAGAAGTAAAATCAGAGGAAGCAGTTTTCTCCGCCCTTTCCGCAGCCTCATCACGGTCAACACGGTAGACGGCTTTCAGGGACAGGAACGGGATGTCGTCTTTATCAGCCTCGTCCGGGCGAACGAGGACGGACAGATCGGTTTTCTGAATGATTTAAGACGAATGAACGTAGCCATTACCCGCGCCCGGATGAAACTCGTGATTTTAGGAGATGCAACGACGCTTGCCAAGCATGCGTTCTACCGGAAACTGATACAGTATATCCGACAGGAAGCGGTATCTTCCTGAACCGCCGGGATAAAATACAAGGAAGCCCCCTTTCTCACGAAAGAGGACTCCCACTTACAAACAAAACAAACAATGTTATTTTCCCACTAAATTCTGTTCCAAAAGTTCTGTCTTAAATACAATTTAACGCATACTCATTCCTGCTACAGAATGAAATTCTGCATCATACCCATGAATTACTAATGGAACACGAAATATTAAAAGGACTTGAAATGGCATTACTTCTACCATTCGGTAGAGAATAACTTAAATATCTTTTGATGTAACGTTCTGATATACTATTTATTAAAGAAGAAATCATCTGCATACGTACCGATCTTCTGAAAGTAAAAAGTGTCTTCATTGCTCATTCTGTTTTATTTGTTGACGCAAAGGTAACAATAAATGCTTTTTTTCATCCATACTACCCATGTCTTTTAATCTTTTTTGCTACTTTCATCCTTATTCTGTCGTTCAAAAGAGTGGTATACACATAGAAGAGGCGGGAAAAGATGATTTTCCCGCCTCTTGAAAAACTTATATAGTATAAGTCTGATTAGTTATTTTCCGGACGAAGTTTACGAACTGTTACGGCAGTCTGCCACATTTCGCTTTCGCGCAATGCTTTCAGTTCTTCTTCCAGTTTCTCACGATAATCCGGTTTGGAGTTAGAGTCGATTGAAATCTGTGCTTCGTTACCAGTCTTCACGCTGTGGTACAACTTTTCAACTACCGGTTTGATAGCATCGTGGAAGGGGCCCATCCAGTCGAGAGCACCACGTTGAGCTGTAGTAGAGCAGTTAGCGTACATCCAGTCCATACCGTTCTTTGCAAACAACGGCATCAATGACTGAGTCAGTTCTTCTACAGTTTCGTTGAATGCTTCGGAAGGAGTGTGACCGTTTTCACGCAACACTTCGTATTGTGCCAGCAACAAACCCTGGATCGCTCCCATCAGTGAACCACGTTCGCCTGTCAGGTCGGAAGTAGCTTCGCGGATGAAAGTTGTTTCGAACAAATAACCTGAACCGATACCGATACCCAGTGCGATTGTTCTGTCCATAGCGTTGCCTGTTGCATCCTGATAGATAGCGTAAGAAGAGTTCAAGCCGCGACCTTCAAGGAACATGGTACGCAAGGATGTACCCGAACCTTTAGGAGCAACCATGATTACGTCAATATCTGCAGGAGGAACTACACCTGTGCGGTCACTCCATGTAATAGCAAAACCATGAGAGAAATAAAGAGCTTTTCCTGCAGTCAGGTAAGGCTTGATAGTAGGCCATACAGACATTACTGCTGCATCAGACAACAGGCACATAACGATCGTACCTTTCTCGCAAGCTTCTTCAATGCCGAACAAAGTTTCACCCGGAACCCATCCGTCAGCTACCGCTTTGTCATATGTCTTTCCCTGGCGTTGACCAACGATTACATTGAAACCGTTATCACGAAGGTTCAGAGCCTGTCCGGGACCTTGTACGCCATAACCGATTACAGCGATTGTTTCATTTTTCAATACTTCACGAGCTTTTTCCAATGGAAATTCATCACGGATTACTACATTCTCTACAGTTCCGCCAAAATTCAACTGTGCCATTTTTTTTGTTTTTTAATTTTGATGACTTGCGCCATCTGTTATTAATTGATTTTATACTCTATATTATTCAAATATCACCTTGGAACGGCATACTACCTCGCTGCCGTTTTTCTTCACCTCTACATGAAACTCATTTTCATTCGCCTCATCACAGAAGAAAGAGAGTTCGTCTCCGAAATAACTCTCAGCCACATACGCCATCTCAAACCGGCGGATACGTTTTGTCTGATACAGTTCTATCGGGAACAAGTCAAGTATGTGCTCGATATAACGGATACTGTTTACGTGTCCGTTGATGTCGATATCACTGTATTTTGCCGTCAGCGTCGCAACAGGCTGATTGCTTGTCACCTTGATGCGCGAAGGCTTTTCTATCGGGCAGGGTTCATCGCATATGTAATCGACGATGCTTCCTCCATGCAATGCCAACAGATCGGCAGGCTTACGGGTATTCAGATTGATCATCGCCCATACGGAACGGGCATAGCCGATCTTCTTTCCATCCTTGTCAATGACGGCAAAGTTACGGTCGGTAAACAGACGATAGACATTCTCTACCCATGTCTGAACCGAGAACTTCTCGTATTGGTAAGGCATCTCGTCCAGCTCGATTGCCAGACGGGAAAGCACCCATGTGTAATTGTCCTCGTTCAGCGTAGCAATACCAAATCCACGGTCGCTGGCATGAAAACCTGCGCAATTCAGCAGATGATTTCCCAGCACGCCCATTGTCAGGCGGCCGTTAAAATCTACATGGAACGGTTCTGCCACAAACTGATAAGTCCCTATTTTATTTTCTTCACTCATTACTCCTGTTCCTTTTTACTTTGCTTATACTTCGCTTCCTGTCCGTCCAGGAACTCATTCACACGTTCGAAACAGCTGGTAGTAATAGCCACACGGCCCGAACGGACAAATTGCAGAACGCATTTCAAAGCCCGAAGTTCTTCGTAAAGGGAAGTAATCTCTTCACTCATACCGTTCTTCTCGACGATAGAGAATACCGGATTCACCTCTACAATGCGGGCATTATATCTGCGGATCACTTTAGATGCTTCCGGAGTCTCCTGAAAAGCAGGAGTAGATACCTTATATAAGGCTATCTCATGGAAATAAATCTCGTCTTCCGTAAAATAGTGCGCCTGAATCACATCAATCTTCTTTTCGATCTGCTTCACCACCTTTTCGATAGTGTCCTTATCTGTCCACGCTGTGATCGTATATTTATGTACTCCTTTAATGGAAGAAGCAGAAACGTTCAAACTCTCGATGTTTATTTGCCGACGGGTAAATACAGCGGTCACCTGATTCAGCAATCCGGCTATATTTTCGGAATGAACTATAATCGTATATAATGTCTTATCACTCATAACTTTCTAAATTAAGGATTAACATTCCAGCAACATCTGATTGACTGAACCGCCCGGAGGGGTCATCGGCAGGACATTGCCTTCTTCTACCACACAGGCTTCGAGCAGGAACGGCCCGTCTGTCGAGAGCATTTCGTCGATGGCCGCTTTCAGTTCTTCCCGTGAAAAGACACGTTTGGAAGGAATATCGTAGGCGGAAGCGATTTTCATGTAATCCGGATTCAGCATCGGAGTAAATGAATAACGGCGATTAAAGAACATGGCCTGCCATTGGCGCACGTTGCCGAGATAATTGTTGTTCAGGCAGATAATCTTCACCGGAGCTTTCTGTTCCATGATCGTACCCAGCTCCTGAATGTTCATTTGCAGTCCGCCGTCACCCATAAATACGCATACCGTGCGGTCGGGACGTCCGAAAGTTGCTCCGATAGCTGCCGGAAGGCCAAAACCCATCGTACCGAGTCCACCCGAAGTTACGATACTACGTTCCTTGGTATATTTAAAGTAGCGGGCAGAGATCATCTGATTCTGACCTACATCTGTCACCAATATGGCTTCGTGACGGGTCGCTTCGCTTACCGCACGCACCACTTCGCCCATGCTCAGTGAATCCGTTGCAGGATGAAGTTCGGGACGAATGACTTTTTCTTCCTCTACCGCTTCATATTCCTTGAAACTATCGACCCACTCGGTGTGCCGGTTCTTTTTCAGCAGTCCGGTCACAGCAGCCAGCGTCTTTTTGCAGTCGCCCAAAACGGCAATATCTACCTTTACATTCTTATTTACTTCCGCCGGATCAATGTCAAAATGGATCACTTTCGCTTGTTTGGCGTAAGTAGCCAAGTTACCCGTCACACGGTCGTCGAAACGCATACCGACAGCAATCAGTACATCACATTTGTTAGTATTGATATTCGGTCCCAGATTTCCGTGCATACCCAGCATTCCTTTATTCAACGGATGTTCGGTAGGCAATGCGGAAAGTCCGAGCAAGGTACAACCTGCGGGCATATCCGCCTTTTCGATAAAAGTACGCAGTTCTTCCTGAGCGCTTCCCAGTTCCACTCCCTGTCCTACCAAGACAAGCGGACGTTCAGCGTTATTGATCAGTTCGGCGGCAGCCTTTACCGATTCTTCGTCTGTGTCGGGAACCGGAACATAGCTGCGGATAAACTCCTGCTGTGTCGGCTCGTATTTCGTTTTTTCAACCTGCGCATTCTTGGCAAAATCGAGTACCACCGGACCGGGACGACCACTACTGGCAATGTAGAAAGCACGTGCTATCGCCCAGGCTACATCTTCGGCACGGCGAATCTGATAGCTCCATTTAGCGATTGGCTGAGTGATACCTACGAGATCGACTTCCTGAAAAGCGTCCGTTCCAAGGAAACCTGTTCCCACCTGTCCTGCAATGACAACGATAGGCGTACTGTCTATCATTGCATCTGCAATACCAGTGATGGTATTGGTTGCTCCGGGACCACTTGTTACCAAGCAAACACCGACTTTACCCGATACGCGGGCGTAGCCTTGTGCCGCATGGGCAGCTCCCTGTTCATGGCGAACCAAGATATGGTTCAATGTATTTTGATGGTCGTACAGGGCATCGAACGTAGGCATGATGGAACCGCCGGGATAACCGAAAATGGTAGTCACTCCCTGATGTTCCAGAGAACGCATCATTGCCTCTGCGCCTGTTATTAAGTCCTTACTCATAGTTATTTAATGGATAATGGATGATTCATAATGGATAATGAAGTGGATCAGTCTATTAATCTCACTGCTCCCTTATCGGCAGAGCTTACCATGCTGGCGTATGCTTTCAGGCTCTTCGGCACGTAACGATCACGGGTGACGGGAGTCATCGGGCGGGCAGCCAGTTCTTCATCTGTTAGTCGCACGTTAATCGTCCGGGCGGGAATGTCGATTTCGATGATATCTCCATCTACTATTTTTCCTATATTACCTCCGGCAGCGGCTTCGGGAGAAACGTGTCCGATACTCAATCCGGAAGTTCCACCACTGAAACGTCCGTCGGTAATCAAGGCACATTCTTTGCCGAGGTGACGGGATTTGATATAAGAAGTCGGGTAAAGCATTTCCTGCATACCGGGACCACCCTTCGGACCTTCGTGCGTGATGACGACAACGTCGCCACTGACGACTCGGCCTCCGAGGATGCCTTCACAGGCTGCTTCTTGTGAGTCGAATACTTTGGCAGGTCCGGTAAACTTCCAGATGCTTTCGTCTACACCTGCCGTTTTTACTACGCAACCGTCCTGAGCGATATTTCCTTTCAGTACCGCCAAACCTCCGTCCTTGCTATAGGCGTGCTCCAGATCACGGATACATCCGTTCGCGCGATCTTTATCTAATTCCTGATAATAAGCTCCCTGAGAACCAAGTACGAGATTGAATCTGTTTCCTGCCGCACTTGAATATTTGCTCATTGCTTTTTCCGTAACGTTCGGGCTGGTAATTGAATATTGATCGATCGCTTCCGCCAGCGACATGCCATCCACACGGAGAACGGAAGTATCAATCAGACCACCTTTTGCCAACTCTGCCAAAATAGAAATGATGCCACCCGCACGATTAACGTCCTGAATATGATATTTTTGAGTATTCGGAGCAACTTTACACAGGCAGGGTGCCTTGCGTGACAGCATATCGATGTCGTCCATCTTGAAATCGACTCCTGCCTCATGTGCCACAGCCAGCAGGTGAAGCACCGTATTGGTAGAACCGCCCATCGCAATATCCAGCGTCATGGCATTGAGGAATGCCTGACGGGTAGCTATACTGCGGGGAAGTACACTTTCGTCACCTTCTTCATAATATTTCATTGCATTTTCCACAATCAGTTTGGCAGCGTCTTCAAACAGTTTCGTACGATTTTCGTGCGTAGCCACGATTGTGCCGTTTCCCGGAAGAGCCAGACCGATAGCTTCATTCAGACAGTTCATCGAGTTTGCCGTAAACATTCCGGAACAACATCCGCAGGTAGGACAGGCATTCTGTTCGATATTCGCTACTTCCTGATCGCTTACGCTGTCGTCCGCCGATTTAATCATGGCATCGATCAAGTCCAGATGCTGGCCGTTCCACTCTCCGGCTTCCATCGGTCCGCCGGATACGAATACGGTAGGGATATTCAGGCGCATGGCAGCCATCAACATTCCCGGGGTGATCTTATCGCAGTTGCTGATACATACCATTGCATCCGCCTTGTGCGCATTGACCATATATTCTACGCTGTCCGCTATGATATCACGGGAAGGAAGCGAGTAAAGCATTCCGTCATGTCCCATAGCGATACCGTCATCGATAGCAATCGTATTAAATTCCGCAGCGAAGCATCCCAGCTTCTCAATTTCCGCCTTCACCAACTGCCCGATTTCATGCAGATGCACGTGCCCCGGAACAAATTGTGTAAACGAATTGACGATAGCGATAATGGGTTTTCCCATCTGATTCTTCTTCATGCCGTTGGCTGCCCATAATGCGCGGGCTCCCGCCATGCGACGGCCTTGTGTACTAAACGAACTGCGTAATTGCTTTTTCATTTCAATCTATCTTTTAATTAAAGAGCCTCCCTCACATCAGTGAGAAAGGCTCTAAATTCTATCTTTTATGGTACGAATACATACACAAAACCTTTCTCACGCTCTTGATGGCACCACCACGACGCGAATAATATGCAGAACTGCTAGGTTAATAGATGTATGTAATATATTCATATCTTCTTTTCTTTATTTTCGTGCTGCAAAGGTAAGGGCTTTTTTATTATCTCCAAACAAATCGAAGAAAAAAATCACTAAAAAGCGAATAATCGTAAGAAAAGAGCGGTGATAAACCTAAATTTTATCACTTAAAGGTTGAATTTGCAACTATCAGTTAGTAGAGAATGACTGTCCATTTCTGACAAAAGCGCTTAATAATCTGAAATTTACTCCATATGCACCCCGGTAGCAAGCAAATTATTCGTATCTTTGTCCACCCTAAATACAAGGGATTTTATTAATTAGAAACTATAAATATCAGATGGAAACAGTAGAAAACAAGTACATCACCGTTGCATATAAGCTATATACAGTGGAAGATGGTGAAAAAGAATTGTTCGAAGAAACAAATACAGAACATCCTTTTCAGTTCATTTCAGGATTAGGCACAACGCTCGAAAGCTTCGAGAACCAGATGACAACTCTGTCTAAAGGTGATAAATTCGATTTTACCATTCCGGCAGATGAAGCTTACGGAGCATACGATGAGCAACATGTATTTGATCTTCCTAAAAATATCTTTGAAATAGATGGCAAGTTCGACAGCGAACGCGTAACAGAAGGCAGCATTGTACCTTTGATGACCGGAGACGGCCAACGCGTAAACGCCAGCGTCGTAGAAATCAAACCGGATGCAGTAGTAGTTGACCTCAACCACCCATTGGCAGGCGCTGACCTGATCTTTGAAGGTGAAGTAATCGAAAGCCGTCCTGCTACCAACGAAGAAATTCAGGAACTGGTGAAGATGATGAGCGGCGAAGGTTGCGGTTGCGGATGCGACAGCTGCGGCAGCGACTGTGGCGATGACTGCGGTTGCGAAGGCGGACACTGCCACTAATTTTAAGTAATAGGTAATAAGTATTAAGTATTAATTCCATGCGGATATAGGCGGAGGTTAATACTTAATACTTTTTTTATGCCGTTATTCCAGCTATTACTTGTTACCTATTACTTATTACTTGTTACCTATTACCTGTTAACATCCTCCTTTGTGCGTCATGATATCAAGCACCATCTTATCCGTTTCGTTCATGGCTTGCGAGCCGATTCTTGTCAGGTTACGGATGCTCTGATCGACATCTTCGTCAATAATGCCTTCTACAGAAGTCACACAACGGTCCTCCATTGCCATCATGGCAGATAATACGGCTGTTGAGACTCCGGTTGTTACTTTGAGTGCGCAGCTCGGTTTTGCACCGTCACAAATCATTCCCGTCAGGTTGGCAATCATGTTTTGAACGGCAAAGGCTACCTGATTATAGTTTCCGCCCATCAGCCAGGTGATTCCGCAACTGGACCCCGTGGCAGCTACTACACAGCCACACAAGGCGGAGAGACGTCCCAGACTTTGCTTGATATAGATTACAGTGAGATGACTCAGCATTAAGGCGCGGATCAGTTCCTCTTCGGTTTTACCATTTTCTTCGGCAAATACGACAACGGGAAGTGTGGCGGATATGCCCTGATTGCCGCTACCGGAATTACTCATGACGGGAATCATCGCACCGGCCATTCTGGCGTCGCAAGCGGCGGAAGTATAAGATAGTATATGAGAGAATACGCTGTCTCCCATCACTTTATGTTCATACGTTCCACGGAGCATCTTACCTAAAGAGTGCCCGTAATTGCCTTTAAAGGCTTGTTCGGCAGCCGCTTTGTTCAGACGTGCCGTATCGAGAATAAAACGGATTTCATCCAGAGGGGATGTCAGGGCAAAATCATAGACTTTGCGCAGATTCAATTCCAGTGGAATGTCTTCTTCCTCTTCATTGGCAGTCTGTTGCTTGTCAAGCAGTACTTTTTCATCCGTAGCTATATAGACAAAGGTAGTATGTCCGCCGGCAATCACAGCCGTCGCTTTTTGGCTGCCGGCTTTGCAGATTACTTCGATGTACAGTTTTTCCGTGATATCTTCTTTGAGAGAAATACAGATTCGCTTCTCTGCGATAAACTGTTTGCCTTGTTCTACTGCCTCCGGTGTGCAGTCTCTCAATACTTCCAGCTGATATTCCGATTGACCGATCAACGCTCCCAAGGCTACGGCTATAGGAAGTCCGACCATATCCGTGCCGGGGATACCGACTCCCATTGCGTTCTTTAATATATTGGCACTCAATAACACTTCAATCTTTTCCGGTTTCACTCCTAACGTTTCGGCAGCCTTAGCCACACAAAGCGCTACCGCAATGGGTTCCGTACATCCTATCGCCGGAATCACCTCTTTTTTGATCAAGTCTATTATTTGTTTTCTTTCCGATTCAATCATAACCTACAAGGCTTTAGTTTCCACAAAAGTAGAAAATTCTTTTTTATCAAACATCCATTAGTGAACAAATAAAATTGCATATTGTTATAAAATCTCCCAAGAACCGAACTTTAACAGTTAGAATAGTAGAAAAATGAAAGCAAAACACGGTATTGTTTATTTGCTGCTAGCCATTTTCTCTTCTTCTTGCATCCGCGAAGAAGCTCCCAATGCAGAGGCAGATATACTAAGTTGCAGATTGCCGGGAGTAGTCATGACAACGAGTCCGATTATCACTAATAATTCCATCAATATATTTGTAGGACCGGGAACGGACATTTCATCCCTTGCCCCCGAATTTACATTGACTCTGGGAGCCACCATCGATCCTCCCAGCGGGACGGCAAGAGATTTCCATTCGCCTCAGCAATATACCGTTACGGCTGCCGATGGCTTTTGGAAGAAGAAGTACACCGTGTCCGTTATTGATACGGAACTTGCTACTATTTATAATTTTGAGGATACGCTCGGCGGACAGAAATATTACATCTTCGTAGAACGGGAAGGAGAAAAAGTGGTGATGGAATGGGCCAGCGGAAACGCCGGTTATGCGATGACCGGAGTTCCCAAGACAGCCGACGACTATCCGACCTTCCAGATTGCAAACGGGAAAACAGGGAAATGCCTGTCCTTAGTAACCCGCAGCACCGGATTCTTCGGCGGACTCATGGGAATGCCTATCGCAGCCGGAAATCTGTTCATCGGTTCTTTCGATGTAGGAAATGCAATGAGCAATCCGCTGAAAGCAACCAAATTCGGTCTGCCTTTCCGGCATATACCTACTTATCTGGCAGGCTATTACAAGTACAAAGCCGGAGATCAGTTTACAGAAGGCGGCAAACCCGTCGGTGGTAAACGGGATATATGCGATATATATGCCATCATGTACGAAACCAGTGAGTCAGTGCCGACTCTTGACGGAACGAATGCTTTCACCAGTCCCAACCTGGTTTCAATAGCACGCATTGACGACGCCAAAGAAACGGACAAGTGGACATACTTTAAACTTCCTTTCAATATGTTAGCCGGAAAATACATCGATAAAGAGAAGCTAACGGCAGGAAAGTATAATGTAGCTATCGTATTCACTTCCAGCCTGGAAGGAGATCATTTTAACGGAGCTATCGGGAGTACGCTGCTGATTGATGAAGTTGAACTAATCTATCGCTCGGAAAACTGATTCCATTCGGTCAATGATCTGACAGCGACTATGGAAGTCAGAACAGAGCAACCATAATGAAATAACCAATGATTTGATAATAACAATGAAGATGAAAATCCATTCCTATATACTCAGTTTACTCGCCTGTCTGGGGATAGCCCTCCCCGGCTATTCACAGGTTGACAGAAACGAAACGCTTATCCGTTCCGCTCTTCACGGACTGGAATATGAAATCAAAGCAGGGTTCAGCATCGGCGGCACAGCCCCGCTCCCACTGCCTGTCGAAATCCGTTCGATTGACGGCTATAACCCGACGCTTGCCATCAGCATCGGAGGCGAAGTAACCAAATGGTTTGCCGTTCAAAACAAGCTCGGAGTCATTGTAGGGCTGCGACTGGAGAATAAAGCCATGGCAACGGAAGCCACCGTCAAAAACTATAATATGGAAATCCTCGGACAGGGAGGAGAAAGAATCAGCGGTGTCTGGACAGGAGGAGTCAAAACCAAAGTCCATACTGCCGGACTGACAATTCCTCTAATGGCTACCTACAAGCTGAGCAACCGTTGGAATATTAAAGCCGGGCCTTATTTTTCGTATCTGCTTTCAAGAGAATTTTCGGGGCACGTATATGAAGGATACCTGCGCGAAGGCGACCCCGTAGGTCCCAAAGTCGAATTTACGGATGGTAAAATCGCTACTTATGACTTCTCGGACGACCTGAGACATTTTCAGTGGGGCCTGCAAATAGGAGCCGGATGGAGAGCATTCAAACATCTCAATATATATGCAGACCTCACTTGGGGATTGAATGATATCTTCAGAAATGACTTTCAGACCATTACTTTTGCTATGTATCCGATCTACTTGAATATCGGATTCGGATATGCTTTCTAGCTAAGCAAAGACGGATTAATCCTTACCGGATTCCTCCACCTGCTTCACACCGGAGAAAGCAACTTTCACGGTCTGCTGCAATGCAGGCACTTTTACCTGAATATTCATCGTAGCATTTCCGCCTTGTACCGTTCCTTCTATACTGGTGGCACAGGTACCCAGAGCGGCAGCATCTCCTTGAAAAGTAAGGTCTTGCTGTCCGGTGAAAGTCGAAGCGTCCGTTTCCTTTTTCACCGCACACTTGTCTATCACGATATCGCCGAACTTTAATATGTTTCCGTTTATAAACAGTTCAAATTCCTTCAGTTCCATCTTTACTTCCGTATCGCTGACCTGAGAGAAAGTAATAAACTTCGGAAGTCCGTCGGCAATCACAACTTCCTGGTCGGAGCCATCGGGCAGCATTGAAATATCGAGATTTCCCCAATACGTCCCCACCACGTCGGGAGCAGTCACCACAGCTTCTTCTTCCGGAGGAGTTGTTTCATCATTGACGGTATTATCGTCATCACTGCTACAAGCCGTCAAAAGAGAGACAGAGCATATCAATGCCCACAAATACAATAGATTCTTTTTCATAAATTTCCGGTTTAGTTATTAAATAATCGTCATTTATAAACTAAAAAGAGGAAAAAAGGTTCAATTTGCTTCCTTTTCCGAAGATATTTTGAAATCACAACCTTCTTATCGAAAACTTTGTTATATTTGCATAGAGTAATTTTTAAAAAGCCACAACTATGTTTAATTCATTTGGCAATATCTTTCGACTCACCAGTTTCGGCGAGTCTCATGGAAAAGGAGTTGGGGGAGTAATTGACGGATTTCCTTCCGGAATCACAATCGACGAAGAATTTGTACAACAAGAACTAAATCGACGCCGTCCGGGACAATCCATCCTCACCACAGCACGCAAGGAAGCAGATAAAGTGGAGTTTCTTTCAGGCATCTTCGAAGGTAAATCAACCGGATGTCCTATCGGATTTATCGTTTGGAACGAGAATCAACATTCCAATGACTACAATAACCTGAAAGAGGTATACCGCCCTTCACACGCGGATTACACCTACAAAGTGAAGTACGGCATCCGTGATTATCGCGGTGGCGGACGTTCTTCTGCCCGCGAGACCATTTCACGCGTAGTAGCCGGCGCATTGGCAAAATTAGCCCTTCGCCAGTTAGGAATCAGCATCACAGCTTATACATCGCAAGTCGGTGCCATCAAATTGGAAGGCACTTATTCCGACTATGATCTCGACCTGATCGAAACAAACGACGTACGCTGTCCGGACCCGGAAAAGGCGAAGGAAATGGCAGACCTTATATATAAGGTAAAAGGCGAAGGCGATACCATCGGAGGTACGCTGACCTGTGTCATCAAAGGATGTCCTATCGGATTGGGGCAACCCGTATTCGGCAAGCTGCACGCCGCCTTGGGCAACGCCATGCTCAGCATCAACGCCGCCAAGGCCTTCGAATATGGCGAAGGATTCAAGGGACTGAAGATGAAAGGCTCCGAGCAGAACGACGTATTCTTCAACAACAACGGACGGATTGAAACGCATACCAACCACTCCGGAGGTATTCAGGGAGGAATCAGTAACGGACAGGATATTTACTTCCGTGTAGTATTCAAACCGATTGCTACCCTGCTGATGGAGCAGGAAACGGTGAACATCGACGGCGTAGATACGACACTGAAAGCCCGCGGACGTCATGACGCCTGTGTACTGCCACGTGCCGTGCCTATCGTAGAAGCAATGGCTGCCATGACTATCCTTGATTATTATCTGTTGGATAAGACAACGCAGCTTTAATAAGTATCAATATGTCAATCTACCCATGTGCCAATACCTGCACTAAATATCTGTCAGGCTATTGGCACATCAGCTAAATAACCGCCAGTAAACTATTCATTATGAACGAAATTCAAAAATATATCGCAGCGAACGAACCGAAGATTATGGAGGACCTGTTCAGCCTCATCCGTATTCCCAGTATCAGCGCCCTGCCGGAACATCACGACGATATGCTGGCTTGCGCCCAACGCTGGGCACAACTACTGCTCGAAGCCGGAGTGGACGAAGCACTGGTGATGCCTTCCAAGGGTAACCCGATTGTTTTCGCACAAAAGATCGTTGACCCGAATGCCAAAACGGTATTGGTCTACGCCCACTACGACGTAATGCCCGCCGAACCGCTGGAACTGTGGAAAAGCCAGCCCTTCGAACCCGAAGTACGGGACGGATACATCTGGGCACGCGGAGCGGACGATGACAAAGGACAATCCTTTATCCAGGTCAAAGCCTTCGAATATCTCGTCAAGAACGAACTGCTGAAGAATAACGTCAAGTTTATATTCGAAGGAGAAGAGGAAATCGGCTCTCCCAGCCTGGAAGCCTTCTGCGAAGAGCATAAGGAGCTGTTGAAAGCAGACGTTATCCTGGTTTCGGACACCAGCATGCTGGGTGCCGAACTTCCATCCCTCACCACCGGTCTGCGCGGACTGGCTTACTGGGAAATAGAAGTGACCGGACCGAACCGTGACCTGCATTCGGGACACTTCGGAGGTGCAGTAGCCAATCCGATCAATGTGCTTTGCGAAATAATCAGCAAAGTGACAGATAAAGACGGAAGAATCACCATTCCCGGATTCTACGATGACGTAGAAGAAGTGCCGCAAGCAGAACGGGAAATGATCGCCCATATCCCGTTCGATGAGAAGAAATACAAAGAAGCCATCGGAGTGAAAGAACTCTTCGGAGAAAAGGGATACAGCACACTGGAACGCAACAGTTGCCGCCCGTCTTTCGATGTATGCGGCATTTGGGGAGGATATACGGGTGAAGGCTCCAAGACAGTCCTTCCCTCGAAAGCGTATGCGAAAGTTTCCTGCCGACTGGTTGCACATCAGGATCATCACAAGATTTCTCAGATGTTTGCAGATTATATCTTACAAATGGCTCCCGACACCGTCCAGGTAAAAGTAACCCCGATGCACGGAGGACAAGGATATGTCTGCCCGATTTCCCTTCCTGCCTATCAGGCTGCGGAAAAAGGTTTTGAGATTGCTTTCGGTAAAAAACCGTTGGCAGTACGCCGTGGCGGAAGTATTCCTATCATTTCGACATTCGAACAAGTATTGGGAACTAAAACCGTATTGATGGGCTTCGGCCTTGAATCGGACGCGATCCATTCGCCCAACGAAAACTTCTCACTGGATATTTTCCGGAAAGGAATAGAGGCGGTGGTTGAGTTCCATCAGGAATATGCGAAAAGATAAAGGCTGTCCATAACCGCACGCAGGACACGAAGATAAAAGAAGAACGGTAGACAAGTGGATAAATCCTTTGCCTACCGTTCCTTTTTATTCAAAAAAAGACATCTTACCACATAACTAACTATCAATTACATCACCGGAGTCTCGAAAAGGAAGGTAAATGATTGACTATCCTTCAAATCCTTCACGGCATCTCCTGCGTAAATTTCTCCTTTGGTCAAGGACAGTTTCTTCACCCCCGCCTTCGGACTAAAATCAATCTTCTTCAAATCCAGCCAAAACAGGTTCGGAGTTAAAGTAGACTCAAAGTAATATACTTTATTCTTCTGATCGGAGACGGAACGCCAGCGAGTAGAAGAGATGTGAGGCTTCTCCGGTGTATTGATACCAAACGGAACGGAGACATTGCGCATCACACTCAGCACACTGGGGACGGCTATCTTTGCATCGGCAGTCTGCGGAATGGCGTGAATGTAGAAAGAGGCACGCACAAAACGGTCGCTTGAACGGTTTGTTCCGGGCAACATCTGCAATCCGCCCACTTCTTTCCAGTAATCATTGACAGCCAACTGCAATTCGTAACGCGGAGAATTGGTCATTACCTGATATTCTTTCCCCTCATGGATACTGAGTTTGCCATCCAGATATTCCAGCACTGCCGTGTTGCCCGTTTCATCGGTAATAGCCATGTGCAAAGTAGATTCCGGTCCACCGTTCGGCATACGGGGAGCGTCAATGCGGAAAGTTTCTTTTTTCATTTCCTCTACCGCCTCACGTACTGTTGCAAAATTATCAAGCACATATTGAGTCCAGATACTGATTCCCATTGCCGGACGGGTATCTCCGGGAAGTGAATAAACAGATTCCGGCAGGAAGAGCAGACTTGCCACCAGCCCTTTTTCATTCATTCCGTCACAAGTACCTATATCATAGCCTGTTGCGATTACACTTCCATATTTGGAGGTCCAGTTCACCGTTTTTTCCTTATTGTGCCCCGCACGCTGCATTCCGCGTGGAAACACATAGATATTCGACATGATGTCTTCTTTCCAGTCCATCGTGCGACCAGTGACCACCATCCGGTCCGGTCCCAGATATACGGCACGCGTACATGCTTCCACCGGCTGTATGCCCATCAAAGAGACGACAGCTAACACCAATGCAACACCCGTTAATTTCTTCTTCATATTCCTTCCAATTTAAATAGTTGATACTCTTATCTATAATAACAAATATACAACGGATATTGCCTGAAAGAAAGAAGATTTTAAAGGAAAAAAAGGGAATTTATTCAGAAAGAATCTTATCCGCTCTTATTTGAGTTAAAAAAGCCTGCGAAGGGAAGGAAACATTACACATTATTTGCTTTTCAAATGGGATTTCATTATTTTTGTACATAACCTATCATAAAAACTAAGGAGGACAAATGCGTATGAAACAAAAAGTTAGCATATCACAGCTTCCAATTCGTTTGGGAATCTTTCTTTTGCTGTATTTTGTTCCGCAGTTACTCTCCGCGCAAGAAAACAACGACAGCACGTACATTCTTCGTAACGGTGCATCCATAACGCCGGACGACGTACTTAAACAGGCCAACATTAACTTGTTTCCAGAAAAGAGCACTACATATTCTTTATATTCACCCGGACAGTTGGAGCATATACCCCGCTTTTCACTCAAAAGGGATATTTCCCTGCCTTATCAGACCAATCCTTCCCTACTCTTCCGAGGTGATTACAGTACGGGCGGGGTATTGCATCAATTCGATCATGGAGCACTGTTCGGTTCCGGAAGTCAGACAAGTATGGCAGGCATCGGGCGTTTCAACAGTGCTTCACTAGGTTATCAGCACATTTTCAATGAGCAATTCGAGTTACAAGTCCGTGCCAATGCGCTGAAGGTCAATATGTCCCGCATCACCGGACAGGCTTTCAGCACTTCGGGTGCCTTCCTTTATCATCCTTCCGACCGTGTCACCTTCAAGGTCTTCGGATCATACGACATCGGAAATTCTTACGGGATGAGTACCCATAGCTACGGAGCTACGATGTCCGTCGATATGTCCGACCGCTTCGGGATGGAAATGGGAGTACAGCGATACTATGACGCGATGAGCGGGCGCTGGGAAACGGTTCCCGTTATGATTCCCTACTACCATTTCGATAAGTTCACACTGGGTTTGGATGTGGGCGGTATTATATATGAGATTCTCCGCAATGTCGTTTTTGATAAAAACAGAGGCATAGGCGGTCCATCCGGTCCGACAATCGGACCACCCCGGATGCATATACCTATACGGTAAACCTCCGTTATTACGAATCTGTTTTCAGATAGTCATTCACATTCAGCAATTTATATTCGGGTGAACATTCAAACAGATAGTTCAGCAGATTCATGTGTGCTGCACCAAAGATCACAAGTATCCGTTTGGCGGATTTTGGAGTGCGCTGGATATTCCTGAATATCCTCAGATTACGGTTGAACCATCTTCCTGATTCGAAATCAGCTCCTGTATAATCTCCCTTATCGGATTCGTATTTGAAGTGTCCGATAAGATAATTGCCCAGGTCTTTCTTGATTTGTCGGGGATCATTCAGATGTATCAGTTGGGGAAGTATTCCTTTTTGCTTGAATATTAACTGGTCTTTGGAATATAAAGATGAGTCGGGAGAATTTACAAAACTCTCTTCAAAATCCTGATATTGTTTCGTGCTATCGTCTTCCAGCAGTTCTTCGATGCGGGCTGTTTGTGTCCCCCATGCATCTGCACAGTAAATCTTTGCTTTGCACATCTTTGCAATCCTGAAACCAAGTTGCTGCACTTCACTCTTTGACAGTTTATGATTTCCGGCAAGGTATGCTTTAAACAGAGAATCAATCTTTTGCTGTCCGCCCAGCGGGTGTTCAATGACGATTGCATCCGGCTTAAAAATCGCCAGTTTACTCGCTATTAACTCTATTTCCTTCTGATAAACAGGCGACAAGACATTAATCTGATCTTCTTCGGATATTTGCTGCATATCGAGATTCGGAAAGTCAAAGTGAAAGACGCCTAGTGTCAGTACTTCTGTCTGCTGGGCATATCCTTTTATAAAGAACATACCGGTCATAATGAGAATGAATGCAATTTTATTCATTGTATTTATGATATGTTTGAAGCTCAAAGTTAGCAAACTTTTTCTAAATGGCAGATATTAAATTAATTTAAGTACAATCATTGCAGTCATTTCCATTCCGCATCGTCAAAATTACAAAGTAATAAACATATAGGTGTTATGATAAAAGAGTGTACAAAACAGATGATAATCCTTCCCTTTCTGTTGCTGGGAACCATATTATCAAGTGTAGCACAAAAGCAACAAATTTGGAAACCGTACTATGACAAATGTCAACGAGAAAAGAGTATTATTGATACTATTCCCTCCGAGTTAGAAAAAGCATTACATTGGTCACCTAGTATAAATAAAGAACAGAAAGCAGTCATACGCTATATTTTATGGAATATGGTTTATGTAGAAGGAAGCACTATGAATTTAGGAGAAAACAACGATTATCCTATCAATGTAGCTTCTTTCTTCATCAATCGATATGAGGTCAGTCAAGATGAATGGTATGTTATTATGGGAGAAAACCCATCCAATCAGCACAAACGTGATTATCCGGTCGACCGGATCAATTGGTATGATGCCCAACGTTTCACCAAGAAATTATCCGAACTGAGCGGACTCTCTTTCCGGCTTCCCTTTGAAGCGGAATGGGAATATGCGGCGCGTGGAGGACTGAATACAAAAAAATTCATCTATGCCGGCAGTAATAATGCGGAACAGGTGGCATGGTTTAGAGAGAAATATAATAATAACTATGTATCCAAAGAAACAGGAAGAAAAAAGCCGAATGAACTAGGACTGTATGACATGAGCGGAAATGTGTATGAATGGTGTATGGACTGGTATGATAAAAAAGTCCCTTTTACTGGCGATATAAACCCCAATTATGGTGGAAAAGATATGCATAAAGTTTTGCGTGGAGGCAGTTACTACACTATCAAGAAATATTGCAAAGTCACAAACCGTTATGGAGTGAATCCGCAACGATGGGACATTGATTACGGATTACGGTTAGTAGTCGTTTTCAACACATCACCATAAGAGACTGATATAAGGCAGCTTATAGTTTCCTACTATTTCATACTTTGGAAACTGCCGTTTCCTATATCGGGAACTCTCGTTCCCTGCCTTGGAACTGTCGTTCCCTTATAAGGAAACGAGCGTTTCCCCGGCAGGAAACTGACACTTGACTTATATGATTGGATTGACTCGACCGTATGTTTGGATTGACTCGACCGTATCAGTTGTTCCAATTCATCCGTCCTTTCAAAAAGCATTAAATCATTTATTGGTCAATAATAGATGAATTGTCAGCCATTAATAGCTGATTTCTCAGTTATTAATGGCTGATAATTCAAACGTTAACAGTTGACACATCAGATATTAACATCCTGTAAATCAAAAGATAACATGCTAAAACAATACTAATCAGGACGAAACAGAATGAGAGCAACCGTTTGCCCTCATACCTGCCACCACAGTTGCTACCACACCGAAAACCACGATGAATAAAGGGATACAGACAGTTTGTGAGAGCATGAGAGCAAACGGCTATCTTTTTCACTGGGAGAGATAAAAAGAAAAGAAGGAACTCTTTTTATGCTTTAAAGAGAAGAATCACCTGTTATGTGAAGTGTATGTCTTCGCTGATATTCGTTTATCTGTTCACAACAAATACGTTCTATAAGGTCGAACAGTAGAGTAACCTTTTTCCTAAGTGTATCAATATCCTCTTTTGTTACCTCGAACTCCGAATTGTAGCGGGCTTCCACATAAGCAGACTTTAATAATTTGAATAAGCGCTTTTCCTCCTTCGTTTCGTTAGGAAATATTTTGGAGAATTCCGGGGAGTATTTCCGCACAGAACTTAGCAGTTTAGCCAAGTTATGTTGTTTGCTATTTCTTAGTGTATAAGTCAGACGAGCTGCATAGAATAAGTTTTCGCACGTTTGATGAAGATTAAAAGAAGCTAGATGATACTTTTCTTTATCATAGCAATATGCAGCTATATCAAAATATTCATTCGCCCTTTTAAGTTTCTCATTGTAATATTCCTCCGCCTGCTGTTTTATCTCGTCATAATGCAACTTGCGGCGCCTTGCCAATTTATGCTTTCCGGAATCATACAGTAAGATTCCTTCTCGCTTTATTTCCGTATAGAAATATCGCCCTTCAGATAAATCACTATTCAGCTTGCTAATATCATCGTTGATAAACTCTACGGGAGTCTGACTTTCCGGATATTTATAATAAAGATTATCCACAGTATCCAACTTCATACCAGCCTCTTTATCCGAAATGCCATCCGTAACGACCAAAATATCATAATCACTCATATAGGATGTCGGGATACCAAATTCTATCCTTTCGTCATATTCCACATACCCTCCTTTGGCATAGCTGCCATAAAGAATAATCATCGTAGTTTGAGGAAGTCTTTCCACTACCTTCTTAACCAGAAAGTACAAGTCATCCTGTTTCCGTTTCGGTAAATGGGCAATAGATCGTTTCATATCTGTTTCTGCTTTATATTGCTTCCAACGCAAAGGTAATAAAAAGAAAGAATAAACATTTATTTAGCTTCGACACATTTACTGAAAAGAACTATTTTTTCAACAATGAGCTAAGTTCGTATTTTACTCAAATGTTTTTCGGTAAGTACATCCATTTCTCCATTCCGAACATCCGTAAGCTGTCTTCCCTTTAATGATGGTTCCCTTGCCACAAACCGGACACGGTTGTCCGACAAAAGTATCTGCATTACCGGTAACCGGAGCAGAGGCAGCAGCAGAAGGAGTCAGAGCAGGAGACGGAGAAGATGCAGGAACTTTCGGTTCTGCTTTCGCCTTCTTTTCTTTGGGAGCACTTGGTTTACGCTCACGCTTCTTAGGTTCTTTCTTTGCCTTTTCTTCCGTTTGGGCAACTGCCTCCTGAATAGTGATACGTCGGTTCGTATTATCTGAAAGTACGCTCATCACGATTTCAGATACCATTTGCTTCAGTTCTTCGAGGAATTGACGGGCATCGTAAGTCTTCTTTTCAATCTCACGTAGTTTCTTTTCCCATATACCGGTCAGTTCCGCAGATTTCAGCAGTTCTTCGTGGATGATCTGTACCAGTTCCACTCCCGTAGGGGTGGCTATCAGGTTCTTTCTTTCCTTGCGGATATAGTTCCGCTTGAACAACGTCTCGATAATGGCGGCACGGGTAGACGGACGACCGATACCATTCTCCTTCAGAGCATCACGGAGTTCGTCATTATCCACCAACTTTCCGGCTGTTTCCATCGCACGAAGCAATGTTGCTTCCGTATAAGGTCTGGGCGGTTGCGTCCACTTCTCATTCAAGTCCGGAACATGAGGACCACTTTCCCCTTTGACAAAGGCAGGAAGTACATTTTCATCCTCTTCCTCTTTTTCTTCGGAAGTATCTTTCACATCTTTGGCAAAAACAACGCGCCATCCCGGCTCCAGAATCTGTTTGCCGGTTACTTTAAATTCTATCTTGTCCACTTCGCCCATCACGGTAGTGGTAGAAATCTTACAATCGGGATAGAACACCGCTATAAAACGACGGGCTATCAGGTCATAGACACGACGTTCCATATCCGTCAAGTTCTGTGCATAAACGCCTGTAGGGATAATGGCATGGTGATCTGTCACCTTCGAATTATCAAATACCTTTTTCGATTTAGGCAATGAAGCACCCGCCAAAGGAGCAGTCAGCACCTCATAGTCCCGAAGGCCTTTCAATATTCCGGGACACTTCGGATAAATATCGTCACTCAGGAAAGTGGTATCGACGCGCGGATAAGTAGCCACTTTCTTTTCATAAAGCGACTGAATCAGCTTCAGCGTTTCATCGGCAGAATAGGCAAACTTCTTATTACACTCTACCTGAAGGGAAGTCAGGTCGAACAGACGCGGAGCATATTCCTTTCCATCCTTCTTGCCGACACTGGTGACAATGAACGGAAGGTCTTTTATGCGTTCCACCAGCGCTTCTCCTTCCTCCCGGTTGGCGATAGGGTCGATGCCGGGATTGTCTATCTTCTTCTTTCCGCCACTCTTTTCTTCTTCCGCAGCAATTTCTTCATCGCTTTTACGGATCAAAGCAGAAAAGGTGGTATCACGATAATTCGTTTTCAGTTCCCAGTATTGTTTCGGCTGGAAGTTGGCGATCTCCAGTTGGCGGTTGACAATCAATGCCAGCGTAGGAGTCTGCACACGACCGATGGAAAGCACTTGTTTGTTCTGACCGTATTTGATGGTGTAAAGACGGGTGGCATTCATCCCCAACAACCAGTCCCCCATTGCACGGGAAAGTCCCGCTTCATACAGTGATTGAAAGTCGGTCTGATCCTTTAGTTTGGCAAATCCTTCTCGGATCGCCTCTTCTGTCAGCGAAGAAATCCACAGACGTTTCACCGGACAGCGGGCACCTGCCTTCTGCATCACCCAACGCTGGATCAATTCTCCCTCTTGGCCGGCATCACCGCAGTTGATGATTTCGTCCGCGTTCTGCATCAGTCCCTCGATGACGTGAAACTGCCTTTCGTAAGTAGGGTTTTCTATCAGCTTGATGCCGAAACGTGGCGGAATCATCGGTAAACTACCCAAGTTCCATGATTTCCAGTTAGGGGTGTATTCATGCGGCTCTTTCAAGGTACAAAGATGACCGAATGTCCAGGTTACCTGGTATCCGTTTCCTTCTATATACCCTTCTTTTCTTGTATGAGCGCCGAGTACTTCGGCTATATCACGTGCTACAGACGGCTTTTCGGCTATGCAAACTATCATTTTTTCTCTTCTTGTTTTTATACTAACAGTCTACAAAGTTACATGATTATTTCTCACTGACCGCATAAAGACGAAAAAAAGCGGAAATCACCGTGTATGTATAGCAGTACCCTACTGCTTCATTTCTTAACCTCCGTGAAATTAACCCCGGTTAAAATTCGACATCCACAAAGATATTATCTTTTACGGAATAAACAATATCCAATGTTTTTTTTCTGCTTTTGAAATGTAGAATAGGCCCTCATACGATGACTTTCGAGTCACCACACGAGGGCCTTTCAGTAACTGTCTCTTATGTAAAAAGCCTGTTACCAGTCTTTCTTGAACGCATAATAATCTGCTGCCGCCCTTCTGGTTTCCATATTGGAACTCCACATATAGGAACCGTCACCTATCATTTCCGGGTCGGGATTCATATCATACAGCATCATGGTGGCATACATCATTGTACCTACCACCACGCCTTCTTTTCCATAATCCATATATGGCATATCACCAAAAACATAGAATTTATTGTTGATCACCGTTTCACCGTCGCATAACATCATCAACTTTTCATCGACTTCCATCATCTCATCTTCAGGTAATTCCATCATTTCCGGTATAAAGACCGAGGCATACTTTTCCATCGGTATGCCAAGTATCGGTTTCAATTCCGCATCTGCGGCATAAGGATTCAAAAAGTCGGTGAGCGAGCTCCAAGCATAATCCAGATAGTCTCCGGCACGTACCCCTGCCTGTTCTTCACAAAGAGACTGAGTCGTTTCACGCGTATCGACCATTGTCAACAATTTATCGGGCATGGCTGTTTTCAGTGCTTTTATCAACTTAGCATACGAGGTATCGTTGACAGGGGACGCGCCTTCCTTTTCGTAACCGGCTCCCTCATCCCACAAGTTCACCCCGTCCAGTTTGAAAGTGGCGACAGCGGCTTTCACCTGTGCGACAAAGTCATTGATCTGACCATCCGACAGATTGGCAAATCCCAGACCGGTACCTCCACCTTTGATTACCAGGCAGACTTTCATTCCGGTCTGCCTCAACGGCTGAAGATAGCGTGCATTATTTTTCAATACATACTCCATATCCAGCGTATACGTCAGCATGGCACGTCCTTGCGTCTGTGTCAGAAAAGCTGTGCGGACGTTTACTATATCTATGGTAGGACATCGCAGTACCAATTCTTCTGTCCACGGGTTAAAATAGAACTTGCTCACTGTAGATATATACTGGTCGGCTATCAGTGGATTCATGACTTCCGTATCTACATAGGCAACAGCCAAAAACTGCTTTCCTTCGCGTGACGGAGGCGCGATCGCAGAAATGATATATTCTATCTTTCCATACATTTCACCTGTCGCTACATCCGTAGCAAAAAAGGGGAACAAGACATCCTCTCGCCCGATATTTTCATTTTTTAAAAGTAGTTTAACTTTCGCAGACTGACGTTCACCGGCAGCGATAGTCACAATCGCTTCACGCCCTCCGTCTATCAGAAAGTTATTGACCAAAGGAATGGATGTTCCCTCTATCGGATCGACAGCGTTGGCGGATACCGTCATATTATGCTCTTTCTTGAAGTCCATTACATATTGCATGGCATACGGCGATACATATCCGCCTTCGTCCGGTTCCAGATAACGTTCATCCATTGCGATTTTCAGTGTCAGATCCTTTTCTGCCGGCTTGCTCAAAACAAAACAGACTTCATCTTCGACTCCTGCATCGGTCATACCCCGATTTTCCTGTTCTGAACTCCCCGCTATAAGTTGTATAATCGCATTTCCCGGCGAAGTGGTACTATTAAAATACCCCAAGCTTGTTACTGTTTCTTCCGGTACGGTCGACTTGTCGTGTCCGACATCGGGATTAAGCAGTGCAGCGTCTTCCTCACAAGCGGTCATCACCGACAGAAGTAACATTCCGACTCCTATATATGATAATATTCGTTTCATAATTCTGTTGAGTTAATTAGGTTATTGTTCTTGATTCACTTTAGGCACTTCGATTCCGCTAGGCCATAGTTCGGCATCGGTCTTGGGATATGTCTCCACGTGCGTCGCGTCTTTCCAGTAAGGAATCACTTTCGCATCATTTCCGTTGCCTGTACGGTCGGCAATGGTCATTCCTGTGCCTTCGTCAAACTTCCAGTATGCACACAGGTTCGCTTCGGACTGCGGTTCGGGAATATCATACATATTCTTGTAGATTTCCTCCTGTGTCCGTGCTACCTTCCAGATACGGGCTTCACAGATTTCTCCATCCAGATGACGGCTCGGATCACTCGACTCACCGTAAGAACGTCCGAAGTAGAAGTTGAAATCACCTCCGTTTCCAAATTCATTATCCGCTGCCTTATCTCCCAAATTAAGGGTGGTCAGGTCGGACTTTCCATGATTGTTATCTATGTGCTGTAACTGTCCGTTTATATAGAAACAGATGGTCTTTGCTGCCAAATCCCATGTCAGGGCTATGTGATACCATTCTCCGGCCGTCAGTTGTTTGCGCTTGTCCTCACCGGGGAATTTGCCTACCGGCGTCTGCACTTGCAGCTGCTGGCGCGGGAAACTGGAATCACCAAAACGCATACATAAATATTGTTCGATTCCCATAATAGAGGAAATCTCTTTCTCAAACTGATTGACCCGAACGATTACTTCCATCGTTATAGCAGCCATATTATTTACCACATCGGCTGTCGGACTCCCCTTGTCGAATCCGGGAACAGCCACATATACATTTTTCAGGTTGATGGCAGTAGTAATGGCACTCGACCGCCGGACCAGATAATACATGGTACGAGAGCCGTTCATCAGCCCTACTTCATTCGCTCCTTCGATAGTCAACGGACAAATATAGGTCGCGTCAATTTCCAGTTCATCCAGTCCGGTGAATTGGATAGCCGCTTCCGATGAAGTCGTTTTTCCTGCCGGAATGGTGACGGCTTCTGCTGTCAGCTTATAATGCCTGGCAGGTAATACTTCATACTGAGTATCATTCTTTGCATTGTACGCATCTGCCAGAGAAGGGTTTATCTGTAAGCGGACGGTTACGTCCACCCCAACCGGATAAGTCAGTTTGGCGGTAAACTTCTTGGTCTGCTCCGTCACTCTCCGGTTGAAAGTGAACGATTCTACATTACGAGTCTCAGCCACACTAAGATATGCAGAATTATCAAACGGGGAATGATCACTATAATCCGTATTATCGCAGGCGGTAAAGAGCATTGTCCATACACAGCCTGTCAGTAAAAAGAGTTTTCTCATTGTTTCCTCCTTACTTTATTTACCTTTTGCGGGGTTCAGCTGCTGAATAAGCCCGCGGGTTTGTTTATAAATAATGTCACTGTTATAATAGTCAGTACCTACATCGTAGATACCCACTCCCGCCAGTGATCCTGCATTTTGGGCAAAATATGCCGCCCGATTCAGAGAAGAATGAACTGTCTTGTCATTGTCGGTCACTGTACGCCCGTGTACACTTCCCAACATCAGACGTTCGGCGCTTACTCCCCAGTTCAAAGCATGATTAATGGCCATTTCCAGATCATAATCATCGGCGGCAGCGGAAACATCGACGATATAGTAATCGAATACGCTGCGCTGTGCTTCGGACACCAGCAACGGAGTTCCTTCGAATATCAGCAGACAGTCTGTCTGTCCCAAAGCATCCGCCAATGTTTTCACCACAGACTCATCTACGGAAGATGCGGAAGCTAACGTCACACCGTCAAACGTTCCGGCACGTACGGCATCAATGGCAGCAGAGAGAGCAGCGTTCAGTCCTTCGGCAGCCGAAGCGTCAACATAATACAGTACCCGTGTTCCGTAGTCAGTACGTACCAGTTTCATATCTTCACGGTCGAACCCGGAAAGACGGCCGGCATTGCGCATGGATACCAGATCGATACTGTCCGGCAACGCACGCAGGAAGTCTTTCTCACTGGATGATACTTCCGGCGCATTGTCCAGCCGTGCATAGACCAGTGCGTGCTTGGCGGCCTTATACGCCCGCAGCTTCTGGGTATAAGCGGCATATTGCTCCGGATTCTGTTCCTTGAACCCGTTTATCTCACTATCATGAATTTCCATCTCCGTCCAGTCATCGCAACTGACAGGAACCATCAACAGAAAGACAGACAGCAAACACAGATTTAATATTGGTTTATATTTCATAATCTCATTGATTTAAGAGGTTCTATAAAGTTCATTATTAATTCCCCGAATGATTCTTCACGTCCCACCAAAGCCGTGTTCCGGCAGCATCGGGTCCGTTCAGCATTTGTACGGCTTGTCCGATGTAGGTCGGATTCGAGTTATACTCATCGGCCGGGAAAGGCAGGCGGCGGGGGCCGATAGTTACGTTAACGCTGTTGTTGGGGTCTTTATTTTCCACCACAGGCAGCAGTTTGGGATAACCCGTACGACGGTGCTCAGCCCATGCTTCCACTCCGAGCGGAAAGATGGCAATCCACTTCTGAGTGATAATACGTTCCAGATTCTTTTCAAAGTTAGCGACACCCGGTTCCCAGGCTATAGTAATAGTGCTTACGGCATCATGGCTGTATTCTCCCATCGGATCGACATAGTCAGCGGGAACTTTCTCATCATCTTTCACATACGCATCGGCTCCCGACGCTTTGCGCTCGTCAAATGATAAGGAGACTGCTTTCTCATACAACGCCTGCGCTTCTCCGCCCATCGCCCAGCCACGTAATGCGCCTTCGGCACGGAGGAAAGTCACTTCGGCAGCATTCATCCACAGATAAGGGTCGGTGCTGCTGATGATCTGTTTGGAGTAAAGGTTAATCATATCATCTTTCTTTTTGGTGAAGATGCCGATGCGTACTCCATAGAAATCGTACACGTCCACCTTCTCGCCCTCCTGATCGACCGTTTGCACGCCCTTGACGAGCATCTTGTCCAGTCGGGGATCGTCGTAGCCTTTCATAATGGATACGAGGTCGGCACTGATACGGTAGTCGCTCCAGTTATTGAACAGCAATTCGGAGCGATTCTCTGCCACGTGCAGCGCTGCATTATCATCGTTCGATTCTATGACGCCGGCGGCTACGGCAGCTTCTGCCACACGCTGCGCTTCCGCAGGTTTCACGTAGCTCATCCGCATGGCGATGCGCAGCTGCATGGAGTGCACGAATCTGCGCCATTTCGTTATATTTCCGTAGTAAAGGTCTTCCAGCTTGCGGAAAGCTTCGGACGAAAGGTCTTTATTTTCTTCCAGCACTTTGTCCGCTTCTTCGAGTTCTTTCAGCATTTGCGTGTACACCTGTTCCTGCGAATCGTAGGCTACCGCAAGGTCTTCACCTGAGTTATCATCACTCATCATGTTGGAGTAAGGAATCGGACCGTACATATCCGTCACCCGGTGCATGATACATACGCGAAGTACTTTTCCGAAAGCCAGCGCCACAGGGTCGTCCGTCTTGTTCAGCATATCGCGGTATTGCGGATACATCTCCGTGATAGGGTCGGCAAAAGGAGATTTGAGCCATCCCTGCTCGGGATTGAAGGTCGAAAACTTCATCACCCAAGTATCTACGATGCCTTCCAGATAACCTCCGTAGGCTCCTCCTGCCATCGCATCCATAAATTGGTACAGGTGTTCACGGGTCGGGATCACCAGTCCCTGCATTCCTCTCAGTGTAGCGCCGACGATATGGTTCTCTCGCTGCATCTCTTCCGCATCCGCCTCGTATATGCTACGATTGATTTCACTGTCGAAACAGCCGCCCAAGGGTAGCATAAATACCGAAAGGATCATTATTTGAAGGTAATATATTCGTTTCATGCCAATCATAGTATTTAGAAGTTTATCTTAATGTTGAATCCTATATTCCGGGTACTCGGCATCATGAAATAGTCGATTCCCTGATAATAGTTGTTCGTAGTAGCTACTGCTTCGGGGTCGAAAGGAGCTTTGCAGTAGATCATCCAGAGATTTTTGCCGACAAGGGAAACATTGACGTCACACACATTGCCCAGCCAACGGCGGGGGATGGTATAGCCGATACGTGCTTCCTGCAAGCGAAGATTGGTTGCACTGTAAGTATAGTAAGTAGGCAAACCGCTTTGCGACGCTACTACCGAATAAAAACCTTGCGGATTCACCCGGCTGCGTCCGTTGATCCATACTCCGCCCGCATCACGTGCGGCGGCAGAAGTCTCGGATACGCCGTAAAGGTCGAGATAAGCCTGTGTTGCCGAATAGGCGATGCCGCCCAGACGGGCTGTCAGCAGGAATCCTACATTGACGCCTTTGTAAGAGAAACTGTTGTTCCATGCCAGGTTCGCTTTGGGAAGTACACTGCCCAGTTTGATGTCACCGGCATTGTCTATCGCGGTCACATTGCCGTCATTGTCCACCAGTACATTGCCATTGATATCCCGTTTCAAGTCGGCATGAGTATAAAGGTCGCCCAATGTACCGCCTTCTTTCAGGATAAACTTCGCTTTTCCGAATCCGCGTCCTTCATCGGTTTTCAGCTCCAGTTTGTCGACGTTATATGTTTTTCCGCTTTCCGGATGGATATAGTCTTTCACCAGTTCCACGATTTCATTCTTATTGGTCGAGAAGGTGAAACTGCTGTCCCATCCGAAGTCTCCCCAACGATGCCCGTAAGACAACATAGCCTCAAAACCGTAGTTACGCACATATCCGGTCTGAACATACAGTTTGTCGTATCCCGAAGATACGGGGAGTTGCGGATCGAACGTCTGATTGTAGGTATTGGCGTAATAGAACGATCCGCTTACTTTCAAATCTTTCCATAAAGTTGCATCCAGCCCTATTTCCCACGAATCGGTACGTTCGGGATAGAGCTTCCCGATGGGATAATGCGTCTGCGATTTCCAGTCTTGCTTGTTGGCATCATAAGCATAGGTAGGATAAGTGAGGAAACGCGGATAGGGCGTACCAACGGAACTGAACGAACCGCGTACTTTGAGATAATCAATCCATTCCGGGAGTTTCACCATTTCGGAAATAACCGCCGAGAGTCCTACAGACGGATAAAAGAAAGACGCCTGCGGAGAATTGGTCAACTGGGATGCCCAGTCATTACGTCCGGTCAGAGTGAGGTAGAGCATACTCTTCCAGCCCACTTCCGCACTGGCAAAAACAGATTCCGTAGCTTCACGCCAGCCGACTTGCGTGGCACGTTTCTTGGCATTGTCCAAGTCATAGACGTTGAAGAGATTCGGAATACCTGTATCCCGTATCGGACCGGCATAGCCCAGTTCCTTACTGGTGACGCCGCTATAGCTGGCACCGATATTGGCAACGATGGTAAAGTCCTGAATACGTTTATTGATATTCACAAGGACGTCCGCATAAGTCTGCGAGTATTGCCCGTTGTTTACGGTGTAATGTCCCTGCGTGCTGCCATCCGTCAATGTGGTGCTGGTGCTTGCATAGAGTTTGCCTTCATATTCGCTGTGAGTATTGTCTATACGCACCCGTCCCGCCACATTCAGCCAGTCAAGAATCTGATAACTCAGACCTGCCGATGCCATATAACGCTTCTTATTGTTAAGCCGGAGATTGCGGTAAGCAATCCAGTAAGGATTCTGCATACGAAGATCGCCTTCGCCCTGCGGCCAGAACTGGACACTGATCTTTCGCGCCTCATCCCAGCGTTCGAAGTTCTTTATCAGCGAAAAGTCGTCCCCCCGCGGGAAGAGATAAGCGGAAACCAGCGGATTGGAATACTGTCCCTGATTGGTCATATTCCGGTCATTCTGAAGAATATAACTGGCACTCACATCCAGTTTCATCTTATCATTCAGAAAACTGGTCGTATTGCGGAAGGTAAAATTATAACGGTTATACCGGTTGTTCGGAACCATCCCCGCCGAATTAACGGCTGCCGCCGAGAAGAAGGTCTGATTCTTGTCCGTACCGGTGGATAAAGTGACAGAGTTGGTGTATACCGCACCCGTATCGAAGAAGTCTGTCGGTTCGTAACCGGTCTGAGCTGCCGGATTCAGCTTCGGTCCCCAGCTGTAAATGCTGGAATTGCCGGCTTTGCCATTACTTCCCGTCCCGTAACGCCCCTGAAAATCGGACATCTTAAAAGGATTCAGCCACTCAAAGCCGCTCGATACTCCTACCTGCAACTTACCGATTTCTCCCTTTTTCGTAGTAATCACAATGGCGCCATTCGCCGCATTGCTACCGTAAAGGGCAGCCGCAGCCGCTCCCGTCAGCACAGAAATGCTTTCAATATCTTCCGGATTGATATCCGCAATTCCTTCGCTGGCACCCTTTGAACCAAATTCCGTATCGCCTCCGCCTCCGAAATTGTACATCGGAATACCGTCGATGACGTACAAGGCATTACTGCTCTGCTCGATGGATTTCGTACCGCGCATCACGACCCTGCTGGCTCCACCGACTCCGGAAGAACTCGTATTGATTGTGACACCCGCCACTTTACCGTTCAGACTATTAATGAAGTTTGCATCCTTTATCTGAGTCAGTTCATCGGACTTCACCTGCTGCACATTGTAACTCAACGCTTTCTGCTCGCGTTTGATACCAAGTGCCGTTACCACGACTTCACTCAGCAACTTGGCATCCGAAGCCAGCTGAACATTATACGTATTCTGCACACCCACCTTTACCGTCTGCGGAGCATAGCCTACATAAGTAATGCTGAGCGTACTGCCAACGGGGGCTTCAATCGTAAAGTTACCGTCCAGATTGGTGATCGCTCCGATGGTCGTACCTTCTACAAGTACGTTTACACCGATCAGAGGTTCGCCCTGCTCGTCCAGTACCTGTCCGGTGATCCGTTTGGCAGGTACCGGTTCGGTTGCTTTCTTTTCTTCCGGAACGATGATGACATATTTTCCTTTCAACTGGTAGGTATAGCCCGTACCTTTAAGGATTTCTTTCAGAGAGGTTTCCAAGGTCGCTTTTTCCAAAGCGAGATCAATGGAAGGCTTGTTGATCAACTGTGATTCGTTGTAGCCGACGGACAGTTTCGTCTGCTTCTCCACTTCTTTCAGTGCCTCGATGACGGATATATTTTTCTTATGAATCGTAATCCGTGCATGGTTGCTTTGAGAAAAAGCGGGTGTCGACAAAAGCAGGCAGCACAAAAAAAGCATAAATACTCGACTCATTGCCTGCTTATTGACTATAAATTCATAAATTTGCTGCATCTTCTTAGTATTAGTTTATACAGATATAGTTAGATTCTCGGATTTAGTAGCGTCTGGGTAACGCTAATAGTAAGAATTTTGATTTCACATCCGGAGGAAGCTGCAACCTTCTTCCGGATATTTTTTCAACATAGGCTTTCTGTTTTTCAAGGTTAATGAATCAGGTTTATTCAGTTAGATGACTCAGATAGCATTTGTCCCCCACAATATTATACTCCAGATTTCCCGTCACACGGGCAATAATATCCAGTACCTCTTCTATCGATGCATTCGGTCCGAAGCTGAGATTGAACCGGTCTTCCCTCAAACTACGGAAACTATACACAAAGGTATACGGATATTTGCGTTCCAGTCGGGTGAAAATCTCCTCCATCGTCATACTGCGGAATACAATTTCACCCCGATGCCAAGCCGTAACATCCTGCATATCGGGACGGAGCACACTGCCCGAACGGGTACGCTTGTTATATGCCAGCTGTTCGTTCGGTTCCAATATCTTCTGTTCTTTCTGATCGTTATATTCTACCAATACCTTTCCGGAGATTAATGTAGCCGTCACTTCTTCCTCTTCCGGATAAGCGGTCACATTAAATTCTGTTCCCAAGGCAGTAACCTGGAAGTCAGATGCCTTCACGATAAAAGGATGTCGCTCGTCCCGCTTCACTTTAAAATCTGCCTCACCTACCAGATATACACAGCGTGTATCACCGGTAAACTGCTGCGGATAAAGCAAAGTGCTTCGGGAGTTGATCATCACCTGCGTACCATCCGGCAAAGTAATATTCCTTGTCTCGGCAGTAGGGATATAAGCCTGCAATACGTCCGGTGCCTGCCGGTTCTGCACAGCCAGATAGACGGCAACCGAGGATACGGCGATCAGCAATGCTGCCGCCACTCTCCAAGCAACCAGTCGGGTATGTAGAGTACGAATCCGCCGTCTTGTACCGATTCCGGTCAATTCGTGCATCCGCTCCAAAGAATGCTGATAATCGGGCGTCGTTACCGATTCGGTATTTTCCCAAAGTTCATTCAGGGTCTGTTCTTTTTCATTGGTATGTTCTTCGTCAGTCAACCATGCACGAAAGTCCTGATCGACTTCTTTCGGATAGTCGTGTTTTATGTAACGGCTGATAATATCGTGAATATAATTCTTCATAAAGGTATTTATTGGTTTATAGAAACGCTTACATAAATACCACTACTCAGAAAGGCAAACTACGGGAACAGAACGGGCAGTATAACAAACATTAACACTTTGCGCAGTTCTGTCAATGTCTTATAGATATGGTCTTCTACCGTGCGCACAGGGATTTGCAGTTTTTCGGCTATTTCTTTATGAGAAAGTCCTTCTATACGGCTCATCTCAAAAACCTGTTTCCGCCGGGGAGGCAACTGATTAAGTGCCAGTTCGACAAGCAGCACGATCTCTTTATAGTAAAGATTTTCGAGAAGGGAGGTGTCTTCATCGCACAGTTCACCGATTAATTGCGAACGGATGATATGACTTTCATACTCCTGTTCCACCTTCTGATGCTTGAACAGGTTGAAGATTTCATTTCGGGTAACTGTATAAAGATAACCTGTCATAGACTCCTGCCCCTGCCACAGATCGGGACGGGTCCACAACTTTAGAAAAATATTCTGAGCGATATCTTCCGCATCTTCCTCTGATTTGGTCAACAAGCGTGCAAAGTTCTTGACACGCGGGAAGTTAGCAGCATAAAATTGCTCAAAACGGGCATCCATGTCATTTGTCTTTTCATTCATTCGCTTAGTTTTTGCAATGAAGGGGTGGACAAATATAAGCAAATCTCAGCTATGACAAAGAATGCTGGAAAAAAGGTATCCCGCCCTGTCGGTCTGGTATAACCGAAGGGCGGGATAAACTATCATTTACAAGAATAAAGCGTTGTGTTTATTCTTCATCCATCAGGATTTCCAAAATCTGGCAAGCAGCCTTCGCTACCGGAGTACCGGGACCGAAAATAGCAGCTACACCTGCCTTATACAGGAAGTCATAATCCTGTGCAGGGATAACACCGCCGGCAATTACCACGATATCTTCACGACCCAGCTTTTTCAGTTCTTCCATAATCTGCGGAATCAACGTCTTGTGTCCGGCAGCCAATGAAGAAACACCTACTACATGAACGTCGTTTTCTACAGCTTCGCGGGCAGCTTCCGCCGGAGTCTGGAACAACGGTCCCATGTCTACGTCGAAGCCACAGTCTGCATAACCGGTTGCTACCACTTTGGCACCGCGGTCGTGACCGTCCTGTCCCATCTTCGCAACCATAATACGAGGTTGACGCCCCTCTTTCTTAGCAAACTTCTCAGCCAGTTCACATGCACGCTTGAAGTCGCCATCGTTTTTACTTTCTGATGAATACACGCCTGATATTGTTCTAATTATTGCTTTATAACGTCCTACAATCTTTTCGCAAGCATAGGAGATTTCACCCAGCGTTGCACGAACACGAGCAGCTTCTACAGCCAGTTCCAGCAAGTTACCCTTACCGGTCTCTACGCATTCGGTGATGGCTGCCAGTGCTTTGTCCACTTCTGCCTGGTTACGTCCTTCTTTCAAACGTTTCAGGTTCTCGATCTGTTCAAGACGAACTGCCGTGTTATCAATCTCAAGGATATCAATCGGAGCTTCTTTTTCCAGACGATATTTGTTCACACCGACAATAGTCTGAGAACCGCTGTCGATACGGGCCTGCGTACGTGCAGCAGCTTCTTCGATACGCATCTTAGGAATACCTGTCTCGATAGCTTTCGCCATACCACCCAGTTTTTCAACTTCCTCGATACGTTCCCAAGCCTTGTGAGCCAGTTCGTTGGTCAGAGCTTCTACGTAGTAAGAACCGCCCCATGGGTCAACGTTCTTACAAACGTAAGTTTCTTCCTGAATATAAATCTGAGTATTACGGGCAATACGTGCGGAGAAGTCTGTCGGAAGGGCAATAGCCTCATCCAACGCATTGGTATGCAAAGACTGCGTATGTCCCAATGCGGCAGCCATAGCTTCGATACAAGTACGTCCTACGTTATTGAACGGGTCTTGTTCTGTCAGTGACCAGCCGGAAGTCTGAGAGTGTGTACGCAATGCCAGTGATTTCGGATTCTTCGGATTGAATTGTTTTACAATCTTAGCCCACAACATACGGGCAGCACGCATCTTCGCGATTTCCATGAAGTGATTGGTACCAATCGCCCAGAAGAAAGACAGACGGGGAGCGAACGCATCGATATCGATACCTGCTGCTGTTCCGGCACGCAGATATTCCAGACCGTCGGCCAACGTATAAGCCAGCTCGATATCCGCCGTAGCACCTGCTTCCTGCATATGGTAACCGGAGATAGAGATGGAGTTGAACTTAGGCATCTTCTGCGAAGTATATTCGAAGATATCGGAAATAATCTTCATAGAGAATGCAGGCGGATAGATATAGGTATTACGCACCATAAACTCTTTCAGAATATCATTCTGGATAGTACCGGCCATTTCTTCGAGTTTAGCACCCTGTTCCAGACCGGCATTGATATAGAATGCCATAATCGGAAGTACCGCACCGTTCATCGTCATAGACACGGACATCTTGTTCAAAGGAATACCGTCGAACAAAACTTTCATGTTTTCGAGTGAGCAGATAGATACACCTGCCTTACCTACGTCACCTACCACACGTTCGTGATCGGGGTCATAACCGCGGTGAGTAGCCAAGTCAAATGCTACGGACAAACCTTTCTGACCGGAAGCCAGGTTACGACGATAAAAAGCATTTGATTCTTCGGCAGTAGAGAATCCGGCGTACTGACGGATGGTCCAAGGGCGAAGAGTGTACATCACTGAATACGGACCACGCAGATAAGGAGGAAGTCCGGCAGCATAGCCGAGGTGTTCCATTCCTTCAAGGTCCTCTTTTGTATAAACAGGCTTCACATCAATGTGTTCCGGTGTATTCCAGTCAGCGGAAATACCGTTAGCCTTTTGCCATTCAGCACCGTTAGCGGGCTGAAATGCAGCATATATATCTAAGTTTTTAAAATCTTTTCTCATCTTACTTCAATAGTTTGGCGTTAAACTCTTTCAAGGTATCCAATACGTTGACACGCACGTGGATGAAGTTCTCGATACCTGCTGCCTTCAGTTCATCCATACAAGCGGGAGCACCTGCTACGATAAACATAGCACGGCCGTTTAATGCTTGGTATGCGGGAACCGCATATTCTGCATATTCGTCATCGCTTGAACAGAGGACTACAATGTCAGCTTTAGCAGCCATAGCAGCTTCTACTCCGGCTTCCACCGTTTCGAATCCGAGGTTGTCAACCACTTCATATCCGGCACAAGCGAGGAAGTTGCAAGAGTATTGCGCACGTGCCTGACGCATAGCCAGATTACCGATAGTCAGCATGAACGCTTTCGGACGTTTGCCGGAAGCTTCCGTTTCAAGACGCAACGCCTCAAATTCGCTGGCAGCACGGTCGAATACCAAAGTATCCACATCTTTCTCGCAAGTATGAGCATCACCTCCGCAGCAGCATTTAGCTTCTATCGGCTGTTTCTCGCCTGCTTTTTCATTGAAGTTCGGGAACTGGTTGGTACCCAGCAGCACTTCGCGACGTTGAGCAACTGCTTTATGACGGGCCTTGTTACTTTCGTTCACTGCTGCCTGAACTGTACCGGCTTTCAGTGCAGCATAGAAACCGCCTGCCTCTTCTACGGCAAGGAAGAGTTCCCACGCTTGTTTAGCGATAGACACTGTCAGGTTCTCGATATAATAAGAACCGGCAGCCGGGTCGATCACCTTATCAAAATGAGATTCTTCTTTCAGTAACAACTGCTGGTTACGTGCAAGGCGTTCAGAAAATTCATCCGGAGTCGAATAGGTCTTATCGAACGGAACGACTGTCATTGAATCCACACCTGCCAATGCAGCACTCATCGCTTCAGTCTGTGTACGAAGCAAGTTCACATGAGCATCAAACAAAGTAAGATTGAAAGTGGAAGTTTCGGCATGAACCGCCATCTTCGCAGCACAACGACATTCTCCATTAGCACCCTTATTGTCGCAATCACGCAGACATTCAGGATGGTAAGAAGCTACAATGTTTGCCCACAGCATACGTGCTGCACGGAATTTTGCGATTTCAAGAAAGTAGTTGGAACTGATACCAAAGTTGAACTTAATTTTTTTGGCTACTGTAGCAGCAGGGATACCTGCGTCTGTCAGCTGGTTCATGTATTCATTACCCCATGCCAATGCATAACCCAGTTCCTGAGAAATGTAAGCTCCGGCATTATTCAGCGAGATTGCATTTACATTCAGTACTCGATAGAAAGGAAGCGGTTGGATAGCTTCGATCAGGGCTTTGGCAGTTTGAACCATATCGCCTTTTTCTTTACCGCGAGTCAGCATCTTGTTAAAGAAGTCATAATTGACAGAACCTCTCAGTTTCTTCACATCATAATCCTTCTTCTGGAAATAAGCTACCAGCAGACCAGCCAATTCAACTACATGTCCCTGACAAGTAGAGAAGTTCAGTTCTACACATTCAGCCTGAATATCATTCAACAAAGTTTCAATGTATTCCGCATCAAGTTCCTTTGCTTTTACATGGAAAGAAAGTGAGTCAACACCTTTGTTCAGAATATCCAGTGCTTTGGCATTGGCTTCCTTCGGGCATTCTACTTTGATTTCCTGACGAACCAACCACTCATTATTGTTCTTCTTGGTTCCTCTCAGATAGGGGAATTCTCCGGGAAGTGCATCTGTAGTTTTCAAACCCTCCAGATCTTCCATCCGGTAGAAAGGTTTCACTTTGAACCCTTCGTTTGTCTTCCAAACGAGTTTCTTCTCAAAATCAGCACCTTTCAAGTCGGCTGTAACCTTCTCCATCCATTGTTCGGTGGAGACAGGAGAAAAGTCTGAGAAGAGTTTTTCTTTTTTGTCTGCCATAGTTTATTTAAAATTAAAACAAGAATTAATATTGTCTTTATTTTTATCTGTCTCTTTCTAAATGTCAGTCGTTCGACTTGCAAATATAATTAATAAGTTCGAACGATTCTTCTTTTTAGAAAAAATTCGCACTACAGGTTACAGAGAGAAAAGGAAGGATGAAGAACTAAGAATGAATAATTTCCATACAAATCCGGGCTAAACGGAGTAAATTCTTCATTCTTCATTTTTAGTTCTTCATTTATTTGATTAGCTCCGATGTAATGAGTAATTTTGCACCCGTTTTTAGAAGAACATTATAAAAACTACTAATATTTATGGATTGGTTACAAAGTTTATTGTGGGACCCTAGCTCCGTGGCACACATTGTATTCCTCTACGCTTTTGTAGTGGCAGCCGGTGTGTATCTCGGTAAAATAAAGATATTCGGAGTATCTTTGGGAGTCACTTTTGTTTTGTTTGCCGGCATCCTAATGGGACATTTCGGCTTCACAGCCGATACACACATCCTACATTTCATCCGAGAATTCGGATTGATCTTGTTCGTATTCTGTATCGGTCTTCAGGTGGGGCCATCGTTCTTCTCTTCTTTCAAAAAGGGGGGAATGACATTGAACCTGTTGGCTGTAGGCATCGTAGTGTTAAATATTGCTGTTGCATTGGGGCTTTATTACCTCTGGAACGGTCGTGTGGAACTGCCGATGATGGTAGGCATCCTCTACGGAGCTGTAACGAACACTCCGGGACTTGGTGCCGCCAATGAGGCCCTGAACCAGCTGAGCTACAACGGGCCGCAGATTGCACTGGGTTATGCCTGTGCTTATCCGCTGGGTGTGGTAGGTATCATCGGTTCTATCATCGCAATCCGCTACATCTTCCGCGTCAATATGACCAAAGAGGAAGAGAGCCTGAAAACTCAGAGCGGAGACGCGCACCACAAGCCGCACATGATGAGCCTTGAGGTACGCAATGAGTCTATCAGCGGAAAAACACTGATTGAAATCAAAGAATTTCTGGGACGTAAGTTTGTTTGCTCCCGCATCCGTCACGAAGGACACGTAAGTATTCCGAACCACGAGACGATATTCAATATGGGCGACCAGTTGTTTATTGTTTGTTCGGAAGAAGATGCTCCCGCCATCACCGTATTTATCGGAAAAGAAGTGGAACTGGACTGGGAGAAGCAAGATCTTCCGATGGTTTCCCGCCGTATTCTGGTTACTAAACCGGAAATTAACGGAAAGACACTCGGTTCCATGCATTTCCGTAGTATGTACGGTGTCAACGTGACCCGCGTCAACCGTTCCGGTATGGACCTGTTCGCTGATCCGAACCTGATATTGCAGGTAGGTGACCGCGTAATGGTAGTAGGTCAGCAAGATGCGGTAGACCGTGTTTCCGGTGTATTGGGTAACCAATTGAAACGTCTGGACACACCAAATATCGTTACTATCTTCGTAGGTATCTTCTTAGGTATTCTTTTAGGAAGTCTTCCGATTGCATTCCCCGGTATGCCGACTCCTTTGAAATTAGGTTTGGCCGGTGGTCCGTTGGTGGTAGCTATCCTGATCGGACGTTTCGGACACAAACTTCATTTGGTGACTTACACCACGATGAGTGCCAACCTGATGCTGCGTGAAATCGGTATTGTGCTATTCCTTGCCAGCGTAGGTATAGATGCGGGTGCCAACTTCGTGCAAACAGTTGTAGAAGGCGACGGCTTACTGTATGTAGGCTGTGGTTTCCTGATCACTGTCATCCCGTTGCTTATCATCGGCACGATCGCAAGACTATATTATAAGGTAAACTACTTCACTCTGATGGGATTGATAGCCGGTAGTAATACGGACCCTCCCGCACTGGCTTATGCCAATCAGGTGACATCCAGTGATGCTCCGGCAGTAGGATATTCTACTGTTTACCCATTATCTATGTTCCTCCGTATTCTGACGGGACAGATGATATTACTGGCGATGATGTAAATCGAACTAAATTAATAAATAAAGCCGGCCAAATTCAGAAAGAATTTAGCCGGCTTTATTATTATCGGGATTTTGTTTTCTTCTTCAATTACAATCCAATCTGTAGTTTTTTGGCCACAAACTCTTCCACAAAGCGAACCGTCTCTTCAATTCCCAAAGAAGAGGAATCAACACACAAATGATAAGTAGCCGCTGCTCCCCATGTCTTATAACTGTAGTAATTATAATACTCTGAACGTCTCTTATCCGCTTTTTCTATCATCTCTTCCGCAGCCTCCTCATCAATACGATGCATCTGACACAACCGTGTGATACGATCTTCTTTAGTAGCTGAGATAAAGACATTTGCACAGCGGGGATGCTCCCGTAAAATATAGTCGGCACAACGTCCGACGAACACACAGGACTTCTCTGCCGCCAAACGACGGATGACATCACTCTGCACCTTAAATAAAGCATCATTACTCAGACAATTGGTACATGGCATTGCTCCTTCACTGATGAAAGGAAAACGCATACCGAACAGTCCGCCGATAATGCCTTGCGAGGCCTTTTCATCTGCTTTTTCGAAGAACTCCTTACATAAGCCGCTCTCTTCGGAAGCCAGATTGATCAGTTCCTTATCATAAAAGTCGATCCCCAAACGGGCTGCCAACTTCTCTCCTATTTCTTTTCCGCCGCTACCTAACTGGCGACCGATATTGATAACATAATTACCGCTCATAGTACATTTTGTTTTATGGTTTGATAGCAAACATACGACTTTTTTCTAAAAGATGCACCATTATACGAAAGTTATATTTAAAAGTAACGATAAAGTATCCCTATTCATCTCTTTTTGTCAATATCTTATAGAGTAACGGAAGATTGATATGCTTCCTCACATGTCCCGCCAACTTATCATATTGTTCCTCTTTAAACGCAGCATAGTCAAGTTCCTGTCTTTCCAGCTTATCCGCATAAGGGCGGAGCAGAAAATCAATGAATGTCTGATTGTCAAGTATTCCATGAATGTAAGTGCCCATACATTTCTGATTGTTCCGGTAGCCGTCTTCTCTTCCATCAACCAACTGGTTCAATGGAGAAGGCGGAGCGCCCTCGACAGGTACAGTCCTGCCCATATGTATCTCGTATCCTTTACAGACTGTTCCTGTTCCGTCAAAAGTAAAATCCACCTGCCGGGTCACTTTATTTCCCTGCATGATGGTAATCACAGGAAGCAGTCCCAGTCCGGGAAGCATTCTGACATCTCCTTCCACCCCTTCCGGATCACGTACTTCCAGTCCCATCATCTGATAACCTCCGCAAATACCCAAGACTGTCGCCCCCTCCTGCTGTGCTTTCAGGATTGCTTGCGCTACGCCGTTACGACGCAATTCATAAAGATCATCCAGCGTATTTTTACTTCCGGGCAACAAGACAATATCCGCCTTCATAATATCATTCACATTATTAGTATAATATAAATGTACCCGTTCATCTCTTTCCAGTACATTAAAATCGGTAAAATTAGAAAGATGTCTCAGCAGGATCACCGCCACATTTATTTTGCCGGCTATGGCCTCTCTGTTTTTATATTCAAGCATGACGGAATCTTCCTCTTCGATATAGATACCTCTGTAATAAGGGACCACTCCCAGCACAGGGACCTCGCAAAGCTCTTCTATCATCCGGACTCCCTCTCCGAACAAACGGATGTCTCCTCTGAATTTATTAATGATAATCCCCTTGATTAGTGACCGCTCTTCCGGAGTTTGCAGCAGAACAGAACCGTAGACACTGGCAAACACACCTCCTCTATCAATGTCTGCAACCAGAATGACATCTGCTCCCGCATACTTCGCCATTGGCATATTGACCAGATCACAATCGCGGAGATTGATTTCCGAAATGCTCCCTGCTCCTTCCATTACGACAGGATTGTAGATAGCAGCCAAGCGATCATACGCTTCATTTACAACTTTCCGTAGTTCCTTGCGTCCCTCTTTCTGAAAAAAGTCATACGCACTCCGGTCACCGACAGGTTTTCCGCATAATACGACTTGTGCCATCTGCTCCGTACTGGGTTTTAATAACAGCGGATTCATATCTACGTGACACGGAACGCCGGCTGCTTCTGCCTGAACCGCCTGCGCACGACCTATTTCCAGACCGTCGGGAGTAACATACGAGTTTAATGCCATATTCTGCGCTTTGAAGGGTGCAGGAGTATAACCGTCTTGTTTCAAAATGCGGCAAAAAGCTGTTGCTAAAACGCTTTTACCTACATCGCTTCCTGTGCCGGCAAGCATAAAGGAATTGAGTTTTTTCTTTTTCATTTCCTGTTTATCTTCATTCCGGTTCGACGTATTCATCGATTCGGAATTTAAATGTAGCATATATAAACTATCTTACCGCTTCTTCTTTCCCCATTTAGGCGTTATGCCGATAAAGAATTCAAAGTTAATTCCCGGCATCGGACGAGACAATACCGAAAGATATTCTTCGTCAAAGAGATTATTGACTGTCCCTTTCAAGGATAAATCTGCCCAACGGAGAGAGAATCCTTTTTCAAGGGTTACGTTGCTCATAAAATAGGGGGGTAAATGTCCGGTGAGGGTTATATCATTATTTGTCATCGTATATCGTTCGCTATAATAACACCATTTATAAAGCAAACTCCAACTGCGATACGTCAATCTCCCAGTCAATGTAGCCGAATATTTAGGCACATAAGGCAACTGCTTTCCTACCGACTGGTCGGCTGGACTCCGCTTTTCGCCTTTATTAATAGAAGGAGTCCAGGCAAATGTTCCATTCATTCCAAGCTTCCATGATTTTGGCATTACAACTGCATAATCAACTTGAGTCTCGACGCCATAAGCATGTACCTTTTTAATATTATCCGGTGAATAAAAGCCTTTAGTGGTTGGTAACCAAATAATCCAATCATCAATATGCTGGTCGAACCAAGACGCTGAACCAGATAAAGTATAGGCGTTATCCTTCCCTACAGAAAACGATAAACCTGCTTCATAAGTAAATCCACTCTCATTCTTCAATTTAGGATTACCACCCGGCATAAAATAGAGGTCATTCAGTGTCGGAAAGCGATAATTACGTGTTATTGACGCTTTAGCTATAACATTCCCCTTTTTGGACAGTTGATAATCAACAAAAAAGGCAGGAATAAGTGGCGTCCATTCTGTTCCAAACATTTCTTCTCGCAACACCAATGACATTCCCAACCTTTCAACAGGTCTCCATCTTGCAGCCACATTTCCTGATAGTTCAATGCGTCCTTTATCGTAACCGGCATTAGGCAAAATGCCCAAGTTTCTATCATCACTTTTCACTAAATGCTGATGAACTGAAATACTTCCCGTTAAAAGAAATTTATCATTAAGAAAGTATTCACCATCCAATTGTCCATAGAAAGAATTAACTTTACTACGCGAACGAACCATTGATTGCATTTCACCATTACCAACATCACGCTTGTAATCATAAGCCATCCATGTATGAATATAACCACCTTTCACCGACATTTTCCAATTCTCTCGCGTATGATCCCATGATAAAACACTTCGCAATGTATGTTCCCGTTGTCGATTTTCAAACTCCATCTCGTCTCCATAATCTGTGGTCAACATGGCTAACTCACGGTTAGAATCAATATACCAAGCATTCAAGCCAAAGCGATCACCAGTACCTGCATTGTAATATACTTCCTGTAATACGTGTAAGTCTTTAAATGCACCACTTCGATTACGTTCAACCGGATAATATTGCTTAATGATATTGTGTTCATCATCATAAACATTTTCTTTCTTATCATGATTACGATATTTATAATCATTAGGTGATGATTGATAGACTGCACGTGTTGAAATCTGCCAATGTTTATCTCCATAATTCAATCGCAAAAACTCATCAAAAGTACTGAATGAACCAATACCCTGAACATATTGTACTCCAAAACCTTGTTGATGGGCAGGAACAGTTGCCAGTTTCACCAAGCCCCCTAAACCACCACCAGTCATATTCACCGACGAAGTTCCATGAAACAAAGAAGCATCATCAATAAAATAGGACGGTATCATCGAAAAATCAGTCATTCCTAGCATCGGACTATTAATTCTCATGCCATTCCACGTCACCTGTGTATGAGAAGCCGATGTTCCTCGGAATGAAACGGTAGAAAGCGTAGCCCGTCCATAGTTTTTCACAAAAATAGAGGAATTGAAAGTGAGTATATCAGCCATAGACAAAGCGATATTCTCTTTAAGAACAAGCGAATCAAACTTTGTTTGTTGAACACCTATATCTTTCATCGGCCGTTTTCCCAAAACCTGAACTTCATGAATGACAAGTCCACTTTCCGCCCAGTTTTTTTCAGTTTGTTGTTGCGCACTTATCATTGCCGGTACCAACAAAAGCACACCAACAAATTGTATTATTAATCTATTTTTTTTCATACTTTTTCTTACAGATTATTTCCAACAAAACGCTCCGGGAATAATCCCTACATAAAACTCATCTACAAGTTCCCCATCCTCCGTATAGCGATAAATCATCCCCTGCTGTTGATAATCAATGGCATCAGCCACATAGATATCTCCGTTTTTCGGACTAACTGTCAACCCATAATACTTCGTATCACGATACTTGAGGAAAGGACGTACGGGGACACGCTCCGCATCAACAGACATACGCCAAATATCTTTGTTAATCCAGTAAAGTTCATCGCCCGTACCATTAAGCTGTACTTCCGAAGGAGCATCTCCTAACTGAAACTTAAATTGTTTCTCTATCTTGAATGTTTCGGCATCAATGCGATAAAGTGATGGTTCTTCATATCCGTAAGGACTGCCTTCATACCCTCCGTCAGTAATCGTCCATAATTTGTAGTTCTTATCCATCACCAGTGAAGTTGGCTGTATCCCTACTTCAAGTTGATCTACTACCTGATCAGTTGTAGTATCTATTTTCAATATACGCTTTTGATAAGACCAGCAATTCACATACACATACTTGCCATACTGTACCATTTGCTCTGTTGAACCTGTTTCCATCGTCATATCCGGACATTCGATATATCCGGTTATCTGATAAGTTTTGGGATTGACAATGAAAATACGATAATCCCAAATCTGTGTGACATAGGCTTTTTCGTCCGAAATAAAATGAATATAGCGTGGAGAAGTAAGTCCCGTAATGCGTCCTACTTCCTTAAATGTATTAATATCAATGGCAAAAATGACGTGAGAGTTGTTTACTACCACCCAACCGACATCATTACGAATAGTCATTGACTGTGCTACATCTCCCAGCTTCATCGCATTAGCCCGGTAGAATACTTCATTTTCTACCGTTTTCGTTTCCGGGTCATAATAAGATAAGGTAGCGTTACCATACTGAAAGTTCCCTTCATTGGTAATGAAAAGACCGTCTCCCGTAGCTTGAAAATCCTCCATCTCGCCATAATCCCATTTCATACACCCGACAAAAGCCGTCAGACAGAAGACAATAAATAAAACAGATAGTAAAATTCGTTTCATAATTAAAAGTGAGAAAAGATTATTAACTAACTTGTAGCATCACTCATTAGACATCTGCCAGCAAATTATAATTTGCGACAAACATCAAACATAGCATTTGTACCGACCGGTTGAATGAGGAATCAATTGAATATAGGAATGAACTATACCAGTTGATTTCTACCCGAAACCCGCGGGTATAAATCTGCAGCGTCAAGGCAGGTCTTCTGACTCGTCCCCGTTTATCACGCCTTCCCAGTGATGTCACCAGTGGCAAAGAATGTGATAAACTCATCTCCCGAAAGAGAGGACTTACAGCAGCAGGTACTGTCCCGGATTTACACCGGATTCCCTTTTCATCGTTTTGGAAGGTTAGACAACTCCAAATACGAACCTTGCGGGTGCAAAGATACTATAATTATATTTCACGCCTCACTTCTCCCCTGTCTTTTTTATCAAGAACAAAAGATTAAAGACTTCTTCAAATTAGCACATTATGAGCAAGCAGATGAAAAAGAGAAAAGTTTGCCCTCTATTCCTTCTATCTTTCGGATAAAAACCGGATGACTCATCAAAAAGAGGAGGAATTTTCATTCTCACAAAAGCGATTTAATATCAAAACCATCTATTTTCAATCATTCTAGCTTAGATTGCAGGAATATGCAAGCACCCGAAAACAAAAGAAACCATATCTACGTCATTTTATCATAAACAGATCATCCATATAAAAAGAGCAAACAGCGCAAAAAAGCATAATAACAGACAAAATAAGATTGCTTCTTAACCGAATTAACATTGCTTTATAAGCAAACTAAGATTGGTTTTAAACCAAACTGACCTTCCTTTAAAACCAAACCCGCCTTCCTTTAAAAGAAAATCAACCTTCTTGGTCGGCGAAAGCTGCATATATAACCATTTTTCCTGTATAAAAACCTCCACTTTCCGCATATTCTTGCATATAAGTAACCCGTTATTCTCCTATTTCAAGTATTTAGCTTCTATTTTCCCAATAGAAAATCTTAAAAACAGAACATTTTGAGATGGTGTCACTATACCATCGGCATACTGACACTATCCTGCAAGTATGGTGACACTATCAGAGAGAAATAGTGTCACCATATCCAATTCCCCCTTTCCCGCCCCGATAACGTAATAAAAATTAATTAGTTAAAATAGACATATTATATAAAAAGATAACTATCTTTGTGGTCAAGAAGTTGGTTCTTCGTTGCTATAATAAGTTGTATTTCATTCGATTAAGATATAACAAAAGCTATCGAAGATTAAAAGGGAATGCCGTGTGAATCGGCAACAGTATCCGCTGCTGTATTTTCCCGTACTGCCCTTGAAGGACAGTACAGTTTGTAGCAATTTGTCACTGGAAGTTTTCTCTGGGAAGGCGCTGCAAATAAGGGAATAAGTCAGAAGACCTACCTCCTTTCGGTTGGATTTTACTCCTGCGGCATACGGGAGACAGGTCGTTGTCATTTTCCACAGGCACTCATCATGTGCGGACGAGGAAAAGGGCTTCTTCTATATTTATACTTACCGGGACACAGACTGCCCAGCGTAAAATCCATTATCATTTCTGTTTGCAAACTAACTAAAAAGTATGCTTATGATAAATGGATTTTTTAAAACAATCGCTAGCTTATTAATGCTATGTGCCGTCGTATCTCTCGCCTCCTGCCGGAACGACGGTGATGATGAAGAACTGGGCGGCGGGACAACAGGCACCCCACCTGTAATTACCTTCGACAACGGTACGGGAATCTACACCGTAAAGATCATGAAAAGCATCACCATCACTCCCGTAGTGACAGATGCCACCGAACCTGTATATACATGGAAAGATGAAAAAGGCAAGATTGTCTGTACAGACCTCTCATACACCTATTCGCCCAAAGCAGAAGGGGAAGTCTACTTCAAATTCCGCGTAGATGCCAAAAACGGCTCTTCCGAAGAAGAATTACGGATAGATGTAGTAGAAAAGATGATTCCTTCCGTGTCACTGATTCCCGCCTACTCTACGTATTTAGGAAAAAGCGTTACCCTCGAATCTTCCGTCAATTTCACTGAAGGAGCGAAGTACGAATGGGTGTCCATCGACGAAAGCGGCAAGACCAAAGAAACTGTCGGCACCGAAGCTACCTACACTTTCACCCCTGCCGGAGAAGGGCAGTTCAACTTCAAACTAACAGTCACCAACGAAGACGGCAGCGGAAATGCGACGACCTCCGTGCTGGTATCGCCGGCACCCGTGATGAACATCACCTTCAACAGTGAGCAGCTGACCGTCCCCAAAGGTCGTGCCGCCTGTGTATCTCCCGTCATTACGGATACGACGTCCAACGCAACTTACGTATGGGAAGTAGACAATGTAATGCAACAGGGAGCGACCGCCCCCACCTTTACTTTCACCCCGCCGGCAGCCGGCAGTTATCAGGTGAAAGTGACCGGAACAGATGGTGACGTAGTGAAGAGCGCTACCCAGACAGTCATCTGCCTGACTACCGACGAGGCTAAAAACTACAATCCGCCCACGGCAAGCAGTTCGGACAGCAAAGTAAAAGTATATCATCTGCGCCCTGCCCCCGGACAGTTCATCGCACAAATATCCGGACAGAGCGAAGCTGAAGCATGCCGCTATGCCGAAACCCGCATGAATGTACAGAACAATTATGTATCACTGGGTGCATGGGGAGGATATATCATCGTGGGATTCGACCACAGCGTATACAACAAACCCGATGTAAACGGTAACGGAGGATACGATTTCTCTATTATAGGCAATCCCTTCGACGGTAGTTCCGAACCGGGTATCGTCTACGTCATGCAGGACGAAAACGGAGACGGACTGCCCAATGACACTTGGTACGAACTACGTGGCAGCGAAACCGGAAAGGTGGAAACCTATCAAAACTATGCCGTCACTTATTACCGCGCGCCTACACACAATATGCCCCTGCAATGGATCGACAACCGGGGAAACTCCGGCTCCATCGACCTCAATCCTAACTTCCCGCTATGGATAAAGGAAAACAATTACACTTTATATGGTACCCGCCTGAAACGAAATACAACCCGGACACCGGGCGGAATCTGGCGCAATGAATCCTATCCGTGGGGATATGCGGACAACTGGGGAGAAGACATTCTCGCCGAAGGCGACAATCACGATGCCGCACCTGTAGGCAACGCCTTCAAGATAGAAAACGCCATGTATCCCGACGGCACTCCGGTCAAGTTGCAATACATCGACTTCATCAAGGTGCAGACCGGCATACAATCCGTAGCGGGAGCTATCGGAGAGTTATCCACCGAAGTATTCGGCTTCGTCGATTATAAGATGAGCGAAGCTCCTTCAAAAATAGATTAATAATTATTCATTATAAATTCACTTATTTTTTTAGACAATGAGAAAAGTAAATTACTGGAAAACCCTGTTGCTGGTTTTATGTACCGGATGTATCTTTGCAGCATGTAGCGACGACGACGATGAAAACCCGTTCACCGGAGTAGACAACAACTTCCTTAGTTTTTCACTGGAAAGCAATGAAAACGTATGGAAAGCAACGATTATAGACAATGAGATCACCGTAACGGTTCCCGAAGGAACTTCGCTCGATGGCGCGCAAGCCAGCTATACCCTCAGCGAGCAGGCAATTGTTAACCCCAACCCTTCTTCCGTTACCGCCTGGGGCGAAGAGCAACAATTCACAGTAACTTCCTACAACGGAACTACGCGTACCTATAAATATACAGTACGCTACTCCGCTGTAAGTGAAATCGGCACGTTCATACTTAATTCGCAAGCTGATGTAGACGCTTTTGCCGACCACCATGTCACGGTTATCGAAGGCAGTCTGAGCATAGCTACAGTAGAAAATACAGAAGACCCCGTGATTAATCTGAACGGATTGGCAAAGATTACCGAAGTAATGGACGACATCACTATCGGGCAATACTATAAAGGTGAAAACCTTGCCGGACTGGCTAAACTGGAAAAGGTGGGAAGTATCAGCATGAGAGACAATAGCTCACTGACCGAGTTTGCACTCCCAAACTTGCTTTCTATCCGTGGAGAACTACTCATAGTAAACCCGACAGAGAACAACATCACTTCTATAAAATGCCCGCAACTAACTACAATTCTAAAACGATGCTATATCCAAGCTCCCAACCTGAAAAGTTTAAACCTCAATTCGCTCGAAAGCATTCCGGGAAAAGGAGATAATAGCAATGAAGATGGTACATTCTCTCTTTATGATAGCCAGCTTGTTTCATTAGATTTGCCAGCTTTAAAAGTGATAGGAAAAAAGTTTATTCTAGCGCTGTCGTCAAGTAAAAAACATCCTGAACTCACCCAAATAAATCTACCGGAACTTACCTCCTGTAAAGAAGTATCTATTGGAGATGCGGATAAACTAGAAACAATCAGTCTCCCCAAATTATCCTCTCTTTCTTCTTTTAGCATTACTTCTTGTGCCAAATTTTCGAAGTTAAACGAAACCATCGCACCGTTCAATATGGAAAAGCTAAGTATATCACATTGCCCAAGCGTAACGGAATTGGACGCTAGTCAAAAAGACATCAACAACATTTCTATCACTTATGTCGATAATAAATTCGTTCTAAAAGGTAAAAAAGAAATGGGAAGTTATGCATTCACAGGATATCAACTACCCAAAACAGAAGGAATCTCTACTTTTGCCAGTCTCACGGTTACCACTCCGCTTACTAATGTAGAAATTCCCGATATTAAACAAGTTACAGGAGAATTAAGTTTCCAAGCTACAGCAAATGTGACATTGGAGTCAGTGAGTATGCCTGATTTAGAAACTGTAGGAACCTTTGTATCTAAAGATAAATACACTAGTGTCTCCTTCCCAAAACTTACAAAAGTAACTGAACATCTAGAAATAAGAATAAATAAAACAATAACCAATTTATCCCATTTGAATTTTAAAAGCCTAAAGTCTGTTGAATTCTTATATCTGTACGGAAGCAGAAATGCCAGCATAAAATCACTTGATGGTTATTTCCCCGCTTTAGAGACCTTAAATCGTATACAAATCTACTTATTTACAGGATTATATGATTTCAGTCCATTTAAAAAGTTCGCAGATGTAATGACTGAAGACTCTCAATGGAATGTAACCGTTAGTGCCCTAGGAACAGTAACTTTAAAACAGATGCAAGAATCAGAAACTGGTGATTTCACACCAGGTAATTAATAATTTAATAAATTAAAAACATGAAAAAGAAAGTTTTTTTCTTAGCAGCCAGTGCAATTATGTTTGCAATGGGCAGTTGTACTAATGATGTGTTGGATGACATTCAACAAGTTGACAGTTCAGTTCCGCAGACACGTGCTGCAGCGGGTAACGACTGGGCGTATGCGTATGTACTTAGTGAAGGAACATGGAAAGTAACTCCTCCTTCATCTCCGGGAAGTATTGTTCGCTATGACAATAACTGGGTAGAAAAATCAATTCTTGAAATTGGAGACACAGGCAACGATCTGATTCAATATGGTTCGAAACTCTATTGTGCAGTAAGTGGTCATGACCTTACAGCAGATAATGGAGGAATATGGGTATTAAATGCCAAAACCGGACAACTTCTTACGTCCCAGATGGTACAATATGATGATGACAAAACCGGACATAAAGCTATGCCTAGGCACTTAGCTGCTGCTAATGGAAAAGTATACATTAGCCTCTATTCCGGTGCAGTGATGTCTATAGATACAATCAATTACACTCAAGTTGATTATAAAGAACTTGTTGCAACCTATTCAGAAGGAATCTGCATAGGTAAAGATAATAAAGTGTATGTCTGCAATTCTGGAAATGTTAATGACTCTCAAGCGGGTGAAGGAACTACAATTTCTGTATTACCACTTAACCTTGAAAGTGCATCTCAAATTACCGTTCCTAAAAACCCTAAATTAATAGCAGCTTATGCAGCCAATAAGATGTACTTTAACGTACTGGGTGACGGAGGCATGCACTCTGCATTGTACAAATTCAATCCAACTACTCCCAATGTAGCCCCGACATTAGTTACAGAAAAAGCAGGCGGATTTGCAATCGGTAGTCAATATCTTTATACGGCAGACATTGATTGGAACACAACTGACTATAAAACTATTATGAAAAAAGTGCAATTATCTAATGATGTTGCCAATGATTTCACAGATGATCCCGGATATATGTTCGGTTTCAGCGTAACAGTCAATCCATTCAACGGAGATGTATGCTTCGGTCAATCAATGGGAGACGCATTGTATGTTTATGATCCCGCAGGAGGTGATTACAAAGATATGGTAAATACCAGCACAGCCAATGTGAACACCGTAGTATTCGTCAAATAACTTTCCGCATCAATACTGAAAAGTTAGATTCAATCCCATTCACCTCTCCCACGAAGAAGTTTCGGGGAGAGGTGAATCTTCTCCATTATTATATTGTAGGTACAGGGAATGATTAAACAATCTTATAATTTATCTAAATGAAAAAGCAAATTATTTTCTTAGCAGTCTGTGCAATAGTACTCTCAATGGGCAGTTGTACAAATGACGTATTGGAAGACATTCAGCAAGTAAATGGTTCTCTTCCGCAAACTCGCACAACAACAAACAATGAATGGACGTATGCGTATGTGCTTAGTGAAGGACAGTTGGGTACAACTATACAAGGAACTATTGTCCGCTATAATAATAGTTGGGTAGAAGAAGATGTACTTGAAATTGGAGACACTGGCAACGACCTGATCCAATATGGGTCGAAACTCTATTGCGCAGTAAGCGGAAGCAGCCTCACAGCAGATAATGGAGGGATATGGGTATTAGACGCCAAAACAGGACAACTTCTCACCCCCCAAATGATACAATATGATGATGACAAAGCCGGACACAAAGCTATGCCAAGACACTTAGCTGCCGCCAATGGGAAAGTATATATTAGTTTTTATTCGGGAGCAGTGATGTCTATAGACACAATAAATTATGCCCAAGTTAATTATTATGAACTTGATGCAACTTATTCAGAAGGTATCTGTATCGGTAAAGATAATAAAGTATATATCTGCAATTCCGGCAATGCTGATGACACCTATGCTGGAGGAGGAACAACTATTTCAGTATTGTCACCAACTCTTGACAATGAAATTCAAATTACCGTTCCTAAAAATCCGAAAATGATAGCAGCTTATTCAGACAATAAAATGTACTTCAATGTGCTAGGAGACGGAGGTGCAAACACTGCATTATATAAATTCAACCCAACTAAACCAAAGGTAGCTCCAACATTGATTACAGAAAGAGCAGGCGGATTTGCAATCGGAAGTAAATATATTTATACAACTAACATTGATTGGAGTTCCCCATATTATGAATGTATCATGCTAAAAGTGAAATTATCGAATGATGAAGTCAGTATTTTCACAAATGACTCTGGCTATACATTTGGCAGTATTACAATCAATCCATTCAACGGAGATGTATGCTTCGGTCAATCAATGGGAGACGCATTGTATGTTTATGACTCCGCAGGAGGTGATTACCTAGATATGGTAAATACCGGCACAGCCAATGTAAACACCGTAGTCTTCGTCAAATAACTTTCCGCATCAATACTGGAAAGTTAGATTCAATCCATTCACCTCCCAGCGAAACTTTCTCGTAAGGGAGGTGATTTTTCTTCTTTTTTACTACTTTTGTCCTCAGATAAAAACATCCGTATGAAATTTAAATCCATTATTTCAACTATCACGCTATTATGCCTCCTTTCTTTGGCAAGCTGCGTATCCAATAAGAAAACTTCTTTGGAAGCATTCAAACAGGACGTATACACGCCCGAATATGCTACCGGATTCAAGATACTGGGCGCAAAGAATGCCCAAAGCACCTTGATACAAGTATCCAACCCGTGGCAGGGAGCCAAAGACGTAGTAATGTCCTACTTCATCTCCCGCAATGGCGAACAGGCCCCCGCAGGATTCACCGGACCGACCATCCCTGCCGGAGCCCAACGCATCGTATGTATGTCTTCCTCCTACATCGCCATGCTCGACGCCGTGGGACAAGTGGACCGCATCATCGCCGTATCCGGCATCAACTACATAGCCAATCCCTACATCCTCGCCCACAAAGATTCTATCAAAGACATGGGCCCCGAAATAAATTATGAACTGTTACTGGGATTGAAACCGGACGTCGTACTGCTATATGGCATCGGTGATGCCCAGACAGCCGTGACAGACAAACTGAAAGAACTCGCCATCCCTTATATGTATGTAGGAGAATATCTGGAAGAGTCACCGCTTGGCAAAGCCGAATGGCTGGTTGCCCTCTCCGAACTGACAGACAGCCGCGACAAAGGCATCGAAGTATTCAGTGAAATCCCCAAACGCTATCAGGCACTGAAAGACCTCACCGCATCCATAGAGCAACACCCTACCGTAATGTTCAACACCCCGTGGAACGACAGCTGGGTGATGCCTTCCACCCAGAGCTATATGGCACAACTGGTCACTGACGCAGGAGCCGACTATATATATAAGGAGAACACCTCCAACAGCTCCGCCCCCATCGGCCTGGAAACAGCCTACGGACTGATACAAAAAGCAGACTACTGGATTAATGTAGGCATGGCATCCACACTGGACGAACTGAAAAGCATGAATCCCAAATTTGCCGATGCCAAATCCGTCCGTGATAAAACAGTTTATAACAACAACCTGCGGGTGACCGCCACAGGAGGCAATGACTACTGGGAATCGGCAGTCGTACGTCCGGACGTCGTATTGCGTGATCTGATTCATATCTTTCATCCCGAACTTGTATCCGACTCAACCTACTATTACAGACATCTGGAATGAAGCAACCTCGTAGACACACCACTCTTTTATTCATCACTCTGGGAATAATCGCCGTAGTCTTATTATTAATAGATATGGCGACAGGGGACACTTATATCCCCATCCCCAAAGTATGGGCCGTACTGACCGGAGGCGAATGCGACGAGATGACACGCAACATTCTTCTCTCCATCCGCTTTATACGGGTAGTAGTAGCAGGGTTGATAGGTATCGCCTTGTCGGTCAGCGGCCTGCAAATGCAGACCGTCTTCCAGAATCCGCTGGCAGACCCTTATCTGCTGGGAGTCAGTTCCGGTGCGGGACTCGGAGTGGCGTTGTTTATATTAGGTGCCCCGTTGCTCGGCTGGGCGGATTTCCCACTACTGCAATCCGCCGGCATCGTAGGTTCAGGCTGGATAGGGACCGCCGTCATCTTGCTGGGCGTAGCCATCATCAGCCGGAAAGTAAAGAATATACTGGGCGTACTGATCATGGGAGTCATGATAGGCTATGTAGCGGGAGCCATCATCCAGATATTACAGTATCTAAGTTCGGCGGAACAACTGAAAATGTTCACCCTGTGGTCGATGGGATCGCTCAGCCACATCACAGCCGGACAGCTGTCTATCATGATACCGGTAGTGTGCATAGGTCTGCTGCTCTCCGTAGCCTGCATCAAGTCACTGAACCTGCTCTTGCTTGGTGAAAACTACGCACGCACGATGGGCATGAACATCAAACGCTCGCGAACGCTTGTCTTCATCTCTACGGCACTGCTGACCGGAACAGTCACCGCCTTTTGCGGCCCCGTAGGATTCATCGGACTGGCAGTGCCGCACATCACCCGACTGCTGTTTGATAATGCCGACCACCGGATACTGATGCCGGGCACCATGCTGACAGGACTTATCGCCATGCTGATATGCGACATCATCGCCAAGAAATTCCTGCTGCCGGTGAATTGTATCACCGCACTGCTGGGAGTTCCGGTTATTTTATGGGTAATAGGTAAAAACTTGCGTATATTCAAATGATTCAACTCAAAGACCTGACACTGGGATACGAACAGCGTACGCTGCTGGAAAAAGTCTCCGCCCACATCACGGGAGGACAACTCGTCGCACTGCTCGGCAGAAACGGCACAGGAAAAAGTACACTGCTGCGTGCCGTCATGGGACTGGAAAAGCCCCAAAACGGAGAGATTATCCTGCACGGGAACAACATCGCTTCACTGAAACCGGAAGAACTGGCACGGAACATCAGCTTCGTCACCACCGACAAAGTACGCATCGCCAACCTGCGATGCAGAGACGTCGTCGCACTGGGACGTGCCCCTTATACCAACTGGCTCGGTCAACTGCAAGGAGAAGACAAGGAGAAGGTGGACAACGCCATGCGTCTGGTAGGCATGGACAGTTATGCGGAAAAGACGATGGACAAAATGTCTGACGGAGAATGCCAACGCATCATGATAGCCCGTGCGCTTGCACAGGACACTCCTGTCATCCTGCTTGACGAACCTACCGCCTTCCTTGACTTGCCCAACCGCTACGAACTCTGTCTGCTCCTCCGGAAGCTGACGCAAAAGGAAGGAAAGTGTATTCTGTTTTCCACACACGACCTGGACATCGCTCTCTCACTTTGCGACACAATCATGCTGATTGATAATCCGCAACTCTACAGCCTGCCTACCAGTGAAATGATTACGAGCGGGCATATAGAAAGATTGTTCCGCAACGAGTCAATCACATTTGACGCACAGGAGATGAAAATAAGAATCAGGTAAAAACATTCCCCCTAAACTACTTATTTTTATAAGTCTTCGTGCTAGTTTTATTTATATTTTCGACTATCTTTGCTCCCGAATTGGTTTTTGAATAGTGATATCGACTATTCAAATGAAAAGGGAATCGGGTGAAAATCCCGGACAGTCCCGCTGCTGTGAAGCTCCATTCAACTTCTTGATATATACTTTTGCCACTGAACTGTCATGATAAATTCAGATCGGGAAGGCATCAGGAAGGGAGTCAGTCAGAAGACCTGCCATTCAGTTTCAAACAGCTGTTTTTACTCGTGGAATAGAAAAACGGCAAGAGTTATTAAATAATTTACTTATGGACATACTCCAATGACCTGACATCCTCCGATGTTCCGGCAGTAAGACTATACCGTCGTATATCCGCTGACGAAACTTCTGTGAGTGTTGACGGCACAATTGCTTATTCTGTCATTGGGATAACAGAATCAGAGCTTGCCAATCTGCTTTGATAATGTGATTTTATAAGAAATACAAAATTATTTTATGTTTAACTATAAAAAGAAAAGTATGAGAAAATTATTTTCCGTTTTAGTATTTATTTGTTTGTTGACAGCCTGTTCATCGGATGATGATCCCATCTCTTATGGAAATCCCTCTGTAGAGTTATCTACAGAAGAAACAGAAGAATTTACCTATGGAGAAAGCCGCGAATTTCCAATCACTCTAAAAGAAGTAGCTTCCACCTCTTTTGAATTACCCAACGGTTGGGAGGCCAGTATTAAAGATAGCAAACTGACTGTAACAGCTCCGGAAAAAGGGAAAACAGGAATGAGTAGTAACGGTACGATTGAAATTACAGCAACCGGTCTTAACGAAACAACAGTTACGACATCCATCAAGGTAAAAGCATTCTATCTGATAACCTTTGAGGATGTAGATGCCAAATATCTTGCCGGTCCGACAGCATACGGAGATAATCTCTACACAAATTATACCGGTTCAACCCCGGAATTATATAAAGGCTATCATGACGTATCTTCCGACTTGTTTTTCAATACAACGACCCAAGGATATGGTTTTGCATCCGGAGGAATTGCCATCTCGCAATGGAATAACAAGACAAAAGCTGACTATATGAATCAATGCAGCGTTTTTTATGGAGACGATAATCAAAAGAACGGAGGAAATAACGGCTCAGCAACTTTCGCTGTAAGCTATGCCACCAGTTATGGTACATCGGGAGCTTATATGTATTTCCAGACAGAAGGAGCTGAGTACGAAATAGACCATGCCTACATTACTAACAACACTTATGCAGTACTATCTATGAGCAATGGAGACGGTTTTGGAAAAAAATTCTCCTATGAAGATAAGGATTGGTTCAAACTCACAATCCAAGGTATTAATACAGCGGGAACAATTACAGGAGAAGTCGAATTTTATCTGGCAGATTTCCGTACACAAGATGCAGCCGGCATTCTTACTGAATGGAAACGGGTAGATTTAACCCCACTGGGCAAAGTACATCGACTCAATTTTAATATGACAAGCTCCGACGGAGCAGGAATGTGGATAAACACTCCCACTTATTTCTGCATGGACGACATTGCCATTACATATTAAAAAGAGATCAACGGTCTATTCCATCGCGTGACAATACCCCTTGGGTATAGTAATGCTTTACTTCACGCATATCAGTGACAAGATCAGCGATATCAATCAGTTCTTGCGAAGCATAGCGTCCGGTTACCACGACCTCGGTTTCCGGACGTTTGCTTCGTAAAAGATCCAAGACCTCATCCGATTCCAGCAAGCCAAGAAAAAGAGCAATAGTCAACTCATCCAGAATAACAAGATCATATTCGTCCGAAAGAAGTATCTCCTTACATCTGACCAATCCTTCATGCGCCATACGTACATCATCTTCCACAGCTTCGCGTGTCAGCATACAGCCGTTTCCGAACTGCTCTATCCTGATCCGGTCGAATTTCTCTGTTACACGAGTTTCGTTATACTGCATACTTTTGACAAACTGTCCGATGTAGACACTTTTACCTGCACAAAGAGCACGTACTGCCAGCCCGAATGCTGCCGTAGTCTTGCCCTTGCCATCTCCCGTATAAATATGAATATATCCTTTTTCCATTTTGAATAAAACGTTATGATATACAAAAATAAGCCATATCTTTGTGATATGGAAACAAGCAAGGATTATATTGCCGAAGATTTCACCGCCACTATCCCCGTTGCCGATTATATCGCCCATTACCGGGATGCGGAGAAGTTCATCGCCTTTTGCCGGCAATGCCGACGTTACAATACTTGTTGGGCGTGTCCTCCTTTTACTTTCAATGTAGACCAATATCTTTCCCGATACGAAACCGCACTGATTGTCGGGACCAAAATCACTCCCTTACATCCGGAGAAAATCACTGATCCCATTGCTTATGGTAACGGATTGATGGAGACCGAACGCAGACGGACAGATGAATTACTACTGGAAATGGAAAAAACGTATAACGGCCGTGCCTTCTTTCCTGGTTCCTGCCTGCTCTGTCCGTCATGTACACGTACGGAAGGGAATCCTTGTCTGTATCCCGAAAAGGTTCGCCCGTCACTGGAAGCCTGCGGATTCGATATCGGAAAGACGACTACCGAGCTACTGAATATTGAATTAAAGTGGGGAGAGAACGGAAAGATGCCGGAATATATAACATTGGTGAGTGCAGTGTTTTTTACTCCGTAAAAGACATCCTACAATCTGCTATAACTATTGAAGCACAAATATATCATTAATAAAAGGAATGACTGCATTATCATAAAAACAAATAGCCCTAAAAAACAGAGAAACCACGTATGTTTTCATATTCCATATCCTGATTAAACAAAAACAAACATGACAGGCAAAAATTACCAAATGGTAATTTTTATCTCCTTCCATCCCCCTACCTTTGCAGCCGTTTTCAACAAACTAAAGATAAAAAGTCATGAAAGACAGTATTGATTTCGGTAGTATGGACATCTCTACATTGTTCCGTAAATTATTAGTTCCTACGGTACTGGGAATGGTGTTCTCAGCTATATTCGTTATCACAGACGGTATATTCGTAGGTAAGGGAATTGGCAGCGACGCATTGGCTGCCGTCAATATTACAGCCCCGCTTTTTATGATTGCAGCGGGCATCGGACTCATGTTTGGAATCGGAGGATCGGTAGTCGCTTCCATCCATCTGTCGCAAGGCAAACGCAAGGCGGCAAGTATCAACATTACTCAGGCACTTGTATTCTCCGCATTCATTGTATTAGTCATGTCCGCTTTATGCTTTTACTTCGTAGAGCCATTGGGACGCTTACTCGGAAGTTCAGAAAGACTGTTGCCGCTTGTCATAGAATATATGGTCTGGTATCTGCCCTTCCTCGTATTCTACGAATTGCTGAGCACAGGTATGTTTTTCATCCGGCTGGACGGATCGCCCAATTATGCCATGATATGTAATGCCGTCGCAGCTATACTCAATATTATATTAGACTATATATTCATCTTTGAATTTGGATGGGGAATGATGGGTGCCGCTTTTGCCACCAGTCTGGGAACAGTAGTAGGTGGATTGATGACCGTAATCTATCTTACACGATTCTCCCGCAACATTCACTTGTATCGCATCAAGCTAAGTTTGAAAAGCCTGATGCTGACGCTCCGTAACGGTGGCTATATGATAAAACTGGGAACTTCCGCTTTCATCAGTGAGGCTTCCATCGCCTGTATGATGTTTTTGGGGAATTATGTCTTTATCCATCATCTCGGAGAAGACGGAGTAGCCGCGTTCAGCATTGCCTGCTACTTCTTCCCCATCATCTTTATGGTGTACAATGCCATCGCACAATCCGCACAGCCGATTATCAGCTACAATTTCGGTGCCGGACAACCGGATCGGGTTCGAAAAGCCCTGCATCTTGCCATCCGTACAGCTTTAATTTGCGGAATCAGCTTTTTCATCATCACGGTTCTATGCCGTCAGAATATCGTTTCGTTATTCATTGACCGAAGCTATCCGGCCTTTGATATTGCGGTCAATGGCATTCCTTATTTTGGGGTTGGATTCATATTCTTTGCCGTCAATATGATAGGCATCGGTTATTACCAAAGCATCGAACGAGGTCAGAGAGCCACCATCATCACTCTTCTGCGAGGAGTGGTATTCATGCTGATCGGGTTCTTTGCACTTCCTCCTGTTTTAGGAGTACCGGGAATATGGCTGGCGGTTCCGCTGGCGGAATTGTTAACAACTCTCTATATTATCGGAATTTATTTCAAAGATCGTTTCATGGTCCACCGACGATGAGTATCTTTGCATCATGGATGCATTCGTTAAAAAACTTTGCGACAGATACAAGGTATCGGAAAGCGACGTACAGACTTTACTGGACTGTATGGAGGAAGTACATTTCAAAAAGAGAGACCTCATTGTGCGCGAAGGAACAAAGAACAGCAATCTTTATTTTATAAAAACGGGAATATGGCGGGCATATTACCACAAAGACGGAGCAGATGCCACCATCTGGTTCGCTTCAGACGGAGAAGCAGCTTTCTCCGTCTGGGGATATGCAGACAATGCTTATTCGCTGATTAATATTGAAGCAATGTGCGACAGTGTAGCCTACAGCATATCCCGCGCAACCTTGAATCAATTATATCATTCTTCCATCGGACTAGCTAATCTGGGACTGCGGCTGATGGATCACCAGCTTCTTCTACAAGAAAACTGGCTTATCAACTCCGGCAGTCCACGGGCGAAGGAACGTTACCTGACTCTTATTAAGGAGACTCCGGAGCTGTTGCAATATGTGCCTTTAAAGTACATTGCGTCTTATCTGTGGATAACACCTCAGTCACTAAGCAGGATTCGGGCGGAAATAGCTTCCTCCTCCCAATAAATAGGACTATGCTTTCACCGGTTTCACACCGAAAGCACAATAAGTCAAATAAAGCACGCAAGCCAAAGTGACAAAGATACCTCCTATAATCCCGACTGTTCCAATAGCAAAGCCAATAACCGGGGTTACCACCCCTCCACCGGCAACAGCAGTGATCATCAATCCGGAAATCTGATTGGCTTTCTCCGGCCTTGCCTGCAATGCCATCGAATAAATGATGGAGAAAACTGACGAAGCAAAGAAACCGACAGCACCGATACAAACCAAATTGACCACGTCATCTTTCACAAATGCCAATATCAGTAAAGATAACACACAGGCTATAATATTCACCCTGAAATACTTTATTTCAGCAATACGTGCCAACAAGAAAGCGCCTAGCAATGCACCAACCGTACGACTCAGAAAATAAACCTGCGGAGCAAACTTCACTTGTTCCGCTGTCCAATCAAAACGCTCGGCCATCAGCTTGGAACTGATAAAATTGGTAGCGACATCTACACCGACAATAAAAAAGATACCTAAGAACAAGAGAAGAATCGTCTTGTCTTTCAATAAAGAAAAAGTGTCGCTGACAGAAAGTTGTTGTGTTGTGACGGCAGAGTCTTCCCGTTTAATAGGAGTAGACATCAGCCAAACAGCAGATAACAAAGTGATAAATCCTAATATCGGAAAGCAGTAATACCATTTATCATCTCCAAAATAAGCCACCGCCAATAGTACGATTTCCGGTCCGACCAGAGAGGATACAGCTTTTATTACTTGCCCTGCTGTCAGACTGCTGGTCAGCAAACGCTGATTGGTCACCACATTGCTCAATAATGGATTCAAAGATACCTGCAAGATAGCGTTTCCAATACCTAAAAGGGCATAGGCTATCATACAGGTCACACTATCATATATGACCAGGGGTAACAGCATACCCACTACGGTAATCCCCATACTAAGCAATACTGTATTTTTCCGTCCCCATTTATTCATTTGATTCCCGATAGGAATTCCTAAAAACAGGAACCAGATAAATACGAGAGAAGGTACAAATCCGGTCATCACAGGAGACCAGTCGAAAGTACGCTGCACATAGTCGGATGAAATGCCGACTATGTCACAGAACCCCATCACAAAGAACCCGAAAAGAACGGGAAGAGCTGTAAAAATTGAATTTTGTGTTTTCATAAAACGATATTGACTGATTATTCTACTACTGAATAACTCATAGAAGGGGGAGGTGCCATTGTCCCCCAACTCTCATTGGGCAGTTCACTCATCGTCAGTTCCAGCAGGCCTCCTTTTTGAATATCTTTCAGATAGATGAAACATTTCCGCAAAGAATCACCGTTCAGTCTGGCATCTTGTACATAACAGGACATAGGAGAATTGTTTCTTGCCCTAATAGTAAAAGTATCTCCCGAATAATAGTTCCTATTAAGATGAATGGTTACTTTATCAAATAACGGACTGCCTATTTGCATGGTCGGCTGTTTATTAGTCCCGCCCTGTACATCAAACAATCCCATAGCCGCAAGCACATACCAGGCTCCGAGCTGCCCCTGGTCCTCATCTTGCCCATAGCCATAGCCATGAGTCGGTTCCGTGCCATAAAAGACATGACAGATATCACGGGTATATTTCTGAGTCAGCCATGGTTGCCCCGAATAATTGAACAACCAGGAATTATGCAAACAAGGCTGATTGCCATGATTATACAACTGCTCCACTCCCGAAAAGCTATCAAATTCTTCAGGATTACCGCCATACAGAGTCGCACTTGCCGTTTCAAATGTTTTCTTCAGACGACGATTAAACTCTTCCTTTCCTATCAATGACATCAACCCTGCCACATCATGGGGTACATACCACGTGTATTGAGCAGCATTACCTTCCTGAAAACCGAGCCATGCTTTCATCGGATCAAAGTCTTCCGTAAATTCTCCGGACTCTTCTCTAGGACGAATATAGCCTGTCTTTTCATCAAAAAGCAATTTATATCCATTGGCATATTGCTTTAACTGTTCAGCTTCCGTCTTCTTTTCTAAAACCTCAGCCAGCTGGGAAGCTGCATAAGCGGCAAAACAATATTCCAAAGTATGCGAAGCGCCAAAATTGGTAACCCATCCATTGGGCAATACGTAATTATGCAACGGCACATAGCCTCTTTTCACAAATTCGCCATTATCATAACGTCCGGCACCGTCCGGCCGGTTCTCATAGCCCATTTCATTTTGATAAACAACCTTCCATAAATAATCCAAATCACTCCGTATAATCCCTGAATGATAAGCAGCGGCAGCTACCAGGCCCTGAAAATTAGTCTGTACTCCATTCGTGTAAACCCCTGCAGCTACTCCATCATGCAACCAGCCTCCGGTATCACGCGAAAAATCCATGACCGACCGGACATAACTTTCCATCACTTCCGGATAAGCCAGAGTCCAGACTTGTGTCAGATTCCAGAATCCACCCCATATACCATCCGTATTGTGATGATTATACAATGGGAGACCATTTTTATCACACGAAATCTTTGCTATTTTTTTAGTATTCGTTATGTACGATCCATCCACATCATTGGCTATTCCGCGCCCCAAAAGAGCATGATACAACGCTGTATAAAATTTCGTTTTATCAGCCTCTGTTCCTCCTTCCACTTCTATTCTGGCAAGTTGGTCGTTCCATATCCGCCGGGCATCGGCTTTCACTTCTTCAAAGTTACGACCGGCAGTTTCTTTCTCCAGATTCAGTTTGGCATTATCTATAGAAGTATAAGAGAGCCCGACCTGCATTTCTACCATTTCTCCTGCAACGGTAGGAAACTCCAGATACATTCCTGTTCCTGCGCCTGATATCTGCATACTGTCCCGATAGGAAATACTGTCCCGATAAGTTCCGTAAGAAGTCACATCTTTCGGCAAACGGGCATAGAAATAGCTCTTCACAGTGTTTCCTTTATCACAAAAAGTCGCATATACAGGATAACACTCCAAAAAGCCTTTTACCGCATGATCGGATGGTTCATAACAAATATAGGTATCCACCACTTTCGCACTCTCTCCTTGCGGATGGCCGATATCAAATAAGATACGTGCCGTATCCGCCTGCGGATAGGTGTACCGGTGATATCCTACCCGCTCGGTAGCTGTGAGTTCTACTTTTATATCATAGTCAGACAAGGTAACTCCATAAAATCCGGGAGTAGCCTGCTCGGTCGTTTTATCAAAACGGGAACGGTAACCGCTATCCGGATGATCCAATGTTCCCGGAAGCGTTTTCATTGCTCCGACAGTGGGCATCGTTATGATTCCGCCTATCTGAAACTCATGCAGATGGGCAAATCCTTCGATAGAGGTATGCCGGTCATCATACCCATTCGGCAACCAAGACCCCATACTGCCATACGCATCGGTTGTCGGTGCCAGTTTAGCCATCCCGAACGGAAGAGCTGCCGGAGTATAAAAGAACCAGCGGCAATGCGTAGCCCCCAATTGAGTGTCCACCCAGTCCACAGGCTTTTTAGTTGTCTCCGTACATGATAAGAGGACAAACAGAACCGATAAAAGCGTAACTCCTTTTTTCATCATTTAATCCTTTCTTGTTTAACCAATACTGGCGCACTTATCCAATTCATTCAATGCAAAAGCATATGCACCCAAACAAATCGCATTATTCGCTCCCAATTTACTGATAGCTATACCTGTTTTCTTGATGTTCACATAGCTAGTATATTCCTCGGTTCCGTAAACAGGAACCTTATCCACATCAAAGGCCAATAGTTCTTTGAGTTGTTCCTCATTATCCATATCCAGCACCTTCATCTGTAACCTGTTAAAACAATCACCGGAAAAGGTGGTAAACCTTTCGTTCAGCTTCTCCATCACTGCCGGCAAGATGTGTACCGATGCTCCCGAAAGTCCTCCCCCAATAACCACCACACCATCTATCAGTGTAAGAGCAGCCGCTATGGCTTCTCCCAAAACATACCCTAATTTCTTAAAACTTTCTTTAGCCGCATTGCTGTCACCAGCCTTTTCTCCATTGGCGATATCACAAATATCCTTTGGAGTCAATGTGGGATCCGCATCTCCGGATAGTTCCTTATAAACCCGTTTCACAGCCCGGATACTGACACTTTCTTCAGCTATCATCTCCGGATAATACAAGTTCCTGAAATTCCACAAATCACCTCCACATCCATTGTCCCCGGTAAGTAAATTCCGATTGATAACAACTCCGGCCCCAAAGCCCGTACCCAATGTGATGCCTATCAGATTTCTGAATTGCTTTTCATTGCCGGCTTCTTTCAATTTTTGATTCAAGGACGGCAATACTCCTGCCAGTGCTTCGCCATAAGCAAACAAGTTTCCGTCATTATTGATATATACTGGAATCCCAAAAGCCTTCTCCAGATAGCTACCTAAAGCAACCCCGGCTCTGAAAGCCGGGAAGTTGGGCAGATCTCCAATTACACCATGTTCATAATCCGCAGGACCCGGGAAAGCAAAACTAATAGCAACTGGTTCATGAGACAATTGTGTTTCTATTTGTTTAAAACCTGATACTAATGATTGGAAACATAATTCCAGATTATCAGTTGATGCAGGCAAGCAAATGGGAGTTACAATTTCCCGGTTACCCTGAATAGCAGAGAAAACAAAATTCGTACCTCCGGCATCCAGAGTCATTACAATTCTTTTGTCGCATTTATACATATTATCTCTTTTAAAATCTCACATAAGCTTTAATTGTTGCAAATGTTTTTCCTTCTGCAGAATCCACAGGAGAAACCATATATTCCCCGATACATGCCGGAATTATAAACGTTTCTGCATAATGAACCACAAATGGTTCGAAAGCATTGGTCGGACTCTCTACTATCACCTCATCACCTTCGATCAAATTCAGTACATTTACGCTATTATTTGTTTGGTGTACGACAGGCTTCTTAAACCAATGCCTGCGAGTCTCAATAAACTCATTCTCATGCAAACCTGTTTTTTCTTCTATCCATCCGTCTCCGGTAGCAATGGTCTGAACATGATTCTTCAAGTATTTATCGACAAATGCCGTATCACGTTGCCAGTCAATCACTTCTTTTCCACGCTCTACATTGATAGGACGCGGTTTTCCATCCAGCCCCATTCTTTGCCAATCCCATAATTTGAATGTAAACAGATTAGGGGTAGAACTGATTTCCAATACCATACTGTTAGCACCCGAGCAATGTATCGTGCCACCGGGAATCAGAAAGTGATCGTGTTTCTTTGCCGGAATCTTATTGACATACTTCTCTGCATCAAATACAAAATTACTGTTTTGCGCCTTCCGAAGATCGTCAATCATCTCTTTTTTATCAATACCTGTTTTTAATCCAAGATACACTACCGCATCCTCTTCCGCATCGACCATATAGTAACTTTCATCTTGCGTATAATACATCCCGAAATGCTCACGGATAAATTGTGTAGTAGGATGTACCTGCAAACTCAGATTTCCTCCCCCCATTGTATCCAGAAAATCAAAGCGGATCGGAAAGTCTTTTCCAAAACGCGCTTCTACCGGTTCGCCCAGCAATTCACGTGTTTTAAGCAGTACCAAATCTACAGACGGAAGTTCAAACAAGATTCCATATACATTGAAAAACAAACTATTCTCTTCGGGAACACAATCGAAGCACCAACCATAGTTCTCACAATTTGCGTTCAAATCGCAAACCTCTTTCATCCACTGTCCGCCCCACGGAGCAGGATCGAAGAAAGGAACAACTCTGAACGGCGCCTGCACTGTCCGCTCTATTCCATCAAAAAAAGTCTCTTTATCAATCATTTTAGGGACTGTACTTTGATGAGTATCCAGCCAATAATCGATCTTGTCAAAAAGAGTCGCCTTGTATTTATCACATACTCTCCAGTCATTAAAATAACCACGTTTATATTGCAGTGAAACAGCCTCATTACGGTTATCTACTCCCAGTGCTTTTACCTTGTGCGCTCTGAAACGTTGTTGAATCTCCCAACGTGCCATATCCACATAAACCAATGTAGCCTCCTCTAATTGATTCACAACCAAAGCAGCTCCTATACCGATGACAATAACCTTTCCCTGCACTTCTGCTATTTGCTTACGGGCCATTTCCAGTTTATCCTGATCAAAATAGTCCATCAACTCTGTATTAGTCACATAGCCGAACAATACATCGTCAGTCATAAAACGACTTGTCATCCGACAGATTTCTTCCTCTGATTTCAGCAGGTTACGTGTTTCTATGATCAAACTTGTTTCCTGTAATTTGAACTGATCAATTATTTCATCTTCCAGCACTCCCATATAAAAATCGACAGCAAGAATTCTACTCTCATGTAATTCAGGCAGAATATTATTCCATCCCAGCCAAATTTTTCCATCAATTCTTGTTGATGGATATTTATTATAATTCGATAGTCTCATTACTTCTTATTTTCTTTAGCCCAACTATTAAACATTTGAATCGCTTTGCACAGTACTCCAGCCGAGCCTTTAAAATGTCCCGACCCATCAGGTACACCACCCTGACCATACCATTCAAAAAATCCATTATTCTTAATCACGCGCTCTATCATAGGGGTAATTTCCGCATAAGCTTCCTCTACATATCCGTTAGCAATTAGTTGCTGAATCATACGTCCTCCAAACCAAGTCCAGTCACCCCCATTCTGATAAATATAAGCTTTGGACATTCCACCCGGAAAAAATCCGTCCGGATAAGGAGGATACAGAGTCAGACCGATGCTAGGCATACCTGATAAACGGACATTCTCCAACATACTGGCATTGACAATCGCAATTTCCTCTTTCGTCAGTAACCCTGCTTCAATGGCAATTGCCGTTCCTCCATGATAATGCACATCATTCTCATCAAAATCCCCCAAATCCGGTGTCTTGTCCGGATAGACGTGAGGTATAATCTTATTACGTTCCGTATCCCACAAATATTTGCGGGTATTCGTCGCTATTGATTCACGAAGTTTCTTCCATTCCGCCCGATCGGTCCCCTCGCTCATCTCTGCCATATAATCCAATGCAATAGCAAACATAGCATTATCATAAGCATCAATCGTAAGAATGCTATTCTCCGTAATATCAACAGGATTGCCATTATCATTTTGCACATCTCCCCAGTCGGCAGTCAATGCTCCTGTCAATAGTCCATAATCCTTATTGAACTTTTCACGCATCAGATATTCTATCATCCACTTCATTCGGGTATATACATCTGTACCGGCAATATCTTCTTTTAAGATCGAAGTATCCCTTGTCTTACTAACGTATTTTCCTACCACTTGAATGAGAGAAGTCTCCTGATCTGTTTCCACCGTATTTTTAAATCCCACATGTTCGGGCGCAGCGTCTGAAAAATATTGGTCAGGATCATCCCAATTAAACTCTCCTTTCAACACATAGCCATCCACCATTTCTCCATTAGGCTGCTGTAAGCCAAAAAATACTAGGATAGCACCTCGCACGTCATCCTTGTTCACTACCTCACAAGCTGTCTCGATGAACGTATTCAAATCTCTTGCCCAAACCTGAGAATAGCCACTGCCTGCATTAAATCCTTTACTGAGCACCGCACGTCCCATGCTATCTACCATTTGAAACGAATGATTATTTTCTATCTTATTCACCAACATCTGTTTCGAGTCTGTTGCACACGAGAAAAAAGTCATAGCCATAGCAGCTACTGCAATATGTCTCACTAATAATTTCATAATTTTAATAGTTTTATTTGATATCCAATGATGTTATCAGTCGTATGTCATTTGAAGCCGTTCCTATCATGATCGTAAAAAGTCCTGGCTCCACTATTTTTTCCAATTTATTATTGATCAGGCTAAAATCATCTTCACATAACACTAATGTAATTTCCTGACTTTCACCTCTCTTCAAGAATACCTGCTTAAAGGCTTTCAGCTGTTTCTGCGGTCGGACTACAGAAGCATATTCATCTCTCAAATAAAGCTGAACTACTTCCGTACCGTCATAATTTCCTTCATTCCGCAAATTAAAAGTCACTTTATATTTTTTATCGCCAGCCTCTTCGATTTGTAGCCTGTCATAAGCAAATGATGAGAATCCTTTACCATAGCCAAAGCTATAAAGAGGAGTCGCCTCCATTTCTACATAATCATGGCTCACGGGATTCTTCTTATTATAATAAACCGGCAGTTGACCTATGTGTTTGGGAATAGAAACCGGTAACCTCCCGCTGGGATTATATTCTCCAAATAATATGTCAGCAATTGCATTTCCTCCTTCTTGTCCCGGATACCAGGCAGTAAGCAAAGCATCGGCATTTTCTTTCGCCCAGTTCATATTTAAGGGACGGCCCTGTATATAAATGACTACTATAGGTTTTCCGGTTGCTTTTATGGCTCGAAGTAATTCCATTTGTTTGCCAAGCAATTCCAATGAAACACGATCGAATCCTTCACCACTTTCCATATCACTTATATTGTTTTTAGAAGCAATAGCAGCCCCAGTCTCCTTATAGCTCGTTTTAAAATCACGAGCACTCGAACCTCCAACTACTACCACAGCCACATCCGCTGAACAAACTGCTTTTACAGCCTCTTCTATCTGAATATTCAATGTATCCCTGATAGCACATCCTTTTACGTATTCTACCTGTTTCTTGTTTACTTTCGCCAATATACCTTCAAGCACAGTGACAACATTCGCATCTTCCTGTGGAGCCGTATAATCACCGAGCATATTATACATATTGTCTGCATTCGGACCAATTACAGCTATCTTACATTTCTTATCCAAAGGTAATAACTGATTCTTATTCTCTAATAGAACCACAGATTGTTGTGCTACTTTTCTTGCTAAATATCTATTTTCAACCGTCCGAACTTCACGTCCGGCTTTCTTCGGATCCACATAAGGATTGTCAAATAATCCCATCTGAAACTTCAGTCTTAGTACATTTACTACAGCTGAATCAAGTATAGCCTCAGACATCTTTCCTCCTTTTACGGTAGTAACAAGAGTTGCAAAAGCATCCCCACCCAAATCAACATCAAGACCAGCACAAGCTGCATAACGTGCCGCTTCCGCCAATGTTTCTACAATACGATGGCTATCCTTTATTCCTTCTATACTATACAAATCAGAAACAGTGAATCCTTTAAACCCCCATTGTTTACGAAGCACGTCTTTCAGCATGGCTTCATTCATCGTGCAAGGTACGCCATCCATCGAATTATAAGCAGTCATCACCGATAAAGCTCCGGCATCAACTGCCGCTTTGAACGGTGGTAAGAAATTCTCATGCAAATCACGTACTCCTACTACAGAAGGATTACCATTCTGTCCCCCTTCAGGTACACCATACGCAACAAAGTGCTTCAAAGTAGATACCACACTATACGGTTCGGAAAGTTTTCCTGCTCCCATTCCTTTTACCATAGCAGCCCCTATAGTTGCGCACAATACAGGATCTTCACCATACGTTTCCTCCACTCTCGACCATCTGGGATCACGTGCCAGATCAAGAATAGGACCATAACCGATATGTGCTCCCTGCAAACGAATCTCCTTTGCTATAACACGACCCATTTTTTCAATTAATTCAGGATTGAAGGTAGCTGCCTGCCCAATACTTGAAGGAAAAACCGTTGTTCCAATAGCCATATGCCCATGAGGAGCTTCTTCTGCCAGAAACACAGGAATTCCTAGACGGGTATTTTCAACAGCATAACGTTGGAGGGCATTTGCTGCAATAGCGGCTTGTTCGGGAGTTAGTCCGTTTGCCAGTGTTTTTTGGGTCCACGGGTCAGCTCGAAAGGTAGCCCAAAACACTCCTGTATGTCTTTGATCGATTTGCTTTTTATACTCATCCGAATAGCCGACTTGCTTTCCATCCTTCACATACATTCCCCATCCCAAAGGACAAAGTAATTGCCCGACCTTCTCTTCCACTGTCATTCGACTAAGAAGGTCCTTCGTACGTTCGTCAGGAGTAAGACTGAGATCTTTGTATCGCTTTTCCTGAGATTGCAATAGTGAAGAAGATAACAATAGCGATATTAATATGATGTAAAACCTCATAACAGTCTCTACTTTAATTTGCTGATTTTTTTTAAAACAAGAACCAAGTGACTGCGAGTATATATGCTACACATCATGCAGCCACTCGGTTCTTATGAAAACAACCTCTACTATAAACTAACCTAATTTAAACTAGGATCAAATAAATTTTCATTATCAGTATGGACATTTCACATTGTCAATCCAAGTGAAACTTCCATGTGCTATGGCATCAAAACCATTACCTGTTTCGTCACGTACAGTTATACCATCTTCCTGCACCTCATTAAATCGCCAGTACGCCAACAAGCCTTCTGATTTAGGATCTACATAGCAGGCATTATCCTGAATTTCATTCATAGTCAGTGCTCTCGTCCAAAAGCGGGCCTCACTGATAGCACCATCCAGATAACGTCCACCACATGATTGCCCGAACCAGAATCCATCACAATAGTCGTCATTGAAATTGACTGTACCCGGTCCTGCACCAAATCTCACATCCAGCTTACCATCCACATATATAGCCACAGACGAACCATCATATACACATACTACCTGATGCCATTGACCTACAGTATAGCGTGTTTCACCTGTAGTGAAATATTTTTTGTTATTAATCAAAGCCGGAGCCAATTGTAACTGGTTCTTCTCAATGCTAATATCTCCGAATCTGAATAAGAAATTCTCTTCGATTCCCATTAAAGAAGATATACCCGGATTAGCGTTAGCACTGGGGAAACGATTCACACGAACTCGAATTTCCATCGTTATCTGTCCCAAAGCGCTTACTCGTGAATCAGTCTGGAATAGCGGAACATTAAAGCCACAACGTCCGTGCAAATCAACTGCTTTTGAAATAATTGTTTGATTAACAACAATATACATCACACGTGATGCTTCCAATATCGGCATATCTCCGTCTGTCCCTGTAATGACCACAGGAATACAGTAATTAACACCCTCAATGAACTCATCCAGAGATAACACCGAAAACTTCACACTTTCCGAAACATAATTGCCCGCCTTTATTACCGTTTCTTTTGCCGACAATTTGCAGCTGCCCGCAGGAGGCATTTTGTATTTCTTGCCTGTTTGAGCATTATACTCAGCCAATAAAGATTGGTCACCAAGTTCCAAAGTTATCTTGGTATCTTTTTCAACTTTATTAGTGGCAGTAATTGTTACCCCCATATCACGAGGCTCTTCAATCGTAAAAGTTACTTTGGGAGAAGTTTCTGTCCCAGTAAATAGAATTACATCCCGATGTTCGGAAGCCTCCCGACAACTAAACAAGAGTGTTACTGCTATACAAAATAGTGTGTATGCAAAATATTTTCTCATAATTGCTCTTTTTTAAAATTATTTATTAGCAACAAACGCATTAACTTCTGCCAATGACGTATAATGGACATTTCCTTTCGTCTTCGTTATAGTTAAGCGGAAATAACGTGCTTCTTTAAAATCGTCAAAAAAATCTCTAAATTCTTTTCCTCCGTCTGTAGGAAGTTCTCCAGCTGTATAAATAGCAACTTCATCCCAAGTTACATTGTCCATGCTAGTTTCAACCGTCATACCTTGGGGGGCTCCACTACCAGAACTTCTTGTTACATATTGGATTCCAGCTATAGTTACAACTTTTCCCATATCTATTGTTATATGATGAGGAGGATATGGTTGATTAGAATACCACTCCGTATGCCAGATTGTTTCCCGATCGGCATCAAGCACATTAGAAGCAGATCCATTTTCCCCAAGCACCTCTTCGGAAGAGCAGTCTGCAATTGTCCAGTCTGTACGATCAGCAAAGGGAATAGAAGAAGGGTCATCCAGTACGGAAACATGCATATAAACCGTATTCCAGTTTTCACTAACTTCCATATTTCCGGTGACGCTCATCAACTTAATAGGTACTAAATAATCACCTAATTCCAAATCTACAATATTTTCAGGATTCACCTTCACCTCAAAAACTCCTTTAGACTCCATTTGCCCCTCCTCAATTGTCATATCCTGGCCATTAATCATCATCATTTTGGCATCCATTTTTAAATAATCCGTATTATGCTTTGCATTATATACCTCTATCAATGAATTATCAATGCCACAAATCACTTTTAACGATCCTTTTACAGGCATCGTAGACCGAACCGGAAAGGTAGCAACAGCATCACCAAATACTCCTAATGTGGTCTTTAATATTTGGGCGTCCACCACATTGGGGACACTATTCACCAAATTAGAAGACTGAAGACGTACATAAACCTTTCCCGAATCACCAAAAAAATCATAGGATTGACCATCAGAGCAAGATGCGAAAGAGATAGTGACCAAAGACACTAACAATCCTATAAATGCGAATCTATATTTTGAAATGCTTTTCATAAAAATAATATTTATACAGTTTTACTTAACCGCAGGGTTTTGCGCCTGAATACCTCTCCTCGTATATTTATAAGGAGGATTATTATTATAATCACGCTGCCCGAAGAAAGCTCCAAAACCAGCTTTCTTACCTTGAGTCGGGTTCCATCGAGCCATGCCTTCTAAAGAGCCTAATCTTTCACCTGTCTCCGTGTATTTATTACCATCTGCTTCAGTGAATTCCACTCCGCCTGTAGAATAATAATCTCCCATATTTTCCGTTATTATAAATCTATTTGATGGCAATCTTCCTTTCATTTCATCAAATTTATATTGAGGCCAATATGGACTACCCACTCCATAAGATTGCGATACGAAATAAGTCAGATATTCATAATGTTCTGTTTTACCGGGAAATGGGCCACCATCTACCAGTAACATTTTACTAGGATCTTTTCCCTTCGGACCAATATGTTGCCCCAGATACTCTATTAATATATAGAATATTTCATGCATCCAGTCGCCATTAATTTCATAATCCAAGTCAACCCCGTCCAAATCATTATTATAAACAATCCGCAATAAAGAGTCACCATAGACTTGCATTACTTTCAAAGTATCTTCCATCGTTTCAGTCGGAAAATACTCTTTCAACCATTCATTGTTCCCTATTCCGGGGAAAGTTACATAGGTCATCTTAGTACCTTTCACTTTCTGCACAAACCTCATCTCTTTATACACTTCCGGATTATAAAAAGTATTAGGTTTTCCTTCCACATCCGACGGAATTCCACCCCACAAACTACAAATATCTAAACTATCCGGTAATCCCAAAAAACGAATCCCCATACTATGGCTTGACGAATAATCGGCAAACCACATGAATGCGACCTGATGATCCGAATCTTTATAAGCTCTTAGATTCTCATAATATTGTTCACTATATTTATAGGGATTCTGAATATTTTCATTTTCCACATCTGTACATGCGGCTATTGCTCCTACCAAAAGTATAACAGAGAATAAGCTTGCTATTTTTATTTTAAATTTCATCATAAGACTTCTTAATGTTTTATTCCAATATTAATTATTAGTTTTTTTATCCCACCACAACGAAGTTCCCCCATTATCATCACCTCCTAACAAAGTGACAGCCTGATTTACGTTCTCAGCATTATTTCTGTACTCGGAAGCCGGGAATGGAATACGGCGAACTTGTTTATCGGTTTTAATCGTTCCGCCACTATTATTAATAGCTACAGGGAATACTTTAGGATAAGCTGTTCTACGGAATTCAGACCAAGCTTCCTGACCGTCAGGATATAATGCAATCCATTTCTGAGTAATGATACGCTCCAGTTTTTCCTCCAATCCGGCTTCATCATTCCACTTGATAGTGATTTTTCCTACTAAAGGTCCTTCACCAATACTGTTTCCCGCATTAGCCGGATCGGTGTAAGGCTGTGGTTTATTTGTATTATTAGCCAAATAAGCGTCCGCACCGGAAACCCCAAGAAATTCGAATGAAGTACGTATGCCTGATTCATACAACTCCTTATCCGTACCGTTCATGTTCCATCCACGGCTGGCACCTTCTGCACGCAGGAAATATGCTTCCGATGGATTCATCCAAACAAGATCATCGCCACCAGCAGCCGTCAAATCAGAGAAGTCACCTGATGTAGCATATTTTTCACGGTTTATATTAATGCCTGAGCGGATCCCAGTATATTTACCTGTTGCAGCCATGCTGAAATAAGAACTGATGCGAGGATCTTTATAACCATTCAAATAAGAATCCATTGTAGCTCCCATACGTGCATCATTAAACTCACCAGTAGCAATTACAAATAGTGGATGACGATAACTAGAATTATCAGAATGCTGCAAACGTGCTACATCCGAAACTTTGGTCATTACACCAATTGGATGAGAAACGGCAGCTTCAGCCAACTGTTGCGCTTTAGTCGGATTGGCGTAAGTTGTACGCACAGCCAAACGTAGCTTCAATGTATTGGCAAATCGAATCCAATTTTCAATATTTCCATTATAGATGTAATCATATCTTTCCAGAACCTTTACCGAAGCATCTTTTTGATACATATCATATAACACTGCGACAGCATCGTCCAACTCTTTAAAAAATGAATCATATATCACTTCCTGACTGTCATACGGAATAGAAAAACTACCACTACCAAACTTAGTATATGGAAGGGGACCATACATATCCGTGATTCTCGACATCGCTAATACTTTCACAATATTGGCTAATGCCGCTACCTGAGGACGACCTTGCTCCGTCGCCTTTTTTATAATTTCGTTCCAAGGAGACATTACATAAAGATAAGAATGTTCGAATGCAGCATTCCTCCAGTCTACAAACATATTGTAGGTCAAGAAATTAGAATTGCTGAACCAAATATTACAAGCGCCCGTATAGCCTGCAAAAGAAGCGCCAGCCAAGTTGTCAATAGTCTGATAGACACTAGCACCGATCCCTTGACCATCTGAAGTCTGATTTTCAAGCACGAATATGTTTCTTTGCATTTGTACAAAGAAAGCCCCAACTGCAAGATCGTCTCTGTTCATCATTTCTTCGGTAGCTTCATGAGGATTGGTATTCCATTCTTCAAATTTATCCGTACATCCTGTCGTTGCAAGCAAAGAAGTGCCCATACACAACAAAAGCAGTTTTTTATAAAAATATTTTTTGCTTATCATTATAGTTACATTTAGAGTTACACATTAGAATTTCAAATTCACAGAGAAACCTACGTTCCGAAGACTGGGTTGCATAAAGTAGTCAATACCCTGGAAATAAGTACCGGTACTTGCTGTCGATTCGGGGTCGAACGGTGCCTTATTATAGAACATTATCAGATTGCGCCCCACTACTGAAACATGCGCACCTTTCACCCATTTTACCCATTTAGTAATAGGAATGTCATAACCCAGAGACAATTCCGCCAGACGAATATTAGTGGCATCATAAACATACATCGAACAAATTCCGGAATTTCCGCCACCGACTACCTGATAATAATCTTTCGCAGGAATCCGTTGGCCATTAACTAAGGCCCCTCCATTATCACGTGCTTCAGCAGACGCCTTTGAAACACCGTATGCATCCAACTTAGCTTGTGTAGACGAAACTCCGACACCACCAAAACGACCGTTAATAACTATACCAAGACTTAAACCTTTCCATTCAAAGTTATTTCTCCAACCAATCGTATAGTCAGGATTTGCGTTACCGGCGTACACGAAGTTATCCGGATCAGCCGTTACTTTCTGCGAAATAAGGTCAACGATAATGTGCCCATGTTCATCCGTTTTCAACGTATTCACGTAGATGTCACCCATGGGACGACCTTCTTTCAATATCATGCGATAACCATCTGTTCCGCCCATATTCATTTCCGGCATAGCATCGACAGGAGTCCCCGATGGAGTTGTTGTTGCAGGCATTAATTTTTTAACCTTATTCTTATTTATAGTATAAGTCAGATTACTTGTCCAGTTCACCTGTCCTAAATCCTGATCCAGACTAACTGACAGTTCTATACCTTTATTATCGATACGTCCACCATTCACATAATATGAACTATACCCACTACCGGAAGAAATTTCCGGATTAAAGAGCTGATCAAAAGTAGAAGAAGTATATAGTGTCAAATCCAGACCTATTTTATTTCCAAACAATTTAGTGTTCAAACCTATTTCATAAGACTCCGTAGTTTCAGGTTTCAAATCCTTATTCACTTCATAGGTTTGAGTCTCTGGATAACCACTTCCCTGCAAACGATAAGTACTGATAGGAATGAAACGCTTAGGAGCATTACCCACATTACTATAGGAAAAACGAGCTTTCAGAAATGATAAAACATCAGACTTAATAGGAAGCAATTCCGTCAATATGCCCGATATACCTACAGACGGGTAGAAAAATCCTTGATTCACATGACTTGTTCCCGCTAAAGCACTCGGCCAGTCGTTACGACCTGTTAAGTCCAGATAAACCATGCTCTTATATCCTACCTGAGCTGTTGCAAAGATGGCCTGTGTCTGATCATGATAACCACTTTGAGCCAGACGGATTCCTGTCTTATTCAAGTTACCATAAGTAAACAAGTTAGCTGTGCTCTGCAAAGGACCGCCCAAACTGGAATAATCATATTGACCATCAAGAATACTTGCACCCAAAGTAGCCTTCAATGAAAAATCACCGATATATTTATCAATATTCAACATGGCATCTGCATAAATCTGTGTAGTACTCACCTCATCTTTGTAATATGCTCCCATATCAGAACCGGCGAAAAGGGTCAGTGTAGAAGCATTATACTTCTTCGTTCTTTTTTCTTTCGTTCCGTCATATTTCACACGTGCAGATATATTCATCCAGTCGGTAATATCAAATTTCAGTCCCAAGCCAGTCAGGAAACGGTCCTTATAGTTATTGAACTTATCGCGTTCTGTGATCCAGTAAGGATTTTGCATCATCATACCTTGGTCACCATAAGGCCAGTATTGTGTTTTAAAGTTACGGGAAGCATTGTAGCGTTCAAAAGTCTGATATTTCGCAATATCATCACCGCGCGGGAAGAGATAAATAGGTACCAATGGATTGAAATATTGTCCCTGTGCCAACATATTTTGCTCATTAATACGCATATACATGAAGCTCAAATCCATGTGTAAACAGTTATTTAGCATGTCACTTGAATTGCGGACAGAGAAGTTGTAACGGTCGAAATCATTATTATGAACGATACCTCTTGCATTGACAGTTGCTGCAGAAAAATAAGTTTGATTCGTCTCCGAACCTGTAGAGAGACTGATTGAATTGTTTACGTTGTAACCCGTTTGAAAAAAATCTGCCGGATCATAATTAGTAGGAGTAGCCAGTTTTTGTCCCCAGCTAGCATATTCACCCGTTTCCGAGCCATAAGTGTTCTGAAACTCCGGCAATACAAAAGGAGAACTAAAAGTTGTACTATTAGAAACATTTACCGATAGCTTTCCTACTTCACCTTTCTTGGTAGTAATCATAACTACACCATTGGCGGCATCGCTACCATACAAAGCAGCAGCGGCAGCACCAGTAAGTACAGATATAGTTTCAATATCGTCCGGATTCAATGTGGAAATACCATCACCCGATTGTCCCATACCTGTATATAGGTCTTTTGGTTGCATAGAAGAAAGATTGGGCAAAGGAATACCATCTACTACATACAACGCATTATTATTTCCATTAATAGATTTTGTACCACGCATCACCACTCTGGTACCGCCACCGACTCCCGAAGAAGTAGTATTAATAGTCACACCTGCAATTTTACCTGTCAACGCGTTCATAAAGTTAGCGTCCTTCACTGTCACTAATTCGGCAGCTTTCACTTCCTGCACATTATAGGTCAACGCTTTCGTCTCTTTTTTAATACCTAATGCAGTAACTACCACTTCATTTAACTCTGTTAGGTCCTCCTTCAGTATAACATTTATCGGAAGATTATCCTTTACTACAATTTCCTGCGATGCATATCCGGTATACGAAATGACCAACACATCCCCTTTCTTTGCTTTCAACGAAAAAGCACCATCCAAATCTGTAATAGCACCTATTGTTGTATTTTTAACAAGAACATTTACACCTATCAGCACTTCATTCTTCACATCCGTCACTATTCCTTTTATTGTTAACTCAGACTGCTGACCAACCTCATAAACAAAACCGGAATTTCCTTCACCGGCATTTACCATCGGCATTTGAGAAATGCCCAACAGGACAAATGCTACCCCTACCTTTATCTTTAGAGGTAAGTTCAAATTTGAATAAAACTTGTTTTTCAATACTGTAAAATGATTTTTTTTCATAACTTTGCGGTTAATCTAAAGATTTTAATTCTGAACATTCACCATTTCCATCAGCAAGCTAAAACCTGTGGAAATCGAGAATTTTTTTTTAGATTTGAGAGGAGAGCTAATAGTTTTGGCGCTCCTCTTTTTGTTTTTCATAACTTGTCATTTCATAAGTGTGTGTATTTTATAGTTAATAATAATATGTATGAACATATAAAAGATTGTGCAAATATATAAATTATTTCTTTATTGCAATAAATTCTTGGATATTTTTCTTAGAAATACTATATTTGTCGCAAAACAATAAATGACAGCAGTATGAAAATTGATTCAAGAAGCAACAAACCTCTTCATATTCAAGCAGAAGAGATATTAAGAAGACTTATTAAAGAAGAAGAATACAAAAATGGGAAGATGTTACCAAGCGAAGTTGAATTGTCCAAACAATTAAACATATCCAGGAATACCCTTCGACAAGCTATCAACAAATTGGTATTTGAAGGATTATTGGTACGAAAAAAAGGATTTGGTACCAAAGTGGTAAAAAAGGGGATCATTAGCGGAAGTAAGAACTGGCTTAGTTTCTCACAAGAAATGAAGCTACTAGGTATAGAAATACGTAATTTCGAATTGCACGTTAGCCTAAAACGCCCTAGCGAAGGGATCAGCTCTTTTTTTAATTTAGGCTCTAAGAACAACGAGCGCTGCGTAGTAATGGAACGGGTAAGAGGCAAGAAAGAATATCCGTTTGTTTACTTCATCTCTTATTTCAATCCGGCAATTCCACTTACCGGAGAAGAAGATTACACCCGCCCATTATACGAAATGTTTGAAAAAGAATATAACATCATAGTAAAAACGAGCAAAGAAGAAATCACTGCCCGACTGGCCGGAGAAGCCATTGCGGAAAAACTGGAGATAGATCCCAACGACCCTATATTGATAAGGAGAAGATTTGTATATGATATAAACGACATTCCTATTGAATATAACGTCGGGTATTACAGGGCAGACAGTTTCACATATACGATAGAAGCCGAAAGATAAAAATATGTTCATACATACTAATCGTCCCTCAAAAAAGAATATATGAAAAGGAAATCACTGAGTTTATTAATTATGCTATTTCTCCTGCCCGAATTGTGGGCAGCAACCAAAACAATCTGGCAAATTGGAGAAAAGAATCATAGTACCAGTGAACTGGCACTATCACCTGACAAATACAAAGAGTTTCTGGCAAATGACTTCGGCTGGGAAGATCGTTTCTATATCGTCGGACTGTCTTCTCCACAAAAAGATTTCCCTTATGTTCTCCCCGGACCAGCCGACCATTGGGGCGGGACAAGCGGCACCGCCGGCATCCGGACTCATGTTCTGAACATACTGTTCGACATGAAGGAAACTTCCGGCAGTGACTCGTGGAAACTCATCATTGACTTATTAGATACCCACCATGAATCTCCCGCCTTATTCAAAGTCACCATCAACGGGAAATCATGGAAATACGCCCTCCCCAAAGGAAGCGGGAAATCGATTGACGGAGATTATTCACAAGCAAAGCCATACACAATCGAAATACCTGTAAACGCTGAAGTCATAAAAAAAGGAAGCAATTCCATCTCACTGACCAACCTCGAAGGGTCGTGGATTATCTTTGACGACATCAGACTCATCGGTCCTCAGAACGCCATTTTAAAGGAAGCAAACCAGTCCGTTTATCTCCGGGACGTCAAAGCCGCTGATTTTCAGACTGTCCATCCGGTAGCTCAGCCCTTATTGGTGGATATAGAGCATCTTTCCGGTCATCCTCTTCTTGAAGTAGAAGTCGATGGAAAAAAGATATTGCACCAGCAATTGGAGAACGGAAGATATATCTTCGAAGCTCCCATGCCTGTGGTCAAGTCCCCGAAAACAAGCGAATATACCATCCGTGTTGACGGTGCGGTCATTGCGCAGGGAACTATCACACGTGCACCGCACAGCACTCATACGGCAGCCGATTATATTGACACCCGCATGGGAACTGCACATTCCCGCTGGATGATAGCACCGGGGCCTTGGATGCCATTCAGCATGGTCAAGTTAAGCCCCGACAATCAGGACAACGGCTGGCAATCCGGATATGATCCTTCCTTCGAAAGCATCGGTACATTCAGCCATATCCATGAATGGACGATGGCAGGTCTGGGTATCATGCCAACAAACGGTCCTTTAAAAACCGAAATAGGCAGTCAGTCATCTCTGGTCAAAAGTGCCAATTCCTACCGCTCTGCCATAGACAAAGCCAGTGAAGAAGCCAAAGCGGGATATTACAAAATTGACTTAACCGATTATCAGATCAAAGCTGAACTGACAGCCACTACCCGCTGCGGTTTCCAACGCTACACCTATCCGCAAGATAAGGATGCCCGTGTTATGATCGATCTGAAAATTCCGAGTGAATACGACTATCAGATTATAGAAGGCAGCGTAAGACAGACAGGGGCGCGACGTATCGAGGGATTCAGCAAACAACTATCCAAAAATGTATGGTCCGCCGATGCAGATCAGGACTATACCATTCATTTCGTTATAGAGTTCAACAAAGACATTAAGAAATTCGGAGGATGGCATAATGACACTTTATGGAAAAAAAAGGCGATGACAGCCACCCATCCGCAGCGGTTCGGTTGTTACGCAGAGTTTGATACCGCCAGCGATCCGGTGGTAATGGTACGCTCCGCTATTTCTTATGTAGATATAGCGGGGGCATCCAACAACCTTTCCACCGAAATTACGAAGCCATTCGGATGGAATTTCGATGCGGTACGCAAGTATCAGTCCGACAGCTGGAATGACATCCTTGACCGGGTACAGGTTCAGAGCAACGACTATCGGGAAAAGGTCAGATTCTACACCAATCTATATCGTACATTCTGCCGGAATACGTATAGCGACACAGATCAAAGATGGGCAGACGCAGCAGGCCGCATTCAAAAGCTGAAAGACAAAGATGCCGTTGCTTTAGGATGCGATGCATTCTGGAACACTTTCTGGAACCTGAATCAAGTATGGAATCTGATTACTCCCGAATGGTCTTCCAGATGGGTTAAGTCTCAGTTGGCCATGTATGATGCCCACGGATGGCTGGCAAAAGGGCCCAGTGGAATGAAATACATTCCCGTCATGGTAGCCGAACATGAGATTCCACTTTTGACAAGTACGTATCAAATGGGAATACGGGATTATGATGTCGAAAAGATGTTTCAGGCGGTCATAAAGATGCAGACAACGCCTGCGCAACGTGTAGCCAACGGCTTCGCCGGAAACAGAGACCTGGAGACTTACCTGCAACACAAATACGTTCCTGCCGACAAAGGCCGGTTCTCCAACACACTGGAATATTCTTATGATGACTGGACGGTATCCCAACTGGCCAAAGCGTTGGGAAAGGACGAGCACTACCGGAAATTTTCCGATAGAGGCGAGTGGTGGAAAAATGCGATCAACCCCGAAACAGGATTCGCACAAATGCGCTACAGCAATGGAGAGTGGGAAAAAGATTTTGATCCCTTCAAGTCGGGCGCCAATCACCACTATGTGGAAGGCAATGCCTGGCAACTCACTTATTTCGTTCCACAAAATGTTCCGGCACTGGCAGAGAGAATTGGTAAAGAGCGTTTCATTGAACGACTTACCTGGGGATTCAAAGCCAGTGAACCCTGGAGATACAATGCTCCGGGCGACCAATACTGGGACTTCCCCGTTGTACAGGGAAACCAGCAATCCATGCATTTTGCTTTCTTATTTAACTGGGTAGGTCAACCTTGGCAAACCCAGCGCTGGAGCCGTTCTATCATCGACCGCTACTACGGATTCGATGTATCAAATGCCTATTTAGGAGACGAAGACCAAGGGCAGATGAGCGCCTGGTTTATCATGGCGGCATTGGGACTCTTTCAGACAGACGGAGGCTGCAACACAGAACCTGTTTATGAATTAGGAAGCCCGCTATTCGAGAAAGTGGAAATAGACTTGGGAAAGCGTTATGGAAGAGGAAAACGATTCACAATAAAAGCCAATAACGCTTCCCGTGAGAACAAATATATTCAGTCTGCCCAATTAAACGGTCAAAAGCTGGAATCATTTAAATTCCCGGCCAAAGAACTGCTAAAAGGCGGAATATTGGAATTAGAAATGGGAAATCAGCCTAATGAAAGCTGGGGACTAAAACAATAAAGACATCACCACCGGTCGTTCTGCCGGAGAAATCATCTGTCAGAACGACCGGAAAGAATCAGTTGCCCCACAGTCCGGATTTCTTCTTTAGACAAAAATATTAATATTGATAGTCAAGCCGAAGTCCTGTTTTATGCTGAATGATTTTTATTCATGAGTTTTATAGTTCTGATGGAGTATTGTTTGCCAATTTCTTAGCTTCTTTCACAAAATGAGAAAAATCGGTATAACCTAATTCATCGTATAAAACTACACTTCCATTAGAACGATAGTCCTTCAATGCGGTTTTGAAACGTAAAGCTTTAAAACACTGTTTAGGCGAGATGCCTAATACATCTCTGAAATACCTGTTGAGTGTAGAGTTTGACACACCCACCTCTTTACTTACAGCATTTAGTTTGTAATCATGGCTGTTCTTGATATAATAAATGGCTTTGGCTACGGCATTAAGTTTGAAATCGGAACTAAAGATTTTCATATTACCTAAAAGCCAATTCTCTGCAAACTGAACCCGTTCGTCAAAAGATGCTTTTAATTTTAATTCGTTTAACACCTCTTGCTTAATATATTTATGCAAGGGCAAATGATTGTCTGTCAAGGACATAACATCTTTTAACAGACAGAGATATAAAACTCCGGGCTTGAACTTTATTGAAAATTCATGTGTTCCAGGCGCGTGTATTATAGTGATGGCTTCTGTTAAACTACCTGAAATTTTATCTCCCGAGACATCAGATACTCCATGTTTTCGACATACTTTGAATGTTTGGCTTTTATCCGACAAATAAACTGAAACTGTAGTATTAGCATTCGGCAAAGCTATAATTGAGAATGAATTAATAGAGTTATCCTGAGTGTGTATTTCAAAATAATACTCCACTATATCTTTTAGCTCAAAGCAAGGATATTTAATCGCTACTTTTTCTTCATCTTCGAATATGACTTTGCCTTTTACCATATTATTTTGTTAATGAATATAACATCTGAATACCTAGACCGAATGTCATCATTCGCTCTTTCTTGTTGGTCAGGAGCTGTTGCGTCCAGTCGAGCAGTCCGCCATCGGAGATTTCAATAGTATTGCCGCCAATCACGATATTCTGTTTTATTCTAAAACCATAATAATAGTTGTTATCATGTTGCGAATCAATAATATATATATTTAAATCACTATTCTTTTCGCGAACGTATGATACCGATTCCGTTATAAGTGGGCTTTGTGCATCATATCCTTTGCATGGAATAATATCATACCATATTTGCTCAACACCGTAACTTTTGCATATATCATACGATGTCGTCAGGTGCTTTAATAGTTCATTCTTTTCAAAATTGAAACGACCTGTGTCTCTACCACATGAAATCAATGCAAGAACAATAAAATGAGGCGTGAAATTAGGGTTATCAAATACCTGTGTTCGTATTACACGAGAAATGTTACTGTAATTATAGGTTCTGTTATCTAATTTCCCATTTTTCTTTAACGAGGCATAATGCAATGCTATTGCATTTGTCGGGTCGGCTTGCACCTCTGTATTCCTCAATGCTGTGAGGACTTTCTTTTGGTCAACGGTAGCCACAACGCTACTTGTACCCAATTGCGAAACAGGGGAAAGTTCTACGGGTTCAAAGCCTTTGTTCGCTATTAATTTGTAGGCCTGTAATTCAAGTTCTTTATACCCTAAAACATCTTTCAATGGAGCGGGCTTAACAAGTTTATTAGCCTCATATTTGTTAAGTAAAGAGGATGGAGTTTCCTGCTCGATACGCCTATTGAAAACATCCAGCAAAATAGTGTTCAATTCTGACCCACTTAATTCATCGGACAGCACCCTAACTATATCCTGCAAATCTAATTTGCTGATGATATGACCGCTTATATCCTTTTTCATACTTTCCTAATACTATATAAATGTTCATCTATTATTTTTCCCTCTTTTATTACTGAGGACTTAATAATGGCCTCTTTTTCAAAACCTACTTTTTCCAAAACTTTCATTGAGCCGATATTATACTCGTATATATGCGCATAAATCCTCAATAGATTCAGTTCTTTAAAGGCGAATTTTACCGCCTGCTTTACCGTATCGGTGGCAAATCCTTTACCCCAATAAGGTTCTCCAATCCAATAGCCGATTTCTGCATTAATACGATACACGTCATTCTGTGGGAGTAAACTGCAACAGCCGACAAAAGTATCATCATCGTATATGCCGAATACATGACCTAATACGCCATTTGTGGCTAAATCAAGATAGGCCTCAGCATCTTCAATCGTATAAGGATATGGAAAAATATCCCGCAAGTTCACGGCAATAGCGTGATTATTTGCCAAGCTCTGTATCTTTTCGCATGGAGTTAGGCTTATATCTTGTAATCGTATCATTTTAATAGACTTATTGTTTCTGCAAAGTTTCTTTAATCGGCCTTGCCATACTTACCTATCTCCTTTCTTCATTTGATACGCTACGAAAGTAACCTAATAAATCGAGAAGTGCAAGTAACCAGGAATTTATCTTCGAGACATATATATCAAGTACATTGACTATATCTTCTCTACATTTCTTTATATCAAAAAGAAACACTACCTTTGTTCCAATGAGCTGAATATAAATAGAAAATAAAGCAACAACAAACTATAAAAGCATTCAAGAATCATGAACACACAGATAGACTTTAATGATATCCCTAAGAATTATTTATACTGTACCCATAGCAAATGCCCACGCCACAACAAATGCCTTCGCTATCAAGCTACATTATGTATGCCCCAAACCCTCCCTTATTATTCGGTAGTCAATCCATCTCACATTACAGGTAACGAAAATAACTGTACTTTTTTCAAACCATTCCGTACGTCACTCTTTGCCTCGGGAATGGATCATTTGCTCGACAACATCCCGCATGCCACAGCAGTCATCATACGTAAAGAGATATACTCTCTGATGGGGCGCAGTATGTATTATCGTATCCGTAACAAAGAGCGCCTGTTACATCCCGAGGAACAAAAACAGATTGCCGCTATCTTCATAAAACACGGAATAAAATACGAACCGACCTTCGATATATACATCGAGAAATACGATTGGTAGAAGCAGAATTATTCTCACCCCTTTGAGAAAATATTCTCATAGGCATGAGTATTTTTTCTCATCGCAATGAGTATTTTTTCTCACTGTGGTGAGAATTTTTTCTCAAGGCGATGAGAATAGTTTGAGAACTTTATTGCAGTTGCCCCGCCGCTTTCAAGTAAGCCACATAGTTTACATACAACTGAAAATGGGCATCCACTTTCGTCTGATATGCCTGTTGCCACATAACTTGCGCTTCCAGATAATCCGAAAGGGTTTCCAATCCCACCTCATACTGCTTGCCGCTGACTTTCATATTCTCCTCCGCCTGTTCCAGCGAACGTTCTGAAAGCTCGCATTCCAGACGGGCCTCATCCAGATTATTAGCGGCCTGCGTCAATTCAAGCAACATCTTTTCATTGGCATTTTCCTGTTCAAGACGAGTCTGTTCCAGTTTTACCTTGGCAGAGCGCACCTTATTCGTACGTTCGCCAAAATGAAACAGAGGTACTGAAACATTCAGAAAGACGGAGAATGATCCTTTTTTCATCAAAGTTTCGTCATTGATTTCCAATCCGTGGAGATAGTCATAACTTCCCTTCACTCCCACACGTGGCAGCAGTTCACTCCGGTTCAGCTTTACCTGCTGCTCGGCCATAGCGATCTGTTTATTCAGAATACCATATTCGGGACGGGCACTGATATCGGCAACCTGTGTCTTCCACTCCTGCTCCACTTCCGGAAATTCATCCGAGATATCAATCCCCGCCGTCAGAGGCCGACCGATATAATGGCAAAGATTCATGCCGGCAAGACGGAGCGCATTATCCGCCTTGCGCAAACCCAGCTCACTCTCGTTAAGTTTCACTTGTACCTTCAACACATCATTCTGAGGTTTCATGCCATGCTGGTGGGCACTCTTCACATTCCGAAACAGCTCATTGAGCAACACATGATATTTCTCCGCCACTTTCTTCATTTCTTTGGCTTTCACCAGTTGCACATAAGCCTTGTCTGTATTCAGAATCACTTCGGATGCAGTCAGTTCCTCATTCAGATGTGCCATTTCCTTGCCGAGCAATGACATTTTATAGGCGGCGCGAATCTTTCCGCCCATATAAAGCGGTTGTTCCACTTGCACTCCGCCTGTATAGACGGTCCCGACTTTATAGTCCAGATTCAATCCGGGGAAATAAGCGTAACCGCTTGTTGCCAACTCTCCAGTAGCGGGATCGGGCAGGAATACCGGCAGATTTCCGCCCTGAATGCCCAAGCTGCCGTCTGCCGTACTATACAGTCCGGTTCCGCTTGCTGTAAAATTGGGGAAGAAGTTAGCTTTATAGCTGAGAGACATCAGCCGGGCTGCCTCCGTCTGTTTATCGGCAGCAGCCATTTCCTTGTTATATTTTAGAGCCATTTCACGGCATTGTTTCAGGCTGAGCTTCTCTTGTGCCGAAACAGAAAGAGAAGCCTCCATTCCAAACAAAACACTAACAGCTACGAGAAATTCTTTTTTCATTTGTCTGTCTTTTTGATATGAAAGAATAATGCATACAGAATCGGGATAAAGAGCAACGTGATGAGCGTGCCAAACAGTAATCCTCCCATGATAGAAGCTGCCAACGAACCGAACATGGCATCGGGCAACAGCGGAATCATTCCCAAAATAGTGGTCAGCGAGGCCATCATCACCGGACGGAGACGGCTCTGGGCGCTATCGATCAACGCAGTGACCGGTTCTACTCCCTGGCTGATCTGCAACGTAATTTCATCCATCAGCACAATTCCGTTCTTTATAATCATACCGATCAATCCCAATGTGCCGACAATCGCCACAAAATTGAATGTCTTCCCGGTCAGCAACATCACGGCAACTACACCGACAAAAACCAACGGTATGCAGCAGAAAATGATAATCGGCTTACGATAATCTTTAAACAGCATAATCAGTATCGAGATCATCAGAATAATGGCAAACGGAAAGTTCTTGAACAAATACTGCATGGATTTCGTACTGGCATTCCTTTCACCCTGCCATTGCAGTTTATAACCGTCGGGCAATGGGATCTGCTCTATCTGAGCGGCAATGGACTGGCGTGCCTTCTCCGTTTCTATTCCCGGAACAGGCGAACACTGCACACGCTGGCTACGCTGCCCGTTATAGCGGGGGACGACGGGATCTTCCCACTGTACATCGATCCGCTTGCTGATCTGTTTCAACGGAGTAGTTCCCATCAAGGTTTCTACCAGTTCGTCTTTCGAAAGCGTTCCTGTTTTCAGTTTCATCATCATCTCCTGCGTCAACAAGCCATTCAAAGAAGGAAGAGAAGAAAATATTTGCGTATTATCCAAATCCTCAATCGGTCTTCCCTGTTCGTCAAGGCAGCGCAGATAGATATTGTCCCGATGGATTCCTTCGTGGAAAGAACCGATGGGAATGCCACTGGTGGCCGAGAGCAACGAGAGGCTTACATCATTGCGGCTTAGTCCGATAGCGCGGGCAGTCGGCTGGTCATATTCAATGGTCAGCACGGGAATCTGCGGCTCCCAGTCCGTAGTTATCAGATATACATCCGGACAGCTTTCCATAATGCTGCGGGCACTGTCTGCCAATTGATGCAAAACAACCGGGTCCGGCCCCGTAAACTGTGCCTCGATCGGATATTTCTTGAACATCAGGTTATAGCGGTTCAGTTTCACGTAGGCATCGGGGTAACGAGACGAAAGATATTGCTGAATCTCGGGCATATTATCCACCAATGCATCGGGAGAAGTAAAGTCTATAATCAATTCACCGTATGCCAAAGAAGGATTGGCTATGTTACGCACCAGATTATAACGACCGGGTGTACCACCGACGGAAGCTGTGACATGGGTCACTTCCGGACGAGTTTTCAGATAGGCTTCAATCTCTTCCAAGTCACGTGTGACACGGGTATAATTTGTTCCTTCCGGCAGTTTATATTCCATATAAAGCTGATCGTACACCATATCCGGAAAGAACCCCTGTTTCATGAACCGATAGCTGAAAGCTGAAAGAGCAACCAACGCTACCATCGCAAAGACAAAACTCCAGCGATGAGCCAGACTAAACCGCAGCAAGGAGCGCAGGACGGCATAAATCTTTCCTTCATACACCCGTTTTCCGGTAGTTGACGCTTCTTTCGAAACTTCGGGATGCAAAATTCGGTTGGCCATCAACGGTACGTGCACCAGAGCCAGTACCCAGCTAAGCAGTAACGAAACCGCCAGCACGATAAATAAGTCGCGCGTATATACCCCTGCGGTATCGGGAGACATGAAGATAGGCAGGAAAGCAATGATAGCAATCAAAGTGGCTCCGAGCAGAGGCATCGCAGTCTGCCGCCCGATAGCGGTCATTGCCTCCATACGGCTCTTGCCTGCTTTCAGATCGACCAGTATACCGTCAATAATAACAATCGCATTATCAACCAGCATCCCCATAGCAAGCACAAATGACGCCAGCGAAACCCGTTGCATCGTGCCATCCACAAAATACAGGAACAGAAAGGAGCCGAATACCGTTACCACCAGACTGATTCCGATAATAACTCCACTCTTGAATCCCATCGTTATCATCAGAATGACAACTACGATAATGACCGATTCGATCAGATTAAGAATGAATGTTCCCAACGAACCGGATACACGTTCTGGCTGGTAGAATACTTTATGACACTCCACTCCTGTCGGAAGCCGCTCCGCTTTCAATTCGTCCAGTTTCTGTTCTACCCGTTTGCCAATCTTGATAATATCCGAGCCGGAAGAAGCCGCAATCAGTATTCCCATGGCACGCTGCCGGTCATAAAAGAGTTCATTACGAGTAGGATTCTCATAATCTTTCTCTATTCGGGCGATGTCACTCAATCGTAACTGATCATCGTCGTGCCCCTGAATCAGCATACGCCCGATGTCTTCTACCGTCTTGAACTTGTCACTCACCGTCACCCGAATGCGGTTATCGCCATTATCGTAGTATCCGGTATAAGTGGTTTTATTCTGTCCGTTCAAGGTAGCCAGAACTTCGGCAGGTTTCACGCCCAGATTCGCCATCCGGTCCTGCAGTAAAGAGATGTTGATGCATTCCTCACGCTTTCCATACAAGTCAACACGTTCCACTTCGTCCAGTTCGCTGACTTCCCGCTTTATCAGTTCGGCATAATCAGACAGTTCTCTGTCCTGCAATCCGTCTCCTGTCAGCGCATAAAACATACCGTACACATTTCCGAAATCATCTTTCACAAGGGGAGTAGCAGCGCCTTCGGGAAGTTCTGCCTGTGCATTCGCTACCTTACGCCGCAACAAATCCCAGCATTGTTCCACATCTGCCTCCTTGACGGTCGTTTTCAGTTCCACCTGAATCAGGGAGAGATCATTGTAAGAATAACTTTCTACATTATCTATATTCCCCATTGTACGGATATTCTTTTCAAGTACATCCGTCACTTCCAGTTCCACCTGATGTGCGGAAGCTCCGGGATAGGTAGTCACTACCATGGCGACTTTCACCGTTACTTCCGGGTCTTCCAGCTTACTCATTTCATAGCTGGAATAAGCCCCTCCGACTATCAGCACCGCAATCAAGAAGTAAATTAACTTCTTGTTTTCAAATGCCCATTTACTAATATCGATCATAGCAATCCTCCCACATTGGTTTTAGAAGCAGGCAAAAGGGGTTCTACCTGCTCCCCGTCTTTCACATGATGTACTCCCGAAGCAACAATCAAGTCACCGGGCTTCAAGCCCTCCGCAGTCACCAGGCACCTGCCGCTGCCCAGCAAACGAGTGACCGTCACATCACAACGACGGATGGTCCGGCTGGAAGCATCATAAAGGAAAACACTCGCCATCCCCTTGTCACGAAGAACCGCACCCGTAGGAACGGACAGATGACGCACTTCCCCTTCGGTACATTCTATAGTGACCATTGTATTCATTCCGGGCGAAGGAAGCGCCTGCTCTTCACCTTTCTTCAACTGCAAACGCATCGTATACAGTTGATTGGCATTCGCTTTAGGGGTGACATTTATCAGATCGAGCGCATACTCCTGACCGGGATAGATGTCGAACGTACAAGTGTAACCGGTGAACTGCCGGCGACGGATATATTCTACTGCCGGAAGATTAATTTCCACTTCCGGTGTCCCCTCGCTGATAATGGAGACAACGGGCATACCAGCTGCAATAGTCTCATGAGAATCGAAAAGACGTTTCTGTACATATCCGCTGAAAGGAGCATACAGACGGGTATATTCCAGCTGATCTTTCGCATGATTGTACTTGGCGGTTATCTGTTTCAATCCGTACATCGCTTTATCATTGGCATCGGGAGTCGTTACATTCTCCTTATAAAGTGCCATCACACGCTCCGCCTCCGCCTTCACACTTTGATACTCCGCTTCCGCAGCATCCAGCTGAATCTGATAATCAGCAGGGTCCAGTTCGGCAAGCAGCTGTCCTTTGCGCACATACGTTCCGTCGTTGACGTGCATACGCAATATAGTTCCGCTTACACGGAATGACAAACTTATATCCTGCGCCGCCTTCACCCGTCCGGGAAATTGCAAAGCCGTCTGTCCGCCGGCAGAAAGTACAGTATCAATCTTCACTGTAGGTTTGCTATCTGTAATCTGTGTACGTTGGCCGCAAGACGCCAACAAAACGACTAAAATTCCTGTTAATAAAAAGTTGAATCGTTTCATATTTTCATTTGTTATTTAGTTCATGCAAAAGTATCCCAAGCAGACAAAAGTAAAAAGGTTGATTTAAGCTATAAATTGTCCGATTTGCAGTTTTTTCGACTTAAAAGCCTCAAATAGTTTGCTATTTGTATTTATTTATTCGTTTCTTTGCAACAGAAACCACCAAAAAGCAAAGAGGAAATGGAACAACGGATACCTTTTAGTTATGTTATAATATCTCCGGAAAATGCTGCGAAAAAAGAAGGCTGTATGATATCTACCATAGACAAGTGTGGATTCTTTTTTTGCCAGAAAGGAGAAGTGGAAGTTGCTCTGAGTGACAAGTCGTATTTAATAAGTAAAGGAAGCGTCTGCATTTATATGACAGGCAGTCTCTTGCGCATCCAGCGTATCAGCAAGGATATAAAAGGGATTATGCTGGAAGTGGATTTGAATTATATTATTCCGATCGTTAATAAGATAGTCAATTCGGAAAACCTGCTCTATCTACGGGAAAATCCCTGTTTCTCAATCACAGAATATCAATACAGCTATCTGGAACAATTAATCAAAGCCCTGCAACAGCGAATGGATATAAAAGCACATGACATCCCGCTGCAAAGGCAGCATCTGATATCCGAACTCATCAAATCATGGGGGCAAACCTTATGTTATGAGTTGCTGAACGTTTATTTCACCAACCAGCCTCTCAAACCTTTATCGCAAGACAAAAAGGATAAAATCTTTCAGAACTTCGTCATCACCCTCTTCCGCTATTATCAGCAGGAACGGGACGTTACCTTCTATGCCAGCAAACAGTATCTTTCTTCCCGGTACTTTTCTGCTGTCATTAAAGAAAAATCCGGTAGTACCGCCCTGCAATGGATTGTACAAATGGTAATTACCGAAGCCAAACAACTGCTCGAAAACTCCGATCTTACCATCAAGGAAATTGCAACAAAGCTCAATTTCCCGACTCAGTCTTTCTTCGGTAAGTATTTCAAGCAGTATGTAGGTATCTCTCCGAAAGAGTATCGGAATAAACAGATCAGGCAGTTGCCCTCCTGAACTGACGGAACTGCCACCAAAGCATCCCTCCTGCAATCAGACTGGCTATCAAATCAGAGATAGGCATACTGATCCATACGCCAAGCTGCCCGTAGAACCGGGGAAGAATCAACAGGCAAGGAATCAGTACAAGCACCTGACGGGAAATAGACAGAAAGATAGCCTTACTCGCCATGCCGATACTCTGGAAGAAATTGGAAGTCACCATCTGAAAACCGACAATCGGGAAAAACAAGACAACAATCCGTAATCCCTTTGCCGAGATATTCACCAATTCTTCGTGCGTCGTAAAGATGGAAACAGCCAGTTGTGGAATAAACATTCCCATCAGAAAACCGATGGTTGTAACAATAGTCGCAGCATAAATCGTAATTTTCAGCACTTGCGTCACACGCGGATACTGTTTGGCTCCGAAGTTATAGCCGGCAATGGGCTGCATTCCCTGATTCAATCCCATCACAATCATGACAAAGAGGAATACCAGGCGGTTGACAATGCCGAAAGCTCCGATAGCCAAATCCCCTCCGTGCTGTTTCAGTCCTTTATTAATAAGGATGACGATAAAGCAGGCGGCAAGATTCATCAGGAAGGGAGCCATACCGATGGCCAGAGAATCAAAAACAATCTTCTTTTTCAGACGGAAAATGCCTTTATGAAAATGCAGGAGTTCGTCTTTATTACTAAACAGCTTGAATTGCCAAAGAAGTGCGATGACCTGTGCGGTAATCGTAGCGATAGCCGCGCCTTGTATCCCCCAGCCGAAGCCGTAAATAAAAATAGGGTCGAGTATCGTATTAATGACCACGGTAGCAATCGTGGCATACATCGCCTTCTGCGGATGCCCTGCGGAACGAAGTACCGCATTCAGGCCCAGGTAAAGATGAGTGATGACATTTCCCCAGAGGATAACCACCATATAGTCACGGGCATAGCCGACAGTCGCCTCACTTCCCCCGAAGAAATAAAGAATCGGATCGAGGAAGATCAGGGTAAGAACCGTAAAAGCCAGTCCGATGATAATATTTAATACCAGCACATTGCCAAGTACCCGTTGTGCCGTATCATAATCTTTCTGTCCCAGCTTCACCGATACCAGCGTTGCTGCTCCCACACCTACCAGCGAACCGAAAGCTGCCGCAAGGTTCATCAGCGGAAACGTAAGTGCCAGCCCCGAAATAGCCATTGCCCCCACACCGTGACCGATGAAAATACTATCTACCATATTATAAAGAGAAGACGCCGTCATGGCGATAATTGCCGGAATGGCATACTGCATTAAAAGCTTCCCGATCTTTTCCGTACCCAGCGCAGTGGGTGTCTTTTGTCCTGTCATACCTATTGTTTTGAGGGCGCAAAGATACAAAAAAGAGACGGATTACAGGATATATGAGAAAAGTTTCGTATTTTTGCCTCCAAAATTGAGTTAATACATAACGAAATGAATATATTAGAACTAAGTGAACAGGAAATTATTCGGCGCAATAGTCTGAATGAGCTTCGTGCAATGGGTATCGATCCGTACCCCGCTGCAGAGTATGTAACCAATGCTTTCTCTACTGATATAAAAGCAGAATTCAAAGATGAAGACGAACCGCGTCAGGTTTCTGTAGCGGGCCGTATTATGAGCCGCCGCGTGATGGGCAAGGCTTCGTTCATCGAACTGCAGGACTCTAAAGGTCGTATACAGGTATACATTACACGTGACGACATCTGTCCGGGAGAAGACAAGGAATTGTACAACTCTGTATTCAAACGCCTGCTCGACTTAGGTGACTTCGTAGGTATCGAAGGTTTCGTATTCCGTACACAAATGGGCGAAATCAGTATTCATGCCAAGAAACTAACCGTACTTGCCAAGTCTATCAAACCGCTGCCTATCGTAAAATATAAAGACGGCGTAGCTTACGACTCTTTTGAAGATCCCGAACTCCGTTATCGCCAACGTTATGTAGACCTGGTAGTAAACGACGGCATCAAAGAGACATTCGAAAAGCGTGCCACCGTAGTGAGAACCCTGCGCAACGCCCTCGACGAAGCCGGATATACGGAAGTAGAAACTCCGATCCTGCAATCCATCGCCGGCGGAGCAAGCGCACGTCCGTTCATCACTCACCATAACTCACTGGATATAGACCTTTACCTGCGCATCGCAACGGAACTTTATCTGAAACGACTGATCGTGGGAGGCTTTGAAGGTGTATACGAAATAGGAAAGAACTTCCGTAACGAGGGAATGGACAGAACCCACAACCCCGAATTCACTTGTATGGAACTTTACGTACAGTACAAGGACTACAACTGGATGATGAATTTCACCGAAAAGTTGCTGGAACGCATCTGTATCGCCGTGAACGGAAGCACCGAAAGTGTTGTGGACGGAAAGACAATCAGCTTTAAAGCTCCTTACCGCCGTCTGCCTATCCTGGACGCTATCAAAGAGAAGACAGGACACGACCTCAACGGCAAGAGCGAAGAAGAAATCCGTCAGATCTGCAAAGAACTGAAAATGGAAGAAATCGACGACACCATGGGCAAAGGCAAACTGATTGATGAAATCTTCGGCGAATTCTGCGAAGGCAGCTACATCCAGCCGACTTTCATCACCGATTATCCGGTTGAAATGTCGCCGCTGACGAAGATGCACCGTTCCAAACCGGGACTGACCGAACGTTTCGAACTGATGGTGAACGGCAAGGAACTGGCCAACGCCTACTCGGAATTGAACGACCCGCTGGATCAGGAAGAACGCTTCAAAGAACAGATGCGTCTTGCCGACAAGGGAGACGACGAGGCAATGATTATCGATCAGGATTTCCTGCGTGCTTTGCAATACGGTATGCCTCCTACATCCGGTATCGGTATCGGTATCGACCGTCTGGTGATGCTGATGACAGGACAGACCACCATTCAGGAAGTGCTGTTCTTCCCGCAAATGCGTCCGGAGAAAGTTATCAAGAAAGACCCTGCCGCCAAATATATGGAACTGGGCATTGCAGAAGACTGGGTACCGGTCATCCAGAAAGCCGGCTACAACACAGTAGCTGATATGCAGGATGTCAATCCGCAAAAGTTGCACCAGGACATCTGCGGCATCAATAAGAAATACAAATTAGAACTGACCAATCCAAGCGTGAACGACGTGACCGAGTGGATAAATAAACTTAAATAAGTTGAGAGTTGAGAGTTGAAAATTGAAAGTTGTTACTTAAACAACCTTTTTAATGACCAACTCTCAACTTTCAACTTTCAACTTTCAATTAAATATGAAACTACCCGGTAAGATAGCGATAATGGGCGGAGGAAGTTGGGCTACAGCCATCGCAAAGATGTGTCTGGCTCAGGAAGACTCTATCAATTGGTATATGCGACGAGATGACCGCATCGCCGATTTTAAGAGACTTGGACATAATCCCGCCTATCTGACAGGGGTGAAATTCGACACGAAGCGTATCACTTTCAGTTCTAACATCAACGATGTCGTGAAAGAATCGGATACGCTGATTTTCGTCACTCCCTCTCCTTATCTGAAAGCTCATCTGAAAAAGCTGAAAACGAAGATAAAGGATAAGTTCATTATCACTGCTATCAAAGGAATCGTACCCGATGACAACGTGATTGTATCGGAATACTTCACGAAAGAATATGGCGTACCACCCGAAAACATCGCAGTACTGGCAGGTCCCTGCCACGCAGAAGAAGTAGCGCTGGAACGCCTCTCCTATCTGACCATCGCCTGCCCGGACAAAGACAAAGCGCGCATCTTCGCCCGCCGTCTGGGAAGCAGCTTCATCAAGACTTCCGTCAGCGACGACGTAGCCGGCATCGAATACAGTTCGGTGCTTAAAAATGTATACGCCATTGCCGCCGGCATCTGCAGCGGACTAAAATACGGCGATAACTTCCAGGCAGTACTGATATCCAATGCGATTCAGGAAATGAACCGCTTCCTGAATACGGTACACCCCCTGAACAGAAATGTAGACGATTCTGTTTATTTAGGAGACTTATTGGTGACAGGATACTCCAACTTCAGCCGTAACCGCACGTTCGGTTCGATGATAGGCAAGGGATATTCCGTTAAAAGTGCGCAGATTGAAATGGAAATGATCGCGGAAGGATACTACGGTACAAAATGTATCAAGGAAATCAACAAGCATCACCACGTCAATATGCCGATACTGGATGCCGTATACAACATCTTGTATGAACGCATCTCACCCATGATAGAGATCAAATTGCTGACAGATTCTTTTAGATAATAGGGATAGGTATTAGGTATTAAGTATTAGGTATTAACCGTAGTTACTTATATCATACATCAAAATGTGTAATACATAATATATAATACCTAATACTTAAAACTTAATACTTAAAATTTATAGATATGATTAGCTTGAACATTGAAAAAACATTTGGATTCATCTCCAAAGAAAAGGTTTCTGCTTATGAAGCCGAGGTAAAGGCTGCACAGGAAATGCTGGAAAAAGGAACAGGAGAAGGTAACGACTTTTTAGGATGGTTACATCTGCCTTCGTCCATCAGCAAAGAACACCTGGCTGACCTGAACGCTACCGCAAAAGTATTAAGAGACAACTGCGAAGTAGTGATCGTAGCAGGTATCGGTGGCAGCTATCTGGGCGCACGTGCTGTAATCGAAGCGCTGTCTAACAGTTTCACATGGTTGCAGGATAAGAAAACTGCTCCTGTCATGATCTATGCCGGACATAACATCAGTGAAGACTATCTGTATGAACTGACCGAATATCTGAAAGACAAGAAATTCGGTGTTATCAATATCTCCAAATCGGGAACGACTACCGAAACCGCTCTGGCTTTCCGTCTGCTGAAAAAGCAATGTGAAGACCAACGCGGCAAAGAAACTGCCAAGAAAGTCATTGTTGCCGTAACAGACGCCAAGAAAGGCGCTGCACGTGTGACTGCCGACAAAGAAGGATATAAGACATTTATCATTCCGGACAACGTAGGCGGACGTTTCTCTGTGCTCACTCCGGTTGGTTTGCTGCCGATCGCAGTTGCCGGATTCGACATCGACAAACTGGTCGCCGGTGCTGCCGATATGGAAAAGGCATGCGGTTCTGACGTTCCGTTTGCAGAAAACCCAGCGGCTATCTACGCTGCTACCCGCAACGAACTGTACAGACAAGGCAAGAAAATTGAAATCCTTGTCAACTTCTGCCCAAAACTGCACTACGTAAGTGAATGGTGGAAACAGCTTTACGGAGAATCCGAAGGTAAAGACAACAAGGGTATTTTCCCCGCATCTGTTGACTTCTCTACCGACCTGCACTCTATGGGACAATGGATTCAGGAAGGCGAACGTTCAATCTTCGAAACTGTCATCTCACTGGATAAAGTAGACCATAAACTGGAAGTTCCTTTCGATGAAGCTAATCTGGACGGTCTGAACTTCCTTGCCGGCAAACGGGTGGACGAAGTGAACAAAATGGCCGAACTGGGAACTCAGCTGGCTCACGTAGACGGTGGTGTACCTAATATGCGCATCGTTCTTCCGGAACTGAGCGAATACAACATCGGCGGTCTGCTATACTTCTTCGAAAAGGCTTGCGGCATCAGTGGCTATCTGCTGGGCGTGAATCCTTTCAACCAACCGGGCGTGGAAGCATACAAGAAAAATATGTTTGCTTTGCTGAACAAACCGGGATATGAAGAAGAGTCAAAAGCTATTCAGGCAAAACTGTAATATCCAACAATAGATAATAAAAAAGAAGCGGCCTCTCCGAGACCGCTTCTTTTTTATATTTCCTTCGTCGTTACGTTCAAGTGATTCACTCCCTTTCAAGGTTCATTTATCCTCAACGACTTCTGTCTTCAAGTCAATCACTTCCTGCGCCCCTTCACACTCCGCCTTTGAAGAGAGATAAAAAGATAATTGCACATCACCGTTTTTATCTACATGCTCAATAGTGGCATGAACCAGCACTTTAGTCTTTGTCACGCCATCTTTGAAGCGCAACTGCCCTTTTTCTTCGTCTGTCAGATTTCCTTCAGTAGTGACTTCCGTCTTTTCATAACGGAGCTCAGTCTTCATCTCTTCACCATTCTGAAGCTGGAAAGATTTGAGTTCGGCTCCATTCCCATCCAAGAGCAAAAACGCATCGACCTTATCTCCTACTTTCAAAGCAGGTAATTCGCTCATCCGGTTTGCATAGTCTTCACGGCTGGTTTCTCCATCGCCTTGATCTACTTTCACATATAGCTTTTCTATCGTGATAACAGGGCTTTCGCCGCTATCCGAACAAGCACCCAGGAACAATGGCAGCAGAAATAATACATTCTTTTTCATGCTATCGACTAGTTTTATCATGCTACAAAAATACATATTATCTTCTAAACGACAAATTATCATACGATTTATCGTCCCAAACACAGTCAGCAACTATCTCCTCCATTCTGCAATATCTCTCATTTTTTATGACTATCTTTGCTTCGTATATCTCTTTTTATCCCAAGAACAAATGAATTTTAAATAAAAGAACAATGGAAAAATTAGTAAGAAGACCGAATGCAGTAATATTGTTTATCAGCTTGTCACTACTGATGATGTTAACCACCGGTTGTCAGGAAATCAAACTCAAAGCAGGCATCGAGGCTGCCAACAAACAATGTCCGATAGACATGGGAGAAACCGGCAAAATCACCAGCATCGTCTATGATGGAGAAAACGTAGTATACACCTTTTATCTGAACGAAGAGGCTGCCAACATCAAGACTCTGCAGAAAAATCCGGAAAGCATGAAGACTTCCCTGAAAATCATGTTCCAGAATCCGACTAAAGAAGTAAAGTCATTGCTGGACCTTGTTGTGAAATGCAAAGCGGGCCTGCAGATGATATATATAGGAAAAGATTCGGGAGAACAGGTAGTCTGCGAACTGACAACGGATGAAATTAAGGAAATTCTCAATAAGGATGTCGACACCACCGAAAGTGACCTGGCCAAACTGGAAACGCAGGTACAGATGGCGAACTTACAGTTCCCGATACAGGCAAGTGAGGACGTTCTGATCGAGAAAATCGAACTCAGCGATGAAGCGGTGATTTATATCTGTCGTGTTGACGAGGATCTGTGTGATATGAGTCAGATTAAAGCAAATGCCGAAGAGGTGAAACAAGGCATTGTCGAAACATTAGGCAATCAGACCGATCTTGCTACCCAACTGTTTATCAAAAGTTGTGTGAATTGTGACAGAAATATAGTCTACAGATATATCGGCAAACAATCGGAAGCTCAGCATGATGTAGTGATCACCGTACCTGAGCTGAAAGATATGCTGAAAAAAGAATAAATATCAAACAGATTCCATCTAACCCAATTATGAAAAAGAAACTGAAAGCCGTTCTGTTCGATATGGACGGTGTGCTTTTTAACTCCATGCCCTATCACTCCGAAGCATGGCATCAAGTCATGAAAACTCACGGCCTTAATCTGAGCCGGGAAGAAGCATATATGCACGAAGGACGCACGGGGGCATCGACTATTAATATCATATTTCAACGTGAATTAGGAAAAGAAGCCACACAAGAGGAAATAGAAAGTATATATCACGAAAAAAGTATCCTGTTCAATTCTTATCCGGAAGCAGAACGTATGCCCGATGCATGGGAACTTTTGCAGAAAGTAAAGAGTGAAGGGCTGATTCCCATGGTAGTCACCGGTTCGGGGCAGCTTTCTTTACTGGAACGTCTGGAACACAATTTTCCGGGGATGTTTCATAAAGAACTGATGGTAACCGCTTTTGACGTGAAATATGGCAAGCCCCATCCGGAACCTTATCTGATGGCTCTTAAAAAAGGAGGTTTGAAAGCGGACGAGGCTGTTGTGATAGAAAACGCACCTTTAGGCGTGGAAGCAGGACATAAAGCCGGAATTTTCACAATCGCGGTTAATACAGGTCCGCTGGACGGACAAGTGTTGCTGGATGCCGGAGCCGATATGCTGTTTCCTTCTATGCAGGCACTCTGCGACAGCTGGGATACAATCATGTTATAAACCAATAAATACCGATTCTACTATGCAAAAGTTATTATCCTTACCTCCCAACTTAATTGACAGTTTTCATCAACTGGAAGAAGTGAATCACACTGACTGGTTTTGTACATCAGACCCTGTAGGCAGCAAGTTAGGTTCCGGCGGCGGAACAACCTGGCTGTTGCAGGCCTGCCATCAGGCTTTTGCACCGGAAGAGACTTTCAGTAAATGGATTGGAAACAAGAAAAGGATTCTGCTACATGCGGGAGGACAAAGCCGCCGCTTGCCCGGCTATGCTCCTTCGGGCAAAATACTGACTCCCATACCGGTTTTCAGTTGGGAGAGAGGACAAAAGCTGGGACAGAATCTGCTGTCACTACAACTTCCGCTATACGAAAGAATCATGAAGCAGGCTCCGAAAGGCTTGAATACGCTGATAGCCAGCGGAGATGTATATATCCGTTCGGAAAAACCGCTGCAAGACATTCCGGAAGTAGATGTCGTATGCTATGGTTTATGGGTGAATCCTTCACTGGCTACTCATCACGGAGTATTCGTATCGGACCGCAAGAAGCCGGAAGTACTCGACTTCATGTTGCAGAAACCTTCTTTAGAGGAATTGGAAGGATTATCAAAGACCCATCTTTTTCTGATGGATATCGGTATATGGATACTAAGTGACCGTGCCGTAGAGGTACTGATGAAGCGGTCATTGAAAGAAGGGACGAATGATATCAACTACTACGATTTATATTCGGATTATGGTCTGGCACTGGGAGAGCATCCCAAAACGGCAGACGACGAAGTAAACAAACTTTCGGTAGCAATCCTGCCTTTACCCGGCGGAGAGTTTTATCATTTCGGAACGAGTCGGGAGCTGATTTCTTCCACGCTTGCCATACAGGATAAAGTACGTGATCAAAGGCGTATCATGCATCGGAAAGTAAAACCGAATCCTGCCATCTTTATACAAAACTCGTTTACTCAAGTGAAATTATCTGCGGAGAATGCCAATTTATGGATTGAGAACAGCCACGTAGGAGAAGGATGGAAATTAGGTTCACGACAGATTATTACAGGAGTTCCCGAAAACCATTGGAATATAAACCTGCCGGACGGAGTCTGCATCGACATCGTTCCTATGGGAGAGGCCGCCTTTGTCGCACGGCCTTATGGGCTGGATGATGTTTTCAAAGGTGCCTTAAGTAGTGATTCAACCACCTATCTGGGAAACTCTTTCACACAGTGGATGAAGGAAAGAGAGATTGGGCTGGAAGACATAAAAGGACGTACGGATGATCTGCAAGCTGCTCCTGTTTTCCCCGTAACGACTTCCATCGAAGAACTGGGCCTTTTAATACGCTGGATGACAGCCGAACCGCAATTGAAAGAAGGAAAAGAGTTATGGCTGAGAGCAGAAAAACTATCCGCTGACGAAATATCGGCACAAGCGAATCTGGAACGTCTTTACGCACAGCGCAGCGCTTTCCGCAGGGATAACTGGAGAGGATTGTCCGCCAATTATGAGAAGAGTGTATTCTATCAACTTGATTTGCAAGACGCAGCCAATGAATTTGTCCGGTTCAATCTGGATGTTCCTGCTGTCTTGAAAGAGGATGCCGCACCCATGGTGCGTATACATAACCGGATGCTTCGGGCACGTATCATGAAGCTGCAAAGCAATGACGGCTGCAAAGGAGAAGAACAAGCTGCGTTCCAGCTACTCCGTGACGGATTACTGGAAGCCGTTGCCGGAAAAAAGAACTATCCGAAGCTCAATGTTTATTCGGATCAGATCGTATGGGGACGTAGTCCGGTGCGCATTGACGTTGCAGGAGGATGGACAGATACACCTCCTTACTCTCTCTATTCGGGAGGGAGCGTAGTCAATCTGGCGATTGAGCTGAATGGACAGCCGCCGCTACAGGTATACGTCAAGCCGTGCCAAGAGTTCCATATCGTACTTCGCTCCATTGATATGGGAGCTGTGGAAGTTATCCGAAGTTATGAGGAATTGCAGGATTACAAGAAAGTCGGTTCGCCTTTTTCCATACCGAAGGCAGCACTTACCCTGGCAGGATTTGCCCCATTATTTGCGGCGGAATCTCATGCGTCATTGGAAGAGCATCTGAAAGCGTTCGGTTCAGGACTGGAAATCACTTTACTGGCTGCCATTCCGGCAGGTTCGGGACTAGGTACCAGTTCTATCCTTGCATCTACCGTACTCGGAGCTATCAATGATTTTTGCGGACTGGCATGGGATAGGAACGACATCTGCAATTATACACTGGTATTGGAACAATTACTTACCACCGGCGGCGGATGGCAGGATCAATACGGCGGCGTATTCCCCGGCGTAAAATTGTTGCAATCCGAATCCGGCTTTGAACAACATCCATTAGTACGGTGGTTACCCGACCAGCTCTTTGTGCAGCCGGAATATCGGGACTGCCATCTGCTTTATTATACCGGAATCACCCGTACAGCAAAAGGAATCTTGGCTGAAATTGTCAGTTCCATGTTCCTTAACTCCGGAATGCATCTTAGTTTATTAGCAGAGATGAAAGCTCATGCGATGGATATGAGCGAAGCTATCCTGCGGGGTAATTTCGAAACTTTCGGTAATCTTATCGGCAAAAGCTGGATACAAAACCAAGCATTGGACAGTGGCACGAATCCACCGGCAGTAGCAGCTATTATCGAACAGATTAAAGATTATACACTAGGATATAAATTACCCGGTGCAGGCGGTGGCGGTTACTTATATATGGTGGCTAAAGATCCGCAAGCAGCAGGGTGCATCCGTCGGATATTGACCGAACAGGCTCCCAACCCGCGTGCACGTTTTGTTGAAATGACGCTTTCCGATAAAGGATTGCAAGTATCGAGAAGCTAAGAAAAAAGTTATATAAGAACAAAAACCCCTTGATAACCACTGATTATCAAGGGATTTTTATGTGACCCCGGTGCGATTCAAACGCACGACCTTCAGAACCGGAATCTGACGCTCTATTCACTAAGCTACGGGGCCATTTCCTAAATGCGATGACAAAAGTATAAAAAATCTTCTCATCTTCCTAATGATTCATCTTTTTTTATAGTTCTTAAGTCACTATCCCCCCTTCGCATTCTGTTATTTTGAAATGCTTTATAGCATATACTTTATCAATTTGACAATCTTTTAGAGAATATCCAATACAGATATTAATATTATTCCTATCTTTGCCGACAATTAACAATCAACAATCCTATGAGTTACTTGATAAAACCAAAGAACTATAAACCGTTACTCGACTTAAAACAAACAGAGTTGGGAATCAAACAAATAAAAGAGTTCTTCCAGTTAAACTTGTCATCCGAATTGCGCCTCAGACGCGTGACAGCCCCTCTTTTCGTATTGAAAGGGATGGGTATCAATGACGATTTGAATGGTATAGAACGTCCTGTTTCATTCCCTATCAAGGATTTAGGTGACGCACAAGCAGAAGTCGTTCATTCATTAGCCAAATGGAAAAGATTAACTCTCGCCGATTACAATATCGAACCGGGATACGGTATCTATACTGACATGAACGCCATCCGTTCTGACGAAGAACTCGGAAATCTCCATTCGCTCTATGTAGACCAATGGGACTGGGAACGTGTCATCACCAACGAAGACAGAAACGTAGAATTCCTGAAAGAGATCGTAAACCGTATCTATGCAGCTATGATTCGTACAGAATACATGGTATATGAAATGTATCCGCAGATCAAACCTTGTCTGCCTCAGAAATTACATTTTATCCATTCGGAAGAACTACGCCAACTCTATCCAAACCTGGAACCCAAATGCCGTGAACATGCCATCTGCCAAAAATACGGTGCCGTATTTATCATCGGTATCGGTTGCAAACTAAGCGACGGCAAAAAACATGACGGACGTGCACCGGACTATGATGACTACACATCCACCGGCCTAAACAACCTGCCCGGACTGAACGGTGACCTTTTACTTTGGGATGATGTACTGCAACGCTCCATCGAACTATCTTCTATGGGTGTTCGTGTAGACAGAGAAGCGCTACAACGCCAGCTCAAAGAAGAAAACGAAGAAGAGAGACTGAAACTTTATTTCCACAAACGATTAATGGACGACACACTTCCACTATCTATCGGTGGCGGTATCGGTCAATCCCGTTTGTGTATGTTCTACCTTCGCAAAGCTCATATCGGAGAAATACAAGCCAGCATCTGGCCCGAAGATATGCGTAAAGAATGTGAGGAACTTGATATACACCTTATATAATTGCTATGAACGTACAAATAGAAGAAAGCTGGAAAACACACTTACAGCCGGAATTTGAAAAAGATTACTTTCGCACACTGACAGAATTCGTAAAAAGTGAATACAGCCAGTATCAGATTTTCCCTCCGGGAAAACTTATTTTCAACGCCTTCAACCTCTGTCCTTTCGACAAGGTGAAGGTAGTAATCATCGGACAAGACCCGTACCACGGACCGGGCCAGGCACACGGGCTCTGTTTCTCTGTAAACGACGGAGTACCTTTCCCTCCTTCTTTGGTCAACATCTTTAAAGAGATAAAGGCAGACATAGGTACAGACGCTCCTACTACCGGAAACTTGACTCGCTGGGCTGAGCAAGGAGTATTATTGCTCAACGCTACTCTGACTGTACGCGCTCATCAGGCAGGCTCTCATCAGAATCGTGGATGGGAAGCTTTTACAGATGCCGCTATCCGCGCATTAGCAGAAGAACGAGAACATCTTGTATTTATCCTGTGGGGAGCTTACGCTCAACGAAAAGGAGCTTTCATCGACCGCAACAAGCATCTGGTACTTAGCTCTGCCCATCCCTCTCCCCTTTCTGCCTATAATGGTTTCTTCGGCAACAAACATTTCAGCCGTGCAAACGATTATCTGAAAGCAAACGGAGAAACGGAAATAATATGGTAATACCAAATCCGATAGACCGGATTGAGACATAAAGAAAAACGGCTGCATCATCACAAAAGATCATGCAGCCGTTTTTTATATCTTATCCTTCCGGACTGACTTATTCTCTATTCTTTATTTCCTTCATTAATACCACTGAATATTACTTTGCGTCTGACTTCTCTGCTCATACTTCAAGTCCTGAAGGATACTTGCATTGGCGCGAATGGTAACATTGTAGTATTTCCAGCGTCCGAATGGTGAAAGGCTGGCAGAAAGGTTAAAGCAGTGCAGGTCACGTGAGATCGTACAGGAAGTCTGCGTAATCTCTTTTGCCTGAAAGTCATAACCCGAATTGAATGAAAGCGACCAGTTATTGGAAATCTTCACATTACCATTCATATTAATATTGTGGGTATAAGTAAACGGATAACGCATTGAATAACGGTTGATGGGCTTAGTCCTGTCCTCACGAATATTGAATGAATAACTGAAACTTAAAGACCAGGGCATCTTGAATACTTGATAACCATCCGGGTCGGCTTGCGCCTTCTCTACTTTCTTGGTCGTAGTTCCATCTTCCGTACCTTCAGAATCTTCTCCGTCTCCATCTTCCGACTCCTTCTTGTCTTTATCCTTCTCGTCTTCCTTCGGACCGAACCACTTTTTCCAGGTATCGTTATTAAAGGTATAGTTAAAAGAAGAACCATACCCCTGAAAACGTCCGAAACGTCCATACGACCATTCAGTTCGATTACCTTCGACCACATTACCACTTTTATCAAACGTATAAGCGTAAGTAGCAAATGATGCATTCATATTGAAAGTATAGTTCTTTGTCAGTTTCAGTCGAAGATTCATACTCAAGGGGCTCCATGGTTTTTCCTTTGCAGCCATATTATAAGACATATTCATACTCAAATCATCAATCAGACTGACTTTTTTGAGCGTATCCTTCTTGGCATCATAATATTTCATCTCCAGATTATTAGCAATCGAGAAACTAACCGTTCCCGAACCCTCACGTGAAGGGACTCCAAAAGGCTGTCCCGTATAGGGTGAATAATACTGAGTATTTCCGTTATTATCCGTATACTCTTCCCAGTATTTACTAAATGCAGGAGCACCACTGATACCAACTTGCGGAGTGACAACGTGGCGAATCTGTATCTCTTTCTTCTTCATGAAAAGAGGTTTGTACATACCATACAGCTTAGTACTTAAAGACAAACTGGCTGAATAGTTGGAAACACGATAAAAGCCATTAATAGTATCATTCAGATTCTGTTCCAAACGCCCCGTTTCCTCATTATACGTCTGATTTATCTTGCGGGTGTACCAACGCTCCGTATAATTCACCGAAGGATTGACCTGCAAATACTTGAACAGTGTAAAAGTAGCACTGACAGGTATATTATGATTCATTGCATTTTCCCATCCGCTGATACCGGTCTTGAACAGACGGTCGTCCTTAGTACGGATACTGTTCGTCAGACGTCCTGTATAACTGATTGATATCTTCTCATACCAACGCTCGGCTCCGGCAGCCTTCTTCCGCTTGAAGGGAAACAGACGGCTCAATGTAATATTAAGGTCAGGAAGCGTTACTGCAATGGATGAGTCACGCATAGTCTGCGCAATATTGGTCGTTCCCGACAAGGTCAGACCGATATCGGGGAAACTGCGGGAATAGCTAATACTTGATGTCTTTGTATTCTGAGTCAACAACTGAGAGTTATAAAGGTTGTTGATGTTAGATCGTTCGTAACTACTGGTAGAGAAGTTCACACTGGCGGAGAAAGTACTGTTCGGACTTGCCTTGGCATCCTGACGGTGGTTCCACACTACCTTGAAGTCTTTGGCAACCGTATAATCCGGCATTCCTTTGTCTCCGGTCTTGGTCACCTGATAATCCGCCTGCAATGTACCGGAGTATTTGTACCTCCTATTATAATTGGTCAATCCGGAAAGTCGCCATGAACCTTTCGTGAATATATCTCCTGTCAGCTTCAAGTCCATGATGTCACTCATAGCAAAGTAATATCCGCCTTCCGCCAGACCGAAACCACGGCTTGAATCATCCATATACGTCGGCATAATGAAACCCGAAGAATAGCTGCTGGAGAAAGGGAAGAAGAAAAACGGCACAGCCAGCGGCAGGGGAACATCTTCCACCACAAGATAGGCAGGTCCTGTCACCACATTCTTCTTGGGGCGTACTTTAGCTCTTGTCAGCTGCATATAGAAGTGAGGATGGTCATGATGGTCACAAGTCGTGTAACGACCGTGCTCCATAAAGATTTCATCATTTGCTCCTTTCTTGGCTCTGCTACCGGTCACATAACCTTCACCCTGCTGAGTGATAATATCGGTGATTCCCGCTTTCTTGCTCTTGAAGTTATAGCTGATTGTTTCCGTATCGTATGCAGTTTCACCTTCTTTAAAGACAGGTTTACCTTTGATCGTTCCCGTCGTGTCTTTAATACCGTAGGCGTGTACCGTACTACTGTCCAGATTCATGGAAATCACTTCCGCTGCCAGCTCGATGTTCTGGTAGTTGACTTTGCCGCTACCATAAAGCGTAGCGGCACCTCCCAATGTAAAAGTGGTGGAGTCGTTAGATTCATAAACAACCGGTGCATCGAGCGGCTGTTTCTTTGTCGGTGCTACAGAGTCGACGCGTACCACAACTGTATCCGCCCCTAACGAATCTTTCCTGTTAAGGGAATCCGTTTGTGCAGTGTTGGAGGCAATCATCCCTCTTCTTCGACGCTGAGACGTAGCCTCATCAGGAAGCATCAGCAAGACAATCAGCAATATGAATGATATAATTATTTTTGCTCTCAATGGCGCCATTAACTAATAGTTTTACGCTTGAAGTGGCAAAAGTACACAATCTTCATCAATAATGCGTGAGAATCTCCGTTATTTAATTATTTTTTAGTGCTATAAAAACAAAGAGCACCACCCATCAAAGCGGTTTAGACCTTCTTCACCATATTTTGCAATACTTTTCCGGGCTTTCTCTACTGTCTTTTCTTCGTCAAGATGAGTTTTAGAAAAGAATTTATCGGCAAAACAGATTATTTGCTCTTCCAGAGTGACAGGCACCATCTCACGATGGGGAACAGGAAGCTGGCGTTCTATGATTTCTTCCAGTGTCAATCCGGCTCCGGTGTGACGTTCGCAAACCAGCGCATGGCGTTCAAAACCTTCTTTCCGTAAAAGGTCTGCACCCAGATAACCGTGCGCAATGTAGGGATGTTCTCCGAAACATTGGATGGTAGGAGCGTCGGTCAGAAAGATTCCTATATCGTGCAGAAGCGCGGCTTCTCTGACAAAGCTGCGGTTGATAGGTAAATTAGGATGTGCATCTACAATCTTCAAAGCTTTTTGAGCTACAGAAAGGCTATGTATTAGTAGAATGTGTCGTTGTTCCGTCTCTTGCGGATAAAATTTGTCGATGATTTCAATTGGATTCATACTTTTTCACTAGTTATTACTTGTTCCCTTACTGATAAATGATATTTTTGTGCAATATTACAAAAATTTACTGATATGCAAGCCAGAAGTTCCCTCATTCTTTTCTCTCTGTTCATAATACTTTGCTCTACATACGCCAGTGGAAAAGTAATTACGGGTGCCGAACGTATGGATCAATACCTGCCGTTAATCAAAGGAAAGCGGGTAGGAATGGTGGTCAACCACACTTCTATCGTCGGTACAGAGCAAATTCATCTGCTGGATACTTTATTAAAACAAAAGATTCATGTAGTGAAAGTTTTTGCACCGGAACACGGTTTTCGCGGCAACGCGGATGCCGGTGAAACAGTAAAAGACGGAAAAGACAGCCGTACGGGAGTAACCATCGTCTCGCTCTACGGAGATAATAAAAAGCCGACTGCCGCCCAACTGAAAGATATCGATGTCATCTTGTTCGACATTCAGGATGTGGGCGCACGTTTCTATACATATATCAGTACGATGTATTATGTAATGGAAGCCTGTGCGGAAAACAAAAAAGAGATGATTATACTGGACCGCCCCAATCCATGTGATTACGTAGAGGGACCTGTATTAAAAGCCGGATATAAAAGTTTTGTCGGAATGCTGCCTTTGCCGGTTCTTCACGGTTGTACTATCGGAGAACTGGCGCAGATGATCAATGGAGAAGGATGGATGACCACCCAGGCAAAGACCTGTCCGCTGACTGTGATTCCCGTAAAAGGGTGGAAACACGGACAGCCCTATGTACTTCCCGTGAAACCGTCTCCCAACTTGCCCAATGCGCAGTCCATCCGCCTTTATGCCTCACTTTGCCCATTTGAGGCAACACGTGTCAGTGTGGGACGCGGAACGACCTTTCCCTTTCAAGTGTTAGGTGCACCTAATAAAAAGTATGGCGATTTTGCCTTCACTCCGCACTCCCTGCCGGGATTCGACAAAAATCCGATGCACAAAGGAGTCACTTGTTATGGTGAAGATTTACGGAACGTAACAGACGTAAACGGTTTCACGCTCCGTTACTTTCTCCGTTTCTACCGTTTATCCGGCGAAGGCGCAGCATTCTTTTCCCGTCCCCGATGGTTTGACTTATTGATGGGAACGGATTCGGTACGCGAAGCGATCCTTAAAGGAGAATCGGAAGAGGAAATCCGTGACAGTTGGCAACAAGAATTACAGACCTACCGTGAGATGAGACAGAAGTATCTACTTTACTAAGGAACGGTTCCTCCACTTCTCTGCATTCTGTTCGAACTCTTCGGCTTTCTTACCTCTCAGTCCGACAGGTTTTTCAAGTATCTCCGGAATGTCTTGTGCATTGTCAATAACTTGAATACCGGAAGCGTTCTTCACAATACAGACATCATCGTATAATGAGTCATTCTCCAGATAAGCCTGCATCCGGAGGGTGTCTCCCGTCACGTCGATATGCTGGTAGAAACGGCGGTTCGTCCCGAAGCGATCATACTTATCATTGAAAGACAAACGATAACTCTTCGGGGAAGCGTGGCTTACCAGATACAACGGAGTGGTCATTTCGCCCTCATCGTTCTTATTAGTCATACGGGCATAGTTATGCTCATGTCCCTGAAGCACCAAGTCTACTCCATATTCACGGAACAGTCCGTCGAACATCCAACGTACGGCAAGATTGTTCGTTTTGCCTTTTATAGAATATACCGGATGATGAAGCATGACGATCTTCCATTTCTTTTTCGAAGCCTTCAGCGTTTTTTCCAGCCATTCCCGTTGAGAGAAAAGGAACCAAGGATCTCGGTTACTGTCCAGCGTGATGATAGTGGCATCGTTGTAATCAATAGAATATACATTATTATTTTTATACCTCGATTCGAGCAGATAAGAAAAGACATAAGCAAATCGTTTCTCCAAAACACGTACCAGTCCTTTTACATATTCATGATTTCCCGGAGAAACCAATACCGGTTTGGTGGGAGCAATGGAATCCACGCTCTGATAGGCTTCATCCCAATAACAGTTCATCGGACGCTCTGCAAAGTCACCGGCAAACATATAGAAGTCCGCCTGCGGATAGCGATGGCGCACATTTTCCATAAAGCCACGTGTCTTTCCACGCAAAGTATCCTGCACGTCACCTATGAATACGAAAGAAAAATGATCGGTCGAATCGGGCTGCATCGTGAATGAATACCAATCGGATGAGCGATCGTCATTCCATACCCGATAAGAGTAGGAATCTCCATAAGAAAGATCTTTAAACTTTGCCCAGTTGGCATAACCGAACCCGCCCAGTGTACGGAGAAATTTGGAAGAGCCGTCAACGAGAAGAGTATCTCCGGAACCGATCTTTGTATATTCCAGCTTTGCCTGCTTGGAAACGCCTCCGCATACCCAGCTCACATTACGGGATAGTTCGCCGTCATTTCCGAATGTCAGAAATACCCGTTGCGGGTCTTCCGTCAGCACATAGCGTATTTCAGGGATATTGTGGAACCAGACTTTCCAGCGTATCTTACAAATGACACCACCGGCAATCAATATCAGGAGAACGATGCCCCAAGCTATTTTCTTCTTTGTAATCTTCATTTTTCCGATTTTAAAAACTGGTAGCAAAGATAAATATAGTGTCCCGAAAATCGGAAATTATGTCCTTTTTTAACCTTTAACAAAATCACCTCTACATAAGAATTTAAATATCTAAATTTGCTGTCATCTGTCACCAAAAGCTAAATAACGCACAGATTATAAGACAATAAAGAGGTGACAGCAGAGCGTGACAGCATTGTGACAGCACATTTTGTTGTCACAATGCCGTCACACTTTGCTGTCATATCCTGCTACTATCATATATTGCTCCTTGGAATGATAAATCAAAGAATACCTTAGTTAAGTTGGTTTCCATGCGATGAAACTACAGTTCCAAAGCATTGAAACCAATAGTTTCAAGCCGCAGAAACTTTAGTTCCAAGCTGAAGAAACCAAAGTTTCAAGCAGAGGAAACTCCGGTTTCAAGACGATGAAACTAAAGTTTCATCAAGCAAAAAACAATAGTTCTACAGTAGGAAACTATCAGCAGTAAGGTAGCTTCAATCCCTTGTTTTTCTCTTTTTCCACAACTGCCAGCTGTTAATAATGTTTTGCCACAGGACATACGAACCGGGAGCAACAGACGACAACGGATTCAGATAAGTATGCGCCATCCAGATAGCAAGAATCGTATTCTTCTGCCCCAGCGCCTGCCCGCCACTGATGCGGTCATTATAGACCGAGCCGATAGTCTTTCCCAAAAAGAACTGCAAGCAACAGGCAATCAAGGCACCGACTGCAATCATTATTTCCGTGAATCCATCCGCGGGATCGTTCAATAACGAATACAGGGTCTGAGCCGTCACGATAGCTAAAGAGACCGCCCAAAAATAAAAGGCCAGTTCATGATATCCCAGTAACTTCTGATGCACTTTCGGCAGGAATTTACTCAACAGCCATGCTACAAGGAAAGGACAGATCAACAATGGGAACACCTTACTCAAAATAACCAGAAATGCTCCCCAAAAACTTACATCCGGATTTACCTCTATCAAAGGGAAAAGAATAGGCACCGCGATAGCAGCACCGATATTACCCAACAACGTATAAGTAGTCAGACTTGCCGCACTCCCTCCCAACTTGGAAGTAATCACCGCGGCAGCCGTAGCCGTAGGACAAATAATACATACCATCACCCCCTCCGCTACAATCTTATTGAAACGGTAAAGCAATAAGTAAGCAAGGAACGCACCCCCAATCTGAATCAGCAACAACCATGCGTGCAGCGGTTTAGGCTTCAAATCATGCGGTGATACCTTACAAAAAGTCAACAGTAACATCGTAAAGATAAGATAGGGAGTCAGAAAAGAGAAGTAGATAAATATCGGATAACCGACAGCACCTACCAGCATCGCAATAGGCAACGTCCAATTCTTCAAAAACTTAAGCATCGTCGTATATTTTTTCTTGGAGGTACAAAGTAACAGAGATTTCGGGAGAAAAGCTACCATTAAACCGAAAAAAACACAAAACTTAAGTGTAAATCATGAGTTTTCTGCAAAATTCTACTACATTTGCACCGTATTTAAATATGAAACCGCATAGAACCTACATATTATATATATCAATCTGCCTCTGGCTACTTGCTTCTCCCCTATGTACCGGCAATTTATGGGGGAAAGATTTTGTTGTAGTCATCGATGCCGGACATGGAGGTCATGACCCCGGCGCCATAGGAAAAATATCCAAAGAGAAAACCATCAATCTGAACGTCGCACTGAAACTGGGAAACCTGATCAAAAGAAACTGCGATGACGTCAAAGTGGTATATACCCGCAGCAGGGATGTCTTTATACCTCTGGACCAACGGGCAGAAATAGCCAATAATGCAAAAGCCGATCTCTTTATCTCTGTCCACACCAACGCCCTGGCAAAAAACCGTACCGCCAAAGGAGCTTCTACATGGACACTGGGTCTGGCCAAATCCGATGCCAATCTGGAAGTAGCCAAACGAGAGAACTCGGTAATCCTATACGAAAGCGACTATCAGACCAGATACGCCGGCTTCAACCCGAACTCGGCAGAATCCTACATTATCTTCGAATTTATGCAGGATAAATACATGGAACAAAGCGTACATCTGGCATCACTTGTACAGAAGCAATTCCGCCACACCTGCAAACGGGTAGACCGCGGAGTGCACCAAGCCGGATTCCTGGTGCTGAAAGCAAGCGCCATGCCAAGCATCCTGGTAGAACTAGGATTTATCTCAACTCCGGAAGAAGAACGCTATCTCAACTCGGAAGAGGGAGCCAACACAATGGCCAAAGGCATCTACCACGCATTCTTAAACTATAAAAGAGAACAGGAGATACGCCTGACCGGAGCCAGCAAAACAATTATCCCAACCGAAGAACCGGCAGCAAGCGCTCCGGAAATCGTCCAAGCGCAGAAAGACTCCGAAGAAGTGGACAGCACCCCGAGACAAAGGGAACTGATGGCCGAAGCAAGTACAAAATCCGCCACCGCCACAAAAACAGCTCCTAAACGGCCTATTGTCTCAGAAAACGCAACCAATGACAGCGAAATAACGTTTAAGATACAGATACTCACCTCCTCAAAGCCTCTGACAAAGAATGACAAACGACTGAAAGGACTGAAGGATGTGGATTATTACAAAGAAAAAGGACTGTACAAATATACGTATGGCGCTTCCAGTGATTATAATAAAGTATTACGCACCAAGCGTACTATCTCGGCACAGTTCAAAGACGCATTCATCATCGCCTTCCGAAACGGAGAAAAGATGAATGTCAACGAAGCGATAGCCGAATTTAAAAAAAGAAGAAATAAATAGAAAATAAAATGAAGTACATTACAAAAGAAGTTCGAATAGGAATTGCAGGTATCGTAGCATTATGCGTGCTTGTTTATGGAATTAATTGGCTGAAAGGCATACATATGTTTCAGCCTTCAAGCTATTTCTATGCCAAGTTTCAGAATGTAAACGGACTGACCAAGTCAAGCCCCGTATTTGCTGATGGCGTTCGTGTAGGTATTGTACGCGACATCGAATATGACTATGTAAATCCCGGAAATGTGATCGTAGAAGTCGAACTGGACACCGAACTCCGCATCCCGAAAGGAAGTAGCGCAGAACTTGTATCCGAATTGATGGGAGGCGTACGCATGAACATTCTTCTCGCCAACAACCCGCGTGAAAAATATGCGATAGGCGACACCATCCCCGGCACATTGAACAACGGAATGATGGAAAGCGTAGCGAAACTCATGCCGCAAATAGAAAATATGTTGCCGAAACTGGATTCCATCCTCACCTCACTGAACAACATCGTAGGTGACAAGAGCATCCCTTCTACGCTGCACTCTATCGAAACGACTACCGCCAATCTTGCTGTAGTCAGCTCTCAGATGAAAGGACTCATGAGCAAGGACATCCCCCAGCTGACCGGCAAGCTCAATACCATCGGAGATAATTTTGTAGCGATCAGCGGTAACTTGAAGGAAGTGGACTACAGCGCCATTTTCCAAAAAGTTGACGCAACACTCGCTAACGTAAAAATGATTACAGAGAAGTTGAACAGCAAAGATAACACTATCGGACTGCTCTTCAACGACCCTGCTTTATATAACAATCTGAACGCTACCACAGAGAATGCGGCGAGCTTACTGGAAGACCTGAAAGCACACCCCAAACGGTACGTTCATTTCTCTTTATTCGGGAAGAAAGACAAGTAGCAAATCTTTCTTATATAGATTTTATCTAAATAAGCAGGCGGTATATAAAAGGGAGTATAACCTCTGCAAAAGTCTATCTACAGACCGAAATAATATTCCCGTACAAACAAGTACGGGAAGTATAAAAGAGCAAGAATAAAACGATAAACAACTAAAATACAGATACTTATAATTTTGCAAGAGAGGGGAAACAGACAGTGTTCCAACACAATTCTATAAGTCATTGAAAGTAAACACATTATTGTTTGCCCGAGAAAAACAAGAAAAAGCTAATTTGTTTTTTCCAAATAAGATTCCCAATTTTGCAAACGTAGAAGTTTCGCTTAATTTAATAAATGTATTAAAGTCACTATGATTGAATCAAATCATGTTGTACTTTGGAACCGCTGTCTCGAAGTAATTAAAGACAATGTTCCAGAGACGACATATAATACTTGGTTTGCCCCGATTGTTCCATTAAAATATGAGGACAAAACATTGATCGTACAGATCCCGAGCCAGTTTTTCTATGAAATACTGGAAGAGAAATTCGTGGATTTGCTGCGAAAGACATTGTACAAAGCTATTGGCGAAGGCACCAAGTTAATGTATAACGTCATGGTCGACAAGACTTCGATTCCGAATCAAACCGTGAATCTCGAAGCAAGCAATCGTTCTACAGCTGTTACTCCTAAAAGCATCGTCGGTGGCAACAAGGCGCCCAGTTTCCTGAAAGCTCCTGCCGTACAGGACTTAGACCCGCACTTGAACCCGAACTATAACTTCGAGAACTTTATAGAAGGATACAGCAACAAACTTTCAAGAAGCGTAGCAGAAGCGGTTGCGCAAAATCCAGCAGGTACTGCCTTCAATCCATTGTTCCTTTACGGAGCGTCCGGAGTGGGGAAAACACACCTGGCAAACGCAATCGGTACTAAAATCAAAGAATTATATGCCGATAAAAGAGTATTGTATGTTTCGGCACATCTGTTTCAAGTGCAATATACAGACTCCGTACGTAATAACACGACCAACGACTTTATCAACTTCTACCAGACAATTGATGTATTAATCATTGATGATATTCAGGAATTTGCCGGAGTAACGAAAACTCAAAATACTTTCTTCCATATCTTCAATCATTTACATCAAAACGGAAAGCAGCTTATACTGACTTCCGACCGTGCCCCGGTATTATTGCAGGGTATGGAAGAACGTCTGTTGACCCGTTTCAAATGGGGAATGGTGGCAGAACTGGAAAAACCGACTGTCGAACTCCGCAAAAACATCCTGCGGAACAAGATACACCGCGACGGTCTGCAATTCCCACCGGAAGTGATCGACTATATCGCTGAAAATGTAAATGAGAGTGTACGAGACCTGGAAGGTATCGTCATCGCCATTATGGCACGCTCTACTATTTTCAACAAAGAAATAGACCTGGATTTAGCCCAACATATTGTACACGGCGTAGTTCACAACGAAACAAAAGCAGTTACCATTGACGATATACTGAAAGTAGTATGCAAGCACTTCGATCTGGAAGCTTCGGCTATTCACACCAAATCCAGAAAGAGAGAAGTAGTTCAGGCACGTCAGATTGCAATGTACCTGGCTAAGAATTATACGGATTTCTCGACTTCAAAAATCGGTAAGTTCATCGGCAATAAGGATCATGCGACTGTACTGCACGCTTGCAAAACTGTAAAAGGCCAGCTGGAAGTAGACAAAAGCTTTCAGGCTGAGGTCCAGGAGATTGAGTCGTTGCTGAAGAAGAAAGCATAATTCAAGTAATAGGTAATAAGTAATAGGTAATATCGAAGCTGCATAAACAAGTGCAGTTCGCATAGCTATTACTTATTACCTATTACCTATTACTTATCATTGAAATCCTTGTTGACGAAGTACTTTCAACAAGTTCTCAGACATAAATTCATTGTCTTTCTTTGTATAACGTACATCCGTAAACACTTGTGCCAGAGTTTCTTTCTTATTTTCTTCTATAAACTGTTTATTTTCCGGCAGTGATTCTTTATACTCGTACAAGCGATCGATGTCTTCCGGAGTATAATCATGGTAAACTTCTTGGTGCACGGCAGCTTCCAGAGGCAAGCGGTCCACCTGAGCCGGAGTACCGTCCGGATAGCCGACTGTGATTGTCGTAATAGGGAATACCAGTTTCGGCAGCTGAAGTGTATTGATGATCATTTGCGGGTTATAAGTAGTCGTTCCCAGATAACAGATACCCAAGCCTGCCTCTTCTGCCAATGTGCAGAAGGTTTGCGCAACCAACAAGGTATCCATAGATGCATTCATAAAAGACATTAAATTATCGTAGCCGGGAACAGCGTTTCTCTGTTCACACCACTTGCTGAAACGACGGAAATCGGCACAAAAAGTAAGCACGACAGGTGCCCCCTTTACCATCGGCTGATTGAAATGAGCAGGAGAAAGTTTCTCTTTCATTTCCGCGTCACGAGTCACAATTACACTATAAAGTTGCATCCCTCCCATCGTAGAAGCACGGAAAGAGGTTTCGAGCAAATCATTTAACAAATCAGGAGCAATATCTTTCTGCAGATATTTCCGGATTGTTCTTCTGTTCTTTACGGTCTCAAACATATCTTTTTTTTGCAAAGATACAAAAAGAAATATTATTTTGCCATATCAATGAAATAATCTAATTTTCTTTTTGGAAAACTTAAAGCCATGAACAAAAAGCAAAGTTAACTGTTAATCAAATACTTAACAAGAGCAAATGGAAAACTTAAAGCCTGTTGATAAAATGTTTCATTTTTATTTTGATAGATGAAAAAACATTCTTAGCTTTGCAGCCACATTTGTTACTGATAAGTAAACTTCTACACATTACTTATTAAATAATAAAATCTAAGACACATTGGATCGTGGAAAAACAAATTTATTCTTATGACGAAGCTTATGAAGAATCTTTACGATATTTTCAAGGCGACGAGCTTGCTGCAAGGGTTTGGGTAAACAAGTATGCAGTAAAGGATTCTTTCGGAAACATCTATGAAAAATCTCCGGAAGATATGCATTGGAGAATTGCCAATGAAGTAGCACGTATCGAATCAAAGTATCCGAATGCATTGACTGCAAAGGAACTGTATGATCTGCTGGATCATTTTAAGTACATCGTTCCGCAAGGAAGCCCGATGACGGGTATCGGTAATGACTATCAGGTCGCTTCACTATCCAACTGCTTCGTAATCGGGGTAGACGGCGCAGCAGACTCTTATGGCGCTATCATCAAAATCGACGAGGAACAAGTACAGCTCATGAAAAGACGCGGAGGAGTAGGTCATGACTTATCTCACATCCGCCCGAAAGGTTCTCCCGTAAAAAATTCGGCATTGACTTCTACCGGTCTCGTTCCGTTCATGGAACGTTATTCCAACTCTACCCGCGAAGTCGCTCAGGACGGTCGTCGTGGTGCATTAATGCTGAGTGTATCTATCAAGCATCCGGATTCGGAAGCCTTCATTGACGCCAAAATGACGGAAGGAAAAGTAACCGGAGCCAATGTTTCCGTGAAGCTGGACGACGCTTTCATGCAGGCAGCAGTTGACGGAAAACCTTATATACAACAATATCCGATTGAATCGGCAAGTCCGACCACCACAAAAGAAATAGATGCTTCCACCTTATGGAAGAAGATTGTGCACAATGCATGGAAATCGGCAGAACCCGGTGTTTTATTCTGGGATACGATTATCCGTGAATCCGTGCCCGATTGCTACGCAGATTTAGGTTACAAGACTGTATCTACCAATCCATGCGGTGAGATTCCATTGTGTCCTTATGACTCTTGTCGCCTGCTGGCTATCAATCTATATTCTTATGTAGTAAATCCGTTTAAACCGGATGCCTATTTTGATTTCGAACTGTTCAAAAAACACGTTGCGCTGGCTCAACGCATCATGGACGACATCATCGACCTCGAACTGGAGAAGATCGAACGTATCATGGAAAAGATCGACCTGGACCCGGAAGGCGAAGAAGTAAAACTTGCCGAACGCAACTTGTGGAACAAGATATACAAGAAGAGCGGTCAAGGTCGCCGTACAGGTGTGGGCATTACTGCGGAAGGCGATATGCTTGCTGCTTTAGGTCTGCGCTACGGAACGGAAGAAGCTACCGAATTTTCAGAAAAAGTACATAAGACAGTGGCCCTCGGTGCCTATCGTTCTTCGGTTGAAATGGCAAAAGAACGTGGTGCTTTCGAAATATACAGCAATGAGCGTGAACAGAACAATCCGTTCATTCAGCGTCTTGCCGAGGCTGATCCGGAATTGTACGCAGAAATGAAGAAATACGGTCGCCGTAATATTGCATGTCTGACGATTGCTCCTACAGGAACAACCAGTCTGATGACACAGACGACTTCCGGTATCGAACCGGTCTTCCTGCCCGTTTACAAGCGTAGAAGAAAAGTAAACCCGAACGATACGAATGTACACGTTGACTTTGTTGACGAGACAGGCGACGCATTCGAAGAATATATCGTATTCCATCATAAGTTCGTGACATGGATGGAAGCTAACGGATACGATCCCGCCAAGCGTTATTCGCAGGAAGAGATTGACGAGCTGGTGGCCAAGTCACCTTATTATAAAGCGACTTCCAATGACGTAGACTGGTTGATGAAAGTGAAGATGCAGGGAAGAATCCAGAAATGGGTAGACCACTCTATCAGCGTAACCATCAACCTGCCGAACGATGTAGACGAGGATCTTGTCAACCGCCTGTATGTAGAAGCATGGAAATCCGGTTGCAAAGGATGTACGGTATACCGCGACGGCTCACGTTCCGGAGTCTTGATTTCAACCAAATCGGATAAGAAGGAGACACTCCCTCCTTGCAAACCGCCTACGGTAGTAGAAACACGCCCGAGAGTACTGGAAGCCGACGTGGTTCGTTTCCAGAATAACAAAGAGAAATGGGTGGCTTTCGTAGGACTGCTGGATGGACATCCTTACGAGATATTCACCGGTTTGCAGGATGACGACGAAGGTATCCTGTTGCCGAAAAGCGTTACTAGCGGACGCATTATCAAGAATGTAGACGAGGACGGAACCAAGCGTTACGACTTCCAGTTCGAAAACAAACGTGGATATAAGACGACTATCGAAGGATTGTCAGAGAAGTTCAACAAGGAATACTGGAACTATGCGAAGCTGATCTCCGGCGTACTCCGTTACCGGATGCCGATTGAGCAGGTTATCAAGCTGGTAGGTTCTCTGCAACTGAACAGTGAAAGCATCAACACTTGGAAGAACGGTGTAGAACGTGCATTGAAGAAATATATTCAGGACGGAACGGAAGCCAAAGGAAAGAAATGCCCGAATTGTGGTAATGAGACTTTGGTCTATCAGGAAGGCTGTCTGATCTGTACCACTTGCGGTGCTTCCAGATGCGGTTAACATATGACGTATGTTAATTAATATATAAACAAAAGATTAAAAGGAGTCCTAATACGACTCCTTTTATTTTTTATTCAAAAAAATGTCTTATACTTGCATAGTCATTAGTGTCTAATCAAAATCTAATATATATGACTGTATCATTTAACATCGAATATCGTACCAGTTGGGGAGAAGAAGTCAGGATTGCCGGACTGCTGCCGGAGTCGATCCCCATGCATACCACAGACGGCATATACTGGACGGCAGACGTGGAACTGGAAGTTCCCAAAGAAGGAATGACTATCAATTACAGCTATCAGATAGAACAAAACCAAATCATCATCCGCAAAGAATGGGACAGCTTTCCGAGACGTCTCTTTTTATCCGGTAACTCTAAAAAGAAGTATCAGATTAAAGACTGCTGGAAAAATATCCCCGAACAATTGTATTACTACAGCTCGGCTTTCACGGAAGCCTTGTTAGCCCATCCCGACAGAGCTGAAATTCCGCCTTGTCACAGAAAAGGGCTGGTCATCAAGGCATACGCCCCACGCATCAACAAAGACTATTGTCTGGCAATTTGCGGAAATCAGAAAGCATTGGGAAACTGGGACCCGGACAAAGCGATTCTCATGAGCGATGCAAACTTTCCGGAATGGCAGATCGAGCTGGATGCAAGTAAGCTGAAATTCCCGCTGGAATACAAATTCATCCTTTACCATAAAGAAGAAAAGAAAGCGGACTGCTGGGAAAATAACCCCAACCGCTATCTCGCCGACCCGGAACTGAAAACAAATGAGACGCTGGTCATCTCCGACCGATATGCCTATTTCGATATTCCGGTATGGAAAGGGGCCGGTATAGCCATCCCAGTCTTTTCACTGAAATCAGAGAACAGTTTCGGAGTAGGAGATTTCGGAGATTTGAAACGCATGATTGACTGGGCTGTAAGTACCCAACAAAAGGTAATACAGATATTACCGATCAATGATACGACCATGACTCATGCGTGGACCGATTCTTATCCATATAATAGTATCTCCATTTATGCTTTCCACCCGATGTATGCGGATATAAAGCAGATGGGAACACTGAAAGACAAGTCAGCCGCAGCGAAGTTCAACAAAAAACAGAAAGAACTCAACAGCCTGCCGGCGATGGATTACGAAGCTGTCAACCAAACAAAATGGGAATACTTCCGACTGATCTTCAAGCAGGAAGGAGAAAAAGTATTAGCCTCCGGAGAGTTCGGCGAATTCTTTGATGCCAACAAGGAGTGGCTGCAACCTTACGCTGTTTTCAGCTATCTGCGCGATGCCTTTCAGACACCTAATTTCCGTGAATGGCCCAGACATTCCGTTTATAATGTACAAGATATAGAGAAGATGTGCCAGCCGGATTCTGTAGATTACCCGCATATCGCACTCTATTATTATATCCAGTTTCACCTGCACCTGCAATTGGTAGCCGCTACGAAATACGCCCGCGAACACGGTGTCGTACTCAAAGGGGACATCCCTATCGGCATCAGCCGTAACAGTGTGGAAGCATGGACCGAACCTTATTACTTCAATCTCAACGGGCAAGCGGGCGCCCCTCCCGATGATTTCTCCGTGAACGGACAAAACTGGGGATTCCCCACGTACAACTGGGATGTCATGGAAAAGGACGGCTACCGCTGGTGGATGAAGCGTTTCCAAAAAATGTCAGAGTACTTCGACGCTTACCGGATTGACCACATCCTCGGTTTCTTCCGTATCTGGGAAATCCCGATGCATGCCGTACACGGATTACTCGGACAATTCATTCCCTCCATCCCTATGAGTCGGGAGGAAATCGAAAGTTACGGCCTCCCCTTTCGGGAAGAATATCTGATTCCATATATTCATGAATCCTTCCTCGGGCAAGTATTCGGTCCGCATACCGATTATGTGAAACAGACTTTTCTTCTTCCTGCCGAAGCACCCGGTATTTATCACATGAAACCGGAGTTTGCCACCCAACGGGAAGTGGAGAGTTTCTTTGCGGGAAAGAATGATGAAAACAGTCTTTGGATTCGGGACGGACTATACACATTGATCAGTGATGTTCTTTTTGTACCGGATACGAAAGAAAAAGATAAATATCATCCACGCATCGGAATACAACGCGATTTCATCTTCCGTTCACTCAATGAGCAGGAACAGAACGCGTTTAACAAGTTATATGACCAGTATTATTATCACCGCCACAACGATTTCTGGCGCCAGCAAGCTATGAAGAAACTGCCGCAACTGACACAATCGACACGTATGCTGGTTTGCGGAGAAGACCTGGGCATGATTCCGGATTGTGTTTCGTCCGTCATGAATGATCTTCGCATTCTCAGTCTGGAGATTCAGCGGATGCCAAAGAATCCGATGTACGAGTTCGGCTATTTAAATGAATATCCATATCGGTCGGTTTGTACCATCTCCACTCATGATATGTCTACTTTGCGAGGCTGGTGGGAAGAGGATTACCTGCAGACACAGCGTTACTACAACACGATGCTGGGACATTACGGAACCGCACCGACGGTCGCCACTCCCGATTTGTGCGAAGAAGTGGTGCGCAATCATCTGAAAAGCAATTCCATACTTTGTATTCTGTCCTTGCAAGACTGGCTGAGCATTGATGGCAAATGGAGAAATCCGAATGTACAGGAAGAACGGATCAATGTACCAGCCAATCCGCGCAATTATTGGCGTTACCGGATGCACCTCACTCTGGAACAGTTGATGAAAGCAGCAGAACTCAATGACAAGATACGTGAGCTGATAAAATACACCGGCAGAGCTCCCAAGAAATAAATATCTTTAGGCACAGGTGACACGGATTAACACGTTTTTTAGACCTATAATCTCTTAAAACTGTAAATCCGTGTCATCTTGTGTCTGAATAAAATCAGCTGATGGTTTTGACACCTCTGTTTCTCTACCATGCGGCAATTCTTTATCTTCCTTCATTCCGTTTTTTCCAATTAATCAAGTATCTTTGCAACGCAAAAACGCAACGCAAAATAAATGGGAGACAATCAGCATCAGCGTATTGATTTTGTGGACTTAACCAAGGGAGTCTGCATTATTCTGGTAGTGATGGCGCATATCGGAGGCGCTTTCGACCAGCTTGACAAGCATTCCATGCTATCCTGCTTTCGTATGCCTCTCTATTTCTTTATCTCAGGAATTTTCTTCAAGCCTTACGAAGGATTATCCGGTTTCATTATCCGAAAGACCAATAAGCTAATCATTCCCTTTATCTTCTTCTACGTCAGCGCTTTTCTACTAAAATACATTGTATGGAAGATTGCACCGGGAACTTTCCATCTCCCTGTATCATGGAGAGAATTACTGTTTGTCTTTCACGGGCACGACCTCATCAAGTTCAATCCTCCCATCTGGTTTCTGCTTGCTCTGTTCAACTGCAATATTCTGTTCTATCTGATTCATTATCTACGTGAAAAGCATTTATCTCTGATGTTTGCAGCAACGTTACTGATCGGATGCACAGGATTCTTCCTGGGCAAATTTCACATCAAACTTCCTTTGTATATAGACGTTGCGATGACTGCCCTTCCCTTCTATGTAGCAGGCTTTTGGGTTCGCCGATATAACTTCTTCCTGTTCCCCAGTCATCGGTTCGACAAGATTATTCCCGCATTTGTCCTGCTGGCACTGGTCGTAATGTACTTCACCGCCACCACGCCGGGTATGCGGACCAACAATTATCCCGGCAACATATTCCAGGTATACATTGCCGCATTTGCCGGAATCTTTATGATTATGCTGATCTGTAAGAAAATAAAAAGAATAAGTATCGTTTCTTATCTGGGGAGATATTCCATTATCACACTCAGCATTCATGGACCGGTTATACACTTTGCAAGACCAATCGTTTCGCATTATATTCATAACGACTGGGCAGAAGCAAGCGCACTGCTCCTGCTGACATTGGCTATCTGCATTCTCTTTACCCCTATCCTGCTTAAGATAATTCCGCAGTTGGTAGCACAGAAGGATTTATTAAAAGTCAAATAATAAAACATTGTGCAAGCCAAACTTTTCTTAACTCTAAGTTTAATTATCAAATAATTTACTACTTTTGTTCCAAAGAACTATAGACCGAGAACAAATGAATATAACGATTGTCTTAGGAGATAAAATTCCATCTATAAAATACGGCGGAACTCAAAGAGTAATGTGGTATCTGGGTAAGGAACTTAATAAGCGCGGACACAAAGTCACCTTCATCGCAGGAAAAGGTTCCTCCTGTCCTTTCGCTAAAATGATAGAACTGGACCCTAGCGTACATCTGAACACCCAAATCCCCACAGACGCGGACATCGTACATTTCAACATTCCCGTTCCCGAAGGAATCACCAAGCCGCACTTACTGACCATACACGGCAATGGAATCCCAGCCAACGCAGACCGGAACATCGTTTTTGTATCACGTAATCATGCACAAAGACTCGGAAGCGAATCATTCGTTTACAATGGACTGGACTGGGATGATTACGGTCCTGCCAATCTCACCCTCTCCAGAAAAAACTACCATTTTCTAGGCAAAGCAGCCTGGAAGGTCAAAAATATCAAAGGAGCTATCGCTGTCGTCCAAAGCATCAAGAACGCGCAACTGGACGTTTTAGGCGGTTATCGCCTCAATCTCAAAATGGGCTTCCGATTCACATGGAATCCACGGATTCATTTTCATGGAATGGTAGATGATTCAAAGAAAAAAGCTATTATTGAGCAGTCAAAAGGGCTTATTTTCCCCGTTACATGGCACGAACCTTTCGGGCTGGCAATCACCGAATCCTTATACTTCGGAGCTCCCGTATTCGGTACTCCCTACGGTGCGCTTCCCGAACTCGTTTCACCGGAAGTCGGTTTTCTGACTGCTCACGGACAGGAAATGGCCGAACATATACAGTCAGCACAATATTCTCCGAAAGTCTGCCACGAATATGCCAGAGATTTATTCAATTCAAGCGTAATGGCAGAAGCCTATTTAAAAAAATATGAAACTGTACTGAACGGCGAACCTTTGAATAAAGAAGTCCCCCATATTATAGATATCGCACGACGTCTTCCATGGGACTAAAAATGGCAGTTGAATTACATAGCTGATGACTAAAATCTCATTTATAAAGCCTTTCATTCATTTAATAAGCGAACAAAAATGATTGAAAACACTTTATAAAAAGAAATAAAGCCTTACCTTTACTTTTTTAGAAAACAAAAGATATGAAGATAAACAACAGCTATATTTTGCTGAAAGACATCTGCTGCTTCGCTTATCATGGAGTAGCCACCCAAGAGAATATCATTGGAAATGAGTATATTATCAACTTGAAGTTGAAGGTAGATATCAGTCAGGCTATTCAAACAGACGACGTGGCGGATACGGTCAACTATGCCGAAATACACCAAGCCGTGAAAGCTGAAATGTCCATCCCGTCGAAGTTGCTGGAACACGTATGCGGACGAATAGCTAAAAGACTATTGGCAGAATTTCCCACCATTGAAGAAATAGAACTTCGTCTTTCCAAACGGAATCCGCCTATGGGAGCAGACATCGACTCAGCCGGGATAGAACTGCATTGCAGCAGATAAGTACCTTTGCTTTATCAGTTTGTGTTATTATCAAGAAGCACATCGGTCTGTCATCCTATCATCCAGACTGCCACATCCGGTCAACTTATTCACAACACCCTATCATTCCGCTTGTGTCAAGTAATGGGCACAGTTGTGCCAAAGGAGTGTCACGGTTGTGACAAGGGTGTGGCACAGTTGTGACAAAGGCGTGGCATCGTCGTGCCAAAGGCATGGCACAAGTAAGGCTGCCTCATTTTTACTTGAAGCAGCCTCACACTATCATATTTTCAGTCTATAACGACCTATCTCTTCTTTCTTTTTCTTTTATTTACCGATTCTACAGCTTCCGTTACCACGGATTTGTTTTCGAACCGTTTCGTATAACTGGAATAATCCGGATGAGTACGTTCGTAATCGGGGTCCATAAACAGAGGACTGGAAATAATATGATCCGCCGTAGAACGGTTACAGCAGAAAACGATGTTCTCAACACCGGCCAGTCGGGTTAATGCTTTAACATCCGTATCATGTGGCTGCAAAGTCATAGGGTCAGTGAAAAAGAATAGATAATCAATCTGACCGTCCACAATACGCGATCCCATCTGCTGGTCACCTCCCAAAGGACCGGATTTCAGAATTGTGAAGTCCCACTCCACTTCAGGATGCTTCTCCTTCAGTGCTTCCAGAATCAGAGTACCCGTAGTACCTGTACAATAGAATTTATTTCCCATCAACAGTTCCGAGTTCCACAGCACCCATTCGATGAGGTCTTTTTTCATGGCATCATGTGCTACCAGCCCGATGCCTCTCCTTACTTTTGGTTCCATTTTGTTATCCTTTTAAATCCGACAATTGAGAGAATCTTTTGCACCCTCCCACATAAAACTGCCACAAGATACTACTTTTTATCCGTTCAGGGATTGGATTCAAAGAAGTTTTTCTTAAGTTTTCTTTACGGGAAGAAGAAAATGAAGGACAAATCTGTTTGTATTCTTTCCGGGCACGCATCACCGCACGGGCGTTGTCCAACTGTCCCTTCAGCAGAAATGTGAATGCGGCCACGTAATCGAGACAAGTCCGGATACGCATCACTTTATTTAACTCTTCGTCCGAAAGATTCTTATAGAGCATGACAAGATTATTACGAAAATTCAAAAAAGTCTTGCGGGGATTCTCCTTTTTCAGAGTTGCACCACCGACGTGATAGACCGTACTTTGAGGAATGCAAACGATTTCCCGACCACGGGAACGTAGTCGCCAGCATAAATCAATCTCTTCCATGTGGGCAAAGAAACGTCCGTCCAGTCCGCCCGCCTCACGATAATCCGCATGACGGATAAACAGGGCGGCTCCCGTTGCCCAGAAAACCGGCAGGATCGTATCATACTGTCCTTCATCCTTTTCGACCACTCCCATTATACGCCCACGACAGAACGGATAACCGTACTTATCTATAAATCCTCCGGCTGCTCCGGCATATTCAAAATACTCTTTTTGCCGCTGGCTACGGATTTTCGGCTGACAGGCAGCTACCTCCGGATGAGCATCAAGATAGGAGATCATCGGTTCGAGCCAATGTTCGGTCACCTCAACATCAGAGTTCAGAAGTACCACATACTCCGCTTCTACCTGCTGTAAAGCCAGATTATATCCATCTGCGAATCCATGATTCTGATCCAGCACAATGATCCGGACACAAGGAAATTCTTCCCGAAGCATTTCCACAGAAGCATCCGTAGAGCCATTGTCGGCCACACAGACTTCTACTTCTTCGCTCTTCGAATAGCGGATCACGGACGGAAGAAAAGTACGAAGCATATCGCACCCGTTCCAATTCAGAATAACCACCGACACTTTCATCCTTACCCCCTTTCACATTCAGCCTTAGAAGCTTTCCAACGTTTATGAGACCACAGCCAATAAGCCGGCTCCCTGCGAATCGTCCGTTCCAGATAATTAGCAAACATTTCCGTAATTTCTCCCTCACCCGTTTCCTTCGGTTTCTCTGTCATCAGCTTAAATTCAGCTACGCAATACCCTCTTCCGGGTTTTGTCAGATCACAATAGAACACAGGGAAGTTCATCATTTTCGCAATGCGCTCCGCACCATTCAGAAAGGCGGTTTCCTGCCCCAAAAAAGTAGTCCAGTATTTTTCGCTTCCGCTGGGCCACTGGTCCGTAATCAGACCGACAACCATCTTTTTGCCTTCGCGCTTCAACTTGATAATTTCGCGTGCCGTAGAATGTTTCGGAACGTTATAGCCTCCGAAGCGGGAGCGGATGCGTTGAAACAATTCATTCAGATACTTATCTTTCAGAGGCTTATAGACTTGCATCGGTACATCACCCGGCTTCATAATAGAGCCCATCCCGATCAGCCATTCATAATTGGCATAATGAGGAATCATTACGATGATTCCGCCATATTTCTCGGTCAGTTCCAGGTATTGTTCCGTATTCTTATAAGTCATCCGCTTATACAGGTCTTCGGGTGACATATGGAGCATTTTCAAGTCTTCAAGCATATAGTCGGAAAGGTAACGGTAGAAACGACGTTCGATCTGCAGCCTTTCTTCCTTGTCTTTCTCGGGAAAAGATTTCTTCAGATTCTCCCGCACTACTTTCCGGCGATACCTCCCTATACGGTACATCAACAGGTAATTGAAATCCGAAAGTAGGTACAACACCCGGAAGGGAAGTGCCGAAAACAGCCACATCCCGCTATATACCAGCCAATAGATAAATCTAGACTTCATAATTCATCAGAATTGTGCCTTTAAGCGATGTCATATCTTCATTAAATTCTCCCAGTCGGACGTTAATCATCTGATTGTCCAATGATTCGTCATTCTCCACTTCTACGCGGATATAGTTAGCGGTAAACCCGTGCATCGGCGTACCTGCTTTTGATTTCTCCATCAATACCTGCATGGTCTGCCCGATATGGCGGGCATAGAAAGCCTGCGTCTTTTCATCAGAAAGTGTCAGCAAGCGCTGGCTGCGCTGATGTTTCTCTTCCGGCGAAACCACATAATCTATCTTCAGGGCCTGCGTCCCCGGACGTTCGGAGTAGCTGAACACGTGTAACTGTGTCACATCCAGTCCGGAAATAAACTGATAAGCCTGTTCAAAATACTCTTCCGTCTCTCCACGAGTACCCACAATTACATCGACTCCGATAAAGGCATCCGGCATCACTTCCTTGATTTTCTTTACTTTAGAGGCAAAAAGAGCCGTATCATAACGACGGCGCATCAATTTCAGCACTTCATCGCAACCGGATTGCAACGGGATATGAAAATGAGGCATAAATCTACGGGAATGGGAAACGAACTCAATGATTTCATCAGTCAGCAGATTGGGCTCGATAGAGGAAATGCGGTAGCGTTCGATGCCCTCTACTTGATCCAGCGCTTTCACCAGATCAAAGAAAGTCTCACCGGTAGTCTTACCAAAATCGCCGATGTTCACGCCTGTCAGTACGATCTCTTTTCCACCTTCGGCAGCAGCCTGCCTTGCCTGCTCCACCATAGAGGCAACAGTACCGTTACGGCTGCGTCCACGGGCAAAAGGAATGGTGCAATAGGAACAGAAATAATCGCATCCGTCTTGTACTTTCAGGAAGAAACGGGTACGGTCGCCCCGTGAACACGAAGGCGAAAACGAACGGATATCTTTGGTGGTGGTAGTGAATGCCTCTCCCTCTTCATGCTTATGGAGGTCGCCGAGATACTGCAACAAGTCTCCTTTCTGCTCGGCACCCAGCACTACATCTACTCCTTTTATCTTTGCCACGTCACCGGGCTTCAACTGTGCGTAACATCCGGTCACTACCACGAAAGCCCCGGGATGCTGCTTGACCAACCGATGAATAGCCTGACGGCATTTCTTGTCTGCCATCTCCGTCACCGAACAAGTATTTACCACACAGATGTCTGCTTTTTCCCCTTTACGTGCAGTCCGGACTCCTGCCTCCCGCAGGATTTTGCCGATAGTTGAAGTCTCTGAAAAGTTCAATTTGCAGCCTAACGTATAATAAACGGCTGTCTTATTTTGAAATACAGTGGTATCTATCATAATCTGTTATAACGCATATTTCCTGCAAAGTTACACATTATTATTAGTAAAACACTTTAGGATACGAAAGTTTATTCCTATTTTTGCACAATTCACTAAAAAACGTGCAATGATTAAAGAGAATTTCATTAAACTATACGAAAATAGTTTTCGGGAAAATTGGGATTTACCTTGCTATACCGATTATGGTGAATCCGTTCATTATACTTATGGTCAGGTAGCCGGAGAAATCGCCCGTATGCACCTGCTTTTCAAACATTGCAGCCTGCGCAGAGGAGATAAAATAGCCGTTATCGGCAAAAACAATGCACACTGGTGCATCGCCTACATGGCAACCATTACCTACGGAGCCATCATCGTCCCTATCCTGCAAGACTTTACGCCCAACGATGTTCATCATATCGTCAACCATTCCGAGTCTGTCTTCCTGTTTACCAGCGACAGCATCTGGGAAAGCCTGGAAGAAGAAAAGCTGACCGGACTGCGCGGAGTTTTTTCGCTCACCGACTTCCGTTGCCTTTATCAGCGGGACGGAGAAACCATTCAGAAGTTTCTGGTACACCTCAATGATGAAATGTACGCTGCCTATCCGAAAGGATTCACGCGCGAGGACGTTCAATACACTACGTTGTCCAATGATAAGGTAATGTTGCTGAACTACACATCGGGAACTACCGGCTTCAGTAAAGGTGTAATGCTGACAGGCAACAACCTTGCCGGCAATGTCACTTTCGGCATCCGCACCGAGTTACTTAAAAAAGGAGATAAAGTGCTTTCTTTCCTGCCACTGGCACACGCCTACGGTTGCGCTTTCGACTTTCTGACTGCAACTGCCGTCGGAACTCATGTCACCCTGCTCGGTAAAACGCCTTCTCCCAAAATTATCATGAAGGCTTTTGAGGAGGTAAAACCGAACCTGATTATCACTGTTCCGCTGGTCATCGAGAAAATATATAAAAATGTCATCCAGCCGCTCATTAATAAGAAAGGTATGAAATGGGCATTAAACATTCCTTTGCTCGATACCCAGATTTACAATCAGATACGGAAAAAGCTGATAGATGCTTTGGGCGGACGTTTCAAGGAAATCATTATCGGGGGTGCTGCCATGAATCAGGAAGTGGAAGAGTTCTTCTACAAAATAAAGTTCCCTTTCACCATCGGTTACGGTATGACCGAATGCGGACCACTGATCAGCTATGCTCCCTGGAATGAATTTATTTTAGGCTCTTCCGGCAAAGTGCTGGATATCATGGAGGCACGCATCTACAAAGAGAATCCGGAAACGGAAACCGGAGAGATTCAGGTACGTGGCGAAAACGTGATGGTGGGATATTATAAAAATCCGGAAGCCACGCAGGAAGTGTTTACCGAAGACGGCTGGCTACGCACCGGCGACCTCGGCACTATGGACGCCAGCGGAAATATCTTCATCCGCGGACGACTCAAAAGCATGATTCTGAGTTCGAGCGGACAGAACATCTTCCCCGAAGAACTGGAAGCCAAACTCAATAACCTGCCATTCATTCTTGAAAGTCTCGTCATCGAACGCAACAAGAAACTGGTGGCACTGGTCTATGCGGATTACGAAGCGCTGGATTCTCTCGGATTGAACAATCCGGATAACTTGAAAACCATCATGGATGAAAATCTGAAGAACTTGAATAATAATGTAGCTGCGTATGAAAAAGTCAGCAAGATTCAGCTTTATCCTACGGAATTTGAGAAAACCCCGAAAAGAAGCATCAAAAGGTATCTATATAACAGTATAGCTGTCGATTAGTATGTTTTAAAACATGGATTAAAGGCGTAATATAACAAGCTTCTAAAAAAAATTATAAAAATAGTTGGCTTTTCGAGAACAACATATTGAAAAAGTACATAACTTTGCAGCGTTTTAATAAAGCAATTGATTGTATTACGTTTTTAAAAAGCAAAGAAAATGAAAAAATTAGTTTTGATGGCCGTAGCTATCGTAGCAGTATCATTCGCATCTTGTGGTAACAAAGCAGCTGACGCAGCAAAAGCTCAACAAGATTCTATCCGCATCGCTGACTCAATCGCAGCTGTAGAAGCAGCAGCAGCTGAAGCAGAACAAGCAGCAGCTCAGGCAGCTGACTCTTTAAATGCAGATAGCACTGCAACTGAAGCTGTAGCTGAATAATTCAGAACAGCCTAGAGAGAATTGAAAGTCTGACATGCTAAAAGCATGCACAGACTTTTTTTTATGCCTTATTTAGCGTATGAGCTTTTAACAAAAGGAGCATTCAACAAATAATCCAGACTTACCTCGACACTTTTCTCTACGGGCATACTGTAGCTTTCTATCTCTGCAACAAGATGCTTCACACCGGCTGTCTTCGCATTATTGAAAATAGCATCGAAACCTACCATTCCACTCTGTCCGATCTCTCTGTGATCCTTGATATGGAACATTTTAAAACGACCGGGGTATTTATTAAAATAATCTACCGGACTGTTTTGCCCGCGAACTACCCAATAAACATCCATCTGGAAGAAAACATATTCGGGATTTGTATGCTCAATCATGTAGTCATACATCACCTTATCCTCTACTTTCTGAAATTCATGAGCATGATTATGATATCCGAATGACATTCCCTGCTGTTTACAGCGCTTGCCTATTTCATTGTAATAAGCACAATATGTATCCAGCTCTTTGAGGGTTTTAGGCACATTCATCCAAGGAGCTACGATGTAACTCATGCCGGCAGCTTTATGATCGGCAATACATTGATCCCACCATTGGATTGACTGTGAATAATCACCGGAAGCCAGTTCTTCCTCCGACAATCCTCTCGTACAGTGTGAAGACAGTACTTTTAGTCCGGCAGATTCTACATCTTTTTTAAATTGCCGGGGAGTTCTGTCGTAAAACTTTCCATTATTATAATTGGCGGCTTCTACACTGGTATAACCCATTTTCGCCAAGTTCTTCAGAAGAGTAATATAAGCGGCGTCACATTTGCCGTCCTTATTGTCCACCTTATTCAATATATCTCTGACAGAATAGAGTTGAATCGCTACTTCTTTTTTAGCTTTTGTTTTAGACTGTGCCATGGCTGTAAATGGAATCATTAAAAGAAGAGCCAGCGCACATAGATTTATTTGGAGTTTCATGTTTGTAGATAAAGGGGTTCATGTATTAAAATAAAAAAGCTGTGTCAGAAGTTCGTCGGGCATATCATTCTGTCATTCAGAACTAAATGCCATGTTGATGTTACTTTTGACACAGCCTATCTTTGAATTATTTATGTGATCAGTCCAGAACTTTCACGCGGATATTGCGGAACCAAACGTCATCACCGTGATCCTGCATTCCGATAA